>NZ_JBFUKI010000007.1:0-357753 GCF_056400925.1 Alsobacter sp. P4_H11
CACAGCAACCGCGAGGGTGTTAAGGTGGCCGCGTCCACGGCCCCACCATAGTGTGGGGCGGGCGGGCTGACTGCCTGACTTAGGGTCGGCTGAGGCTGTTACCCCTCGAACCCGCCGTCCGGCCGCTCCGGAAAGGCCTCCCGGGAGGGTGGGTCCGGTATCCCCACCCGCGCAGGCGCCGCGCCCCGACCCCGCAACGGACCGCTCCGGAAGCGCCCCCTCCCTGGGTCGAGAGTGGGCGCAGAGTGCGGGAAACGGGGCGAAATGTTAAGGATTATTTTCATATTACGGGCGCGTTCCCTCTCCCCTCGGGCGAGGGACGCGCACGACGATGGAGCGCCTCGCCGTCATTGCGAGCGCAGCGAAGCAATCCAGTTGGTTGGAGTTGGCCCCGGCGCCGGGCGTTACGCCCGGCATCAGCTGGATTGCTTCGCTGGCGCTCGCAGTGACGGAGAAATGCAGGCGCACGGACGCCCTCACCCCTGCCCCTCTCCCGCAGGCGGGAGAGGGACGCGCACGACGATTGAGCCCCTCGCCGTCATTGCGAGGGCAGCGAAGCAATCCTGGCGGTTGGGATTAGGCCCGGCGCCGGGCGAAATGCCCAGCATCAGCTGGATTGCTTCCCTCGCGCTCGCAATGACGGAGAGATGCAGGGGTAGCCCGGCGCCCTCACCCTTGCCCCTCTCCCGCAGGCGGGAGAGGGACGCGCACGACAATGCAGCGCCTCGCCGTCATTGCGAGCGCAGCGAAGCAATCCAGGCGGTTGGGAACAGCCTCGGCGCCGGGCATAGCGCCCGGCCTTTAGACTGAATTGTTTCGCCTCCGGCTCGCAATGACGGCGAGGCGGTGGCGCCATGCTTGGCTTCCGCAAACGCAGCGGGGCGGCGCCCCGGCGCCTCACGCCCGCAGGCGGGCTCCCGAGGGATCAAACAGCGGCTCCGGCAGCGGCGTGGCGCGCACGCGCTTGCCGATCACCTCGACCTCGAACCCGTCCCGGGCGTCCGCGAGCGCGACCGGCACATAGCCCATCGCGACAGAGACGCCGGACGCATGCGCATAGCCGCCGGAGGTGATCCAGCCGACGACCTCGCCATTGCGCCAGATGGGCTCGTCCCCGATCGCGTCGGCGTCTCCGGCCTCGAGCGCGAAGGTGACGAGCCGGAGCGCACCGCCCGTGGCCTTCTCGGCCAGCGCCGCCTCGGCGCCGACGAAGTCCGGCCGGCTCCAGCGAATGAAGCGTCCGAGCCCGGCTTCCACCGGGCCGTATATCGGCCGGTACTCGCGCGCCCAGGTCCCGAAGCTCTTTTCCAGCCGCAGGGCGTTCAGCGCCCGCAGGCCGAAATGGCCGACGCCGAACTCCTCCCCGGCGCCCCAGAGCGCGTCCATGAGGGCGCGCTGGCAGTCGGGCTCGACCCAGATCTCGTAGCCGAGATCGCCCGTGAACGAGATCCGCCCCACGATGGCCGGCACGGGGCCGACATCCATGGCGGCGATCGACAGAAACGGGAACGCGGCGGTGGAGAGATCCTGCCTTACAAGCTTCTGCAGGAGCTCGCGCGCCCGCGGCCCCGCGATGCTGAGGCCCTGCATGCGCTGGCCGAGCGCGTCGATCCGCACGCCGGCGGCGGGTGCGTGCTGGAGAAACCAGCGCATGTGGTGTTGCTCGGCAGGGCCGGACCCGATCACCAGGAAGCGCTCGGGGCCGAGCCGGCCGACCGTGAAATCGCCGATCAGCTTGCCACGCTCGTTCAGCATGGGGGTGAGCGTGATGCGGCCTTGGGCCGGCATCTTGCCCGCCAGCACGCGCGACAGGAACGCCTCCGCGCCCGGCCCCGTGACCTCGTATTTGGCGTAGCCGGAGGTCTCCAGGACCCCGACGCGCTCGCGCACCGTGCGACATTCCTCGCCGATGGGGCCAAACGCATTGGAGCGGCGGAAGGAGAACACGTCCCTGGGCTCCGTCCCCTTCGGGGCGAACCAGAGCGGGTATTCGAGGCCATAACTCTCGCCCATCACGGCGTTGTCGGCCTTCAGCCGGTCATAAAGCGGCGTGGTGCGGAGCGGCCGTCCCGCCTCCGGCTCCTCGTTGGGAAAGCGGATGCGAAAGCGGCGGGAGTAGTTCTCCTTCACGCGCGCGTTTGTGGTGGCGAGCGTCGCCCAGTCGCCATAGCGGGCGACGTCCATGGCCCAGACGTCGAAGCCCGGATCGCCCTGAATCATCCAGTTGGCGAGCGCCAGCCCGACGCCGCCGCCCTGGCTGAAGCCCGCCATGACGCCGCACGCCACCCAGTAGTTGCGCAGCCCGCGCACCGGCCCGACCAGCGGGTTGCCGTCCGGCGCGAACGTGAAGGGGCCGTTGATGATCTTCTTGATGCCCGCCTTGGCGAAGGCGGGGAAATGCTCGAAGCCGACCTCCAGCGAGGGCGCGATGCGGTCGAGATCCGGCTCCAGCAGGTCCTGGCCGAAATCCCAGGGCGTCTGCGTCTCGGACCAGGCCTTGCCGGCGCGCTCATAGGTGCCCATCAGCATGCCGCCGCGCTCCTGGCGGGTGTAGATCTCGCCCTCGAAATCCAGCGCCGTGATCACTTCCTTGCCGGTGCTGGCGTTGACCTCCGCCACCTCGGGCATGTCCTCGGTGAGCAGGTACATGTGCTCCATGGCGAGCACCGGCAGCTCCAGCCCGGCCATGCGGCCGCACTCGCGCGCCCAGAGGCCGCCGGCGTTGACGACGTGCTGGGCGTGGATGGTCCCCTGCTCGGTGACCACGTCCCACGTTCCGTCCGGCCGCTGGATCGTGTCCACCACGCGGTTGCGCAGCACGATCTCGGCGCCCTTCAGCTGGGCCGACTTGGCGTAGGCGTGCGTGGTTCCGTAGGGATCGAGGTGGCCTTCGAGCGGGTCGTACATGGCGCCGACGAAGCGGCTCTCGTCGATCAGCGGCATCAGCCGCTTGGCCTCGCCGGCCGAGATGATCTCGGTGTGCATGCCGAGATAGCGCCCCTTGGCGTGCGCCATCCTGAGCCAGTCCATGCGCTCGGGCGTACCCGCCAGCATCACGCCGCCCGTGAGGTGCAGCCCGCAGGAGACGCCCGAGAGCGCCTCGATCTCGCGGTAAAGCTCCACCGTGTATTGCTGCAGCTTGGCGACGTTGGGATCGCCGTTCAACGTGTGGAAGCCGCCCGCCGCATGCCAGGTGGAGCCGGAGGTGAGCTCGGCCCGCTCCACCAACACGACATCCGTCCAGCCCGCCTTGGCGAGGTGATAGAGCACCGAGCACCCGACGACGCCGCCCCCGATGATGACGGCCTGGGCTTGGGTTTTCATGGCGCAACTCTCGGTTCGTGGCGACGGCGCCGCGCGCATGCGAGCCTTCGGCGGTCGCCGTTGCGGTGCAAGTGGATTTGGCGGATCATCCGGGGACCCTCGTGGCGAAGGTCGAACAGAACACGCGGGACGTGATCGCGCGTTTGGAGCGGGACGGCTGGCGGTCGATGGGCGGCGCGCGGCACGACAAGTTCGCGCATCCGCTGTTTCCGGGCGTGCGGATCATGGTTCCACGGCACCGCAGCCTGTCGCTTGGCGTCGCGCTCGACATCGCCAAGCGAGCGGGCTGGATGTGAGGACAATCGGCATGCAGGCCTTCGTGGGACTTCTGGACGGAAGCGCGGATAATTGGGGCGTGCGTGTTCCCGATGCGCCCGGCTGCTACGGCGGCGGGCCCACGCCGGAAGACGCTATCGCGAGCGCGACCGAGGCCTTGCAAGACCTGCTTTCCGACGAAGAGTACCTGAAAGCGAACGCGCTCCAGCCGACGCCGATCGAGACCTTGCGCGACGAACCCGCGATCCGCGCGGCTTTGGCGGCGGGAGACGTGCTCGTTCTGCTGCCCGTTCCGGGCGACGAGCGCGATCATGCGCCCATCGCCGCCGAGTAGCCGAGCGGCAGGGCTGAGCGGCTGACTCACCGCAAGCCCCTCAATAATCCGTCGGCGCGCCGCCCTCGGCCTTGCGGCGGGCGACGAAGGCTTCGAGCTCATCCCGGATGGCCGGGTTCATGGGCGGCGGCTCATGGGCGGCGAGGCGCTGCTTGTAGAGGCGGTTGGCGGTGTCGTAGGCGGTGGGCGCGCCGGCCTCCTCCCAGCTCTCGTAGTTGCGCCAGTCCGAAATCATGGGCGCGAAGAACGCCGTGCGGTAGCGCGACTGCGTGTGCGCGCAGCCGAAGAAGTGGCCGCCGGGGCCCACCTCGCGCATCGCCGAGAGGGCCAGCTCCTCGGCGTCCACCTGCACGGGCCGCAGGAAGTTGGCCACCATGTCGAGCAGGTCGGCGTCGAGCACCATCTTCTCGAAGGAGGCGTGCAGGCCGCCCTCCATCCAGCCCGCGCCGTGCATCAGCAGGTTGGCTCCGCCCATGATCGCGCCCCAGAGCGAGAACACGCTCTCATAGGCCGCCTGCGCGTCCAGCGTGTTGGCCGCATTGGCGTTGGAGGAGCGGTAGGGCAGCCCGTAGCGCCGCGCCAGCTGGCCGCCGATCAGCGCCGCCTTCATGTATTCGGGCGTGCCGAAGGCCGGCGCGCCGGTCTTCATGTCGACATTGGAGGTGAAGCCCCCATACACGAAGGGCGAGCCCGGCCGCACCGTCTGGGCCACCACCAGCCCGGCGAGCGCCTCGGCGTTCTGCTGCGCGAGAGCGCCCGCCAGCGTCACCGGCGCCATCGCGCCCGCCAGCGTGAAGGGCGTCAGCACCACCACCTGGTTGCGCCTCGCCATCTGGATGATGCCCTCCAGCATCGGCCCGTCCAGCCGCAGCGGCGAGGACGAGTTGATGATGGTGAACACCGAGGGTTCGCGCTCCAGCGTCTCGTCGTCGATCCCGCGCGCGATGCGGATCATCTCGATGGCGTCGAGATTGCGCTCGCGCCCCAGCGAATAGGCGTGGATGGCCTTGTCGGACAGCGTCAGCATGTCCCACAGCGCATCGAGATGGCGCACGGAGGCGTGCACGTCGGCGGGCTCCACCGGGTAGCCGCCCCACAGGTGCACGGCGTCCAGCGTGTGCCCCAGCCGGATCAGGTTCTGGTAATCGACGCGGTTGCCCGGCCGGCGGCCGCCGTCGCGGTCGGCCGCGTTGGGGGCGCTGCCGACGGAACAGAACGCCACCGCGTTTCCGCCGATCTGCAGGTTCCGCTCCGGGTTGCGGGCGTGCAGCGTGAAGGAGCGCGGCGCCAGCCCGATGCGGCTCTCGACGAGTTCGCGCGGGATGCGGACGCGCTGCGAGGCGGGATCGACATCCGCGCCGGCCCCCTTCAGGAGAGTCCGCGCGCCCTCATGCAGGAAGTCCATCCCGATCTCTTCCAGGATGGTGAGCGAGGCGTCGTGGATCGCCTCCAGCGCATCGGCCGAAATCGCGGCCACGGGAGCGAAAGGCAGGCGCGGCTGCGCCCGCACGGGCGCGGGGCCGGTCGGCTCGCCGCTCTCGCGTCCTCGGCGGCGGCGACCCCGGTTCTCCGTCGCGGCATCGGACATGGTCGCTCCTGCGGTCAAGGCCGCGACACTGGCCGCGCGCCGTCTTGACGTTCGTCAGTCTTGCGGAACGCAAGCGCGGCGATTGCCTCAGGGGCGACCCATGCTGGCCTCCGGTCGACGCGGTCGGGGGCGGCGCACAGCCGCCGGGCCCCGCTGGCCCATGCCGAATCGGCACGCACGTCGCGCCCGCGCCACCGGGTGTCTCGCGGGCGACAATGCGTTATACGGATCGTCGACAAGCTGATGCGAAGGCCCGCGCTTCGGGTCGGAACGCAAGGGTATCCGCTGATGGCCGGCGACGATCTCGACCTCTCCACGCTCTCGGACGACGAACTCGTCGAGCAGATGCACGACGATCTCTATGACGGGCTCAAGGAGGAGATCGAGGACGGCGTGCGCATCCTGCTGGATCGCGGCTGGACGCCCTACGACGTGCTCACCAACGCGCTGGTGGAGGGCATGCGCATCGTCGGCAACGACTTCCGCGACGGCATCCTGTTCGTGCCCGAGGTGCTGATGTCGGCCAACGCCATGAAGGCCGGCATGTTCATCCTGCGCCCGCTGCTGGTGGAAACCGGCGCGCCCAAGATCGGCAAGATGGTGATCGGCACCGTGAAGGGCGACATCCACGACATCGGCAAGAACCTCGTCTGCATGATGATGGAGGGCGCCGGCTTCGAGGTGATCGACCTCGGGATCAACAACCCGGTCGAAAACTACCTCCAGGCCATCGAGACGCACCAGCCCGACATCCTCGGCATGTCGGCGCTGCTCACCACCACGATGCCCTACATGAAGGTCGTGATCGACACGCTGAGCGAGAAGGGCATGCGCAACGACTACGTGGTGCTGGTCGGCGGCGCGCCGCTGAACGAGACCTTCGCCAACGCGATCGGCGCGGACGCCTATTGCCGCGACGCCGCCGTGGCGGTGGAGACCGCCAAGAGCTTCATGGCCAAGCGCCAGGGCTCGGTGCAGTCGAAGAGCGCCTGAGGCCTATGACGAGGCGCCCCGCCCTGGACCGCGAGCCTCCTGGCTCGCATCTGGCGGCGCCGGAAGAGGCGAGCCAGGAGGCTCGCGGTCCACGGCCCGGCGCAAAGACCCTCGTGATCGCGTGCGGGGCTCTGGCGCGCGAGCTGCTGGCCGTGATCGAGGCGAACCGGCTGACTCATCTCGAGGTCACCTGCCTGCCCGCCATCCTCCATAACCGGCCGGAAAAGATCCCCGCGGAGGTGCGCCGCAAGATCCGGGCGGCGCGGGGGCGCTACGACGAGATCCTGTGCCTCTATGGCGATTGCGGCACCGGCGGCCTGCTGGACGAGGTGCTGGCCGAGGAGGGCGTGGCGCGCATCGAGGGCGCGCATTGCTACGAGTTCTTCATGGGCGCGCCCGACTTCGCCGCGCTCACGGACGCCGACCCGGCGACATTCTTCCTCACCGACTACCTCGTGCGCCACTTTGACCGGCTGATCATCAAGGGCCTCGGCCTCGACCGCTTCCCGCAATTGCTGCCGACGTATTTCGGCAACTACACGCGGGTGGTGTACCTGGCGCAGGTCGAGGACGCGGCGCTGGATGCCAAGGCCCAGGCGGCGGCGCAGCGGCTGGGGCTGGCGTATGAGAAGCGGGTGACGGGCTTAAGCGGGATCGCCCGGTTTGTGACGCCAACCTCCACCATAGGGCGCGCCCTTCTCCCCCCGGGAGAAGGTGGACGCGAAGCGGCCGGATGAGGGACTAGCAGCTAACCAGAGGCGGCCTGATTTCCAACTCCAGACCCTCATCCGGCCCTGTCGGGCCACCTTCTCCCGGGGGGAGAAGGGTCGCGCACGATCATCTGATCAAACCACCGAGATCCCACCATGCCCCAGCTCACCATCCTCTACTGGCGCGACATCCCCACGCAGGTGATCGCCAAGCAGGGCCGCACGGCGGCCAAGCGGGAATTGTCGAAGCGGTTCATCGAGGCCGTCGACATGGCGGCGATGCGCTCCGGCGCGGCCAGCACGGATGATTATCTCGCCGACTGGCGCAAGGGCGAAGCCGTGGAATGCGGGGCCGACCTGGAGGCCGAGGCCGCCGCCGAGGCCGAGCGGCTGGAGGCGCGCTACGACAAGGCCGCGCTGAAAGCCCTGATCGACAACCAAGGTCGCGCGTAGAGCTTTTTTCGGCGCATGGAGCGTCGGCGCGCGGCTGCGGATCGGCTCAACTCGAAGCGTCCCGAGGGCCGCCGAGTGACCCGATGATCCCCGCCGCATTCGAACCACGAGGCAAGCTGCCGCCAAAAGGCGACCGCGGGCGCCTGCGCTTCTTCTCCATCCGGCATGCGCGCTTGATGGAGAGCCTCTATGCGGCCTTCGAGCCGATCGTGGTGCGGCTGCATCCCGTCTGGGCGAAGCTCGGCTACCAGCGTATCGAGCGGCCCGCCGCCGCCGTGGAGGCCGCCATCAAGGGCGCGCTGTTCGACTGCCGCATGTGCGGCCAGTGCATCCTGTCCTCCACCGGCATGTCCTGCCCGATGAATTGCCCCAAGAACCTGCGCAACGGCCCCTGCGGCGGCGTGCGGCAGGACGGCAACTGCGAGGTCTATCCGGACATGCCCTGCGTGTGGGTGAAGGCCTGGGAAGGCAGCCGCCTGATGCGCGACGGCGACAGGATCGCCGACGTGCAGCCGCCGATCGACCACCGCCGCAAGGGCGAGTCGAGCTGGCTGCGCGTGGCCCGCGAGAAAAATGGCGCGGCCGCTCCCGCGCCACGGCCGCATTGAGGCTGCGCCATGAACCGCGACGATCACGCCCGGATGGCCCCGCACCCCGACGACATCGGCCCCGAGCCGCACGCCCCGCTGCCGCCGCTTCCCGGCCACTCCTCGCGCGGCCGGCTGGAGCGCGTGCTCAGGCGCGGCGAGTTCGCGGTGACGGCCGAGCTGAACCCGCCCGACTCGGCCGACCCCGAGGAGGTTTATGACCGCGCCCACATCTTCGAGGGCTGGGTGGACGGCATCAACGCCACCGACGGCTCCGGGGCGCATTGCCACATGTCGAGCGTGGCGATCTGCTCGCTGCTGACCCGCATCGGCTATTCGCCGATCATGCAGATCAGCTGCCGCGACTACAACCGCATCGCCATCCAGGGCAACGTGCTGGGCGCGGCCGCGCTCGGCGTATGCAACGTGCTCTGCCTCACGGGCGACGGCGTGCAATGCGGCGACCATCCGGAGGCGAAGCCCGTCTTCGACCTCGACTCGACGTCGCTGCTCGCCACCATCCGGACCATGCGGGACGAGAAGCGGTTCCTGTCCGGCCGCAAGCTCACCACCGCGCCCGACATGTTCCTGGGCGCGGCCGAAAACCCCTTCGCGCCGCCCTACGATTTCCGGCCGATCCGGCTGGCCAAGAAGATCGCGGCGGGCGCGCAGTTCTGCCAGACGCAATATTGCTTCGACCTGCCCCTGCTGGAGCGCTTCATGCAGCGTGTGCGCGACGACGGGCTCGACCAGGAATGCTTCATCCTGGTCGGCGTCGGCCCGCTCGCCTCCGCCCGCACGGCCAAGTGGATGCGCGCCAACGTGGCCGGCGTCCACATCCCGGACGCCGTGATCGCCCGGCTGGAGGGCGCGCAGAACCAGAAGGCCGAGGGCAAGAAGATCTGCATCGAGATGATCCAGCAGCTGCGCGAGGTGAAGGGCGTTTCGGGCGTGCACGTGATGGCCTACCGGCAGGAGGAATACGTCTCCGAGATCGTGCACGAATCCGGCGTGCTGCGCGGGCGCACGCCCTGGCGGCGCGACTTCCAGCCCAGCATGCAGGCGGTGGAAAGCCTCAGCGTCTGACCCGCAGGAGCGGGGACAGCGCGGAGTGACATAACAAACGCTCTGTTTCTCATAGCGAACGCGTCGTGCTAATAACGCGCCCGAATGGCCGGGCCCCGGGCCCTCGAAGCCCCTACGGAGGATCGACATGACGGAAACTGTGATCACCTCGGACAAGAAGAGGGTGGTGATCGGGTTCGAGCATCGCTTCGTCATGATCGGGGAGCGCATCAACCCCACCGGCCGCAAGCTCCTGGCCGCCGAGATGGCGGCCGGCGACTACAGCCGCGTGATTGCCGACGCGGTCGCGCAGGTCGAGGCCGGCGCGCAGATGCTGGACGTCAACGCCGGCATCCCGCTGGTGGACGAGCCCGCGATCCTGGCCGAGTGCATCAAGCTGGTGCAGAGCACCGTGGACGTGCCGCTCTCAATCGACAGCTCCATCGTGGCCGCGTTGGAAGCCGGGCTCGCCGTCTACAAGGGCAAGCCGCTGGTGAACTCGGTGACCGGCGAGGAAGAGCGCCTCGAGCAGGTGCTGCCGCTGGTGAAGAAATACGGCGCCGCCGTGGTGGCGATCTCCAACGACGAGACCGGCATCTCCGAGGACCCGGACGTGCGCTATGGCGTGGCCAAGAAGATCGTCGAGCGCGCCGCCGATTTCGGCATCCCGCGCGAGGACATTGTGGTCGACCCGCTGGTGATGCCGGTGGGCGCCATCAACGACGCCGGCCGCAAGCTCATCTACCTGCTGCGCCGCCTGCGCGAGGAGCTGAAGGTGAACACCACCTGCGGCGCCTCGAACTTCTCGTTCGGCCTGCCCAACCGCCGCGGCCTCAACGCCTCGTTTCTGCCGATGATGATCGGCGCCGGCATGACCTCGGCCATCATGAACCCGCTGCACCTGGAGGACATCCAGGCCATCCTGGGCGCCGACGTGGTGATGGGGGCCGACCCGAACTGCGGCGCCTGGATCCGCAAGTTCCGCGAGCCCGCCCCCGAGGGCGGCGCCGGCGAGGGCGGCCGTGGCCGCCGCGAAGGCGGTCGCCGCCGGGCCCGCGAGCAGGCATGACGGTCTGCCGTCATCCCCGGCGGCGCGGAGCGCCGAGAAGGGGATCCAGCCTGATGGCGGAGGTTGCTCTGGATCCCCTTCCCGCGCCTTCGGCGCGCCGGGGATGACGGCTGAGAGGTTAAGGCCCACGCCCTCCCTGCCCCCTCCCGCTGCGCGGGAGAGGGATCCGCATCGAGCCAAGCGGCTCTGTCCTAAGCTCATCCCCGAAAGCCATCCGTGACCGACACCCCCGATCACCTCGTCGTCTTCACCCCCTCCGGCAAGCGCGGGCGCTTCGCCGAAGGCGTGAGCGTGCTGGAGGCGGCGCGCAAGCTGGGCGTGGACCTCGATTCCGTGTGCGGCGGACGCGGCATATGCGGGCGCTGCCAGGTGCAGGTCGGCGAGGGCTCGTTCTCCAAGCACGGCATCGAATCCCACGCCGACCACGTCACCGAATGGAACGCCGTGGAGGCGCGCTACACGTCCAAGCGCGGCGCGCTGGCGGAGGGTCGCCGCCTCGGCTGCCAGGCGCGCCTGTGCGGCGATGTCGTCGTCGACGTGCCGCCGGACTCGCAGGTGCACAGGCAGGTCGTGCGCAAGCGCGCCGAGGCGCACCCGATCGAGATCGATCCCGTCGTGCGCCTCTACTATGTCGAGGTCGCCGAGCCCGACATGCACGATCCCTCCAGCGATTTCCGTCGCCTGCAGAATGCGCTCGCGGCGCAGTGGGACGTAGCGGATGCCCGCGCCGACCTCGCCGTGCTGGCGGGCCTGCAGAAGACGCTGCGCGCCGGCGAGTGGAAGGTCACGGCCGCGGTGCGCCGGAGCGGCGACATCGTCGCGGTGTGGCCGGGCTTCCGCGAGGCCGCGCATGGGCTGGCGGTGGATATCGGCTCCACCACGATCGCGGCGCACCTCACGGACCTGATCACCGGCGAGGTCGTCGCCTCGGCCGGCCTCATGAACCCGCAGATCCGCTTCGGCGAAGACCTGATGAGCCGGGTCTCCTACGTGATGATGAACCCGGGCGGGGAGCGCGAGCTCACCGCAACCGTGCGCGAGGCGCTGGACAGCCTCGTCGGCGAAGTCGCGCGCGAGGCCGGCATCGCCCGCACGGACGTGCTGGAGCTGACCGTGGTCGGCAATCCGATCATGCATCACCTCTTCCTTGGGCTGGACCCGGTCGAGCTCGGCGGCGCGCCTTTCGCGCTCACCATCGACGGCGCCTACGAGGCCCGCGCGCGCGACCTCGGGATCACTATCGCGCCAGGCGGCTTCGTCTACGCCCTGCCCTGCATCGCCGGGCATGTGGGCGCCGACACGGCGGGGGTAGTGCTGTCGGAGGGGCCCTACCTCAAGGACGAGCTCACCCTGCTGGTGGATGTCGGCACCAACGCCGAGATCGTGCTGGGCAACCGCGAGCGGCTGCTGGCCTGCTCGTCGCCGACGGGCCCGGCCTTCGAGGGCGCGCAGATCTCCTGCGGCCAGCGCGCCGCGCCGGGCGCCATTGAGCGGGTGCGCATCGACCGCGACACGCTGGAGCCGCGCTACAAGGTCATCGGCTGCGACCTGTGGTCGGACGAGCCCGGCTTTGCCGAGGCCACCGCCGCGACGGGCGTCACCGGCATCTGCGGCTCGGGCATCATCGAGATCATCGCCGAGATGTGGCTGGCCGGGATCATCACGCAGGATGGCGTGGTGGACGGCGGCATGGCGGCGCGCTCGCCGCGCATCGAGAGCAATGGCCGCACCTTCTCGTACCTGGTGCGAGAGGGCGAGCCGCGCCTGGCCATCACGCAGAACGACGTGCGCGCCATCCAGCTCGCCAAGGCGGCGCTCTATGCCGGCATCAAGCTGCTGATGGACCGCTATGGCGTCAGCCGGGTCGAGCGCATCACGCTGGCGGGCGCGTTCGGCAGCCACATCGACGTCACCTACGCGATGGTGCTGGGCCTGATCCCGGATTGCGACCTCGCCAAGGTGGCGTCGGCCGGCAACGCCGCCGGCACGGGCGCGCGCATCGCGCTGCTGAACGCGGCGTCGCGGCTGGAGATCCAGGACGTGGTGCGCCGCATCGAGAAGATCGAGACCGCGCTGGAGCCGGCCTTCCAGGAGCACTTCGTCAACGCCATGGCGCTGCCCAACAAGCAGGACGCCTTCCCGGAGCTCGAAAAGGTCGTGCGCTTCCCCGCGCCGAAAGTGGCGGCGGCCGGCGAGGACGGCGGACGCCGGAGGCGGCGTCGGGAGGGCTGAGCTATTCCTCGATCAGCGCGAACCGATCCACGTCCACCATGCCCTTGTCGGTGATCTTCAGGTGCGGGATCACGGGCAGCGGCAGGAAGGCGACCTGCAGGAAGGGCTCGGCCAGCACGACGCCGAGGCTCTTGGCCGCGGCCCGGAGCGGGATCAACCCGTCGCGCACCTCTTCGAAGCTCAGCAGGCTCATCAGCCCGGCGACCGGCAAGGCGAGCTCGGCCAGCACCCGCCCGCCATCCGCCACCACGAAGCCGCCTTCGATTTCCGACAGGCGGTTCACGGCCAGCGCCATGTCGGCCTTGTCGACGCCCACCACCGTAATGTTGTGGCTGTCATGCCCGACGGACGACGCGATGGCGCCGCGCCGCATGCCGAAGCCCTTCACGAAGCCGCGCCCGATGCCCTCGCCGGCTTGGCTGCGACCGTGGCGCTCCACCACCGCGACCTTCACGACATCCTGGGCGAGGTCCACTCCGCGCTCGCCGCCCCGGTAGGGCAGCGTCAGCGTGAGATGCTCGGTGATGATCTTGCCCGGGATCACGCCGATCACGGGCGTGGTCGGCCCCGGCCCGGGGCTGGCGAAATCGCCGGCCGACACCGGCCGGGCCTTGACGCTGCGGCGGCCAACCGGGGCCACCTCGCGCCTCGCCGCGAATAGCGCGTCGTCGACGACGCGGCCGGCGCTGATCACGGCCGACACCGCGCACTGCTCCAGATCGTCCAGCAGCACGAGATCGGCGCGCCAGCCGGGCGCGACCAAGCCACGGTCGCGCAGCCCGAAGGCGCGGGCCGCCGAGATGGACGCCATCCGGTAGGCGTCCAGAGGCCGCGCGCCGAGCGCGATGGCGGTGCGGATGATGAAGTCGAGATGCCCTTCCTCGGCGATGTCGAGCGGATTCCGGTCGTCCGTGCAGAAGGTCATGTAAGGGGCGTGGTCGGGCGTGATCAGCGACGCCAGCGCGTGGAGGTCCTTGGAGACCGAGCCCTCGCGCACCAGCACGGTCATGCCCTTGCCGAGCTTCTCGCGCGCCTCGGCGGCGCTGGTGGCCTCGTGGTCGGTGCGGATGCCGGCCGCGCAATAGCCGTCGAGGTCGCGCCCCGTGACCAGCGGCGCGTGGCCGTCGATGTGGCGCCCCTGGAAGGCGACGAGCTTGTCGAGACAGCCGGGATCTCCGAAGAGGACGCCCGGGAAATTCATGAACTCGGCGAGGCCGATCACCTGCGGGTGCTCGGCGAAGGGCGCGAGGTCGGCGGCCTCCAGCGCCGCGCCGGCGGTCTCCAGATGGGTGGCCGGCACGCAGCTCGACAGGTTGACGCGCAGGTCCATCACGGTGGCGGTCGACCAGTCGAGGAAGTAGCGCAGCCCCTCCGCGCCCAGCACGTTGGCGATCTCATGCGGATCGCAGATCGCCGTGGTGACGCCGTGCGGCAGCACGCAGCGGTCGAATTCGCCCGGCGTCACCAGCGACGATTCGACGTGCAGGTGCGTGTCGATGAAGCCCGGAACCACCGTCTTCCCGCGCGCGTCAATCTCACGGGCGCCATGATAAGCCCCGCCCGTCCCGACGATGCGGTCGCCACACATGGCGACGTCGCCCACCGTGAGGTCTCCCGTCACGAGGTCGAATACGCGGCCGCCCTTGATCACGAGATCGGCCGGCGCGATCCCGCGCCCCGCCTCGATCATGCGCTTCAACGCGGCGCTGTCCGGCGTCTTGGAAGCTTCCATGGTCTCCTCGCGAGCTGCCCCGGCACGACGATGGCCGAGCGGCGCGAACGCGTCCAGCCTGCGCCGAGCGGCGGACGAAAAAGAAAAGCCCTGCTTGCGCAGGGCTCTTGAGGAGTTGAAGCAATCGCCACTTCCGTGACACCCGAAGGCTACCAGAGGCCCCGCCGCATCCAAGTTACGGTTTACCAATCCTTCCGCCGGCCGCCCTCGCCGGATCCCGTGAACCGCGCCCGGCCTCAGGTAAGTTCATGATCAAAGCGCCTGGGGAGCGCTGCTCCCATGCACGACGGCCAGACGACCGCCAGCAATCGGCCCGTGATTAAACATCCCGACGTTATCGATGACGTGCTTTGGAACGGTTCAACTTTGAGCAGCGTTGACCGGCATCTTCAAAGGAGGACGTAACCTATGAAAATCTTCGCAATCGCTCTCGCGGCGACGCTCGCCGCCACTGTCGCTCATGCCCAGGACACCACCGTGATCAAGAAGGAAGGCATGATGGGCAACAAGACCACCAAGGTCATCCGCCACGGCGACGACTCCGACGTGTCCGTGCGCCGCAAGACGGTGGTCCGCACCGGCTCGGTCGGCTGCAGCACCAAGACGGTGAAGAAGACCAACGACATGGGTGACACCGTCACGAAGTCCAAGTCTTCCTGCTGAGCATTCATCAGCTAAGTTGAAGAAGGCCCGGCGCTCTCAGCCACGCCGGCCGCTCGAAACCAACGACCGGCACGAGATTGCCGGTCGTGATTTGAACAGCAAGACAGACTGCCGTTCTACTTCCACTGAACTGGTCTTTATACATTTCTGCAATCTTGAGGCACTTGAGCGCGGAACAACTCATAGCATAGCGCGTTTACGAACAAATTGAGAGACGATACTGGAACGGCGCAGGCGACGCCGCCGAGGCCCCTTCCGGGCAGCCGGGAGGGGCCTCGATGTTTGAACGAAAGCGCGATTGATGGACGGAGCGACATGGATGCCGCCCCTGGTTCTCGTTGTCGGTTATGACGCTTCCGATTCCGGCTGGACTGTACGGATCAAGGGGTATCCGCCCTATATGGTCTTCAAGTTTGCACGGATCGAAACATTGGTGGCACTGATGGACGCCGCAAAGGATGCATCGCCGGTGCACTACGAGCTGGCGGCTCCCACTCTGGTGGGGCGTCCTCAGGCTCTGCAGGAGCTTGCGGAAAGCGGCATCTCGCGCGGAATGGGGCCCCCACAATGACGGACGCCGATTTTCTCCCCAGCCCGATCGACTACGCGGTCCTGCGCACGATCCTGGCCACCATGGAGCAGGGCGCCATCGCGACAAAGCTGCGCTACATGATCGTGGAGATCCACGTCATGATCGAGGAAGCGGAGCGCTCGCCCAATCCCGACGTTTGGGAACGCAAGATCCGCGATCGCTGGGCCGCGCTCGAGGACGTCGTGCGGGCAAGCCGTCCGGCCGCCCGCATCGCCTGAGATCAGCGCGGGATGCGCGGGTCCTTGCTGTCCTGAACCGCCTGGGTGGCCGCCTTGGGATCGTGATCCACGCCGGCCTGCAGCACCCTGGTGGCGGTCTCGTTCTTCCGGTCCGGATCGTCGCTCTTGGCGGCCGTGTCGGACTTTTCGGTCAGTCCCTGGCCGTCGGGCTTCTTGCCGCCGGCGCGGCTCGCGGCCTCGAAGGTGCGCAGCGCTTCCGGCTGGCGGTCGTCTTGGGTGGATTTGTCGTTGGTCGTTTTTTCGTTGGTCATGGCGTCCTCCCGATAGCGCGAAACCAATCGCCATCAGGGCCGCCGGTTCCACGGCTCCGGCTACGGCAGGGCTACCAGCAGGGCGCCGGCCGCGATCAGGGCGACGCCGGCCCAGTTGAGAAGGGACAGCTTCTCGCCGAGCACGAGCGCCCCGAACAGCGCCACCAGCACGACGCTGAGCTTGTCTATCGGCGCGACCTGCGACGCCTGGCCGAGCTTCAGCGCGCGAAAATAGCAGAGCCACGAGGCGCCGGTGGCGAGGCCAGACAGCACCAGAAACAGCAGCGCGCGCCCGGGTACGTCCGGCAAGGTTCGCCACGCGCCGGTGCCGGCCAGGATCAGGCCGAGCGCAGCGATCACCACCAGCGTGCGGATAAACGTCGCGAGGTCCGAATCCACGCCGCCGACCCCGATCTTGGCCAGTATCGCCGTGAACGCCGCGAAAACGGCCGAGAGGAGGGCCCAAAACGCCCAGTGGGTCATGAGGGAGGAAGACATGGCGGGAGCTTAACGCGCCCTCGGGGCCGGACGCCACCGCAACCCCGGAACGAAACGAGGCGCTCCGCAGCTGCGAAGCGCCTCGTTTAAATCTCGATCACGAGCCCGCAGGCCTCGCGCGATCAGTCGTCCGAGCGAACCGCCGCGGCCTCGGGACCCTTCTGGCCCTGGCGCACGTCGAGCTGCAGACGCTGGCCAACGTCGATCTCGCGCATGCCGGCGCGCTCCAGCGCGGTGGCGTGCACGAAGATCTCGGGGCCGCCGTCATCCGGGGTCACGAAGCCGAAGCCGCGCTCACGCGAATACCACTTCACGACGCCGCTCTTGGGCTCGGTCGGGCCGGAGTCGCGCTGGAAGCGACCGCCGCCGCCCGGACGCGGACCCGCGCCGGGACGATCGCCGAAACCGCCGGGACGCGGACCGCGCGGCGCCTGAGGCGTCGCCGTGCTGGCGTCAACCGAAACGACTTCGGTTACCTGCGGACCCTTCTGGCCCTGGCCGATCTTGACCTGGAGCGTCGTGCCCGGCTCGAGAGCCGTGTGACCCGCCGCCTCGACGGCGCGGATATGCAGGAACGCCTCGCCGGACCCGTCCGTCATCTCGACGAAACCGAAGCCTTTTTCACCGTTGAACCACTTCACTCGCGCTTCAACGTCCGGTCCCGTAGAAACCGCCCTCGCCGGAGCCGGACGAGCGGAAGGAGCCGACGACGGACGCGGAGGCGTCCATTCTTCCTGGCCCCAGCCCCCACCCTTCGGTCCGCGATCCCAACCTTTGCCCATAGTGCGCCACCTGCCGCATTCAATACTCATGGTGAATGACTGGTCCGGGGCTTTGGGTCAACTGGAATCACGAGGCTGGCGCGCAAAATTGGCGACGTTCCTGTTCCTCTCAGGAACAGAAAGCGCCGTCCCGGGCTGAATCGCCCTGGGGCGTCATGATCCCATAATCGACGCGCCCTTGACCGGCGCCCCAATTCGACCTGCGTGAGCTAGAAAACCTGGGCGCAAACAGCCCACTTGGCGGGCTGTCCGCGTCGGAAAAACCAACGCGAACGATTCGTCCGAATTGGCTGACCCTCGGTTTACCAGAAAAGCGGGTTTCGCCCACCCAAAAAGCGAATCCGTTCTCGACCAACGGATGCGCTCGCGCTTGCGGGCGGCCTGCGCGCGCTTTACTGCGGGTGCGCCATCCTGAAAGGACGCACCATGCAGGACCTCAACGCCGCTCCCGCAAACGCCGGCCAGGCGCTCACCCGGCGCACCGCGCTTGCGCTTTTCGCCCTGCCCCTGATCCCGGCCGTCGCCTCGGCCCAGACGGAGAAGAAAATGACCAAGACCCCCTCGGGCCTGTCCTACACGGACGTCGTCGTCGGAACCGGCGCGAGCCCCAAGGCCGGCCAGCGCTGCACGGTGCACTACACCGGCACGCTCGAGAACGGGACCAAGTTCGACAGCTCGCGTGATCGCAACCAGCCCTTCACGTTCACGATCGGCCAGGGCCAGGTCATCAAGGGTTGGGACGAGGGCGTGTCGACCATGAAGGTCGGCGGCCGCCGCAACCTCGTGATCCCGGCCGAGCTCGGCTATGGCGCACGCGGCGCCGGCGGCGTGATCCCGCCGAACGCCACGCTGCTGTTCGACGTCGAGCTGCTTTCCGTCAGCTGACGCTCGCCGCCGCCGGTCGCCTCCCTGGCCGGCCGACCTTTCGACGGACGCATTCGCCGAGTGCGTCCGTTTGTTTTTCTGCGATCCGGAGATAGCGCGTGACCACCGAACCCGTTTCGATCGGCATCGATTTCGGCACCAGCAACACGGTGGTGGCGGCCTCGATCGGCGGCGCGCCGGCCAAGGTGGCCCGGTTCCGACATCAGGGGCGCCATCCGAGCGATTCCAGCGCATTCATCTCGGCTCTGTGCTTTTGGGAAGACGTCTCGTCGGCGGGCCGCCGCACGCGCTGCGAGGGCGGACCCTGGGCCGTCGAGGAGTTCCTGGAGGGCCTCTCGGCGCATCGCTTCATCCAGTCGTTCAAGACCTTCGCGGCGAGCGCCTCTTTCCAGGACACCCGCATCTTCGGGGCGAAATATCGCTTCGAGGATCTACTGGCGTCGTTCCTCACCAACGTCTTCGGCCATGCGGGCATCGATCCCGCACACACCAAGCTCGTCGTCGGCCGTCCCGTACGCTTCGCTGGCGGGAACCCCGACGAGGACCTGGCGATGCGGCGCTATCGGACGGCGTTCGCCAAGGTGGGGCTGGAGCAGGCCCAATACGCCTACGAGCCCGTCGGGGCGGCGTTCTTCTACGCCCAGCGCCTCGCCCATGACGCCACCGTGCTGGTGGCGGATTTCGGCGGCGGCACCAGCGACTTCTCGGTGATCCGATTCGAGACGCAGGACGGCGTGCGCCGGGCGCGGCCGCTCGGGCACGCTGGCGTGGGCGTCGCCGGCGACGCCTTCGATTACCGCATCATCGACAAGGTAGTGTCGCCGCGGCTCGGCAAGGGTCAGAACTACAAGTCCTTCGACAAGCTCCTGTCGCTGCCCACGCACTACTATGCCAATTTCGCGCGCTGGAACCAGCTCGCGATGATGAAGGCCAATGGCGACCTGAAGGAGTTGCGGCAGCTCGCCCGCTCGGCCGTGGACCCCGAGCCGCTGGAGCGCTTCATCGAGATCATCGAGCAGGATCTCGGCTTCGCGCTCTACCGCGCGGTCTCGGCCGCCAAGATCGCGTTGTCCTCCTCGGACGAAACGGTCCTGCGGTTCAGCGAGGCCGGCGTGAACATCGCGGCCCGCATCACACGCGCCGAGTTCGAGGGCTGGATTGCGCCCGACATCGAGAAGATCGGCGGCGCGCTCGACGAAGCGCTGCGGCGGTCGGACGTGACGGCGAAAAGCGTCGAGCGCGTGTTTCTCACCGGCGGGTCGTCGTTCATCCCGGCGATCCGCAAGGTGTTCGTGGACCGCTTTGGCGAGCAGAAGCTCACCTCCTCGGACCAGTTCGAATCGATCGCCTCGGGCCTGGCGCTGATCGGCGCGCAGGCGGATATTGATCGCTGGGTCTCGGCCTGACAGCCTGGCCGACTATTCGTTCAACGCCCCTCATCCTGAGGAGCCATGCGACCTTCGCATGGCTCCTCAGGATGAGGGTATCGAAGGTGTGTTCGAGCGACTTTTCGGTCAGGCTCTGAGGTCGGCTCCGACAGCAGCCGCCGTTCAGGAAATCTCGGCCACCAGCGGCTCGCAGCTCGGCGTCACCACGCCCGCGATGGCGTGCGCCAGTTCCTGCCGCAGATAGGGCTTCGCCAGCCGTGGCAGGTTCAGGGCGGAGCGGGTCGCGATCTCGGCGTGGCCGCTCGCCAGCAGGATCGGCATGCTCGGGTCGCGGGCCCGGATGCGTTCCGCCAGCTCGACGCCGGTCATGCCCGGCATGGCCTGGTCGGTGATCACGATCTCGACCTCGCGCTCCTCCAGGATCGTGAGCGCCGCGTCGCCGGATGTCGCCTGCAGCACCGTATGGCCGAGATCCTCGAGCATCGCGGTGGTTCCCGCCATCACGAGAGGGTCGTCCTCGACGAGCAGCACCAGGCAGGCCCGATACTCGGGGTTCGACGGCTCGGCCTCCGGGATGCGCTCCTCGACCTCGCCCTTTGGCAGCCAGAGCTCCGCCGTGGTGCCGCGCCCGCGCTCGCTGTCCAGCCGCAGCATGCCGCCGGACTGCACCGCGAAGCCGTGGATCATCGACAAGCCGAGCCCCGTGCCCTTGCCGACCCCCTTCGTGGTGAAGAACGGCTCCACCGCGCGGGCCAGCGTCTCGGCGTCCATGCCCATGCCGGTGTCGGTGATGCGGATGCACACATAGGCGCCGGGCCGCAGCATCGGACGATCCGCGCCCGCCATGTCCCGCGCCTCGGCCGAGATCGTGATCGCTCCGCCGGCCGGCATGGCGTCGCGTGCGTTCAGCACCAGGTTCAGCAACGCCATCTCGAGCTGACCGGGATCGACCCTCACGGGCGGCAACTCGGCCGGGAAAACGGTCTCGATCCGGATGCCGGCGCCCAGCGAACGCGTCATGAGGTCGGTCATGCCTTCCACAAGGCCGCCGACATCGACGGACTGGGGCGACAGATCCTGCCGGCGTGCGAAGGCCAGCAGACGCTGCGTCAGGGACGCGCCGCGCTGGGCGCCCTGCATCGCGGTGTCGAGCAGGCGCTTTGCCCGGTCGTCGTCCTTGAGCCTGCGCCGCACCAGATCGATGTTGCCGATCACCACCGCGAGGAGGTTGTTGAAATCATGCGCGACGCCGCCCGTGAGCTGCCCCAGGCTCTCCATCTTCTGCGCCTGCAGCAGGCGCTGCTCGGCCAGCAGGCGCTGCTCGCTTTCGGCGCGCAGCCGGATGAGCGCCTGCTGCTCGGCCTGGGCGCGCTGCAACGCGAGCCACGACACGAGCGCCAGAACCAGCGCCGACGCCAGCGCCACCGCCCCATAGGCCGCGAGATTGTGCAGCCACTGCGCGTTGACCTGCGCGGCGTCGACGCCGAACACCACGTAGATCGGATAGGGAGCCACCTTGCGGTAGGCGTAGAAGCGGTCGCGCTTGTCGACGCTTGAGAACCCCTCGAAAGCGCCCGAGAAGGGGTTCGCCGCGATGGCCCGCATGATGTCCGTGCTCGGATCGACGCGGGGGTTCGGCCAGCGATAGGGCAGCCGCGCCAGGATCTCGCCGTCCTCGCGCAACAGCGCGCCCGCGATGGCGCCCACCGGCGCGGCCTCGGCCATGAAGCGGGCGAAATATTCCGGGCTGAGCGCCACGTGGATGATGCCGTCGAAGCGCCCGTCCGCCGTCGTCCGGCGCCGGCTCACCGCGAAGGACGCGATGCCGGTCGCCTTGCCGCGGAAGGCCGCGCTGACATGCGACCCGCCATCCCGCTCCTTCTGCGCCTGAAACCACTCCCGCTCCGCGATGGAGCCCTGCGGATCCCAGCTCTGGCTGCCGGCCCGGACAAAGCCGTTCGCGTCCGTGAGCCAGACCGAAACGGCCTGTTCGAGAGGCGCTTTCAGGTCGCGCAGAAAGGCGCTGGTCTCGGGCTTGGCGATGTCGTCCCAGCTCATGCCGCGCACGCGATCGTCGATCAGCGCCAGCGTGAGCTCGACAGTGTCGAACACCTTGCGGGCATGTTCGTGCATGATCGCGGCCGTGCGCACCGTGACCTCACGGTTCTCCCGCAGCACGTCAGCCCGGTTCCACGCGCCTGCGGCTATGAAAACGGCCATGGGCACGAGCACTGAGGCCGCAAGCAGAAGGCGGTAGAGCCGGACGGAACTCGACGAAAAAGGCATCGGCACCAGTGCATAGCGGGCGCCGCCAGATTGGCGCAGACGCATCCTCACTTGGAATGCCTGAAAACGCTAGGCGTTGCATAGTCCACGCGGTCGAGTTTCAGCCATCGCGTGGACGATTGCGCTCCGTCACTCAGACATAGCCTGTCGAACCATCCGGACGCACCGGCACCTTGCGGCTCCAGTTCACGTAGTCTTCGGTGCCCAGCAGCTCCTCGTCCATCTCGACGCCCCAGCCCGGCCGATCCGGCCGCAGCTCCAGGTAGCCATCCTTCGGCAGGTAGGGGTCCTTCACGTACCAGGCGCCCTGCAGCTTCTGCTCGCTCGACGGCGCCTCGCCGCCCCCCGTGCCGAACACGTAGCCCGGCCCACGCGGCAGCCGGTATTCGAGGATGCGGAAGTTCGGCTGCGCGGCGCAGAAGTGGACGTTCACGGCCGAGGCCAGCGGCCCCATCGGGTTGTGCGGCGCGACCGTGACGTAGTGCGCCTCCGCGATGGCGGCGATCTTGCGCATTTCCAGGAGGCCGCCCACCACGCAGATGTCGGGCTGGATGATGTCCGCCCCGCGCACCTGCAAGAGCCGCAGGAACTCGAAGCGGCTGTAGAGCGACTCGCCCGTCGCCAGCGTGCAGGTGAGCCCGCGCTTCAGCTCGCCCCAGGCCTCGAAATTCTCCGGCCGGATCGGCTCCTCGAAAAACAGCGGATCATAGGGCGCCAGCGCGTTGCCGAGCTGGATGGCCTGCTGCGGCTCGAAGATCTTGGCGTGCGCGTCGAACGCGATCTCGTAGTCGTTGCGAACCGTCTCGCGCACCTGCCGGAAATACTCCGCGCTGGTGCGCACCACCTCGCCCCACCGGTTGCGGTGTATGTCGATGCGGTAGGGGCTGAGCTTGAAGGCCGTGATGCCCCATTGCTCGTTCAGGCTATCTAGCTGCTCGCGCGCCGCGCCGGGGTCCGGCGCCGTGTAGACGCCCGCATAGACCCGCACCTTGTCGCGCGCGTTGCCGCCCAGCAGCATGTAGACCGGCACGCCCAGCGCCTTGGCGGAGATGTCCCACAGGCAGTGATCGATGGCCGAGATGGCGGCCAGCCCGAGCGCGCCCGGCGGGAAGCGCGTCTGCTGCATCAGCTTCATCACGATGTATTCGATGCGCCGGGGATCGTCGCCGCGGATGAAGTCCATCATGTAGTCGAGCAGCGGCAGCAGCGCCTTGTCGGGGCCGTGGTTGTAGCACTCGCCCCAGCCGGTCAGCCCGTCGTCGGTGTCGATCGCGATCACGACGCGCGGGCGGTCCTTGTCGCGCGACATGAAGGCGCGCAGGCGTTCGATCTTCATTGGGGGGTCTCCTCGATGCCGTCATCCCCGGCGGCCTGCGCAGCAGGCCGGGACGGAGATCCAGCGTTGTTCCGGCCGTCCGCTGGATCCCCTTCCCGGTCCGCGATGCGGACCGCCGGGGATGACGGCCTGGGGTTTCGATTTCTAGTCCGGGCGGAAATGCCGCCCCCGCCGCAGCCGCGTCTGCACATAGACGTGCTCGTCGAAGGTGCCGGGCGCGTAGGACGTCGTGTCCTTGCCGATCGGCACCGAGAGGTTCTGGCTGCTCGGAAACTGCGCCACGAACGCCTCGTCGATGTCGACGCCAAGGCCTGGCGCATCCGGAACCTTGAGGTAGCCGTCCACCTGCTGCGGATGCGGGATCACCGTGCGGGCGCGCCCGTCCCAGTCGTCCTCGATCCGCTCCAGGATCAGCGCGTTCGGAATGGCGGCCATGACGTGGAGCGCCGCGTATTCGGCCACCGGGCCGAGCGAGCCCGAGTGGGGCGCCATCATGATGTGATGCGCCTCCGCCATGGCGGCGATCTTCTTCATCTGCGTGATGCCGCCGGCCCGGCCGGTGTCTGGCTGGGCCACGTCCACGAGGTCATGCTCGATCAGCTCGCGCAGGCCGAAGATGGTGGCGGAGCGTTCCCCGGCCGCGAGCGGTACATGGGCGGCGTCGCGGATGCGGCGGTAGCCATCCAGGTTCTCGGGCGCGATCGGATCCTCGATCCACATCAGGTCATAGGGCTCCAGCGCCCGCGCCAGCCGGGCGGCGTCGCCGGGCGTCATCCAGGGCGGGCCGTGGAGGTCGATCATCAGGTCCATCTCGTCGCCGATGGCCTCGCGCAGGCCCGCGACCTTGCGGACCGGATCGGATACGCCGCCGCACTTGATGGCCGTGATCCCGCGTTCCTTCAGGCTGAGCGCCACCTCCGGCGTGTTGGCGTGCGCGTAGATGCGGATGCGGTCGCGCACCTTGCCGCCGAGCAGGTTCCAGACCGGCACGCCGAGCGCCTTGCCCTTGATGTCCCACAGCGCCATGTCGACGCCCGTCATGGCGCCGGCCCCGACCGTCCCGGTCATGCCGTGGCCCATGATGGCGATCTGCATCTTCTGCCAGAGCCGCTCGATATGGGTCGGGTCCTCGCCCACCAGCAGCGCGCGCAGGTCCTTGATGGCGGTCTCGATCACGCGCGGCCAGCCCGAGCACTCGCCGATGCCGGTGATCCCCTCATCCGTGTAGACCTTCACGAACAGCCAGTTGCGCGTGCCCGTGAGGTTGCCCGAATAGCTCTGCGTCCCGAACGAGCCGTCCGCCGCCCAACTCTTCAGGTTGGGCGCGCCCGCGTGCATCAGGAAGGTCTTGACGTCGGTGATTTTCACGGCGGGTTTCCCCTGCTTTCGATTCGAACAAGTGAGCCGTCATCCCCGGCCGGAGCCCCGAAGGGGCGGAGGGGAAGGGGATCCAGGGGTGAGCGCGACTGCTCTGGATCCCCTTCCCGGCGCTACGCGCCGCCGGGGATGACAGTTGAGAGGGAGTGCAAGTGCTTCACGCGATGTACCGGTGGCGCTTGTGCATGCTGCGCAGGCGCGGGTCCGGGCGGGGAATGGCGGAGAGCAGCGCCTGCGTGTAGGCGTGCTGCGGGGCGTCGCAGACCTGGTCGGTCGCGCCCGTCTCAACCACCCTGCCCTGGTACATCACGGACACGCGGTCGCACATGTAGCGGATGACGCCGATGTCGTGGCTGATGAACACATAGGAGAGCTTCAGCTCGTCCTGCAGGCGCATCATCACGTCCAGCATCTGCGAGCGCAGCGACACGTCGAGCGCCGAGGTGGCCTCGTCGGCCACGATCACGCGCGGGTTCAGCGATATGGCGCGCGCGATGCCGACGCGCTGGCGCTGGCCGCCCGAGAACGCGTGCGGGTAGCGCTCGCGCCAGTCGGGGTTCAGCCCCACCTGGTCCATCAGGACCGACACGCGGTCGTCCAACTCCGAGCCCTTCGCGATCCCGTTCACCAGCAAGGGCTCGCCGATGATCTGCGCCACCGTCATGCGCGGGTTCAGCGACCCCACCGGGTCCTGGAAAATCATCCGGATCTCGCGGCGGCAGAGCTTCAGCGTCTCCTTGTCGGCCGTGACGAGGTCCACCACCGTCCCGTCCGCCTTGCGGTAGCGCATGGCGCCGCCCGTCGGCTGGTAGATGCGCAGCAGGCAGCGCCCCATGGTGGTCTTGCCGGAGCCGGACTCGCCCACGATGCCGAGCGTCTCGCCGGCCTTAACCTGCAGGGACACGTCGTCCACGGCGCGGATGGGCGCAGCGGGCGAGCCGAAATGCATCTTGAGATTGTCGATCTCGATCACCGAGGGCGCATCCTCGGCGATGGGCGCGCGCTTCAGCCGGATCTCGGCCTTCTGCTCGAGCTTCAGCACGGAGCCGATCAGCATCTTGGTGTAGTCGTTCTGCGGCGCGTGGAATATCTGGTCGACCGGCCCGGCCTCCATGACCTTGCCGTGGAACATCACCAGCACCTCGTCGGCGATCTCGGCGACCACGCCCATGTCGTGCGTGATGAACATCACCGCCATGCCGTGCTGCTGCTGCAGTCGCTTGATGAGGTCCAGGATCTCGGCCTGCGTGGTGACGTCCAGCGCCGTGGTGGGCTCGTCGGCGATCAGCATGGATGGATTGCACGCGAGCGCCATCGCGATCATCACGCGCTGGCGCATGCCGCCCGAGAACTCGAATGTGTAGCGGTCCACCGCCTTGTCGGGATTGGGGATCTCGACCTGCCGCAGGAGCTCCACCGTGCGCGCCCGCGCTTCCTTCTTGGACAGGCGCAGGTGCAGCAGGAGCACCTCCATGATCTGGTCGCCGACCGTGTGCACCGGCGACAAGGAGGACATCGGCTCCTGGAAGATCATCGCGATCTCGGCGCCGCGCACGGCCCGGATCTCGCGGCCGCGCGGATGGAGCGTGGCGAGGTCCACCGACGAGCCGTCCGGCCGATGCAGCAGCATGGAGCCGCTCATGATGCGGCCGGGCTGGTCGACGATCTGCAGGATGGAGCGCGCCGTGACGCTCTTGCCGGAGCCGGATTCGCCGACGACGCACAGCGTCTTGCCGCGCTCCACCGTGAACGACACGCCGTCGACCGCCTTCACGACGCCGGTGCGGGTCGGGAAATGCGTGACAAGGTCGCGCACCTCCAGCACCGCGCGGAGCGGAGCCGCGGCGGCGTCGGTGCGGCGGGAGGACAGGTCCACGATGGTCATTTGTTGTACGGATCGGCGGCGTCGCGCAGTCCGTCTCCCAGGAAGTTGAGGGCGATCACGGCGATCACGACGGCGACGCCCGGCGCGAACAGCCAGGGAGCGGTCGCGATGGAGCGGATGTTCTGCGCCTCGCGCAGCAGCACCCCCCACGAGATGGTGGGCGGCTGCAGGCCGAGGCCGAGGAACGACAGCGACGTCTCGGCCAGGATCATGGCCGGGATCGCGAGCGTGATCGACGCGATGATGTGGCTGGCGAAGCTCGGCAGCATGTGGCGGAAGATGATGCGCCCCTCGGACGCGCCGTCGAGCCGCGCGGCCGTGACGAACTCCTCCGTGCGCAGGCTGAGGAACCGGCCGCGCACCACGCGGGCGAGCTGCGCCCATCCGGTGAGGCTGAGGATCACCGTAATCATGAAGTAATTCAGCGTCGCCGGCCAATCCTGCGGCAGCGCCGCCGCCATCGCGAGCCAGATCGGGATGGTCGGCAGCGCCAGGATGAACTCGATGGTGCGCTGGATCACGAAGTCGATCCGCCCGCCGTAATAGCCGGAGATTCCCCCCAGCACGATGCCGAGCAGCAGCGACAGGAACACGCCCACGAGGCCGACGGAGAGCGAGATCTGCGTCCCCTGCATGATGCGGCTCCACACGCAGCGGCCGAGCCGGTCCGCGCCGAGCAGGAACAGCGGCTGCCGCGCCTCGGAGGAGACGAAGAGATGCGTGCGGGCGCTGAACAGGCCGAGCACCGAATACTCGTAGCCCTGCCCAAACATCGTCACGTAGATCTTGCGGCTCGTGTCCGGCACATGGACGGCAGCGAGCGTCTGCGGATCGCGCTTCAGCGTCGTGGGATGGAAATAGGGCCGGAACGCCCAGCTCCCGTCCGGCGCCGTGTCGATGAAATGCAGCCCCTGCGGCGGCTGGTAGGCCGCGCGGGCGTTCTGCTGGGACGGGTCGTTGATGGCGAAAAAGCCCGGGATCACGGCGATCAGGTAGAAGAACGCCGTCACCCACAGCCCGATCATCGCCAGCCTGTGGCGCTTGAACGCCCACCAGACCAGCTGCCATTGCGACGCGACCGCGACCTTGCGCTGGTCGATGGCCGCGAAAGCGACGTCCGTCATGCGCCTACTCCAGCCGGATGCGCGGATCGACCAGCGCAAGCAGGATGTCGCTGATCAGGGAGCCGATCAGCGTGAGCGTGCAGATCAGCAGGATGAACGCGCCGGCCAGGTACATGTCCTGGCTCATCAGCGATTGCAGCAGCAGCGGCCCGGCGGTGGGCAGGCTGAGCACGATGGCGACGATGATGGAGCCGGACACGAGGTTGGGCAGCAGCCACGCGATGGTGGAGATGAAGGGGTTGAGCGCCAGCCGCACCGGATACTTCATCAGCAACCGGAACTCCGACAGCCCCTTGGCGCGCGCCGTCGTCACATAGGCCTTGTTGAGCTCGTCCAGCATGTTGGCGCGCATCACCCGGATCAGGCTCGCGGTGCCCGACACCGCCAGGATGATCACCGGGATCCAGAGGTGGCCCATCAGGTCCCACACCTTGGCGAGGCTCCAGGGCGCCGCGAGATACTGCTCGGAGAACAGCCCGCCGACCTCCTGCCCCCACTCCACGGCCGCGAGATACATCAGCACCAGCGCCAGCAGAAAGGACGGGATCGCGAGGCCCAGGAAGGAGAAGAACGTCGCGATGTAGTCGCCGATCGAATACTTCCGCACGGCCGAGAAGATGCCGATCGGCAAAGCGAGCCCCCAGGTGGCCAGCAGGGTCGCGAAGGTCAGCACCAGCGTGAGCGCCATGCGCTCCCAGATCAGGTCGCCCACCGGCTGCTGCCACTCGAAGCTCAGCCCGAAATCGCCGCGCAGCAGGATGCCGCTGATCCATTTCCAGTACTGGACGATCATCGGCTGATCGAGCCCGAACCGGGCGCGCAGGTCCGCCGCCGTGTTCTGGTCCACGACCTCGTTGGAGGCCGCCAGCGTGGCGATGTAGGTCGTCACGTAGTCGCCCGGCGGCAGCTGGATGAGCACGAACGCCATGAAGCTGATGACCACCAGCGAGGGGATCATCCACAACACGCGCTTGGCGATGAATTTGAGCATGCGAGGCCCTTCGGTGGACCGATGAACTGTTGCCGCCGTCATCCCCGGCCGGAGCGGCGAAGCCGCGGAGGGGAAGGGGATCCAGGGGTGAGCGCGGCTGCCCTGGATCCCCTTCCCGGCGCTTCGCGCCGCCGGGGATGACGGAGGGGTTGTTACGTCGTGAAGTAGAACTGCTGCGGCAGGGCCGGGCCGGGGTTCGGCCAGGTCCAGGCGTTCGGGTACTTCTCGGGCACGTTCTTCAGGTTCGTCTTGACGACGCCGAAATTGTTGACCGCCAGGCACACGCCCATGGTCTCGAAGGCGTCGGCCGCGAGATCGAAGACCTGCTTCATGATCTCGCCGCGCTTCTTCAGGTCCGACGTCGCGCGGGCGTCGTCGAACAGCTTCATGCGCTGCTTCTGGCCCTCCGGCGGCTCCTGCCCGTCCTTGCCGCCAGACACGTACCAGAGCGTCCACGGCACCGCGTAGCGCGAGCCCTGCGGATGCTGGGCGAAGTAGTCGCGCGGATCGAGCATGGGATCGAGCCCGCCCGGGCCCGGCCACACGGCCGCGTCATGGTCGTTGTTGTCGCCGCGCGTGTAGTAGAGCGCCCGCTCGATCGTATTGACCTTCATGTCGACGCCGATGTCGGCCCAGTGGCGCTTCACCAGCTCCAGCACGTCCACGAGGTCGGGATACAGCGTCGGGATCACGTCGATCGCGAAGAACACCTTCTGGCCGTCCGGCCGCAGGCGCATGCCCTGCGCGTCCTTCTTGCCGTAGCCGAGCTTGTCCAGCATGGCGTTGGCCTTGGCCTTGTCGAACTCGGTGTACTGGCGGCCGAGCTTCTCGTTGAACCAGGGATGCCCCGGCCGCGGTCCGGCCTGGTAGGGCTCGGACTGGCCCAGATACACGATGTCGATGATCTCCTTGCGGTCCATGCCGAGCGAGAGCGCCTGCCGGAACTCCTTGTTGCCCAGCATCTCGCGCATCTTCGGGTCTTTGTGCGTGATGTTGAAGTAGATCTGGCACTGCTGCGACGAGGACGCGATGAGCTCGACCAGCCTGTAGCCGCCCTTCTTCATGTTCTGCGACAAAGTCGGCTTGTTCTGCAGCGTGTCGATGTGCCGGTCCTGGATGTCGAGGCGTCCCGACACGGCGTCGAGCATCAACGATTCCACGTCCTGCGAGATCGAGAACGAGATCCGGTCGATATAGGGAAGCTGGTTGCCCTCCGTGTCGACCTGCCAGAAGAACGGGTTGCGCTCCATGGTGACGCGCGTCGCGCCGCCCGTGTAGGGCTCCTTCACGACCCAGGGATCGATGGTCGGCTTGTCCGGATTGCCCCAGCGCGACGGGATCTCGATGTCGCCGCACTTGATGCGAAACAGCGCGCCCCAGTCGGAGACGTTGGCCTGCTTCACGAGGTCGGCGACGGCCGGATTGTATTTGGGGTGGAACTGGCCGCAATAGTGCTTGGGGAACAGCGTCGGGTGCTGCCCGAGCGGCGTCGCCATCAGGTCCAGGAAGAGCGCGTAGGGGCTCGCGAAGGTGAACTTCACCGTCGTCTCGTCCACCTTGGTGGCCGTGCCGGCCTTGCCGGCGATCACGAGCGGGCTCGGGACGGACTTGTAGAGTTCGGAATTCTTGGCGCAGTCCTCCACCGCGAACACGATGTCGTCGGCCGTGAACGGCTTGCCGTCCGACCACTTCATGCCCTTGCGCAGGTAGAACGTGAACTCGGTGGAGTCCGCGTTCACCTCCCAGCGCTCCGCCACGTTCGGCAGCGGCTCGGTGAACTGCAGGTTCCAGCGCACCAGGCCCTGGTTGCCGACCATGCGCAGGATGCCGTTGTGGTCGGCGCTGCCGCGCAGCCCGCGGCGCAGCGAGCCGCCATAGACGCCCACCTTCTCGAAGGGCGTCACCACCATGGGCTTCTCGGGCAGGCGCTGCGCCAGCGCGGCGAGCTTGCCCTCGCCGACGAGCTTGGCCAGCGCCGGCGCTTCCTTGCCGGCCGCCTGCGCCCGCAGCGGGCCGGGCAGCGCCGTCATAGCGGCCGCTCCCGCTAATCCCTGCAGAACGGTGCGGCGCGCGAGCCTCGGCCCAAACGGATCCCTGGTGTCGGTCATGGCGTGTCCTCCCCTTTGGCCGGCGTCGTTGCGCCGTTGTTCTTATGCAAGCCGTCCGGCTTCGCTGAAGCCGATGGTCAGTGGTTCCGGTTGATCATTCAAGCGCGATCGTCATGCATCCGCGGATCGTTTCCCCCGGCGCAGCCACACGCATGCCCGCGCCTTGGACGCCCCGTGCGGCGAGGTTGAACCCATCCGCCACATGGCTCACGGGCTCGACGCAGAGATAGGCCCCGCCCTCCGGCGCATGCATCACGAGGTGGTCCAGCGCGCCGTCGCTCCTGATCGCGATCCGCCCGCCGTCGGCCCGGTCGATCGACACGCGGCCGTCCCAATTTGCGAAATAGCGCGTCATCCCGGCGGCGCCGTGCCGCTGGTAATGGGCGGCTTCGCTCGCCGGGAGCCGTTGCGGCGCGATCCCGCACCCGGCCTCATCCTGCGACCACTCGATCCCGGCGTTGAACCGGACCCGGTCGCCATGATGGGCGACCAGATAAGGGTGCAGCCCGAGCCCGACCGGCATGGGCGTCACGTCCTCGTTGCGGATCGCAACCGTGATGGCGAGCGCCGTTTCCGAGAGGCTGACGATCTGGGTTGTGGTGAAGCGCCACGGCCAGGCGTCCGGCTCGTGCGCGTAGGTCATCACGGCTTCCGATGCGCTCTCCAGCGCGCAGCTCCACGCGCGCAGCTGCGAAAATCCGTGCAGGGCGTGCGGCGGGCAAGCCGGGTGCGCGGGCAACTGCACCTCCCGGTCGCCGAAGCGGAAGCGCCCGTCGCGGATGCGGTTGGAGAACGGCGCGAGCGGGTAGCAGCCTGCCTTGGGCCAGAACAACGGATCGAAAGCCGCGTCCTTCAACGGAATGAGGATCGGTTCAGGCGCCCCATCCGTCTCGCGCCAGAAGGCCGCCACCCGGCCACCCTGCATCGGCGCGAGAATCGCCCGCAGCGCTCCCGCGGCCAGCATAGGCCGCGGCGCCGTCTCCCGATCCGTTTCGCTCCCCGGAGCATGGTTGGCTGTGGTCACGCGCAAAAGCTTGATCCAGCGTCCTTGATATTTCAGATTTCACGGTAGGAAGCCGAGACGACGCTGTCAATCGCCCCCGATGATGGGATCTGATGGCGTCCAAACAAGAAGCCGGGAGGCAGCATGAACAAGGCTGGTCGTATCGCGGATGTTCGCATCCACCCCATCGCGTTCAGGGATCCGCCCCTTCTCAACGTGGCGGGCGTCCATGAACCCTGGGCGTTGCGCAGCATCATCGAGATCGAGCTGGAGAACGGCCTCGTCGGCCTCGGCGAGAGCTACGGCGACCTCGCCACCCTGGCCGACCTGGATCGCGTGAAGCCCGCGCTCATCGGTCTCTCACCGTTCGACCTGAACGCCCTCACGCGGTGCATCTACGGCGCCGTGGCGCCACAGGGTGATCCCGCCGCGATGTTCCCGCCGGCCGGCGACAAGGCGCGCGCCACGGCGGTGGGCGCCTTCGAGGTCGCGATGCTGGACCTCCAGGGCCAGATCCTCGGGCAGCCGTTGCACCAGATCCTGGGCGGCGCGGTGCGCGACCGCGTCTCGTTCAGCGCCTACCTGTTCTACAAGTTTGGCCAGCACCGCGACGCGCCGGATCCCGGCGACGACTGGGGCGAGGTGCTCACCCCCGAGCAGATGGTGGGCGAGGCCCGCCGCATGGTGGACCAGTTCGGCTTTGGCTCCATCAAGCTGAAAGGCGGCGTCTTCGAGCCCGAGCGCGAACTCGACGCGCTGGACGCCCTGCGGGCCGCTTTTCCAAAACATCCACTGCGCATCGATCCGAATGGCGGCTGGTCGGTCGAGACCACGCGGCGGCTGATGCCGCGCCTCGATGGCCTGCTGGAATATTGCGAGGACCCGGTGAACAGCCTCGCCGAGATGGGCGAAGTGGCGCGCTTCGCCACCATGCCGCTCGCCACCAACATGTGCACGATCGCGTTCGGGCACATTCCCGAGACGATCCGCCTCAACGCCGTGCAGGTGATCCTGTCGGATCACCATTATTGGGGCGGGCTGCGCGCCACCCAGCATCTCGCCTGGATCGGCCGCGTGTTCGGCATCGGCATCTCGATGCACTCGAACTCGCACATGGGGATCAGCCTCGCCGCCATGGCGCATGTGGCCTCGACGATCCCGAACCTCGCCTATGCGTGCGACACCCACTATCCCTGGCAGACCGACGAGGTCATCGAGGGCGGCAAGCTGCCGATCGAAGGCGGCATGGTGGCGGTTCCGCAAGGACCCGGCCTCGGCGTGCGCCTCGACCACGGCGCGCTGGCGCGGCTGCGCAAGAACTACCGCGACTGCGGCATCCGCAAGCGCGACGACGCGACCGAGATGCGCAAATACGACCCCGCCTTCAATCCGGCCCGGCCTCGCTTCTGAGGGCCGCGCCGTCGCGCCATCCGAGCCTCAGCTGCGCGCGCAGAGGGCGGAGTCGGGCAACGACGCGTCCGCGAGCGTGGTCAGCGCGGCCGCCCGGGCGGGGTCGGCGGAGCCGCGCCGGCGAAAGCTTTCGAGGGACGACTGCGTCAGTTTTCCGTCGGTGAAATGCGTGACGATGAAAGCGCCTTTGCTAGGGCCAAGAACTTCAGCCCAGGCCGCGCTGAGCGGACGGGGTACGGAGGTCGTGCCATTCGATCGCTTTGTCATGGGCCATGAACGACCGTGCGAGCGGCGCGGTTTCAGGCCCAGATCCCGTATGGTTAACCGAAGATGAAGCTGTATGGCGGTGCGTCGAGAACGCTCCGCGAACTCTGTTGAGGACCCGGGCGGGCAATCTCGCTTCCCGCATTTCGACACGTCCCGCGTGGTTCGGTGGCGAACGGACGAACTGTTGCCAGCCGAATTGTCGGTTGCGCTTTTCGTCCGGCAGGCGGCTGAGCGTTTCGGCGCCAAGCCGATTCGTCTGGTCGCAATAAAACGTCAAATGACGATAGTAAATGCATGGAACCTTTTATTATTGATCCTCTGTAAGCATTCGGGCGTGAGTTCCCCCGCCACGGTGTTTGCAGTGTCCCCGGTCAACACGCCTTCGCTTCCGCAGCAGACCAATCCGGTCACGCTGCCTGCTCTCGAGCGGCTTCTGAGCGTGTCAGGGGTGACCGAGAGCGCGAAGGCCACGACGCGGGCGTTGCGAGACATCGTGCTCGCCGCCGTACCGGGCGCGGTTCACGCCTATTGCGACCACCTCGAGCAGTCCGTCCCGGACATGCGGGCCACGGTGCAGACCTTTCGGGAAGAAATGGTCGCCGAGGAACTCCGGCATTTCGAGGTTCTGTTCTCGGGCGACCTCGGCGGCGCCTATGCGGCGGCCCTGAATCAGGCGACGGCGACGCGGCACGCGGAGGCGCTCGGCGCGCGCACCCGGCTTGGCACCGTGGTCCGCGTACTGCCGGCCCTGCATGCGGAAATCAGGCGTCGCAACCGTTTCACGCCGTGGCGCGCCGTACGCGAGAGCGAGGCCGTTTCGGCGCTGTTGTTCAGCGACGCGCTGGCCGCCACAGTCTGCCACCAGCGCGCCGGCCGCTGGAGCCTGTCGGCCCGCAAGGGCCAGCTCGACCAGGCTGCGGCCGCCATGCAGCACGAGATCGCCGCCCTGGCGACGGGCCTCCACGATGCGGCCGGATCGCTGCGCAGCGCCGCCGGCGAAAGCGCCGAAGGCGGCTGGCTGGCCGGCCAGGAAGCCACGCTGGCCGAGGAAGCATCCCAGGAATGCGCCACCCGGATCGCGAGCGCGGCGCGCATGACGGAAGAATTCGCCCAGGCGCTCGAGCAGGTGAGTTCGGAGGCGCGGCGGTCGCGCCAGATCACCAGCGCGGCCGTGGATCACACCCGCTCGGTCGCAAACGGGATCAACAAGCTCGCGGACGCCACGGCGCGCATTGGCTCCATCGTCACGCTGATCCAGGAGATCGCCACCAAGACGAACCTCCTCGCGCTGAACGCCACCATCGAGGCCGCCCGCGCGGGCGCGGCGGGGCGCGGGTTCGGCGTCGTGGCCGGCGAGGTGAAGGTGCTGGCCAGCCAGACCGCCCGGGCCACCGACGACATCGCCGGGCAGATCGCCGCCGTGCAGGACGCCGCCGCGGCCTGCGTGGGCTCCGTCGAGGCCATCTCGGCGACCATCGCGAGCCTCGACCAATCGTCCTCCGCCATCTCGGCCACGGTCTCGGACCAGTCGATCGCGACCGCCCAGATCGCCGCCGCCGCGCGCGCGGTGGCCGAGCAGGCCGGCGCCGGCCTGTCCTCGGCCAAGCGGTCGCGCACCGCGATCGGCGAAGTCGCCGAACGCTCGCGCGACCTCGACGCCGCGTCGCGCCAGGTCGACAGGGCGGCGGCGGACATTTCCGAGCTGGTCGGGCAGTTCCTGTCGCGGCTGAAGACGATCTAGGGTTCCGGCCCTACTCGTCGCTGCCGAGGGGGCGGCTGCCCCAGTGCATCAATGACGGGTCGTCGTTGTCGACGCCATGCGTCTGCAGCACTTCGTGGATCGTCTTCAGCCGTGCGTTCACGGACGGGCCGCGCCGCAGGCCCACCATCACCATCACGATCTCGATGATCAGGAGCTGCACCACATAGGCCTCGGTGCCGACCCGCATGGTGGCGTCGCGCGGCACGTCCGTGCTCAGCACGATGTCGGCGAGGTCGGCCAGCGGCGTGGACGTGCGCGTCAACGCGATCACGGTCGCGCCGCGCGAGCGCCCGAGCTGGACGGCCTCCAGCAGCGCCGGCATGCGGCCCACGAACGAGATCGCGAACAGCACGTCGCCCGGCTCCATCGTGGCCGCGCCGACGAGCTGGAAATGCGCGTCCGAGAACGCATTGGTGACGAGACCCAGCCGAAACAGCCGTGCCTGCAGGTCCTGCGCGAGGAAGTTGGAGGTCGCGCCCGTGCCGTAGCAGTCCACCCGCCGGGCGGCGTCGATCGCGGCGGCGGCGCGCTCCACCTCGGCGGGATCCAGCCGGCGCTGCCACTCGGCCAGCACCGAGGTGAGGCTGCCGACCACGTTGCGCACCACGTCGCCGGTGCTGTCGCCCGCCGCCACGCCGCGATGCAGAAACGGCGTCCCGAGCGCCAGGGCCCCCGCGAGCTTGAGCTTGAAATCCTTCAGCCCGTCGCAGCCGACCGCGCGGGCGAAGCGCACGATCGTGGGCGCGCTCACGCCCGCGCGCGCCGCGAGGTCCTCGACATTGGTTTGCACGGCCCAATGGGGATCATCCAGGATCATGCGGCCGATGCGCTGCTGGCCTTCCGACATGCCGGCGAGCCCGAGCCGGATGGCGCGCAGGATGTCGGGGGCGTTCTGCTCCGCCTGGGCGAGGTCGAGCGCCTCCGGCCGGCCACTCATGCGGCCTCCGGCCGGGGCGGCAGGCTGTCGAGGATGCACGCATAGGCCCGGCCCTCGCCGGCGTCGCGCAGCGGCGGCACGACTTCGGCGCAGGCCGGCATGGCGTAGGGGCACCGCGTCCGGAACACGCAGCCGGACGGGGGCGCCATCGGCGACGGGATGTCGCCCTTCAACGTGCGCGACAGCTTGGGTGCGTCGGGGTCCGCCTTGGGCGACGCTGCCAGCAGGGCCTGCGTGTAGGGATGCCGCGGCCGGGACGTGACGATCTCGGCCGGGCCGATCTCCATCACGCGGCCGAGATAGAGCACCGCGATGCGGTCGCACATGAGCTCCACGACGTCGAGGTCGTGCGAGATGAACAGCATCGCGAGCCCGAAGCGGGCGCGCAGGTCCTGCATGAGGTTGAGCACCTGCGCCTGCACGCTGACGTCGAGCGCCGACACGGGCTCGTCCGCGACGATCAGCTCCGGCTCCACCGCAAGCGCCCGCGCGATGCCGATGCGCTGCCTCTGCCCACCGGAGAACTCATGCGGGTAGCGGGCCATGTGGGCGGCCGGCAGGCCCACGGTCTCCATCAACTCGCCGATGCGCTCCGTCCGCCGGCCGCGCGCCAGCCCATGCGCGTCCAGCGCCTCGCCGATGATGTCGCGCACCCGCAGGCGCGGGTTGAGGCTCGCGAACGGGTCCTGGAACACCATCTGGGCGCGGCGCCGCAGCGCCTTCAGCTTGCGTTCCGGCGCAGTCGCGATCTCGTCGCCGCCGAACCGGACGGAGCCCGCCGTCGGATCCAGCAGCCGCAGGATGAGCCGGCCGATGGTGCTCTTGCCGGAGCCGGACTCGCCGACCAGGCCCAGCACCTCGCCGGGCTGGATCGCAAAGCTCACATCCTCCACGGCGCGCACCGGATGGGCGCCGCCGCCGAAATGCTTGGTGAGGCCCCGGACCTCCAGCAACGCCCCGCTCACGCGATCTCCCTCCAGCGCAGGCAGCGCACGACCCGATCGGGCTCGCTCTCCAGCGGAATGGCGCCGACGCGGCACGGGTCGCGCACGAACTCGCAGCGGGGCGCGAATCCGCATCCCTCCGCGACCCGGCTCACCGTGCCCGGAATGGAGCGCACCACGCGTCGCCCATCCGCGCCCCGCGCCGCGCGCGCGGGCAGGCAGTCCAGCAGCGCGCGCGTATAGGGATGGCGCGGCGCGTGAAACAGCGGCCGCACCGGCGCGCTCTCGACGACCTCGCCGGCGTACATCACGGCCACGCGGTCGGCGACTTCAGCGACCACGCCGAGATTATGCGTGATGAACAACACGCCCATGCCCATCTCGCGCCTGAGCCGCTCGATCAGCGCCAGGATCTGCGCCTGGATGGTGACATCGAGCGCCGTGGTGGGTTCGTCCGCGATCAGCAGGGCCGGGTCGCACGCCATCGCGAGCGCGATCATGACGCGCTGGCGCATGCCGCCGGACATCTGGTGCGGGTAGTCGTGCACGCGCCTGCCCGCGTCCGGGATCTCGACGAGGTCCAGCATCTCGCGCGCGCGCCGCATCGCGTTGCCCTGGCCGACGCCGCGGTGGAGGCGCACCGACTCGGCGATCTGCTCGCCGACGGTGAGCACCGGGTTGAGGCTCGTCATCGGCTCCTGGAAGATCATCGCGATCTCGGCGCCGCGCAGCCGCCGCACCTCGGAGGCCGACGCCTGCGCGAGATCGATCGCCCCGCCCGCCCGGCGCCGGAACAGGATGCTGCCGCCAGAGATGCGCCCGGCCGGGCGCGGCAGCAGCCCCATCACGGCGAGGCTGGTCACCGATTTGCCGGACCCGGACTCGCCCACGAGCGCCAGCGTCTCGCCGGCGTTCACCGACAGCGTGACGCCCCGCACCGGCGTGACGGTCCCGTCCTCGGTGCGGAAGCTGACCTCGAGATTGTTGATGGCAAGCAGCGGCTCAGGGTGGGTCGCCGTCATCAGAGCGCCTTCCGGAGCTTGGGATCGAGCATGTCGCGCAGGCCGTCGCCCAGCACCTGAAGCGACAGGGCCGCGAGCACGATGGCGATCCCCGGAAACAGGACGACCCAGAACGCGTCGTCGGCGAATTGCTGGCCGGACGCGATCATGGTGCCCCAGGTGGGCGTCTCGGGCGGCACGCCGGCGCCGAGAAACGACAACCCCGCCTCGGCCAGCACTGCATAGGCGAAGATGAACGTGGCCTGCACGAGCACGGGCGACGCCACGTTGAGCAGCACATGGACGCCCAGGATGCGCGCCGTCGAGACGCCGAGCGCCCGCGCGGCCTCCACGAATGGCAATTCGCGCACCACCAGCGTGGAGGCGCGCACCACCCGCACGACGCGCGGCGTGTAGACGATCGACAGCGCGAACACGACGTTGAACGCCGACGCGCCGAGCACCGCGACCAGGAAGATCGCCAGCAGGATGTCGGGCAGCGCCATCATGGCGTCCACCACGCGCATCACCGGCGCATCCAGACGGCGGAAATAGCCCGCGAACAGCCCGATCGTGGTTCCGATCGTCATCGACACCGCCACCACGGCGGCGCCGATGCCCAGCGACGCGCGCGCGCCGAAGATGATGCGCGAGAGGATGTCGCGGCCGAACTCGTCAGTGCCGAGCCAGTTCGTCTCGCTCGGCGGTTTCAGACGGCGCGCCAGCCGCATCGCGTCCGGCTTGAAGGGCGTCACCCAAGGAGCCAGCAGCGCGCCGAGCAGCAGGATCAGCAGCACGAGGGCGGCGGCCAGCACCAGCTTGCGGCGAAACAGGCGGCGGAAGAACAGCAGCGCGGGCGACATCGGCTCAGGTCCGCACGCGCGGGTCGACCAGCGTGTAGATCACGTCGATCGCCAGGTTGATGAGCACGTAGACGGCCGCCACCACGATCAGCGCGCCCTGGATCACCGGGTAGTCGCGGCGCAGCACGGCCGACACCACGAGGTTGCCGACGCCCGGCAGGCCGAACACCGTTTCGGTCACGATCGCGCCGCCCACCAGCAGCGCCGCCGTGAGCCCCACCACGGTGACGATCGGGATCAGCGCGTTGCCGAACGCGTGGCGCAGCACCACGCGGGTCTCGGACACGCCCTTGGAGCGGGCCGTGCGCACATAGTCCTCGTTCAGGACGTCCAGCATGCTGGCGCGTGTGAAGCGGGTGATCAGCGCCGAGTTGACGAGGCCGAGCACGCAGGCTGGCAGGATGAGATGGCCGAGCCTGTCCGCCAGCGGCGCGCCGGGGTCGCCGTAACCCGCCACCGGAAACCAGCCGAGCCGCACGGCGAAGAGCTGGATGAAGATCAACCCGAGCCAGAAACTCGGCACGTTGGCGGCCAGCATCGCGAGGCCACTGACGATCTGGTCCACCGCCCTGCCCCGCCACACCGCCGAGGCGACGCCGGCCGGAATGCCGATCAGCGCCGCGATCGAGACCGAGAACAGGGTGAGGAAGAACGTCGGCTCCGCCCGCTCGGCCAGCGCCTGCGTGACGGGCCGCTGCAGGAAGATCGACTGCCCGAGATTGCCGCTCGCGACCTCCTTCAGCCACAGCCCGAACTGCACCAGCAGCGGCTTGTCGAGCCCGTACACGGCGCGCAGCCGCGCGACGTCCTCGGGCGTGGCCTGGTCGCCCAGCATCAGGGCGGCGGGATCGCCCGGCGCGAGGCGGGTGAGGAAGAACACCATGGTGGCAACGAGCAGCATCACGATGATGAGCCCGCCGATCCGCCGCCCCAAAGTCAGCCACATGGGTCTTGGTGCTCCAGTTGGTCTGGCAGTTTGACGGTTCGCAGTCTGTCGCCGTCATCCCCGGCGGCGCGAAGCGCCGGGAAGGGGATCCAGGGGCAAACGCTTCGTCTCGTCAGGAATGGAGGACTGGAGCCAGCGCCCAGCAGCGACGCGTGTGGCCCCTGGATCCCCTTCCCCTCCGCCGCGATGCGGCTCCGGCCGGGGATGACGGCGGGGAGGTAAGCCCCCGCCGAACCGTCTCAGTTCAGCTCGACGTTCCAGAAGGCCGGGAACGGCATGGGCGTGTAGCCCTTCATCTTGGACGAGACGCCCGCCAGCGAGCCGAAATTGCCGGCGCGAATGTACGGGACCTCGTCGTAGATGACCTGCTGCACCTTGGCCCAGAGCGGGCCGCGCTTGGCCGGGTCCGGCTCGCCGTTGAAGGCCGCCAGCGCGGCGTCCTTGGCGGGGGTCTTCCACCAGCCGGGCGCGCCGTCGCCGAGCTGCGGCGGCGACAGCATGGGCTCGGGGAAGAAGGCAGAATGCGTGATGTAGACGTCCCACAGCGCCGGGTCGCTGCGGCGCTGCACCAGCGTCGCCCAGTCCACCACGTCGAGGGTGACCGTGAAGCCGGCCGCCTTGAGCTGCTCGGCCATCACGAGCGCCATGCGGTGGTGGAAGTCGTACTGCTTGGAGTTGAGGATGCGGATGGGCGCGCCGTCATATTTGGCCTCGGCCAGCAGCTTCTTGGCCCCGACCGCATCGGCCTTGCTGTAGCGCTCCGCGCCCGCGTCCGAGTTGAACGGCGAGCCCTTCGGGAAGTGCGAGGGCGCCAGCGCGAAGAACTTCGGATCGCCGAAGCCCGCGAGCAGGATCTCCTCCTCGTCCAGCGCCATCTGGAAGGCCTGCCGCACCTTCAGGTCCGCCATCGGGCCCTGCTTGGTGTTGGTCGGGAAGTAGGGGAAGCCGTACGGCATGGTCAGCACCGCCTTGGCGGCGGTGGACGACGACAGCTTCTTGTTGGCTTCCACCGGCAGCTGGTCGGCGAAATGGTACTGGCCGGCCACCACGCCCTCGACGCGCGTGTTGGCGTTGGGCGCCGGGATGAAGCGCAGCTCCGCGATCTTCGCTTCCTTCTTGCCGGCGTAACCGTTGGCCGGCTCGGTGCGCGACACGTAGCCGTCGAACTTGGTCAGCACCACGAACTGGTCCGGCTTGCGCTCGCGGAACTTGTACGGGCCGGTGCCGACGAACTCGACCAGCGGGTTGGCGATGCTTTCCTTGGCCATGATGCCCGCATAGCCGGACGGCAGCGCGAGATGGGCCAGCAAGGCGGGCTGCAGGTCGTTGAGCGCGATCTCGACCGTGCCCGGGCCCTTCGCGGCGATGGACGCGATGCTCTTGGACAGCGCCTTGCCGCGCGGCGTCATCTCGACCCAGCGCTTCAGCGACGCCACCACGTCCTCGGCGTCGAGGTCGCGGCCGTTGTGCAGCTTCACGCCCTTGCGCAGCTCGATCGTGTAAAGCTTGCCGTCAGCCGCGATCTTGGGCATCTCGGCCGCGAGCATCGGCTGGACCGCGCCATTCGCGTCAAAGGTGAACAGCGGCTCGTAGACGTGCTGCATGATGATGCTGACGAGGTCGGCCGTGGAGGCCATCGGGTCCAGCGACTGCGGTTCGCCCACCATGGCGAGATTGGCGCTCTGCGCGCCCTGCGCGGAGGCGATCTGCGGCCCGAGAAGGGTCGCCGCAAGCGCGCCCATGCCCGCCTGAAAGCCGCGGCGCGTCGGCGCCCAGCCGAATGATCCGGAATCCGTCATGCATCCCTCCCGTCGAGCCGGAGCCCGCCGTTCCCGCAGCGCGCCCCTGAATGATGTAACTTTATTAAGCGGCAAATCTGGCTGTCAACGCTTATTGCGCGATGTTGCAGTGCAAACAACGTTTACGGGCGAATGGAACCTTGAGAGATTGACCACAAGAGCGGCGAGGATGTAACTTTTTTCCGCTAGCGCTGCGGCGCGCGACAAAGGTTTGAGGCCATGGATTACGAACTCGTCGTCAGCGGCGGCCGGGTGATCGACCCGTCCCAGTCGATCGACCGCATCACGGATGTCGCCTTCTCGGGCGGTAAAGTCGCGGCCGTCGGCGATGGCCTCGCGGCGCGGGCCGGGCGGCGCGTCGACGCGACGGACCGCATTGTGACGGCCGGGCTGATCGACCTGCACACGCACGTGTATTGGGGCGGCACCTCGCTGGGCGTGGATCCGCTGGTGCTGGCGCGCGGCGGCGCGACGACGCTGATCGACACCGGCAGCGCCGGGCCGGGCAATTACCCGGGCTTCCTGGAGCACGTCATCAAGCCGGCGCCGATGCGCATCATCGCGTATCTCAACGTGTCGTTCGCCGGCATCTACGGCTTCTCCAAGCGCATCATGGTGGGCGAGAGCGGCGACCTGCGCCTGATGGCGCCGATCGACGCCGTGGAGGTCGCGGAGGCGAACCGCGATACGCTTGCTGGCATCAAGGTGCGCGTCGGCATGAACGCGTCGGGTAATTCCGGGCTCGTGCCCCTGCAGATCGCACGGCAGGTCGCCGACCGCATCCGCATGCCCATGATGGTGCACATCGACGTGCCGCCGCCGACCCTTGAGGACGTGCTCGCCCTGATGCGTCCGGGCGATATCCTGACCCACTGCTTCCGCCCCTTCCCCAACACGCCCGCCACCGGCGACGGCAAGGTGCTGCCGGCCGTGCTGGAGGCGCGCGAGCGCGGCGTGCTGTTCGACATCGGCCACGGCATGGGGTCGTTCTCGTTCAAGACCGCGCGCGTGATGCTGGCCAACGGCTTCATGCCCGACACCATCTCGAGCGACGTCCACGCGCTGTGCATCGACGGCCCGGCTTTCGATCTCCTCACCACGCTGTCGAAGTTCCTGTGCCTCGGCGTCGACCTGCCGGCCGTGATCAAGGGCGCGACGGAGAACGCCGCCGCCGCCCTGCAGCGCCCCGATCTCGGCACCTTCAAGCCCGGCTCGGCCGGCGACGCCTCCATCCTGTCGCTCGACCACGGCGCGCACGACTATGTGGACTCCACCGGCGAGCATCTGCGCGGCGAGCAGCGCCTGGTCGCCAAGGGAGTCGTCATCGCCGGCAAGCTCTGGCACGAAGGGTGAGATAGCAGTTCTCGGTTTCGCACGCCGTCATCCCCGGCCGGAGCGGCGCAGCCGCGGAGGGGAAGGGGATCCAGGGCCGCCGCGCTCACCCCTGGATCCCCTTCCCGACCCGCTTCGCGGGTCGCCGGGGATGACGGCGCAAGCATGATCCGCTCAAATCGACACAGCAGGAGAGCCCCGCATGACCCCCGAAGAGAAACTCGCCTCCCTCGGCCTCACGCTGCCGAGCGCGCCCGTGCCGGTGGCCAACTATGTGCCGTTCCGCTGGGCCGGCAACCTGCTCTACCTCTCGGGCCAGGGCCCGAAGCGGACGGACGGCACCTACAAGGCCGGCCGGCTCGGCCGCGACATGACGATCGAGGACGGCTACGCCGAGGCGCGACTGACCACGCTCAACATGCTGGCCGTAGCCAAGCAGGCGCTGGGCGAGCTCTCGCGCATCGAGGCCGTCGTGAAGCTGCTCGGCATGGTCAACGCCGAGCCTGATTTCGGCGATCATCCCAAAGTCATCAACGGCTGCTCGGATCTTCTCGTCGAGGTGCTGGGCGAGGCCGGCCGCCACGCCCGCTCGGCCGTCGGCATGGGCTCGCTCCCGAACCGCATGGCGGTCGAGATCGAGGCCATCCTGCTGATCCGCAACTGAGGATAACGCCATGGCGGACGCCGGTATCGCGACATTGAAGGCCGAAGTGGCGCGCCGCTTCGGCACGCCCGCCGTGGTGATCGACCTCGACGTGGTGGAGAGCAACATCGCGCGCGTGCAGGCGATGTGCGAGGCGGCCGGCGTCGCCAATCGCCCTCACATCAAGACGCACAAGAGCCCGGTGATCGCCGGCCTGCAGCGCGACGCGGGCGCGCAGGGCATCACCTGCCAGAAGATCGGCGAAGCCGAGGTGATGGCGCAGGCCGGCTTCGACGACATCTTCATCACCTACAACCTGCTCGGCGAGGAGAAGATGGGCCGCCTCGGCCATCTCCTGCAGACCACGCGCATGCGGGTCGCGGCCGACAACCATACCGTGGTGGCGGGCCTGCCCGAGGCGGCGCGCATCGGCGGGCGCGACCTGGAAGTGATGGTGGAGTGCGACACCGGCCGCAAGCGCGCCGGCGTGGAAACGCCCGCCGAGGCGGTGGCGCTGGCCCGCGACATCGCGAGCCGGCCGGGTCTCTCCTTCGCGGGGCTGATGCTTTATCCGCCAGAAACCCGCATGGCCGAGACGCAGGCGTTTCTCGACGAGGCGCTCGCCGGCCTGCGCGCCCACGGGCTGGAGGCGCGCGCGATCTCGTCGGGCGGCACGCCCAATCTCGCCAATCTGGGCAAGATCACGGGCGTCACCGAGCACCGCGCCGGCACCTGCGTGTTCAACGACCGCATGATGATGCGTGCCGGCATGGCAACGCTGGAGGATTGCGCCCTCACGGTCTACGCCACCGTGGTGAGCCGGGCCGGCCCGGAGCGCGGCATCCTGGATTCAGGCTCCAAGACGCTCACCAGCGACACCGGCGGCGGGCTGGACGGCCACGGCCTCATCCTCGAACACCCCGAGGCTCGCATCGCGCAATTCGCCGAGGAGCACGGCTTTTTGGACCTGCGCGCCTGCAACGACAGGCCGAGCGTCGGCGACGTGGTGCGGATCGTGCCCAATCATGTCTGCGTGGTGGTCAACATGGTGGACCGCCTCGTCGCGGTGCGCGGCGCCGAGGTCATCGGCGAACTGCCGGTGGCGGCGCGCGGCCGCATCAGCTGACGCGGCGGAAAGAGCCGCCGCGCCACTTTCGCCCAGTCAGCGAGCCGCCGTCATCGGATCAATGCGCTTGCGGACTTCGGTGATCTTGGTGGCCGGGAACCCGCTGATCTCCGCATGCTTGCGGATCGTCTTGGGATCGTCGGCGAGATAGACGCAAAACAGCTTGTCGTCGGTTACGAAGCTTTCGACCCATTGGATATCGGGGGCAAGCTGGCGGAGCACGTCGTTGGATTTGCCGGCGGCCTGCTGAAGCTGCTCACGGCCCATCGTGCCGGCTGCGGGAATGTCGCGCTCGATGATGAACTGGCGAAGCGTCATGGCGATCTCCGAACTGCGGCCTGCGGGATGGCCGGCCGCTCGAAGGCGAAAGCTGCGCTCACGGCGCGGGCCGCACTGTGCGTCGACGCACGCCACGGGCTGTGAAATCCACGACGACGATGATCAACGTAAAGGCCGCGAGGCGTCCGGAGACGCCGCCGCGGCCTTCTGGTGACACGGAGAACCGGCCCCGGAGGGCCGGCCCTGGAGATCGGCGTCAGCCCTTCTTGGGCGGAGTGGCCGGCCAGCTCTTGATCAGGGTGTCGTAGTCGATCGTCTCACCCTTCGGCTTCTCGTTCGCCAGCTTGCGCTGGGGCGCGATGGTGCCGGCCTTTTCGGCCTTCGCGTACCACTCCTCGGCCGAGGTCTTCGGGTTCAGCTTCGGACCGCATTCGCCCTGCACGCCGGACTTCTCCAGGCGCTCCAGCACCGCGTCCTGGGCGGCCGCGAGGCTGTCCATGGCGGCCTGCGGGGTCTTGGCGCCCGAGGAGGCGTCGCCGATGTTCTGCCACCAGAGCTGCGCCAGCTTCGGGTAGTCCGGCACGTTGTTGCCCGTCGGGCTCCACTGCACGCGCGCGGGCGAGCGATAGAACTCGATCAGGCCGCCAAGCTGCGGCGCGCGGTCGGTGAAGGTCTTGTCCCAGATGTCGCTCTCACGAATGAAGGTGAGGCCGACATGGCTGGTCTTCAGGCTCACCGACTTGGAGGCGATGAACTGGAGGTAGAGCCAAGCCGCCTTGCGGCGATCCACCGGGGTGGACTTCAGCAGCGTGCCGGAGCCCACGTCCTGGTAGCCGAGCTTCATGCCTTCCTTCCAGTAGGCGCCCTTCGGCGAAGGAGCCATGCGCCACTTCGGCGTTCCGTCCGGGTTCATCACCGACAGGCCGGGCTTGACCATGTCGGCCGTGAAGGCCGTGTACCAGAACATCTGCTGGGCGATGTTGCCCTGTGCGGGAACCGGGCCGGCCTCGCCGAACGTCATGCCCTGCGCCTGCGGCGGGGCGTACTTCTTCAGCCACTCGATGTATTTGGTGATCGAGTAGACGGCCGCCGGTCCGTTGGTGTCGCCGCCGCGGTCGATCGAGGAGCCGGTGGTGCGGCAGCCCTCCATGCGCAGGCCCCACTCGTCGACCGGGAGGCCGTTCGGCAGGCCCTTGTCGCCGTTGCCGGCCATGGACAGCCAGGCGTCCGTGAACCGCCAGCCGAGCGACGGATCCTTCTTGCCGTAGTCCATGTTGCCGAACACCTTCACGCCATCGACTTCCTTGATGTCGTTGGTGAAGAACTCGGCGATGTCCTCATAGGCGGACCAGTTCACCGGCACGCCCAGCTCATAGCCATACTTGGCCTTGAACTTCTGCTTGAAGTCGGGACGCTGGAACCAGTCGTACCGGAACCAGTAAAGGTTGGCGAACTGCTGCACGGGCAGCTGGTAGAGCTTGCCATCCGGCGCGGTCGTGAATGACGTGCCGATGAAGTCGGCGATGTCGAGCGTCGGGCTGGTGACGTCCTTGCCTTCTCCGGCCATCCAGTCCGTCAGGTTCACGGCCTGCTTGTAGCGGAAATGCGTGCCGATCAGGTCGGAGTCGTTGATCCAGCCGTCATAGATGTTCTTGCCGGATTGCATCTGCGTCTGGATCTTCTCGACGACGTCGCCCTCCTGGATGAGGTCGTGCGTGAGCTTGATCCCGGTGATTTCGCTGAACGCCTTGGCGAGCACCTTGGACTGGTATTCGTGCGTGGTCAGCGTCTCGGAGACGACGTTGATCTCCATGCCGGCGAAGGGCTTCGCGGCGTTGACGAAGAACTCCATCTCCTTCATCTGCTGATCCTTGGTCAGCGTCGAAGGCTGGAATTCCTGGTCGACCCACTTGCGGGCTTCGTCCATCCCCGCCAGGGCGGAACCGGCCCCGAGCGTCAGGGCGAACAGGCTCGCCCCCGCAATCCAAACGCTTTTGCTGCGCTTGCTCATCTGGTTTCCTCCATCTCGATTGTCGTTGTCGTGCGCCGCCTTTGGGCGGTCTTGGGCGAAACGCCGAAACTCAAACCCAGCGGAAAACGGCCGCTGCGTAGAAAAGCGAAAGGGCCGACGCCCACCAGACGTCCGGGCCGACGATGCCGAGCCAGGCGAGGTGGATGAAGGCGCTGCCAAGCAGCGTGATGAACAGGCGGTCGCCTCGCGTCGTCGACAGCGACAGCACGCCGACGCGAGGCTGCTCCGGCCGCACCGCCGCCAGCGTGGTCATCAGCGCCAGCGCGGACGCGATGCCGATAAAGAACAGGCCCGTCTGCCAGGTCCAGGCCATCCAGGCGAGATCCATCAGACCCTCCCCAGGGCGAAGCCCTTGGCGATGTAGTTGCGGACGAACCAGATGACGAGCGCGCCGGGGATGAGCGTCAGAACGCCCGCCGCCGCCAGCACGCCCCAGTCCATGCCGGCCGCCGACACCGTGCGGGTCATGGTGGCTGCGATCGGCTTGGCGTTCACGGAGGTGAGCGTCCGCGCCAGAAGGAGCTCCACCCACGAGAACATGAAGCAGAAGAAGGCCGCGACCCCGATGCCGCTGGCGATCAGCGGCGTGAAGATCTTCAGGAAGAAGCGCGGAAACGAGTAGCCGTCGATCGCGGCCGTCTCGTCGATCTCGCGCGGCACGCCCGACATGAAGCCCTCGAGAATCCAGACCGCCAGGGGAACATTGAACAGGCAGTGCGCCAGCGCCACCGCCCAAGGCGTGTCGAACAGCCCGATCGCCGAGTACAGGTTGAAGAACGGCAGCGCGAACACGGCCGGCGGCGCCATGCGGTTCGACAGCAGCCAGAAGAACAGGTGCTTGTCGCCCAGGAACCGGTAGCGCGAGAACGCGTAAGCGGCCGGCAGCGCGAAGCCGACCGACAGGATCGTGTTCAGGATCACGTATTTCAGCGAGTTGATGTAGCCGTTGTACCAGCTCGGATCCGTGAAGATCTTTTTGTAGTTGTCGAACGTGAGCGTATGCGGCCACAGCGTCATCACGCTGGTGATCTCGGCGTTGGTCTTGAAGCTCATATTGATAAGCCAATAGATCGGCAGCATCAGGAAGAGCAGGTAGAGAAGGATGATGGCCCGGCCGCCGCGCATCATGCCGCTCCCGCTCTGGCGTCGGCTTTCGTCATCACGGTGTAGAACACCCAGCACACCGCGAGGATGATCAGGTTGTAGACGATGGAGAGCGCCGCCGCTTTTCCCAGATCGAACTGGCCGAGCGCGAGCTTCACGAGTTCGATCGACAGGAACGTCGTGGAGTTGCCCGGCCCGCCGCCCGTCACCACGAAGGGCTCCGTGTAGATCATGAAGCTGTCCATGAAGCGCAGCAGCACGGCGATCAGCAGCACGCGCTGCATCTTGGGCAACTGGATCGTGCGAAACACCGCCCAGCGCGACGCGCCGTCGATCCGCGCCGCCTGGTAGTAGGCGTCCGGGATCGACTTCAGCCCCGCGTAGCACAGCAGCGCCACGAGCGACGTCCAGTGCCACACGTCCATGGTCACGATCGTGATCCAGGCGTGCAACGGATTTGAGACATAGTTGTAGTCGATCCCGAGCGCGTTCACGGCGGCGCCGAGCAGGCCGATGTCGCCGCGCGCGAAGATCTGCCAGATGGTGCCGACCACGTTCCACGGGATCAGCAGCGGCAGCGCCATCAGCACCAGCGTGGCGGCCACGCGCCAGCCCTCGCGCGGCATCGACAGCGCGATCACGATGCCGAGCGGCACCTCGATGGCCAGGATGATGGCCGAGAACAGCAGGTTGCGACCAAGCGAGTCGAAGAAGCGTCCGCCCAGGTCCGTGCTGCGGTCCAGCAACTCCGAGAACCAGCCGACCCCGTTCCAGAAGAACTGGTTGTTTCCGAACGTGTCCTGGACCGAGTAGTTGACCACCGTCATCAGCGGGATCACGGCCGAGAAGGCCACGATCAGCAGCACCGGCGCGACCAGGAACCAGGCTTTCTGGTTGACGGGCTTGATCATGCCGAGGCCCCTTCCCCGTCGACCCGGCGGCCATCCGCATAGATGTGGATGCGAGCCGGATCGAGCCGCAGCACGGCGCGGTCGGAATCGAACGCCGAGTCCTCGCCCACGGTGGCCGCCATCGGGCGGTCGCCCAGCATCACGCGCGCGATGCGGGTCCGGCCGAGATCGTCGATCCGCGCGATGCGCACCGGCAGGCCGTCGCCATGAGCTTCCAGCACGGCGAATTCGGGCCGCACCCCGAGCTCGATGCGCCCGCCTTGCGGGAGCTTCGGATAACCGCGCCCGAGCGCCACGGCGATTCCGTCCACATAGGCGGTTGCGCCGTCCACTTGGCACGGCAGAACGTTCATGCCCGGCGAGCCGATGAAATGGCCGACGAACACGTGCTCGGGCCGCTCGAACAGCTCGTCGGGCGTACCGGTTTGCACCACCGCGCCGTCGTGCATCACCACGACTGTGTCCGCGAAGGTCAACGCCTCGGTCTGGTCATGCGTGACGTAGATCATCGTCAGGTCGAGCTTGCGGTGCAGCTCCTTCAGGGTGGAGCGCAGCCGCCATTTCAGGTGCGGGTCGATCACGGTCAGCGGCTCGTCGAACAGGATGGCGTTCACGTCCGGCCGCACCAGGCCGCGTCCCAGCGAGATCTTCTGCTTGGCGTCCGCCGTCAGGCCGCTCGCGTTCTGGTCGAGCGAACGGGTGAGGTCGAGCAGCCCCGCGATCTCGTCGACGCGCGCGCGGATGGTCTTGGCGTCCACGCCCCGGTTCTTCAGCGGAAACGCCAGGTTCTCGCGCACCGTCATGGTGTCGTAGACCACCGGGAACTGGAACACCTGGGCGATGTTGCGCGCCTCGGTGGGCAACGTGCTGACGTCGCGGTCGTCGAACAGGATGCGGCCGCGCGTCGGCACGACGAGGCCGGAGATGATGTTCAGCAGGGTGGTCTTGCCGCAGCCCGATGGGCCCAGCAAGGCGTAGGCCCCGCCCTGGCGCCAGACGTGGTTCATCTCCTTGAGGGCGAAGTCCTGCGGGCCCTGCGGATTGGGGTGGTAGCTATGGGCGAGATGGTCGAGCGTGATGCGGGCCATGCGATGCTCCTCACGCGGCCAGCGCGACATCGGCCGCGACGGCGCGGCCTGCCCGGTCGAACAGATAGAGCCGGCGTGGCTCCAGATAAACGGTGAGACGCGACCCCGGGTCGAGCCGCCGCACGCCGGGCACGAGGGCGACGAAGCGGTTCTGCCCGGCCTCGAGATGCACGTAGCTCTCCGACCCGGTGATCTCCACCACCGACACGGTTGCGGGCAGCGCGATCGGATGTTCGCCGGCGGGCTCCAGCGACAGGTGGTGCGCCCGGAACCCGACCATGTAGTCTCCGTCCGGCGCCGACGCGAACACGCCTGCGGCCGGGATCGGCGCTCCGCCTTCCAGCGTGACCTGCCCCGCCGCCTTGCGGGCCGAGACGACGTTCAACGGTGGGTCGGAGAACACCTGGGCGGTGACGAGATCCTGGGGGCGGCGATAGACCTCCGGCGTCGGGCCGAACTGGGTGACCCGCCCCTGATGCAGCGTCGCGGTGCTGCCGCCGAGCAGCAGCGCCTCGGAGGGCTCCGTGGTGGCGTAGACGAACACCGCGCCGGACTCGGCGAAGATGCGCGGCAGCTCCTCGCGCAGCTCTTCCCGCAGCTTGTAGTCCAGATTGGCCAATGGCTCGTCCAGCAGCACGAGACCGGCGTCCTTCACCAGCGCGCGCGCGATCGCGGTGCGCTGCTGCTGGCCGCCCGAGAGCTCCAGCGGCTTGCGCTTGAGGTAGGGCTCCAGCTTCAACAGCGCCGCCGCCCGCCGAACCTTGGCGTCCACCTCCGCGCCCCGGCCGGAGACGCGCAAGGGCGACGCGATGTTCTCGTAAACCGTCATGGACGGGTAGTTGATGAACTGCTGGTAGACCATCGCGACGTTGCGGCGCTGCACGGGCTGGCCAGTTACATCCACGCCGTCCACCAGGATGCGGCCGCGGGTTGGCGCATCGAGGCCGGCCATGAGCCGCATCAGCGATGTCTTGCCCGCCAAGGTGGCGCCGAGCAGCACGTTGAGCGAGCCATTCTCGAGGGCCATCGAGATCCCGTCGAGATGGGTCTCGGCTCCGACATCCTTGCCGACGCCTTCGAGGACGATGCTCATGGCGCGGCGACCCTCCTGGGCGTTCCGGTCGAAGCGCCGCTACGTTCGGCCATGAAGGCGCCGAGTTCCGCCTGCTGCCCCTTGTCGAGCCGCAGGCCGAGCTTGCTGCGTCGCCACAGGATGTCGGCGGGCTCCACCGCCCATTCCTCGTCCATCAGGTAGCGCACCTCGCGCTCCGTCAGGTCCGCCCCGAAGACGCGGCCGAGATCGGCCGGCCCATTCGCGCCCGCCAAAATTCGCTCGGCTCGCGTGCCATAGGCGCGCACAAGGCGCCGCGCCAGCCCGGCGTCCAGCCAGGGATGCCGCTTGCGCGTTTCGTCCACCAGCGCGGTGAAGCCGACGCGCGAGAAGTCGCCGCCAGGCAAGGGCGCGGTTCCGGTCCAGGAGGGTTTCGCGGCCGCCGGCAGGTGACCCTCGAGCTTGGCCAACGCAGCTTCGGCAAGGCGCCGGAACGTCGTGATCTTGCCGCCGAAAACGGACAGCAGCGGCGGCGATCCCTGCGGCGCGTCCAGCGTCAGCACATAGTCGCGCGTCGCTTCCTGGGCCTTGGACGCGCCGTCGTCATAGAGCGGCCGAACGCCCGAATAGGTCCACACCACGTCGTTCACCGCCACCGGCGCCTTGAAGTATTCGCTGGCGGCTTCGCAAAGGTATCGGATCTCGTCCGGGCTGGCCTGGACGTTGGTCGGATCGCCTTGAAAATCCTTGTCGGTGGTGCCGATCAGCGTGAAATCGCGCTCATACGGGATCGCGAAGATGATGCGGTTGTCGGCGTTCTGGAAGATGTAGCACTGCTCGCCCTCGAACAGCTTGCGCACCACGATGTGGCTGCCCTGGACGAGCCGCACGGCGGCCGGCGAATTGGAGCCGAGCGTCGCGTTGGCCACCTCCGCCACCCAGGGGCCGGCGGCGTTCACGAGCACGCGCGCATGCGTCGTCAGGCGCTCGCCTGTCGCGGCTTGGGTTTCAACCCGCCATAGCCCGTTCTCGCGTGTCGCCGACAGAACCCGCGTCCGGGTCCGGATCGAAGCGCCGCGTTCGGCCGCATCCTTGGCGTTCAGCACCACGAGGCGGGCATCCTCCACCCAGCAGTCCGAATACTCGAACGCGCGGGCGAATTCAGGCTTCAACGGCTGCCCAGCCGGATCGCGCGCCAGGTCGAGCGTGCGGGTGGCCGGCAGCAGCTTGCGGCCGCCGATCGTGTCGTACAGGAAAAGGCCGAGCCGCAGCAGCCAGGATGGCCGCAGCCCCGCATGGTGGGGCAGCACGAAGCGCAGCGGCCACACGATATGGGGCGCTATCCCCCAAACGACCTCACGTTCGGCCAAGGCCTCGCGCACCAGCCGGAACTCGTAATATTCGAGGTAGCGCAGGCCGCCATGGATGAGCTTGGTGGAGGCCGACGACGTGGCGCTGGCGAGATCGTGCTGCTCGAAGAGGACGACCGAAGCGCCCCGGCCGGCCGCGTCGCGCGCGATGCCGGTCCCGTTGACGCCACCGCCAATGATGGCGAGGTCGAACGTTTCGACGGTCACGCGCTGGCCTCCCGAAATCGGCTTCTCGATCGTTGGTTGCAGCCTAGGGATTGATCCTGTTGCGTGCAACGACAAAACGAAACCGAAAGCGAAAATCAGTCGAGCGGGTCAGAGGCGCCTTCCGGAGCCTCCGTAAGCGTCTCGATAAGCTGGATGGCCTCCCGGCTGCACAAATCGCGGAGCGAATCGTCTGGAACCCGGTCCGTCACGAACACGTCGACGTCGCGGAGATGCCCGATACGCACCGGCGCCGACCGCTCGAATTTGAGAGAGTCGGCGACGAGCATCACTTTGCGCGCATTTTCCATAATTGCGCGTGAAACTCGAACCTCCCGGTAATCGAAGTCCAGCAACGCCCCCTCGGGATCGATCGCGGACGTGCCGATCACCGCGTAATCCACCTTGAACTGCCCGATGAGGTCGATCGCCGCCGACCCGACGACGCCTCCGTCCGACCGCCGCACCGGCCCGCCCGCCACGATCACCTCGATCTTGGGATGCGGATACAGCAGCGTCGCCACATGGAGATTGTTGGTGATCACCAGCAGCCCGGCGTGGTTCTGCAGCTGGCGCGCCACCTCCTCGGTGGTGGTGCCGATGTTGATGAACAGCGAGGAGTTGTCCGGGATCATCGCGGCCGCGGCCCTGCCGATCGCCACCTTCTCGTCGTGGGCGATGAAACGGCGCGCCTCATAGGCCAGGTTCTCGACGCTGGAGGCCACCACCGCCCCGCCATGCACGCGCGACAGGATGCGCTGCTCGCACAGGTCGTTCAGGTCCTTGCGGATCGTTTGCGGGCTGACCTCGTATCGCAGCGCCAGGTCCTCGACGCTGACCCGCCCGCGCGTCCGCGCCAGCATGACAATTTCGTTTTGGCGGGGCGACAGCTGCAACATCGGGACGGGTCCGGCGAGGAAATGTGACGTTAGCGCGGGCTGAACGGGCGCGCCACTCGCGGGAGGCTTCTGGATCGCGGAAGCGCCTGCTAGGTGTTGACGTCGGGACGCCCCCGCCCGGAGACCGCCATGGCGCTGACGCTCTTTGCCCACCCCTTCTCGTCCTATTGCCAGAAGGTCTTGACGGCGCTCTACGAGAGCGACGTTGCGTTCGAGTACCGCTCGCTCGAAGACCCCGCCGCCGGCGCCGAGATGCGGGCGCTCTGGCCCTTCGGCAAGTTCCCGGTGCTGGTCGACGACGGCGAAACAGTGGCCGAATCCACCGCCATCATAGAGCACCTGGACAGGCGCCATCCCGGGCCCGCGCGGCTCATCCCGGCCGACCCCGAAGCCGCCCTCCGCGTGCGCTTTCTCGACCGGGTGTTCGACAATCACGTGATGACGCCGATGCAGAAGCCCGTCGCCGAATCTCTCCGGCCAGACCCGACGCGCCTCGACGAAACCCTGGAGGACTCGCGTCGCAAGCTGGACGTCGCCTACGCATGGCTGAACGACGCGCTCGTGGGCGACGCCTGGGCGGCCGGCGATGCATTCACGCTGGCGGATTGCGCCGCCGCGCCGGCGCTGTTCTACGCCGACTGGGTGCACCCAGTCGCGGAGCGCTACGGACGCCTGCGGGACTACCGCGCTCGCCTGCTGGAAAGGCCGAGCTTCGCGCGCTGCGTCGAGGAAGCGCGTCCGTTCCGCGGCTACTTCCCGCTCGGCGCGCCGGATCGGGACTGAGCGGGCCGCGCCATCTCGCCTTCGCGGCGCCAGGGCAGCTGAACGCCACGCGTCAAGCCGGCGTGCGCAATCCCAGGATCGCGCGCGCCTGCCGCCATGTTGCGACCGGGCGGCCGTGCCGCTCGCAGATGTCCGCGGCGCGCCGCACCAGCGCGGCGTTGGACGGCGCGAGGCGATCACGGTCGAGCCGGACATTGTCCTCCAGCCCGGTGCGCGTGTGGCCGCCGCGGGCGATCGACCATTCGTTCAGAACGAGTTGGTTGGCCCCGATCCCGGCTGCGCACCACAGCGCGTCGGGCGCCAACCTCCGCAACGTTTCGATGTAGATGTCGAGGATGCGCTCGTCCGCCGGCATGGCGTTCTTCACCCCCATGACGAACTGGACGTAGAGCGGGCCCTTCAGCCGCCCGTCCGCCTGCATGCGCGCAGCCTGCACGACATGGCCGAGATCGAAGGCCTCGATCTCGGGCTTCACGTCGTAGGCCAGCATCTCGGAGGCGAGCCAGTCCACCAGATCCGGCGGGTTCTCATAGACCCGCGTCGGGAAGTTGTTCGACCCCACGGCCAGCGAGGCCATGTCGGGCCGCAGCGGCAGCATGCCGCCGCGCTCGCGCCCCGCGCCCGAGCGGCCGCCGGTGGAGAGCTGCACGATTATGCCGGGGCAATGCCGCTCGATGCCCTCCTTCAGCCGTGCGAACCGGTCGGGGTCGGAGGTCGGCTTGCCGGCGTCGTCGCGCACGTGGCAATGCGCGATGGAGGCTCCCGCCTCGAAAGCCTCGTGGGTGCTCTCCACCTGCTCGGCGATCGTGATCGGAACCGCCGGGTTGTTCTCCTTGGTGGGCAGCGATCCGGTGATCGCCACCGCGATGATGCAGGGGTTGTCAGCAGGCGACATGGCGGTCCTCGTCCGGCGATTAACCTCCCCGGACTATCGCGCCGTCAGCCGAAGCCGCAAGGTCCTATCGCGACTCACGCCCTTGGCTTGCGTCAGCCCCGCCGTCCGCCGGCGGCCACGAGCCTGGGGGCTGGCTCCCGCATGGGAGCCTCAAAGGCGCCGCCTCGCCCGCCACGCACCTGGAACGCCGACACGAGGTCGTTGAGACGCTGGATCTGTCCGGCGAGCGACGCCGCCGAGGCGGCGCTCTCCTCGGCCAGCGCGGCGTTCTGCTGCGTCATCTCGTCCATGTGCGCGACCGCCTGGCTCATCTCGTCGATGCCGTTGGCCTGCTCGGCCGCGGCGGTCGAGATCTCAGTGACGGTGGTGGCCACCCGCTGCGACGCTCCGACGATCTTGCCGAGCGCCTCGCCGGCGGAACGCACCAGCGTCACGCCCTTGGCGACCTCCTGCGTGGAGGTGCTGATCAGCGCCGTGATGTCCTTGGCGGCGTGGCTGGAGCGCTGCGCCAGGGTGCGCACCTCGGAAGCCACCACCGCGAAGCCCTTGCCGGCCTCGCCGGCCCGGGCCGCCTCGACGGCCGCGTTCAGGGCGAGGAGGTTCGTCTGGAATGCGATGTCGTCGATCACCGAGGTGATGTCCGTGATCTTGGCCGAGGCCGCCTCGATGCTCTCCATGGCGATGATCGCGTCCCGCACGATGGAGCCGCCCTCTTCGGCGACTGCCTTGGCCTCGTCGGCGAGATCGACGGCCTGCCGCGAAGAGGCCGCCGACGCCTTCACGGATGCGGCGAGTTCCTCGGTGGTGGCGGCCGTCTGCTCCAGCGAGGAAGCCTGCTCCTCGGTCCGGCGCGAGAGGTCGTCCGCGCCGGCGTTGATCTCCTGGGCCGAGTTGCCGCTCTCCACGGCCGTGTTCTGGATGGTCGCGACCGTATCGGACAGGCGCTCGATGGTGCCGTTCAGGGCGTCCTTCAGTTCGCCGAAGCGGCCGTTATAGGTGGTTTGGACCTGATGGGTCAGGTCACCCTGCGCCAGCCCGTCGAGCACGCGCGCGAACTCCTCCGTGGCGTCGTTCACGAGCCTGTTGATCTCGTTCACGCCGTCCACGAGGTCGCGCATCGGCCCCGTGATCGTGCCCGCATCGGCGCGGCCGGAAAAGTCGCCGTCGCGCGCCGCCGCCACGATCTTGGCGACCTCGCGCACCACCGCCTGAACGCGCGCTGCCTGTTCGGCGTCCGCGAAATGCGCGGTCTCCCGCTCGATCCGGCTGGCGTCCAGCGCCAGGGCGTTTTGCCGATAAGCCTCCAGCGCCGTGCTGAGGGCCCCGACTTCGTCAGGGCAAGGGGCGACCGGGACCTTTTGGTCGAACTTGCCGCCCTGCATCACGTCCAGCGCGCCTTTCAGCGACACCAGCGGGGTCGCGATGCGGCGCTGCACGCCGCGCCAGGTGAGCCCGGCCATCAGCATGAGACCGAGAAACAGGCCGCCCAGCGCAATCGAGTTGCGGGTCTCTTCGGCCAGGCGCGCCTGCGTGAAGGCCTGCATGCCATCCAGGGACTCCTGCACGGCGGCCAGGATCGGAACGAAGGGCGCGTTGCAAAGCCGGGTCCACTCCTCGGCGGCCACCACCGGGCCGGAGCCCGATCCGAGCTTCCCGAGCGCCTCGTCGATGCGCTTGTTGGCGCCTTCCACGGCCGCCGCCATGGCGTCGACCTTTCCGGCGAGTGACGGCGAAACGCCCGCGCGGGCGCTGAGCTGCCGCAACTGGCTGACGCCTGCTCCCGCCGCGCCGCGCGCTTCGCCGAGCGCGCGCCACTGCGCCGGCTCGAGCGCCTTGCCGGACGCGATCGATGACCGGAGCAGCGAGCAGGTGGAGCCGTAGGACGAACGCACCCGCCAACCGGCCTGCTTGAAGGCCTGCAGGTCGGCCAGCACCGGGTCGCCGAGCCGCACCGCGTTCGAGGTGGCGTCGGAGGCCTTCACGAGAGCGCCCTCGACGTCGCCGACGGCGTTGTACCAGGGCATCGTGGGCGCGAGACTGCGCTGCGCCTTGGGCTTTGCCCCCTCCGCGTAGACGCTCGGCATCAAGGCGGCCGCGCCCTTGGCGGCGGCCTCGACGGCGGCGACCAGCACGGCCCGATCCGGCAGGTCCGTCTGCGCCAGCCGGCTCGTCGCGGCCGCGATATCGGCGGCGTTCGCCTGCTCGACCTTCTCGATGGTGGAGCGCGGATCGTCCGCGACCTGGATGGCGGTCTGCGCCTGCCCGCGATTGGTCCGGATGGTGTTGCCGGTCAGAAGCACGGCCTGGTCGGCCGCCACCAGCTCGGCGAGCCGCCGGTTCTCCCGCATGTCGTGAATGGCGTCGACCGCCAGGTAGCCGACGGCGCCGAGCGCCGGGAGGCTGAGGCACGCCATGGTGGCCAGCAGGTAGCCGCGGACGGAAGTCGGGAACAGGTTCACGGGCGAGCTATCCTGGCTTGGCCGGCGGGCGCCGGCGTCGACGAAAAAAGAAGCTCAACCTCGGCCGAGAACCTTAAAATTCTCCTCAAATTGCAGCTTACGCGTGTGTTTCTTCTTCACCGCGCGTCAGGTGGCCACTCAGAAAGACGCGCGGCGCGGCCCGCCAAGTCGAGCTTTACATGCGCCACCGCGCTTCAATGCCCGGAAACTTGGCTCATCTAAAAAACGAAAGATTTCCGTAACACGATCAACTCAGCCCTCGTGATGATGTCCTGCGAACACGATCGATGCGGGGCCGCGTCTCATGCAGGGCAGAGTAGTCACGATGCTGGTTTTGGCGGTTCTGGCCGGAGGCGCCTCCGTCGCGATCGGCCGCAGCATCATCCAGTCACGCTTCGCCGCAAACTCGCGGGTCGCGCAAATCGTCGCCCCGCGCGCGCCGGAGTTCAAGACTATCGTGGTCGCCGCCAAGCCGCTGCGCTACGGGGCCGAACTCTCGACCGGTGGGCTGCGGGAAATTCCCTGGTCGGGCGACGACCTGCCCCCCGGCGCTTTCCCGACTGTGAAGGCCTTGCTGGCCGGCGGCAAGCGCGTGGTTCTTTCCGCGCTGGAGCCGAACGAACCCGTGCTGGCCGGCAAGATCACCGGCTCGGGCCAGCGCGGCACGCTCTCCAACCTGCTCGACGAAGACATGGGCGCCGTCACGGTGCCGGTGAACGAAGTGGTGGGTGTCGGCGGCTTCGTGCTCCCGGGCGATCGTGTCGACGTGTTCCTGTCGCGGCAGCCTCGCCTTGGCGAAAACGGCGGCCAGCCGCAGCAGGCCTTCTCGGACGTCGTGCTGCAAAACGCCCGCGTGCTGGCGGTCGGCCAGTTGGCGGATGACAAGACCGACAAGCCTTCGATCGTCAACGCCGTCACGCTGGAGGCCAACCAGGCGGACGGCCAGAAGCTCGCGCTGGCCGCCAGCGTCGGCAGCCTCAGCCTCATGCTGCGCAAGTCCGGCGACACGAGCGAGCGGCCGAGCCGCCGCCTGTCCTCGTCCGACCTCGGCCGCCAGACCAACAACGCGGACGCAGCCGTCACCATCCGGGTGACGCGCGGGACACAGCGCGCCGAATACTCGGTGCCGGGCGGCGGCCCGCCCCTGGCGAGCGGCAGCCGGGTCGCCTCGGCGCCCTGAGCCATGCGCCTGCTTCGACGCTTCGCGCGCGCCGAGGACGGCGTTCTCGCGCCCATTCTGGCGTTTGCGCTGCTACCGCTCGCCGCCATCGTGGGCGTGGCGGCGGACTACACGGCCCTCGCTCGCCTCCATGACCGGCTGCAGCTGAGCACGGACGCGTCCAGCCTGCCGCTGTGCAAGGCCTCGGCTGCTCTGTCGGCCGATCAGCTGCGCGCCATCGCGCAGCGCATCCTCGACACCAACATGGGCGTCGGCGCGGCAACCGCGGACACGCCGGTCGTGGTGGAGGCGCCACGCTCCGTGTCCCTCACGGCGCGGGCCGACTACAAGGTTCTCTTCTCGGGGCTGATCGGCGCCACCACGGTGCCGCTGTCCGCCAGTTCCACCTGCTCGGCCAACGAGCAGGATTTCGAAGTCGCGCTGGTGCTCGACAACACCGGCTCGATGGCGAACTCCAGCAACGGCGTCACCAAGATCGCCGCGCTGAAGCAGGCCGCCACCGACTTCGTGACCTATCTGGCGGGCTCCACCGCGCTGAGCGGCCATCTGCGCCTCTCGCTCGTGCCGTTCTCCGCCGCCGTCGCGGTCGACCCCGCGACGCCCGGGCTCGTGAATTCCATCGACATGGCCGGCCAATCGAGCCTGCACTGGCCCAACGTGTCGAACGCCGGCGCGTCGGGCTTCGCCAATCGCCTCGACATCTTCGCCAAGCTCGCCCCCAAGGCGACCGACTGGGCCTGGGCGGGCTGCTTTGAATCCTTGCCCTACCCGCGCAACGTCCAGGACGGCAAGCCGGACGCCGCCGATCCCGACAGCTTCCTGGTGCCGATGTTCGCCCCCGACGAGGCCGGCAATGGCGGCTCCACCAGCCACACGGAAAAGAGCAGCGGCAAAAACCAGAGCACGCCGAACAGCTACATCGACGACGCCACCTCGGCGACCGGCTGCAGCACCACCCCGAACGATGATGCGACGCGCATGCTGCGCGCCTGCAAATACGCCAAGCCGACCAATGCCGACAGCGCCGGCGACCGCGGGCCCAACTGGATGTGCCGGTCGCGCCCGCTGACCCGGCTCACCGCCGACACCAACAAGATCATCGCCGAAATCGCCGCCATGCAGGCCAACGGCAACACCAACATCCACGAAGGCGTGGCCTGGGGCTGGCGCACCCTCTCGCCGCTCAGCATCTTCGGCGACGGCGCGGCCTACACGAAGCAGGCCAACAACAAGATCATGGTCCTGATGACGGACGGGATGAACACCTGGACGGCCAACTCCGGCAACTCGGTGCTGAAGTCCTATTACTCCGCCTATGGCTATTTCCGGAACGCGGACGGCAGCACGCCCAACAGCCGCCTGCCGCCGGCCAACGCCAATCCGAGCACGGACGCCACCGCCCGCGCCGCCATGGACGCGCTGACCCGCGAGGCCTGCCAGAATGTCCGCGCGGCCGGCATCAAGATCTACACGGTCGGGTTCAGCATCCCGACCGACCCGATCGACGCGTTGGGCCTGCAGCTGCTGAAGGACTGCGCGGGCGTGGCCAGCCAAGCTTTCGTGGCTACCGACTCGGCGGCCCTGATCGCGGCGTTCCAGGCCATCGGCCAAGGGATCGGACGCTTGCGGTTGAGCAAGTAGCCGCGGCTCAGAACACGTGCGCCTCGCCGCCCACGAGCAGGTGCACGAGGTCGCCCGGCTTGGGAGCGCCGAAGCTCGGCAGCTTGAGCGCGAGCTGCAGCGCCTGGTCGGCGATCTCCACCACGATGGCGCAGTCGGCGCCTTCGAAGCGCACGGTCTTCACGGTCGCCGGGATGGAGCGGCCGTCACGGCCGACCGGAGACGGCTGCGCGGCGTGGAGCAGCACTTGCTCGGGCCGCAGCATCACGTCCACGGCGCCGGTCTTGCCCTCCGTGTCGGCCGGAATGCGTCCCAGCGCGCAATCCACGAAGCCTTCGCCCGCGCGCGCTGGCAGGAGGATCGCCTTGCCGAGAAACACCGCGGTCTCGCGCGTGAGCGGGCGGAGGTACAGCACGTCCGGCGGCCCAACCTGGGCGAACTCGCCGTGCCGGATCACCGCCACCTGGTCGGCGAAGGACAGCGCCTCAGCCTGGTCGTGCGTCACCAGGATGCTGGCGATCCCGGCCGCCTCCAGCGCATGCGCGACGACCTCGCGCACGTTCTGGCGCAAACTGGCGTCCAGCGCCGAGAAGGGCTCGTCGAGCAGCATCAACCGAGGCCGGCACGCCAGCGCCCGGGCCAGCGCCACGCGCTGCTGCTGCCCGCCCGAGAGCTGGTGCGGACGCCGGCTCGCGAGCGAGCGGCTCAACTCCACAGCGTCCAGCAGTTCGCCGATGCGTTGGTCACGGCTCCCGCTCAGCTCCTTGGGCAGGCCGAAGCCGATATTGTCGGCGATGTCGAGATGCGGAAACAGCGCGCCGTCCTGCGACACGATGCCGATGCCGCGCTTGTGGGCCGGGATGATGCGCGGCCCCTTGGCGAGCAGTTCGTCGCCGAACGCGATCGTGCCCTCGTCCGGCGCCTCGAAGCCCGCCACGAGCCGCAGCAGCGTCGACTTGCCGGAGCCGGACGCGCCCACCACGGCCGTGCGGCTGCCGGCCGCGACGTCGAGATCGACGCCGCCCAGCGCCACGACATTGCCGTACCGCTTCACCAGCCCGCGGATGCGAAGATCGCTCATCGGCCGGCGATCCGTCGCGACTGGGCATGCAGGATGATGGTCAAGGGCAGCGACGCGATGATCATCATGGCGGCATAAGGCGCCGCCGCCGCATAGTCGATCTCGCCGGTCAGCGACCAGAACGCGGTCGCGAGCGTGCGCACGCCATTGGGCGCGAGCATGAGCGTCGCCGTCAGTTCGGTGGCTGCGCCCAGGGACACGAGCACGATGCTGGCGGCGGCGCCCGGCGCCGCGAGGCGTAGCGTCACGGACGAGACAGCCTGGAAGGGCGTGCGCCCCAGCGCCATGGCGGCCTGCTCCAGTTCCACCGGGGCCTGCGCGAGGCTCGGGCGCAGTCCCGCCATCGCGCGCGGCAGGAACAGGAGCGCGTACGCGATCATGACGGTGAACATCGTCTGGTAGAGCGGCAGAGCCACCTGGACGGTGATCCACACCAGCGCGAGCCCGACCACGACGCCCGGCAGCGAGCCGACATAATAATGGCAGGCCTCAAGGATGCGTTGCGTCCGGCCGGGCGACCGCACCGATATCCAGGCCATCGGCGCGGCCGCCACGGTGGTCAGCAACGCTCCTGCGAGCGACAGCAGCATCGTCTCGCCCAGCGCCGAGAAAACGCCCGCAGTCCAGACCGCGCCGCCGCCGACAGTGAGCCAGCGCAGGATCATGCCGCACGGAACCCCGATGGCGAGCACGCCAAGCATCGTCAGGCCCGCCAGCGCCGGCCATTTGAACGCCCCCAGGTCGCGCCGGGCCGCGATGCGGGCGGCGCCGGACCCGATCCGGGCGTAGCGCTCCTGCCCGCGCAGGACCACGTCCAACCCGATGAGGCCGACGCAGGCCAGCACCAGAACGCCGCCCAGCATGTTGGCGGCCGCCGCGTTATAGGCCGACTGGAACTGGTCCATGATCGCTGTCGTGAAGGTGTCGAAGCGGATCAGCGCGTAAAGGCCGTACTCGGACAGGAGATGCAGCGCGACCAGGAGGGCGCCGCCGCTGATGCCGAGCCGCAGTTGCGGCAGCACCACCCGAAAGAATACCTGCCAGGGCCCCAGCCCCATCGAGGCCGCCGCATCCTCCTGGGCCGGATCGAGCCGCCGGATCTGGGCGGCGATCGGCAGGTAAAGGAACGGCGAATAGGCCAGCACCGATATTAGGGCGGCGGCCGGAAGGCCGTGGAAGCTCGGCGCCACGGTCGTCCAGGCGTAGCTCTGCACGAAGGCCGGGATCGCCAGCGGGGCGACGGCCAGCCACGACCAGAATGGCGCGAATGGCAGGTTCGTCCGCTGCGTCAGCCACGCCGTCGCGAGCGCGACCACGATCGCGGGCGGCAGCACGCAAAGCTCGAGCAGCGCCGTGTTCCACAGCAGCTCCGCCACCCGCACCCGGACGACGAGGTGAAACGCCGCGTCCCAGCCCGTCTGGTAGGCGATCCAGCCGACGAACCCCATCGGCAGCAGCGACAGGGCGGCGACCAGCGCGGCGAACGCCAAAACCGGACCGTTGCGGGTCCGGCTCAGGCGGCCGAGAGGTTCGCGTCGGGCCCCGGCTTGCGGTTCAAACGCAGCCAGGGCCTGGGGAGTGGATATGGACATGTCACCAGTGTCGCGTGAGCGCCCTGCGGGCTGCGCGGCCCTTATAGCAGGCCAGCGGCCGTCATCATCTCCGTAACCTTGCGACTGTTCAGGTTGGCCGGATCGACCTTCGGGGCCTGCAAGTCCTGCAGGGGCACGAGCTTGTCGTTGGAGGCCGCGCCCTTGCTCACCGCATACTCATAGGAGTTGCCGGTGCGCAGGATGTCCTGCCCGCCCTTGCCGACGATCCACTTCAGGAAGGCCTGCGCCTCCTCGGGATGCTTGCTGGTCTTCAGCACGCCGCCGCCCGAGATGGACACGAACGCGCCCGGGTCCTGGTTGCGGAAGTAATGCGTGCCCACATTGGCGCTGTTTTCGCCGGTCTTCGCCTGGTCGCCATAGTAGTAGTAGTGATAGATCACCGCGCCTTCGACCTCGCCGGCGTTGACGGCCTTCATGGCGGCGCTGTTGCCGCGATAAGCCACCGCGTTCTGCTTCATGGCGTTGAGCCACTGCTGCGTCGCCTGCTCGCCCTTGAGCTCCAGCATGGCGCTCACGATGGCCTGGAAGTCAGCGCCGGCCGGCGACGCGGCCCAACGGCCCTTCCACTGCGGCTCGGCCAGCTCGGCGAGCGAACGCGGCAGCTTGTCGGCCCCGAGCTTGCGCTTGTCGTACACGAACACGGTGGAGCGCGCCGCGATGCCGACCCAGCGCCCATGCGACGGCTTGAACGTGTCGGGCGTAAGCGCCAGCGTGTCGGCCGGAACCGGCGCGAACAGCCCGGCGCCGTCCACGAGCGTCATCGCGGGCGAGTTCTCGGTCAAAAACACGTCGGCGGGCGAATTCGCGCCTTCCTGGACGATCTGGTTGCCGAGCTGGGTGTCGCCGCCGTTGCGCAGCGTCACCTTGATCCCGGTCTCCTTGGTGAAAGCCTCGGCCCAGGCCTGCGTCAGGCTCTCATGCTGGGCATTGTAGACCACGATCGATTTCGCTTGCGTCTGCGCGGCCGCCGGGGAGCTCAGGCTCGTGAACGTGGCAGCTCCGACGAACAGCGCCGACAGCAAGGGGAATGCAAAAGACTTCATGGACCACCCAGTCAAGGTTGAGCGTACTGAACCAACGAGGCGCTGTAATAACGATCGAAAATTGGTTGTCAAAAGAAAGATGTTCTTCTGTAACATTTCTAAACTGCAGTTTGGTTTCGCTCTAAAGTAAGCAACGATACAGCAGGTCGCCGATGTGAAATACCGCTGCCTCCGCGGGCCTCCTCGCACCAGGCGCCAAGAATTGGGAGCACGCGCCCGACAGGCGCAGCGCGAGACGATCCCGCGTTAAAAACGCAGGTGGGGGCGCACGGGCGGGCTACCCTGCATAACAAACGCCCAAATTTTTGCGAACTGTCCTAAGCCATCATCACGAATGGATCATTTTGCGCCCGTTTGGCCGAAAGCTACGGCGCCGCTTGCCGGAAATTGCTGCACAACTCCAGGTTGACACCCCTAGGGTGACGTGAAACCGTTATACGTGACTATTACAGTTCACGGTTGCGGAACACGATCATGGCTCCCAATTCGCCGGGCGATGCGGACGGGAAAGCGCCCCGAAGTGGCTACCCGGCCCCTGACGACGCCACGCTCAAGGCGCTGTGCCGCAAGCAGGAGGACGTTCTGAAAACGCTCTTCGGCGACGCCCTGACCGAGCTCCAGATCGCCGAGATGAAGCTCAGCCTCAGCGTGCAGATTGCCAACTGCGACGCTCTCCACAGGTTCGCGCTCAACAACGCCGACGAGCCCGCATTCATGTTCGGCGCCACCGCGGGTCAGCTGTCTTGAACAGCGGAGACATCGCGTTCCTGTCGATCCGCGAATTGGGCGCGCTGCTCCGCGGTGGCGACGTCACGCCGCTCGATCTGGCGCGCATCTACCTGGAGCGCCTCAACGGCGTTGGCCGCGAGATCCGTGCGGTCGTGACCGTGCTGGACGACGTCGCGCTGCGCGAGGCCCGCCTCGCCACCGAGGAACTCGCCGCCGGGCTCGATCGCGGCCCGCTGCACGGCATCCCGTATGGGCTGAAGGACATCATCGCCGCCACGGGCGCGCCTACCACCTGGGGCGTCTTCGCCGACCAGCGCTTCGAGCGCGAGGCGACCGTGGTGACCCGGCTGCGGAACGCCGGCGCGGTGCTGGCCGCCAAGCTCGCCACGATCGAGATCGCGGGCGGCATGGGCTACGACAACCCGGACGCGTCCACGACGGGGCCTGCCGCGAACCCGTGGGACACGGGCTGCTGGACCAGCGGCTCGTCGAGCGGCCCCGCCGGCGCGGTGAGCGCGGCCGCGGTTCCGTTCGCGATCGGCAGCGACACCAGCGGTTCAATTTTGTTTCCGGCCGCCTTCACGGGCACGGCGGGGCTGCGGGCCACCTATGGCCGCGTCAGCCGCGCCGGCGCGATGACGCTGTGCTGGACGCTGGACCGTCTCGGCCCGATGTGCCGCACGGCCGACGATTGCGGCCTCGTTCTGGAAGCCATCGCGGGCCCCGACCCGCGCGACCGCTCCAGCCTGACGCAGCCCTATGCTTACAATCGCTCCAGCCCGCGCCGCGAGGGCTTCCGCTTCGCCGTGGTGGACGGCTGCCTCGACGGCGCCGAGCCCGAGGTCGCCGAGAACTTCGAGCGCTCGCTCGCCATCCTGCGCGAGATCGGAACGGTCGAGACCGTGGAGCTGCCCGATTATCCCTACGGAGCCGTCACGCAGACCATTTCGTCGGCGGAGGCCTACGCGGCGTTCGACGAGTTCATCGCCAGCGGCCGCATCGTGGAGCTGAAGGCCCGCAAAGCCGCGGGCCATCGCCTGGCCGCCGCCGTGCTGCCGGCGCACGACTATATCCGCGCCCAGCGCATCCGCCGGCTCCTCGCCGATGACGTCGCGGCGTTCACGGGGCGCTACGACGCCCTGCTGGCGCCCTCGCTCGGCGTCGTCGCCACGCCAGTGGACGAGGATTTCGAATACGGCCTGCCGCGCGCGTCCGGACGCCGATCTCTGAACCTCGCTGGCGTGCTGGCGGGCACGCCGACGGTCTCCATCCTGAATGGCTTCGGCGAAGGCGGATTGCCGACCGGCATCCAGTTCGCGGGCGCGCCGCTGGCCGAGAACGCCATCCTGGACGCCGCCTGCGCGCTCGAGCAGCGGCTGGGGCTGAGCGCGATGCGGCCTCCGCTCACCTCCCCGGGCAAGGTCCGCCAGGCCGGTGACGCCGGCCAAGCGGGAGCGGCCTGACATGAGCAGCTACGTCCTGCGACGCCTGCTCGCCATCGTGGCGCTCGCCTTCGGCATCAGCGTTATCGTGTTTCTGATCATCCGGCTGATCCCGGGCGATCCCGTTGCGGCGCTGCTGGGCACCAGCGCGGGCGACAAGGAGGTCGCCGACCGGCTGCGCGCCCAGCTCGGGCTCGATCTGCCGATGCACGTGCAATATTGGCAGTGGCTCACGGCGCTGCTGCGGGGCGATTTCGGTTACTCCTACGGCAACCAGCAATCCGTCACATCGCTGCTCGCCGCCAATTTCCCGGCCACCATCCAGCTCACCATCGCGGCGCTGATCGTGTCGCTCACCCTTGGCATGGCGCTCGGCGTGCTGGCGGCCGTGAAGCGCAACAAGGCGACCGACACGGTCGCGATGACGGTGGCGCTCACCTTCATGTCGATCCCGAGCTTCTGGCTGGGGCTGCTGCTGATCCTTCTGTTCGCCGTGACGCTGCCGTGGTTCGACGTCGTGGGCGGCACGACGCTGAAAGGGCTCGTTCTACCGGCCGCCACGCTGGCGCTGGGCTCCATGGGCTTCAACGCGCGCTTCGTGCGCTCCAGCATCATCGCCGCGCAGACGCAGCGGCACGTGATCACGGCGCGCGCGAAAGGAATAAGCCGCGTGCGCGTGTTCCTGAAACACGTGCTGCGCAACGCGCTGCTGCCGATCCTCACCATCGTGGGCCTGCAGGTGGGGCAGCTGCTCTCCGGCACCGTGATCGTCGAGACGGTGTTCTCCCGGCCGGGCATCGGGCGGCTGCTCGTGCAGGCCATCCTGGCCAAGGACTACCTCACCGTGCAGGCGGTGGTGTTCATCATCGCGGGCATCTACGCGCTGACCAACTTCATCGTCGATCTCCTTTACCCGGTGTTCGACCCGCGCGTGGCGAGCCGGTGACGAACATGAGCATGCAAGGCCAGGCCGCCTCCGCCGATCGCGTCCCCGCCGCATTGGACGAGCTGCAGGACGCAGTCGCGCCCCGCGTCTCGCGCGGCCGGCTTGTGTTGCGGGCCCTGCGGCATCGCAGCCTGCTGGCCGGGGTGATCATCTGCGTCGCGCTGGCCGCGCTGGTCGCGGCCGCGCCGCTGTTGACGGCCATCGACCCCAATCTGCAGGACCCGCTCGCGACCTTCAGCCCGCCCTCCTGGGAGCACCCGATGGGGGCCGACGCTTTCGGGCGCGACCTCTTTGCCCGCGTGCTTTATGGCGGCCGCACCACCATGCTGGCGAGCCTGCTGGTGGTGGTGCTCGGCTGCGTGTTCGGCACGTCGATCGGGTTGATCGCCGGCTATTTCGGCGGCGCGGTCGGCTTCACGATCATGCGGCTGGTGGATCTGCTCCTGGCGTTCCCCGGCATCCTGCTCGCCCTGACGGTCACGGCGATCCTGGGCCCGGGCCTCATCAACGGCGTGATCGCCATCGCGGTGATCCTCGTCCCCGTCTACGCGCGCCTTGTCGAGGGCGCGACCGCCGAGGTGCGCAACCTCCCCTATGTGGACGCCGCCGTGACGCTGGGCGCCGGCCCGTGGCGCATCATCGCGCGCCACATCCTGCCCAACGTGCTGTCGGGCGTCATCGTGCTCACCACCACGTGGCTCGGCATCGCAGCGCTGTGGATCACGGCGCTCGGCTTCATCGGGCTCGGCGTGCAGCCGCCCACGCCCGAATGGGGCAGCATCCTCAACGACGGCCAGAACTACATCACGCTCGCGTGGTGGATCACCGTGTTTCCCGGCGCCTTCCTGTCGCTGTTCGTGATCGGCGTGAACCTCGTCGGCGACGGCCTGCGGGACGAGCTCGATCCCACGCTGGCGCGACGCTAGCAGCCACTCAAAACCACCGCGCCCAGCCGGCGCTACGACGGAGACGGATCATGCAGTCGAGAACCAGCACCGCCGCGTTCAAGCAATCCCTCGCCGCCGCCGTGGCGCTCGGCGCCCTGTCGCTCGGCCTGCATGGCGCGGCCGCGCAGGCCCCCAACAAGAACGCCAAGCTGACGGTCGGCTGGGCCGAGCCCATCGACTCGCTGAATCCCGCGACCACGGGCGCCCGCAATGTCGGCCCGCTGGCGATGAACATCTTCGACACGCTGGTCTGGCTGACGCCCGAATTCGAGGTGACGCCACACCTCGCCACCAAATGGACCGTGTCGGACGACGGCAAGACCTATACGTTCAGCTTGCGCGAGGGCGTGACCTTCCACGACGGCACGCCCTTCGACGCCGAGGCGGTGGTCGCCAACATCAAGTACATCACCGACAAAACCACGCAGTCCAAGATCTCGCTCGGCCTGCTTGGCCCCTGCGGGACGGCGGAAGCGGTCGACAAGATGACCGTGAAGTTCACCTGCGCGACGCCATACGCGCCCTTCTTGGCGCAACTCGGCGAGCCCTATCTGGGCATCCAGTCGCCCAAGGCCATCACGGAGTTCGGCAAGGACCTTGCGCTGCATCCCACCGGCACAGGGCCGTTCTCGTTCGTGAGCTACGAGCCGAACCAGAGCCTCGTGCTGAAGCGTAACGAGGCTTACAACTGGGGCCCGGCGGCCGTGAAGCATTCGGGCCCGGCCAACATCGCCGAGATCAAGTTCCAGATCGTCCCGAACTCCCAGGCCCGCGTCAGCCAGTTCCAGAGCGGCCAATCGCAGATGATGCAGCAGACGCCGGGCGTCTACTGGAACGCCTTCCAGAAGGCAGGGACCTACACGGCCATCCCGGTGCCAATCAGCGGGCTCGGCATCTTCGCGCCCATCAACGCGTCCAAATGGCCGACCGACGACATCAACGTTCGCAAGGCCATCCAGTACGCCATCGACAAGAAGGGCGTGATCCAGCTCGCCGAAGCCGGCGTCTTTCCGCCCAGCAACACGCCCCTGCTAAAGGGCATGACCGGCTACGACGCCTCGCTGGAGAACTCCTACCCGTATGATCCCGCCAAGGCGGAGGAGTCGCTGAAGAAGGGCGGCTGGACCAAGACCGGCGAGTTCTGGGAGAAGGACGGCAAGCGCCTCGCCTTCACGATCAACGCAATCGCGACGGTGCCGTCCTACCCGCTGCTCGCCCAGGCGATGCAGGGCTACCTGCGCAAGATCGGCATGGACGTGCAGGTGCAACAGCTCGCCACGCCGGCCTGGCTGGCCGCCAACACGAGCGGCGAGATGTCGATGACGCCGCTGCAATATATCGGCGTCGACCCCGACGCGCTCCACTTCTGGTTCCTGCCCAACGAGTACTTCAACTGGAGCAAGTTCTCGGACCCGCAGCTCACCAAGCTGATCACCGAGGGCCAGCAGGAGCGTGACCCGGCCAAGCGCACCAAGATCTACCACGAGGTGCAGAAGATCATCATGGACCAGGCCGTGATGATGCCGATCCGCGAGAACATCGACCTCGTGATGACGTCCAAGAAGCTCACCGGCGTCACCTATGCGGGCGGCGGCTTCGAATATCTCTGGGCCGCCTCGCTGGCCGACTGACCCGCAACGATAAGGATGATGTCAGTGACAACGCTGATCAAAGCCGACCGGCTGATCGACGGCACGGGAGCGGCGCCGGTGCGCGACGCCGTTCTCGTGGTCGAGGCGGGCAAGATCGTGAGCGTCCACCAGGGACGGGCGCCCGAGGGGCTCGCGCCCGCCGACGCGCAGGTGCTCGACTTCCCCGGCTGCACCGTGATGCCGGGGTTGATCGACACCCACGTCCACCTCAACCTGCCCGGCGACGGCACGTCGCTGGAGGACGCCGTGCGCGAGCCGGAAGGCGTGCTCGTCGCGACCTCGGTGATGACCGCCCAGCGCGCGCTGGCGGCGGGCATCACCACAGTGCGCGACGTCGGCGCGGTGGGCAGCACCGCGATCCATGTGCGCCGGGCGCTCCAGCTCGGCTACGGGCACGGTCCGCGCGTGCTGGCCTGCGGCCAGCCGATCACGATCACGGGCGGCCACACCTGGTACATGGGCGGCGAGGCCGACGGCGAGGACGGCCTGCGACGCAAGGTGCGCCACATGGTCAAGCTCGGCGCCGACTTCATCAAGGTGATGGGCAGCGGCGGCGGCACCCTCAACACCATCTCGTACAAGCCCTCCTACCGGCGCGAGGAGATGATCGCGCTGGCCGACGAAGCCCATCGGCTCGATCGCAAGATCACGGTGCACTGCCTGTGCGCCGAGTCGACCGACTACGCCGTGGAGGCCGGCGTCGACCAGATCGAGCACGCAGGCTTCATCGCGGATGCGCAGGGCAACCAGCGCTACGACGCCGCCGTGGTGGACAGGCTGGCCAAATCCGGCATCCCGGTCACCAGCACGCTGGCGGTGGGCGGCGCGGTGCTGCGCACCATGCGGGCGATCGCCCGGCGCACGCCCGCCGAGGAGGCCCTGCTGACGCGCTGGATCAAGATGTGCGACGAGAACCTGCTCCACTTCCGCAAGATGCGCGAAGCGGGCGTGCGCTTCGTCGCCGGCACGGACGCGGGGTGGCGCTTCACGCCGTTTGACGGCCTGCCGTTCGAGATGCAGCTCATGCATGACGGCGGGATGCCGAACGACGAGGCGATCACGGCCGGCACCGGCTTCGCGGCGCAAGTGATCGGCATCGACGACAAGGTGGGCACGCTGAAGCCGGGCCTCGCCGCCGACGTGATCGTGGTCGGCGGCGATCCCACGGCCGACCTCAAGGCCCTGGAGGATCTGCGCCTCGTGATGCAGGACGGCGTCGTGCGCAGCCGGGCCGCCGCGACCCAGGCGGGCCGATGAGCGCTGCGCCGCCCTCCGCAGCGGCCGGGACCGGCGGGGCGTCCGACGCCCCGGCCCTCCTGTCCGTGCGGGATTTGCAGACCCACTTCCGCACCGCAGCCGGAACCGTGAAGGCCGTCGACGGCGTGAGCTTCGACATCCAGGCCGGCTCCAGCCTCGGCATCGTGGGCGAGTCCGGCTCGGGCAAGAGCGTGACCTCGCTGTCGATCATGCGCCTCGTCGAGCCGCCCGGCTTCGTGGCCGGCGGACACATCCTGTTCAAGGGCCGGGACCTCGTGAGCTTCTCGGAGCGCGAGATCCGGGACCTGCGCGGTCGCGACATCTGCCTCGTGTTCCAGGACCCGATGGCGGCCCTGAACCCGGTCTACAGGGTTGGCGACCAGGTGATCGAAGCCTTGCAGGCGCACCAGAACATCGGCGGACGCGCAGCCCGCGAGCGGGCGATCGAGCTCTTCCGCATGGTCGGCATCCCGGCCCCCGAGCGGCGCGTCGACGACTACCCGCACAAGCTCAGCGGCGGCATGCGCCAGCGCGTCACCATCGCGATCGCGCTCGCCAACGAGCCGGACCTCCTGATTCTTGACGAACCCACCACGGCGCTCGACGTCACCATCCAGGCGCAGATCCTCGACCTCGTGCGCGACCTGCGCCGGCGCATCAACACGGCCGTGCTGCTGATCACGCACGACATCGGCGTCGTGAAGGAGACGTGCGACGAGGTGGTGGTGATGTATGGCGGCCGCGTGATGGAGCGCGGCGCCACCGCGCAGGTCACCGGCGCGCCGCGCCACCCCTACACGGTGGGGCTGCTCGCCTCGATTCCGAGCCCCGGCATGAAGGGCCAGAGGCTGAACGCCATCGGGGGCTCCGTGCCGAGCCCGCTGCGCATGCCGCCCGGCTGCCCCTTCCAGCCCCGTTGCCCGCACGCCATGCCGGTCTGCGCCACCATGCCGAGCCTGCGCCGCACCGACAGCGGCAGCCTCGCGGCTTGCTGGCTCTACGAGGAGCGCGCATGAGCACGCAACCCGGCTCCCCAAGCCCCGAGAACGTTCGCCGCGAGGGCGAGACCACGCAGGCCGCCGCCGGCGAGCCGCTGCTCGAGATCCGCAACCTGCGCACCTGGTATCCGGTCCGCAGCGGCGTTTTCAGCCAAACGACCGAATGGCTGAAGGCCGTTGACGACGTGTCCTTCGCGATCCGCAAGGGCGAGACCTTCGGGCTGGTGGGCGAGTCCGGCTGCGGCAAGTCCACGCTCGGCCGCTCCATCGTGCGGCTTGAGCAGCCCCGCTCCGGGCAGGTGCTGTTCGAGGGCGAGGACGTGCTGGCAGCCTCCCCGGCCAGGCTGAAGGCGCTGCGGCCCAACATGCAGGTCATCTTCCAGGACCCGCATGGCAGCCTCGACCCGCGCATGAGCATCCGCCAGATCATCGCCGAAGGGCTGGTGATCCAGGGCGAGGCCGGCCGCGACGAGCGCGACGAACGGGTCGAGCATCTCGTCCGGGTTGTGGGGCTGCGCAAGGAGCATCTCGATCGCTACCCGCACGAGTTCTCGGGCGGCCAGCGCCAGCGCATCGGCATCGCGCGCGCGCTGGCGCTGCGGCCCAAATTCGTGCTCGCCGACGAGGCCGTGTCGGCGCTCGACGTCTCAGTACAGTCGCAGGTGCTGAACCTCCTCTCCGACCTGCAGGAGGAGTTCGGCCTCACCTACCTGTTCATCGCGCATGATCTCGCGGTGGTGGAGTATTTCTCCGACCGCGTCGGCGTCATGTATCTCGGCAAGCTCGTCGAGATCGCCAGCGCCGAGGATCTCTACGCCGATCCGCGCATGCCCTACACGCAGGCGCTGCTGTCCGCGATCCCGGGCGGCGCCGGCGAAGGCCGCCAGGAGCGCATCATCCTCAAGGGCGACGTGCCGAGCCCACTCAACCCGCCCTCCGGCTGCCCCTTCCGGACGCGCTGCTGGATGGCGCAGGACATCTGCGCCCAGGTCGCGCCGCCGCTTCGCGAGGTGCGCCCGTCCCATTGGGCCGCCTGCCACTTCGCCGACTGAGATCAAGCCCGGAGCCGCGCAATGCTGGCCATTCACCACCCCGACCAGGCGCTGCACGACCCCGAGCTGGTGTTCCGCACCGGCCGCTTCATCGCCCAGCCCGACCGCGCCGAGCGCTACCGCGTCTTCACCGATGTGCTGCGCGAGGGCGGCCACCGGATTGAGCAGGCGCCGCTGGGCGGGCTGGAGCCGATCCTCGCCGTGCACGACGCTGGCTATGTGGCGTTTCTGCAGACCGTGCATGAGCGCTGGTCGCAGCATCCGGACTACGGTCCCGTCGCGATCCCCAACGTGCACCCGACCCATCGCATGCACAGAAAGCCGACCGAACTGCTCGGCGAGTTCGGCTGGTACTCCAATTCGACGTCTTGCCCCATCACGGCCGACACCTGGCGATCGGTGAACGCCAGCGCGCAAGTCGCCATCCATGCGGCCGACCGGCTCGCGGGTGGAACGGGGCCGGTCTATGCGCTATGCCGCCCGCCCGGCCACCACGCCTATCCGGACCTGATGACGGGCGCGTGCTTTCTCAACAACGCGTCCATTGCGGCGCATCGGCTCACGACCACGCACGGCAAGGTCGCCCTGGTCGACGTTGACGTCCATCACGGCAACGGCACGCAGTTCATCTTCTGGGAGCGCGGCGACGTGCTGGTCTGCTCCATCCATGTCGACCCGACGCTCACGGCGCCCTACTACGCCGGCCACGCCGACGAGTGCGGCGAGGGCGCCGGCGCTGGGCTGAACCACAACCAGCCGCTGCCTTGGGGCACGCAGGACCCCGCCTGGCTGGACGCGCTGGACGGCGCGCTGGCCCGCGTCCACGCCTTCGCGCCGGGCGCGCTGGTCGTTTCGCTCGGCTTCGACGCCGCCGAGCACGACCCGGTCGCGGCGTTCCGCATCACCAATGGCGGCTTCGCCAAAGCCGCGCGTCGCTTCGCCGGCCTGCGCCTGCCCACGCTGCTGGTGCAGGAGGGCGGCTATCTCAGTCCGCATCTCGGCGGCTACCTGCGCGCTTTCCTGGGCGCCTTGACGCCGCGATGAGCACGCGCTCATCCGCCCCATTTCCCTGAGGTTAGAGCCCGCCTGCCGTCTATGGGCAGAGTCTTGGGCAGGCGTCCCGCGTCCGATCGTGCGGCGTCGCGCCCCGGCCATAGGCTTCAGCCGCAAAGCTGCCGGCGCTTCGCCGCGCGTCAGGGAGAGGATCGGAACCTCGCCGCCAGCCGGGCGAACTCCGGATCATCGGGGCGCAACTTCGCGAGAGTTTCGGCGAAGGATCGCGCCGCTTGGGCGTCTTGCGACTGGATCGCCTGCTGCAACAGCGCAGACAGGATTTCCACGCTCGCGGGGTTGCGCTGCAGGGCGGCCCGCCAAACGGCCGAGGCCTCCGCCTGCCGACCGGTGGAATTCAGGGCGACGCCGTACACATAGGCGAAACGGTCGTTGCCGGGATCGAGCCGCGTGGCCGCGGCCAGATTGTCGATCGCTTCCGGGATGCGACGGGCCCGCACCAACGCGAGCCCGAGCACATGGCGGGGCGCCGCGGCGTCCGGTGTCAGCATGATCGCGGCCCGCAGCGTCTGCTCCGCGGCGGCTTCCCGTCCCGTTTGGCGGTAGAGGTCGGCGAGGTTCACCGAGACGGCGACGGCGGTCGGCTCCAGCCGCAGCGCCGCGAGATACTCCGCCTCAGCCTCCGCCACCCGGCCTTGGTGAAGGCGGAACCTGGCCATGGCGGCCCGTCCCTCCGGCCGGTCGGCGTCGAGGCGCAGCGCCGCCTCGTACTCGGCGAAGCCCGCCAGCAGCGCAGCCCGGTCCTGCGCGGGCAGGCTCTCCGGCGATTGATCAGCCAGAGCCGCCGTGGCGGCGAGCCTCACCGTGCGGACCGGGTCCGCAAGCAAAGGAATGAGCCGCCGGCGCCGGACATCGGGGATGCCGCCCTCAAAGCTCCCCACGGCCGCCATGCGAACGAGCGGGTCTGGATCGGACAGCGCGGTTCCTCTGGCGTCGTCGGCCGCGATCGAGGGCCAGCCCGCCAGGGCTCCGATGGCGGTGGCGCGCGCCACCGCGGGCGTGGCGGAATCGCGGGCCACGGCCAGCAGCTTCTCACCGGCGTCCACCTCCTGACGGCGCGCCGCCGAGAAGGCCGCCGCGTAGGTTTGATGCCCCTTGCGGACGGGGCCGTGCCAGCGCTCGACGGCCTCGGCCGCCCAGGACGCCGGCCGGTCGGAATGGCAGAAACTGCAGGTGTTGGGCGTCCCAAGGCTCGCGGTGAGATCCGGGCGCGGGATGCGGAAAGAATGATCATGCCGGCGGTCCACGACCATGTAGGTGCGCGCCGGCATGTGGCAGTCGATGCAAGTGGGACTTGTCGGCCCGGCGGCATGCCCCGTGTGGGCGGCCTGCCCGAAGCGCGACGGCGCGTGGCACTGGCCGCACACGGCGGCGCCGTTGGCCTTGAGGCTCCCGGAATGAACGTCGTGGCAGTCGCCGCAGGTGACGCCCTTCTCGAACATCAGGCTCTGGCGGAAGGAGTGGTCGTTGAAGACCTCGTCCTTCATCTGGCCATCGTCCTCGAAGAGTTCTGGCGTGAGCAGCGCGGGTCGATGCGTGTCGGCCAGCGGCCGCCCCGGCGCCCAGACGGGCCAGACCTGCCCGCGCCGGGAATGGCAGCGCCCGCAGGTCTCCAGCTCGCCGTTCGCCTGGCGCGCGACGCCGGCCTTCGGACTGCCCGTGGCGGGATCCTGCGCCCAGTCGCCCGGGCCGCGGACGGCAGCGGCGGCCGCGAAGCCCTTCAGCGATACGCCCGGCTTCGCTCCTTCGCGGGCCCACGCGACATGCGCCCGTCCACCACCGTGGCACGCCTCGCAGCCCACGCTGATCTCCGACCAGGTGGTCCGGTAGGTGTTGTTGGCCGCGTCATAGCCCTTGTCCAGCGCGGTCGAGTGGCACTCGGCGCACATGTGGTTCCAGGTCTGCAGGTAACGCGTCCAGTGCCGGCTGTCGGAAGGCGGGACGGGATCGTCGCCATAGACGTGGAACCAGCGCTGCCCGCCCGCTTCGCGCGGACGTGTATCCCACGCCCATGGAAGCGCCTGCAGGCGGCCGTCCGGGAAGGTGACGAGATATTGCTGGAGCGGCTCCAGGCCGAAGCTGTGGCTCACCGCGAAAACGGCCGGCTTGCCGTCACGGCCTTCCGTTTCCACCAGGAAGCGGTCGCCGTCCCGAAAGAATCGCGCGGTCGCGCCACCGGCCGCAGCGTTGAGGCCCGAGAAGTCGCCCCGGATGGTCTCGGGCGTCGCCTGCGCCATTGCGCGCGCGTGATGCGACGATCGCCAAGCCGCGTGCTCGCGGGGGTGACATTCGGCGCAGGCCGTTGATCCGGCGTGGTCGGCCGGGGCCGCCGCCGACAGCTCCCCTATGCCGCCTGCGGCAGACGGCCCGTTGTTTATCTGTCCACGGCCGGGATCGGCCAAGGTGAGCGCCAGCGCCGTGACGATGGTTGCGAGGATGCCGCCGAAGATCGGCAGCGCGACTCTTTCGCCAATTTGACGCTCGGACCCAAAGCTAAGGAGCCCGGTCCTGCCTTCTCGCCGCGACCACTTGGAAAAGAAGAACATGCGAGAGCGCACCCATTCGGTAGGCCAGTCCGATTCCGGGTCCCTCGCTCGCCAAGTCAAGTGGCGGGTGAATAGGAAGCGATCCAGCTAAGCCTGATCTTCTTTGAGGCGCCATAGATCGAACGTCAGTGATGGCGTCATCGCTCGAACTCGGGAGAGGCGTGCAGCGGCCGGTGTGAGGGCTTGCGTGTGGAAGGCCCCAGCGCCAGTCGTACGAGAAAGAGGCGCAAGCAGACGTTCCCGCCGCTTGCGCCCCGGAGGCTATCCGGCCTTGTGAGGCCGGATCCGTCGCTAGCGGTCGCTGCGTGCAGTCACGGCTTCCATGACGCGCTCGAGATTAAAGCTGCCGGGCTTCTGGCGGGGCGGGAACTCGCGGAAGCTTTGCAACCAGGCGCCCACGAAGGCGCCTGCAGGCGCGATGGCGAACATGTGCTCCATGTAGAAGCGCTGGTAGCCCATCGCATGTTCGGCTTCGGCCCGCTCGAACGGGTCCATGCGAAGGTTGGTGATGAGCGGCGCGCGCAGCTGCGTGAACGGCTCCTGCCAGACTTTCAGCCCCTCGGCCTTCTGCGCCAGGAACGTGATCTTCCAGTTGTCGTACCGCAGGGCCGCGACGCTGCCGTCATCCGTCCAATAGATGAAGTCGTGCCTCGGCCAGGGAGCTTGGCCTTTCAAGGCGGGCGCGAGGTCGTAGCCGTCGAGGTGGACCTTGTAGTTGCGATTTCCGATCTTCCGGCCTGTCAGCAGATCCTGCTTGGCGGTCGTGTCGCCGGCCGCGGCCAGCAATGTCGAGAGCATGTCCTCGTGGGCCGCGATGTCGTTCACGACCGTGCCGGGCTTGATGACGCCGGGCCAGCGGATCACCGTGGGGACGCGGTAGCCGCCCTCCCAATTGGTGTTCTTCTCTCCACGGAACATCGTGGTGCCGCCGTCCGGCCAGGTGAAGGTCTCGGCGCCGTTGTCGGTGGAGTACATCACGATCGTGTCGTTCTCGATGCCGAGCTCCTTCAGCTTGGCGAGAAGCTGGCCGACCATGGCGTCGTGCTCGGCCATGCCGTCGGCATAGATCCCAAGCCCCGTCTTGCCCTCCGAACTCGGCTTCAGGTGGGTAAAGATGTGCATGCGGGTGGAATTCCACCAAAGGAAGAACGGCTTGTCGTCCTTCTTGGCCTTATCCATGAACTCCAGCGCGCCCTTGGTGACCTCTTCGTCGACCGTCTCCATGCGCTTGCGGGTCAGCGGGCCGGTATCCACGATCCTCTGCGAACCATCCGGATTGGCCCATGAGTGGATCACGCCGCGTGGGCCGAACCTCGCCTTGAATTCGGGGTTCTTTGGATAGTCGGCGTTCTCGGGCTCCTCCTCGGCGTTGAGGTGATAGAGATTGCCGTAGAACTCGTCGAAACCGTTGGCGGTCGGCAGCATCTCGTCACGATCGCCGAGATGGTTCTTGCCGAACTGACCCGTCACATAGCCGAGCGGCTTGAGCAAGGTCGCGATGGTGGGATCGTCGTTCTTCATTCCTTCGGGCGCGCCGGGAAGCCCGACCTTGGTCAGCCCGCTGCGGATTGGCGACTGGCCGGTGATGAAGGCGGCTCGCCCGGCCGTGCAACTCTGCTGCCCATACCAGTCCGTGAACAGAGCACCCTCGTTGGCGATGCTATCGATGCTGGGCGTGCGGTAGCCCATCATCCCCCGATTGTAGGCGCTGATGTTGAACTGCCCGATATCGTCGCCCCAGATCACGAGGATGTTGGGCTTTTTGGGCTGCTGCGCCTGAGATGGCGGAGCTGCCGCCAGGCTGAAGAGAAGGCCGAGTGCTACGCTGCATATCACGGGCTTTTTCATGTACAATACCTCCCTCGCAACTTTTAGCTGCGTTGACTTAGAAAGAATCCGGCTACCGATCCTCAGCAGGACCAATCAGCTGTTATGCTTATCTAGCGGGGGAAGCGCGCGGCGCTCGTGTCTACAAACGCTTTACTCGCAGATCAGTCATTTGATTGTTACTGCACATTCCATATGTACTTCTAGTTGATCTGCACAGCTATAGGTTGCATACTTACCCGGAGGCGTCCAATACCATTTGCGACATCGACCGATAATGGGAGTGCATCATCCATTCCGTCAGGCAGTTCGAGCTGATCCGGGCGCTCGCGCGGCACCGTCATTTCGGTCGCGCCGCTGCGGAGCTCGGCGTGTCCCAACCGGCCCTGACGCGGGCGCTCCAGCACATCGAGGACCACCTCGGCGTGCGCCTCTTCGACCGCGACGGGCAGGTCACGCCGACGGCGTTCGGCGAGATCCTGGTCGCCCGCGGCGAGCAGGTCCTTGGCGTCGTCGTCGAGACCATGCGTGAGATCGCGTTGCTGAAAGGCGTGGAGCAGGGTGAGCTCAACGTGTCGTCCGGCATCTATCCCGCCGACATCTCGGTGGCGGGAGCGATCGGCGAACTCGTGACGATGCATCCGCGATTGCTCGTGCGGCTCGACGTCAAGCGATGGCCGGATGTCTACGCCGATGTGGCGGAAGGGCGCGCGGAGGTCGGGATCGCGGACGCCGCCGAGGCGTCCTGCCGTCCCGAATTCACGGTCGACCCCATACGGGACTCCCAACTCCACTTCTTCTGCCGGTCCGGGCACCCTTTGGTGGGCCGGACGCCGCTGACGATGGAAGACTTGATGGCGTTTCCCTGGGCGGGTCCCCAGCTTCCGGAGCCACTGCGCGCCCGGTTGCCTAATCTCGAAGGGCCTTTCGGCGCCGTCGATCCTGCCACGGATCTCTTGCGCCCCCGCGTCCTGACCCACACCTTCACGGCCGCCAAGGACGTCGTCATCGCCGGCGACGCCCTGTCCGCCGCACATCCTTCGCAGATCGGACGAGAGCTCGCGGATGGAGCTTGTGCAATCCTTCCGCTCGAACTCCCTTGGCTCAAGGTGAGCTACGGCTTCATCACGAAGCGTGGCCGGACTTTGTCTCCGGCCGGTGAGGCGTTCAAGAAGATCCTGCAATCCGTCGAGCGCCGCGCTGATCAGTTCGGGGATACGGCGGACATTTCGCGTTGAGAACCGATTACCGGTTTGCAGGCGCTCAGGCCAAAATTGGCGCTCCCATGGGGAATCGAACCCCAGTTTTCGCCGTGAGAGGGCGAATTATTTGAAACGCGAGGCAACACTGGAACCCAGTGGATGCGTTGATTAATCTGATTTTTGTATGCCTCTGTCTATTGCTGCGCATCAGTGTATATTAGACGCATTCTCGACGAGCTGGACATCGCGAATGGCACGCACACTCAATGAGGCACCCATTACGACCCGTAGCGCGCGGTCCAAGCTTCCCCTCGGCATGCACTGGCGTGGCATCGATCCGGACGTACACCTGGGCTACCGGCGCGGGCTCAGGGGCGGGCGGTGGGTCGTGCGTTGGTACATGCCGAACCGAGCCTACAAGCAGGTGACGCTCGGCACCGCGGACGACGCACTTGAACCCGACGGCCAGCATGCTTTTTCCTTTCAACAAGCGGTGACAAAGGCGCGGGTCACTGTCGAGCGCGAACGCTCTGACCAGAAAGCGGCAGGGGCCGGGCCAATCCTCGCGGTGGCTGACGCTGTGAACGCCTACATCGGCGTGCGCGAGGCCCGAGAAGCTGCCATCAAAGGCAAATTTACCGGCCTGAAACGGGACGCTCGCTCGCGCCTTACTAAGCATGTTCTCAGAGACGTCGAGTTATCCTCCACTCCGCTGCATCGATTAACAGAGGATGACCTCCGCAGTTGGCTCGGGCGCTTACCACAGTTGGCCCCGGCGTCAGTCCGACGTTTGGTGAACGACTTAAAAGCGGCGCTCAATGCGAGCGGTCGCGCCCATCGTGCCCGCATGCCGATCGAGTTGGCCGGAACGATCAAGGAGGGTCTTGCTTCGGAGGAGGCGCATGTTGCCGCCGCGAGAAAGCAGGTCCTGACGGACGAGGAGATTCGCAGGCTGATTGCTGGTGCTTGGCAGATTGATGCGGAAACCGAATGGGGGGGCGATCTTGCCCGCCTCGTCGTCACGCTCGCAGCAACAGGTGCACGCTTTTCTCAGGTCATCCGGATGACCGTTGCCGACGTCCAGATTGATAGCCAGCGACTTTTGATTCCAACCAGCCGCAAGGGTCGGGGGACGAAGCGTGTTGATCGTACACCTTTCAGGGTGGGACCGGATGTAATCGCAGCGCTCCGGCCGGCGGTCGAACAGCGAGCTGCGAACGAATGCCTCCTTGAGCGCTGGCGGTGGCGGCAGGTTCAGCTCGTGAAATGGGTGCGTGACCGCCGCGCACCATGGAGCTCGGCAGCCGAGTTCACCCGCCCCTGGGCAAAAATCATCGCCCGAGCGGGGCTTTCGTCTGACACGGTCCCCTATGCGCTAAGACATAGCTCGATAGTACGAGGGCTTCGGGCGGGCTTGCCGACGCGGTTGGTGGCAGCTCTCCACGACACCAGTTCAACGATGATTGAAAGGCACTACTCAAGGTACATAGTGGACGCACTTGATGAGCTTTCGGCTCGCGCAATCATCCCACTTACCGCTGACCAATCTTGAATGCGACGTATTCACGAATCAACGATCCGAAGCCGCACCCTGAGCGCTGCCATATAAGCGTTGGCTTTGCCTCACGAGCACGCGTTGCGTCTTATTGCGGCGTCGTGGCCCGTCTTCTCGTCACGTCGGCACCTGTCCAGGACCTCGGCCTTGGTCCCACCCTCGACTTCGTCAAGGCGTTGACGCCCAGATAAGTCCGAGCATGATCATAGCACGCTTACAGAAAACAGGCCGTGAAACAGGTAAACGGGCCAGCCAGGCCGCTGATCGCCACTCCTTCAGCAAGCCGTGTGCAGCAAGTCACAGCCTTGTCGCTCGCCATATGCAATAAAAAGCGACCTCACCGACAGCACCCTTCCTGAGGCAACTCTAACGCCCCGCCAGCCGCGGGGCTTTTTCCTGTCGAGGCTCCGGCAGCCGTGCAACAAGCCGAACCCGTGGACCTGCCACTTAGGCAGGCTTGCTCCTGGCGCTCTAAGACTTCCCCGCGTGTCATTTCGCACCACGGCGCATGCTGCTTAGGCGCACTCTAGCTTTGGCGCAGTTCCCACTGGGAGAAATGAAATGGCTATTGCCAGCGTGTTCTCACCATCCACTCATACCGTCGTTGCCCAGCCAACCAGTTCCGGGTTCTTTCCCGTGCTGCTGTTCGTCACCTTGGGGCTGATGGCAGGTGTCGTCTTGCTGCTCAGCGGATGGCTCACCATTCCACTCGAGAGCTGGTGAACGTAAGCGTTGTCCAGCTTAGCCAATGGCTTCGTGCCGCTCGACAAGTCTCGCAGCGCTGCCTCTAGAGGCAGCGCTGATCGTTTTGGTCATGCATCAGGAGACCGCATCCATGCTTGTGCGCACCGCTCTCGCTCTCATGCTTCTGGCCTCACCCGTGATTGCCGGCGAGGCACCGTACGTGACGGCCAAGGACATCGATCTGCGGGTTTTCTTGCCGCGGCCGGTCGCCAACGATAGCGATGCCGCAAAAGAGCAATCGGCCGAGGTTTTGGCTGTTCAGAAAGCAGCGCCTCCCGAGCGCGCTGCGTTAGCGGCCGCCGACGACGAAGAGAGCGTCTTCGACATGTACGCCCGCACCTTTGGCCCGGCGTTCAAGGCCGAAGCGCTCCCCAAGGCTTCCCACCTCTTTGCGCGAGTTGGTGAAAGCGAGGATGCATCGGTTGATCCGGCCAAGCCCTTTTTTGGGCGAATCCGGCCCTATCTGGCCAATCCCGAGATCAAGTCACTCGGAAGGCCAAGCAAGAGCGGCTCTTACCCGTCCGGCCATACGACGCGGGTGACCGCCGTAGCGGCAGTTCTCACGATGATGCTCCCGGAAAAGCACGACGAGATCTGGAGACGCGCTGGAGAATACGCCGAGAGCCGGGTTGTTGCGGGTCTCCATTATCGTTCGGACCTTGAAGCAGGCTTCCGGGCCGGTTCGGCCCTGGGTGCAGCAATCATGTCGAATGCCGAGTTCAAGGCCGACTATGCCGGAGCGCGCGACGAGATCAGAAGGGCGCTTGGACTGCCTAACTGAGCGGCATCAAGCGACGTGTCGGCTGGCCACTTGAACAGGTCCACGCATCGATCGTGGCTGTACCTTGCGGGACATTCAGAGGCAGCTGCCCGGGTTCTCTGCAGATCAGGCGCTGCCGCGAGGGCCGAACAGAATGAGCCAGCTCCCCGCGAGGCAGATTGCTCCTCCAGCTAGGTCCCATCGGTCTGGCCGGTGTCCCTCGAAGCCCCATAGCCAGAGGATCGCCGCGACGATGTAGATCCCGCCATAAGCTGCGTAGGCCCGTCCTGCGGCTTCACTCTCCACCAGCGTCAGCAGGTAGGCGAACAAGGCAAGCGACATCATTCCGGGCAGGAGCCACGCGGGCGATCGGTCGAGGCGCAGCCAAGCCCAGAAAGCGAAACAGCCAGCGATCTCGGCGAGCGCCGCTCCGGCGTAAACGACGAAGGTCATGCCCTGGTTTGGCATAGCGTCGGAAGCTTCGCCACATTGGCCGCGATCCGCCTCGCTTCGTCCCAGGTGAGATCCCCTGCCCTGCGATCGGCGTAGTAGACGCAGGCGAGCGCATAGCCCGGCGAGTTCACTCGGAACATGCCGTCGCTGTCCTCCACGCTCCACGGGCCGGCCGGGATCAACGTTACAGATGAGAACTTTGAAACCTCGCCCCCCTCGCCTTTCAGCAGCGCCGGCGGCTGGGCGATGGCTTGGGCAACGCGCTCTGCCGTCGCGGCGTCCATTTGGCCCATCACGGAGCTACGGCCCTCGAAGTCGGCGTAGCAGTAGATCAGCCGGCAGCCTGTCGCGTCGGACACGAGGAAGCCGCCGGGGATGCGGGAGGTCGACCAGGGGGCATGAAAGCGTCGAGTCATGAAGCCAGCTGCGGTGGGCCTTCCTGATGTTAGGCGCGCCTTAACCGTACCGGCGCATATTGGCGGGGCAGGAAAGTCCCCTCCAGTGTACCTGCAGCGTATTGAGCCCGCCGGCGGCGCAACGGCGGGCTCATTTCGTTCCGAGCTTTTGCGTGATGATCATTCCAAAGCCGGAGAAGGCCCCACACTTCGCGCTGCTGCTTTAACCAGCCCTGTCAGGCGCTCACGAGCTTTCCAGCGCTTCACTGAATGGAACAGTGAAAAGCAGGTGGTCTGCGTCATCGTACACCTCGACCCGCCAATGCGAACGATCTTCTCCAAGGCGCTTTCCCTCGGCCCAAATGTCCACTGCAGCCAAATTGGCCTCTGACAGGGCTTCAGTCTCGTTTTCAAGGATGAGGGGGTCTGCTTCGATTATAGGTACTCCGTTCGCATAGCGAAAAAAGTAAGAGGGCATGGCCGCATCCCGGAGCAACGGGACATGGCGGATTGCCGCCCTCGTGGCCTAAAGGACGCTGCGCCTCAATAGCCCACTCGCCTACCCTTTTTTAGGCGGCGTTATCGGGGCCGCTCGGCGAGGTTGGCACAAACTGCCGCCCCGTTGGCCACCAGCTCTCACAGGCCAGTCACGCGAACGATACGGGCGTCGCTCCGTGTCCAGCATGCGCCCGGGTGCGTTTTGCTGTTGGTATGTTGGATGCTCTGTTCGCAGACGGAACAAACGAAACTGGTCTCGCTCCAGCCCCAGAACCCAGCACCGAATTTCTGGGTGGCCGTCTCGCGGAGATCCTGATGTGGCAGGTCCAACCTGGTGGCCCCTAATTGCCTGTAGCATGCCGTGCAGCAGGTGGTTTTCATCTGGGCTTCCTCTCACGCGAGAGGGGCACACACAGGCTGCTCGTACAAGCTTTCGCCGTAGCCAGCTTCCCCCCTTTCCGGGGCTCGTTAGTTCGGGATTCGACTTGGGCCGAGAATGAGCGCAACCCTGAGGCTCGCTGCTCTTCGCAATGCAGCCACTGAGCCGCTTACATCCGCCATTGCTCCTGACGATGCGCTGTTGGCCGTCCTGGAATGTGCGCCGGAGGTCATGAACACCCGCACGGCCCGGCTCCCTCGATCCGGATCATCCTCAACCACGTACTGTGAGGGCAGATCAAATACAGGCGGCAGTTGATGAATGACGGCACAACGATCCTGCTTCTTCTGGTTGATGACGAACCCCTCATCGCTTTGCAGTTAGAGGACGCGCTTTCAGAGGCAGGATTCACCTGCATCTTGGCTAGAGATGGCACGGCTGCCTTCAAGGAAGTCGAAGCAGATATGGCCCGGTTCAGCGGAGTAATCACGGACGTCCACCTAGGGCCTGGACCTGACGGGTGGCAGGTGGCTCACCGTGCTCGCGAACTCGTCCCCGAAATCCCAATCATCTACATGACGGGCGCGGGTAGTGGCGAATGGTCGGCAAACGGCGTTCCAAACAGCATCTTGGTTCAAAAGCCCTTCGTACCGGCCCAGATCATCACGGCCATCACGGGATTGCTCAACAAGTCGAGCGTGTGACACTCGGAGGCTTTTATCGGCTCTCGGGCATCTGGCCTTCAACCAGGCCGGCGAGATTCCCGAGCGATAGGCGCTGTCCTTCCGCTTACAGACGATGCCCTCAAGCCCCATCGCGCAGGCGTGCCGAAACAGGTCCGGCCCGTGTTCGTCGTGGGCGTCCACGATACGATCTACGGGTTCGGCCAGAAGGCGCTGCAGCTCGGCGCGGCGCTCCACGAGCGGCAGCGGCCGGAGATCTCGGCCATAACGTTCCAGCAGATCGAACGCCATCAACACGGCCCGGCCGGCGCGCCCTGGCGGGATCGCAGGGCGTAGATGTTGGTTGCAGCAGTGGAATATACAAATTCTCAATATTCACGGAGCCAACTATACAAAATCCCAAACAAAACGGCCGCCGGATGCGAAACGGCGGCCGTTTTATCCTCCTCAGGGGCTCAAGCCGGAAGAAGATAATGGATAGTGTCGGGAATTTTTTGCCGGTTGGCAAGCTGTCAGCGCACGCATATTTTTGAGCCGCGCCAGTGTTGCTCTTTTGCCCTAGCCAAATGTCCTAAAAGGGGAGCAGATACTGGCTCCAACCCTAGGAGCCCCTAACATGATGCGATCTTTCACTCTTGCCGCAGCTGGCGTCCTCGCCGCTTCGGGCGCTATGGCAGCTGACCTTCCGACGTCAAAGGGCGCTCCGATGGCGCCGATCGTCTACGCCCCGGTGTTTACCTGGACGGGCTTTTATGTCGGCGTGAATGCGGGCGGCGCTTTTGCGAAAAACCAGAGCACCACGTTCGCGAACACCGTCACTGGCGTGACGACGACAACGAGCAACGGCGACACGTCTGGCTTCATTGGCGGCGTTCAGGCTGGTTACAACTGGCAGTTCGGCCAGATCGTGGCTGGCGTCGAAGCTGACATCGATTATGCCGACATCGGCCGCAATCGCCGCAACGTGGGCGTTGTTTACGTCGACGCTTTCGGAAACCCCGTTGGCGTTGGCCGTTCCAACTCGAACAACGTGTTCGGGACCGTCCGCGGCCGCATCGGTTACGCCTTTGATCGCGCCCTGATCTACGTGACTGGCGGTCTGGCCTATGCGGGCTTCGGCGGAAACGACTTTTTCCGCAGGAACAGCGATGTGAAGGCCGGATGGACCCTCGGCGGCGGCGTCGAGTACGCCTTCACCCCGAACTGGACGGCCAAGATCGAAGGTCTCTACGTGAACATCGATCGTGGCAATCACAACGCCACCGAGGTGTTTAATGGCGTCGGCGATCGCGTGGTCGTCTCCACGCGCAAGAACAACGATGCGGGCGTTGTCCGTGTCGGCCTGAACTACAAGTTCTGAGAAGCCGCGGCCGCTTGCCCCAAGGGGCGGGTTCGCCGCTATTATCGGCCCGAAGCGCAAGCGCATAATAAAAACCCCTGCAGCGGGAGCACGCTGCAGGGGTTGGTCGATACATGGATGGATCATCCAAACTTGGGCCGATAACGAGTTGGGCCGGCTCGGGTTCCTCAGTAGACCGGGCTACCCGAAGCATACCTTCAGCTACGCAGCCTCTGACGTGCCCGTGCCGAAGGGCGTGGGGCCTCTTTCTGGACAGGTCAGCTTGACGAAGTGAACACGCAGAGCTGATCGTCACCCAGACGTGGCGGAGATGGCTGGATGAAGACGTTTAATCAATCCTGGCAGCTCTGGGCCTTGCTTTCAGCGACCTTTGCCGCCCTGACTGCGGTTTTCGCGAAGGTGGGGATCGAGAACGTCAACTCGGATTTTGCGACCTTCATTCGCACATGCGTCATCATCTGCGCCTTGGGGGCGATCCTGGCGGGCACCGGACAGTGGCAACCCTTAGCCTCTGTATCGGGGAAGACTTATGCCTTCCTGACGCTCTCCGGCTTGGCCACCGGGGCATCCTGGATTTGCTATTTCAGGGCGCTGAAGCTCGGGGATGCCGCTCGCGTCGCCCCGATCGATAAGCTGAGCGTTGTGCTCGTTGCGGTTTTTGGGGCTGCTTTTCTCGGCGAGCGCCTGGCTACCTTGAATTGGCTTGGGGTGGCGCTCATCGCAATCGGAGCAGTCCTCGTCGCCTACAAGGGATAGATCTGGCCACGGCTTGGGAAACGACGCTTTCCGCAGCACTGCCTGGTCTCGCCGGCCTCCAAACGTCACAGACATTGGTTGGCGCAGCAGCCTGCGGTGCTCGGCGCTAATGGTAGCGCCTGCTGTACTGCGCCTTGGTCCAGGAGTAGCCTGCACGTGAACGAACGACCCAAAACGGGCATCGGCCACATGGGAGGTACTATGCGTGCGTCCGTATTTCTGTTGCTAACGGCCTTATCAGTCACGCCCGCGCTGCCTTATGATGGTTGGCACCTCGAACGAACGATCCCGGTGACCAGCGGTACGGCCGCTTTTGACTACATCACGTTCGACAGCAGTGCGAACCGCCTTTTTCTCGGCCACAGGAAAAATGGCCTGCAGGTCGTCGATGCGAAAACCGGAGGTCTGCTCACCACGGTTCAAGGCACGCCGGCAGCGAGCTCGAACGGCGCGGTTCTCATCCCGGAGTTCGATCTCGGCGTCTCGAACAACGAGAATGGAACACTGACGCCGTTCAAACTCTCCACTCTGGAGGCAAGCGAGCCGATCAAGATCGGTGAGGAACTCGACACCAGCCACTACGATCCCGCCACAAAGCGGCTTTTTGTCAACATGGCCGCGGGCGCGACCGGTTCAGAAATTGTCGTCCTCGAAACGCCGTCGCTTCAAAAGATTGGCTCGATCAAACTCGCAAGCAAGAAGCTGGAGCATGCCGCCTTCGACGAAGCGGGCACGATGTTCTTGGCCGCCAGGGATCTCGACCTCGTCTATCGGATCGACACCAAAGGCATGACGGTTTCGGCTCAGTGGCCAACCACAGGTTGCGGGCAGGCCAACAGCACAGCGCTGGACGCTGGCAACAAGCGCCTGTTTGTGGCGTGCCGGGGAAATGACCGGATCAAGCCATCGCTCATTGTTATGAACACGGAAAACGGGTCCGTCGGCTACACAGCCGAGATTGGCGGCGGCAACGACGGCCTGGTCTTCGACCCGAAAAGTAAGCGGTTATTTGCCGCGAATGGCCTCAGCGCCAATCTGAACGTCTTCGAGCAGGTCGACGCTGATTCCTACAAGCCGGTCGAAGCTCTAGGGACAAGGGCTATGGTGAAGGTTCTTGCCTATGACGAAGAGCATCAGAAGCTGTATTCTATGACTGCCGAGGGGGCCGCTGATTTTGGCAAGAAGATAAACACAGCCGTGAGCCCGTTCTATCCAAACACATTTAGAGAAAACAGCTTCTCGGTTCTAGTTTTTTCAAAATGACCGCTGTGCGGTACTCCGGGCACGCCTGAGCGTGATGGCGGTTAATCAAAGCCCTGCAGCTGGCATGCTGCAGGGCTTCTTAGAACGGTCGTCAGTAGGTGGCCGTTTCGGTTCATCTTACTGCGGGGCGGCTGGCTCATTCGGTCGGCAGGCTCTAGTGCGACAGCTATCGATGCTGCTGGTGGAGTACGGGAACATCAGGACCTCTGCTGTGTGACGAGTGAACCGCCTCGAAGGGGCCTCGATACCCAACCACATTGCACGCTGGCGGCAGCCATATAGTCAGACGCGGACAAAGGCGCGCGTTCCTGCGGAACGATGACGTGCATTTGGATCTGCCCCCTGCTCATCGTCACTTCCCTGGCAGTCGGTGTAACCCTCGCTGTGGCCGGACTCTTCCGCTAGCGAGCACCGTGCAGGCACCCGGCAACATCGGCATCACGTCAGAGAGCCTGGCGTCCCGCATCACTCCAGTGGAAGTCTGGTCGAGTCAGAACGACCCGATTTGTTGGGCCGAATTATAGACGGTTCTGGTGACAGCGCGCCGACCCTGGGCTTATGAGAAGCCGTCCTTTTCAACAAAGCTGGTACTGAAGTGACCAAGCCACAGGCGGAGTTGGCGCAGCGCGTTCGAACGTTTTTGGCCGCGTGGATTTCTGAAAATCTGCCGCAAACACTCGTCACGCCCGGCCGGATGGATGCGGAGGCGTGTCGCCTAGGTTTTGAATGCTTGGTTGCTGCCGACAAGGCCGGAATCCGGCGGCAGGCGATAGAGAGAGTGATCGGCGACTTGATGGCTTACATGCGAGCTGCGATGGATGAGCGAAACGCCAAACTTCGCCGAAGCAGCCCAGCGATTGCATATGCTGCGGCGGAAGCTCGCCGCTTCACTGGCTCGTGAAGAATCGGCCTGACTTTGACAGCGCGGGTTGTCGGCGTTTCGGTGAAGCCGGCAAGCGCCCTTTCGAGTAGCATCCGCTCCACTGCAACGGAGACGGCATTCATGAGCCATAAAGCCCGCAAGCGCCCTTCTTGGAAACAGAACACGGTCCGGTTCAAGCTGATTATTGCTCCTGCTAAAACGCAGGAAGGTCAGACAAACAGGCAGAAGAAGGATCGGTATGCGAACCGCAGCGGGGGGTGAACCCTGCTGGCTCTCTAGAAAGAAAAAGACCCCGCAGCGGGGGCATGCTGCGGGGCCTCGTTCGGGGCTGAATCTTTGATCGCTCTTGCTGGCCAGAGGACGCGCGTCAACCTCCTCGGTTCCTAGACTCCCTCCCCTGCACTTGCGCCGCCGCGCTCGCCCGCTTCGATCAGGTCCAAGAGCAGCGAGCACAGGTCCGGAAACGGGCTCCGGTTGTTCGGATCGTATCCATCCCGGGCTTGGCGCAGTTCGTCCATCTCTGCGTGGAGGGATGCGATCATGGCGGCCTTGACCGAGAGACCGGCTGGGGTTGTCGCCCTCTCCACGCGCATCCGAAGGGCATACGCGCTCACACTCGCGAACGCCTGATCCATCGCCCTATCAGCAGCGATGAGGCCGGTTATCTCCTGCGCCTGATGATCCTCCTCCTCGTGAGCCTTCGCGGCGGCCACGATTTCACGCATGCGGTCCCAAGCGCGCTCGACCCTCGGCGACGCAGGCCGCCGCGAGAACCCTTCCGGCACATAGAGGGCGCTCCGAGAATGCTCGACGGCTGATGGCGAGTACCACTGCCGGGGGCCGCATGCATCGTCGTCCTGGACGAACAAGGCGGCACCGGCGTCTCTGGCGAGATCTGGTTATAGGCGTCGTGGGCCTGGCTGTAGCCGGTCGCGGCCCGGCATCGTGCCGCATGGCTCGCATCAGCCGAGACCCAGCCTGCAGACACTGCTGTCCGCACCATGGCGACCAGCTGCAACTTGGGGTTGCTCGATACTGGTCCTGGCGCCCGCCGTGTGTTTCGAGGGCGGCAAAGCGTCGTGCCTTCTGGTTCGCGTCCAGACGACCGCCCAGAGCGCAACGGTCGCTACACACGCCTAGAAAAACTTACGAAATTCATATTTTTATGTTGAAAAAAATAGATAGTTCAGCTATGGTCTTGGTACTGAAAACGAGGGATCCAATGAACAGCGAAGACATCAACGCGGCGCTCTCCAGGCTTATCGTAGAGCGAGAAGAGGTTCGCAGCCGGCTAGAAAAGCTAACCAAGGCCATTCAATCTCTGCAAGCTCTAGGGTTAAGCGAATCCGGTGAAAAGGAGGGCAAGCGTCGAGCAAGCAGCCAACGTGGGCGCATCCGCGAGTTGCTGAAGCAGGCAGGGGACTCAGGCCTATCGTCGGCTGAGATCGTCGCAAATTTCCCTGATTCAAACCGTGCGACCGTCTACGCAAATATCAATGCCATTAAAACACAAGGCGATATCGTTGCCTCAAACGATAGATATGTATGGGTGAATAGATAGTACCGAACTTACTTACTCGATCATTTACGGAGGTAGGCTCATGAAAATCGGCTGGAAAAATACGACCACCCCTGACACTTGCCAAAATGCGAAACCCGTTTCGACGAAGTTTGTCGAGAACGCCCGCGTGATCCACATCCGAAAAGGCGGGACCTACCGTTCCGGGCTAGCGAATGGAACGTTTCTGATCGCAAACGAGCCGGATGCATTCGTCCAGAACGGCATGGGATGCCGGGTCAAGGTAAATGCTACCTGGTTCGGAGAGCAACCGCCGGAACAGCCGCACCTCCGTATCAAGCTGGATGACGCGGAATGGAGTGAAGAGCACCACTACACCGGCGACGTCGTCGCCAACATCGCGCGATCCTGAGGGAGCGCGCATGTGGGTTTGCTTCAACGACGGCTTTATCTCCGCAGTGGCCGACCGCAACAACGCTGAACGCGTGGTTGTCAGATCCCGTCGCCCAGAAATTTTGAAAAACCTGTTTGGAGACGCAGGTGTGCTCCGGACGCCAAATGCGGACTATCGATACCGCGTGTTCGCCAAAAAGCAGGAACTGACTGCCTGGTTGGAAACGCGTGTTCGCACGTTTCCAATATTAGGCGACAACGCGGACGACGCGTCCGCTAGTCGGGAACACGATTAGGCCCTCGGGCACACCGGTTGCGCGCAGATAGTCGCCGACCTGGTCTCGGTACCCGGACACGATGCTCTCCGACGGATCCACGTCGCTCTTCCAGTCCACCACCAGGGTGGGTGCCATGCCATCGAATGCGATCGCGTCGGCAATGCCGTAGACGATCATGTCTACCGAGGCTTCGGCGGAGAAGCCGTACACCTGGCACTCAGGGAGAAGGGTGGGGCGCACGGCCGCGATCTCTGGCAGAGCCAGCGCACGCCGTACCGTTCTTGCCAGTTCGCGTGGCGAGCAGCCGTACTTCGGGTCCTCCGCCGGCATGTAGCCCAGCTCGGCGATCAGCACAGCCGCGCGTGCCGCAAGCGCAGCCTCGCCGTCGGACGTCTCGCCATTCAGGACCTCCTCGAAGAGCTTGTGCATGACGAGACCGCGCTCGCGTCCGCCCTGGATTTCCTCGTCCTCGATCGCATCCTCGCCTCCGGTCTCCTCAGAGGCGACCAGGACCTCCGGCTCTTGCGCCACGGCCGTCGGCTTGTCGCGGTCCTCGTGGCGGCTGGGCGACTTCCAGGCGAGTCCGCGCGACGCGGCGAGCACCACGGAGGCCTCGGCCGCAAAGACGGTGCGGGTCTGGGCGTTTGGCGCATGCGCCGCCGGAGCCGACAGGGTGTCCGGATAGTGCGACACGCCGACGGCCGGCAGCTCGTCGAGTGTTAGCTCGACCACGCCTAGCCAACTGCGGCCGCCCACTCCCGTCGAGAGGCGCGGCACGACGAGCAGCTCGCGGGCCCGGGTCGCGGCGACGTACCAGAGCCGGACGCGTTCGCGGGCGATCTCGGCCTTCTCGTCGTCGGCTGCCGCCTCGTATCCGGCCGGAGCAACGCCGAAGACCTTGCAGAACAAGCAGGACGACTGGCGGTCGATCACCGCGCCGACGCCCTCCATCAGCTTGGTCGAGGTGTTTACGGGCACCACCACCGGCCACTCCAGGCCCTTGGCGGCGTGGATTGTGTAAAGGGAGACGGATTCCTCCTGGGCGTCCGGACGACCCTCGCCGGCCTTGGCCTCGTCCTCCCATGCCACCGCCATCGCCTCGGCGAAAGCGCGCAGTCCTCGGATGGCGTAGGGTCGGGAAAGGTTCAGGTACATGTCGACGTTGGCCAAGGCACGCTCGGCCTGGCCGCGGTGGCGCACGAGGATCGTGGCGCGGACCCGCATCTCGGCCATGGCCCGCGAGAGCAGGTCGTGCGGCGTGGTACCGTTGACGCGCTTGGCGAGTTCCTGCAGCCGCGACAGCATGTCCGAGGCGACCGGGTGCGCGATATGGGCCGGATCGGTCCACAGGTTGAGGCGGGCTGGGCCGGTCGCGCCGGCATCGCGCGGCAGCGCCCAGACGATGTCGAGCAGCTCCTCCTCAGTCAGGCCGACGAGCGGCCCGCGCAGCAACGCCCCCAAGGCAAGCGTGTCGCGGGCGTCGGCCAAAACGCGCGTCAGCGCGATCAGGTCCTGGATCTCCTGACGCCAGAAGAAGCCCTTCCCCGCCTGGGTCGCGACGGGGACGCCGCGGCGTTCCAGCGCCTCCTCGAAGCGCCAGAGGTCGTTTCCGGTCGGTGCTAATAGGGCGATGTCGCCCGGACGGCAGACGCGATGGGCGTCGAGCTTGTGGTCGTAGACCTGGTGGCTGCCAATCAAACGGGCGCAGAACTCCGCCACGGCCTCGGCTTCGGCCGAGCGCTGCGCGTCCGATTCCCCGCCCGGCGGCACCTCGACGTCGAGCGCGGCCACGCAGGGATGCTCTCCCCGGTCCGGGTGCCAATGGTCGAGGGCGGTGAATCCCGGCTGGTTGTTGGTGACCGAAAGCGGCGTCTCGAAGCGGCCGTTCACGAACTCCAGGATCGAGCGGCAGGAGCGGAAATTCGTCGCGATGGCGACGACGCTCGTCGAATCCTGCGCGGCGATGGCCTCCCGCGCCGCTACGTAGGCCCGCACATCCGCCCCGCGGAAGCGGTAGATGGCCTGCTTGGGATCGCCAACCAGGAAGAGCGCGCCGGGCCGCAACACGCGCGCCTGCCAGTCATCGGAGCCCGGCGCGGCCTCGCCGCACAGGCGCCAGAATATCTCCGACTGGATCGGATCGGTGTCCTGGAACTCGTCGACGAGCACCCGCGCATAGCGGGCGGCGAGCGCCTGGCGGACGGGCTCATGTCGGCGCAGCAGGTCCCGCGCGGCATAGACGAGATCGTCGAAGTCGAGAAGCGCGGCGGCGCGCTTGTAGGCCGCAAAGCGGCCGATCAGCGGACGCAGCTCGGCCATGAGGTCGGACAGCAAACGGGCCGACGCATTGGTGATGGTGGCCGTCCAGGCCTCGCAGGCCGCCTTGTAGTGGCGCTCGGCGGCGTCGAACAGGCGCTCGCCCTCCGTCTTCGACAAGCCCGCCGCCTTCGCGGCAGTGTTCCAGGGGCCCTTCTTCTTGTAAGCCTTGAAGCCGGTCTTCGTGCACAGATCCTCGTGCGCGGCCGTGTTGACCAGGCGCACGAGGACGGCGGGACCATCATCCGACAGAGCCGAAGCCGAGGCCGCTGCCATGGCCTCGAAGCAGCCAAGCCATGCGGCCGTGTCGGCCTCAGCGCAACTGGCCCCGTCCATGAACGCGCGGAACTCGGCGACGCGGTCGCGGAAAGCGCCCACTGCTACGGCGAGGGGCCGCACGGGCGGTGGCTGCACGTCGCGGGAGCGGCGCATGCAATCCGAGACGCGGGTCACCGCACCAACCGTCTCGACGGGATCCACCGCGACCATCTCGGCGAGGAGCGGGCTGCCGGCGTCGCCGAGTCGCTCGCGGATCCACGCGTCGCGGAGGTCCGCGAAGGCCAAGTCGGCTTCGTTACGGTCCGCCACGGAGGCGCCGGGGTCGATGTCCGCCTCGGCGGGATAGGGCTTAATCAGCTTTTGGCAGAAGCCGTGGATCGTTGAGCAGGTGATCTCGTCGATCTCGGAACCGGCCGTCCGCAGCGCCGCCGTCTGGGAGGAGTCCGGGCCGCCGTGAAGGACGATGCGCAGCTCCACCGGGACGCGGCCGGCGAGCAGCTCCTCGACAAAGTCACGTACCCGGGCGAGCAGCTCGCTGGCTGCGAGCTCCGTGAAGGTCACCGCGACGATGTTGCGGGGCCTGACGCCGGAGGCCAGCATCATGGCGATGCGGCCGGCCATAACCGCCGTCTTTCCCGATCCGGCGCCGGCCTCGACCAACATGGAGCGGTCGTGGGCCGTCATGGCGGTGATGCGAGCCGCCTCGTCGGTCAGCGTCCTGGAGATCGCGGTCATCAGATCGCCTCCCAGACAAGCGCGGCGTCGCCCATGGCCTCGGTCGCGGCATCTGCTTTTCGGCGGTAATAGGCCTTGGCGGCGTTTGCCGGCAGGGCAAAGGCGAGGTCATTGTACTTGTCCGCCGTGTCTGGCCCCACGAGCGCACGCCCGGCGCGGAGGCTGTCACGAGACGCGACGAGGTAACCCGTCAGTTCGGCGAGCACGGTGTCTCCGTTCTCAAGCGGCAGGAACCGGCCGAAGCGCGGATAGCGCAGCGCCGCCTCGACCTGGACGTGTGCGCCGAGCAGCGCCTTGACGGCGAACGAGTAGATGCAGCGTTGGAGTTCCCTGCCGCCGGCCAGCACGTAGGGTTCGCCGTCCTTTGGTGGACGGCCGGTCTTGTAGTCCGACACCCTGGCCAGCGTCCCGTCGCCGGAGAGGTCGAGCCTGTCGATGGCGCCAGACGTGCGGAAGGCCGTGCCGGGGATCTCGACGGGCGCGGCGGCGTCCCACGGCAGGTTCCCGACGTCGGCATGATCGGCGCGTGCGAACGGCACCTCGGCGAAGCTGCGCTGGCCGGGGAGCGGCGCCTCGCCGTCGGGCCTGACCACGTCGCCCGCCAGCTCGCGCACCTCGCCAAGCGTCCGGCGCCAGATGGCGGGCGGGGGAACGGCGCGCTCCGCCTCGAACCCGGCGGCTGCCGCCGCGAGCGCCTCGGCAACCGCTGCCTCGACGGCGGCGGGAGTAGCCGCGGCCAACCCTCCAGCCGCCTCGAGCCGCTTTACCGCGCCTTCGAGCGCCAGATGCAGGATCTCGCCGTACTCGCGATGTTCGAGCGTCAGAGGCTCTCCGCCCATTGACGGGGCCTTCCAGCCGAGCCCGTATTTCCACACGAAACCCAGCGGATCGCGCAGCAGCTTGCGCAGCGATGTCGCGGACTGGTCGCGTCCCAGCACGTGGGCGACCATCGGATGTCCGGCTCGCACTAGACCGTCGTGCGGCGTCACCTCGGCCCGGTGCCAGTCTATCCAGCACCCCTCAGCCGAGATCGCGAGCGGCGACGCGCGGTGCTCGTCCATCCGGGCCGCGAGCCGATCGGCCTCGCTCATGGCATGCAGCGGCGTGCGGTTGCGCCGAAGATATGCCTCGTCGGCGGCGATGCCGTGCAGCAGCGGGCTCTTGCCGAGCAGCCGGCCTTCACCGTCGCGGCGCGGGCGCGAGAGAACCACCTCGGCGGCGGTCGTCGTCAGAATTGTGTCGAAGTCGCGCCTGTCGGCGGCGCCGATGGGTAGCGGGTCGAGCTCCTCGGCGCGGACGACGTGGTCGGGGAGAAGTCGGTCCTCCGAGGCGAGGCGGGGCCAAGCACGCGACGTCAGCCCGAGCAGGCGCACGAACGGGCGCGGGCTCGCCGCCAGGGCGGAGGCCGGCATCCAGGCAATGGCGGCGGGAGCCTCGGAGCTGTCGTCGATGCGAAGAGCCAAGAGCGTCAAAGGCAGGGCCGCGGCCGGTCCGTTCTGCAGGCCTTTCAGCCAGATCTTCAGGGCCGGCTTCCCCAGAACGGCGCGTCCGACCGCTTCGGCCTCGTCCAAACCTTTGCCAAGAACGTCCACCACCGCGCGGAGCTTCGGCCCATGGTCGACGCGGTCCGGCCAGTCGCTCGCGGCGAGGGACCCGATCATCCTGTCCCAGGCCCGGACGGAAGTCAGAGGCGCGTCGACGGGCAGCACGCGGGTCCAGCCGTCCGGCAGTCCGTCGAAGAGACCGCAGTCGCGGCAGAGCGAGGCCAGGCGCCGGACACGCACCTGCGACAGGCCCCTCGCGAGAACGTCGGCGAGGGCGGCTGCGGCCTGTCCGTCGCGGGTCGCCATCGCGCTGGTGCCGTGCACGAAGCGGATGTCGATGTTGGCGTCCGACCGCAACGTCAGGAGATGGTCATCGTATTCGGCCGGGCTGGCCGCGGCGATCGCGATCTCAGACGGCCGGGCGCGTCCGCTCGCGACCAGCTCGCGGGCCCAGCGCACGGCCTCGATGGCCTCGTGCAGCGCCGTCGCGGCGCTCTCAATGGCGACGGATGGAGACAGGGCAGGAGTGTTCGACACGACGGCACCTGTTTCGCCGAGCCAATCCGGGACGTGCCGCGGACCTGCCATCCAGGTCACCGGCAACTTGCCGGCGAGCGCAGTCAGCAGAGGGCGCCAGCACGGCGACATCTCGGTCAGGCCGACGACCTCGATCCGGCCCAGCACCGCTGGAGCGTGGTCGAGGCGCTTGACGGCCAGGGCAGCGAGGTCGCACGGACGAAGCATGCCGGGCGGCAACGCAGCAACCACCGCCTGCTCCAAAGCTGCGACGGCGTTGAGGCGCGGGTTCTCCGTCGCGCGTGCCTGGAGGTCGATGCCGGCGCGCCAGGCCTTGTGCAGGGTGTCAGCGGCGGCCCCCGTCATCCCGGGCAGCAACTTAATGCCGTCGAGTTCGCCCAGGTTCGTCGTCGGGAGCACGCGATGAATTGTCTGCCGCAACGTGTCCTGGTCGATAGGGCGGCTGAAGCCGCCGGCGAGACGCGCGGCGGCCTGTTCAAAGGTCATGACTGCGGCACCAAAGCTTCCGTTCTTCGCCAGTGCGAGACGGATCTCGCGAATTGCGAGTCGGCCGTGTGCGATTAACGTCTTGCGAACACCGGCCAAACGAACCTCCCGAATCGAAAGCGGATCATCAGCTACGACTGTTGCGCACAGCGGCAAATCTGCGAGCTACAGTGTCTTAAACTGTCTGTCTTGTTCCCGGATCACACTACTCTGCACGTATTTCGTAAGGATATGCACCTAAACGAGCCGCAGCAATTCGCCGGCTTAGTACCGGAATGCTGACGCGCGCAGAAGGTCTGCATGGGTCTAGAGCAGGCGTGCTGCGACGCATCCGTCGCTGACAGATTTCGACACCCACCGTGTTCAACAGCACGTTCAGCCGCGTTGCGGAATTAAGGTTTGGCCGAGGCGGGAGGTAGCACTTCAGTGAAATGAGCCGGACGCCTACGTGCGAGTTCTTCCTCTCATCGGGCGTTCGTTGCCACAAGTGCTCGTGACCGCGGCGTCTTCAAACGTGACCGTTTTCACGGCCTGCACTCCCGGCTCGGCAGCACGCTCCACGACGAGCGCTCCGCCGGCCTGCTGAACCAACTCCTGGAGCCGCGATACCTCGGAGCACCAGAGGACCTCTTGATCTCGGTCGCGCACGCTGTCTCGAGGTATAGCTGGTTGGTCCGAGCCGACAATTCGCACTTGCATACGTGAGACGTCTCCGGGCGCACCGATCTCCACTCCGTAGTCCGCTGTTCCCGGCTTGCGCAAGACAATGCGACCATCCCGGACCCACGCTGTCGCCATTCCCTCCCGGACTTCGTAGCCGAGAGTTGCCAGCCCACTGAGCACGGCCCTGCGGCGGCCGTCGGCCGCCACTTGGGCCACTTCACGCTCCGACACGGCGCTCGCCTCGATAAGCAGGCCTTCCGCGGTGGATAAATCGCCGTTTCCGAGCATCGCCTTGAGTTCCCCAGCCTGAACCAGACATGCTTTCGTGCCAATGGCCTCGAGGCCAGCCAACATCTGACGCAGCCGAGCACGGAGGGTACCCTCGTTTCGAACGCGCTGAGCTTCCCGGGATGCTTCAAGAAGTAGGGAATCGGTTAGGACGGCACGCCTGTCTGCGGGAGCGGCACGTACGGCTTCAAGCCGGACTCGCAGGGCCTCGACGAGCTCGACATCGCCGAGCGCATCAATCGTTGCGAGTGCGATGTCGATCCGAGCGTCGTTGGGGTGTGCGGGAGCGTTCGCCGCCGTCCATTGATCTAGCGTGACCGGCGGACCGGCATTGCCGAGACGGGCCGCGAGCTGCTCGAGATCCGGGCTCGTGCGCTGATCCGGACGTGGGACGGCCGCCAAATCTCGCAGCCATCTGTCGAGCAATGTCCTGAGCTCTGACAGCGCAGCCTCATCTGCGCCTCCGACTTTCTGAGGGACTGCCGAGAGTTCGGCCGGAACATCTTTGCCGGCAGCCATGAAGGCCTGGATTAAGCTCGTCGCTGAATCAGCAAGCCGCCGCCGGCGCTGACGGTCTGTCTCGGCTGCCGAGATCGCTTCGCGCGTCACGCGTTCAGCTTCCGACTTCAAGAACGCCGCAACCTCCGGTGCCTGCTTCTGAACTTCGAGGTAGCGCCCGGAGGACAGAAGCGTGGTTAGTCGCCCGATGCTGGCCCGGATTCCCTGTTCTACCTCCGGAGTGAGGCGTCCACCGCGATCATATACCCGCATCAGATCGTCGGCCGCCGCGCGTGCGAATGCGATTTCCCGCCGGCAGACCGCCTCGACCTCTTCTCGAGTCACGATACGAACGACTTTCGGTCCAGACATGTCGGTCTCCTCAAGCTAGGGCAGTGCGCAATGCCGTATTCAATCGCCCACGCTCCTCGTCGGGCCGGTGATACCAGGCATGGGGAGATACGCGGTGAATGACGGGAATCGCGCGTCGCAGGACCGCTGGCCGCCAGATTTCCCGCGCTCTCGCCCGCTCGAGCAACTCGTGCCGCGGCGAGTCGCATTCAATCCCGATCCCGAACAATCCAGTACGGGGATCCTCGACCGCTAAATCGATTCCGAATGCGTCCCCATCCGACGCAGGGACGGGAGAGTAGCCGAGGCTTCCCACATAGGCGGCGACCGACCGCACAAAACCATCGTCAGCAGCGTGGTGCACCCGTGCCCGACTAGACGCGGGAGCCGCCAAGCGTCCCGCGATGCCCTGCGCTGCCGAGACGTCACCAGCGCTCATACGCTCTGCATACTCCATATAGGCCTGGAGATAGTCCCGGGGTTTGTCCGGGGCCCGGCCGCTCGCAACCCAGTCGGACACATCACCAACCGGCATCGACGTTACGAGCACGACTTTCTCTCTTGCGCGGGTGACGGCCACGTTCAGACGGCGCTCGCCTCCGCTTTGCCCGAGCACGCCGAAGTTCCGCCTGAACGTGCCATGCCGATCCCGACCAAAGGTCGTCGAAAATACAATCACGTCCCGCTCGTCCCCCTGCACGTTCTCGACGTTTTTGACGAAAAAGCCCATATCTTCGCTACCCTGCTTCCGGTCGCGTTCGCGGCGATAAACGCGAAGGAAGGCGGGGTCTGCTTCGGCCTGCTTCTCAACGAGTTCCTCGACGAGATCAGCCTGCTTCCGGTTGAAGGTGACAACGCCAATGCTCGGAGGCTCTTCAATCTTAGCCCAGGCCTGGGACAGCCACTCGACGACCCGCTCAGCTTCCGCACGGTTTGTCTGGCTTTCATACTTTCCATCGACCCTCACGACCTCGACCGGGCGGGCACGCCGGACTTCTGCATCCGGGTGCCGCGCGGGCACGCTCAGCCCACCCTTGTAGAAGGCTGCATTGGAATAGCGGATGAGCTCGCGATACTTAGAGCGGTAGTGAATTTGCAGGGTCGCAGCGGGCAGGACGCCACGCCCGAGTTGCAAAAGATCTGGGCAATCCTTCACCTCGCGGCGGTTCCAGGTCTCTTCGCGAGCCGCGCGTTCGGCCTCGGTGATTCCGTCATCAAAGCTTTCGTCACTCGCCTCGTCCTCATCCTCATCGATGCGTCCGGAGAAAAAATTCGAGGGCGGCATCTGCTTTTCATCGCCGACGATAAGTATCCGCTTCGCCCTGAACAGGGTCGGAACTGCGTACTCAACGGGCATCTGCGACGCCTCGTCATAGATCACAAGGTCGAAGAGGCCTGCCTTGAGCGGCAGGATGCGGCTGGCGACATCAGGGTTCATCAACCACACCGGACGCAAATGCATTAGGCCAAGGTCCGCCCCCTGGTCGATGATTTCACGCAAGCGGCGTGCCCTGGGCCCGCGTAGCCGCGTGATGTCGTCCCATGCGGTTGGCGTGCCAAGGCGTGCAGAGTCAATGTTGTATCGCAGCAGGTCCTTGTTGAGCCTGCGTATACTGAGATCAAGAGTGGCGAGCTTGTGGACCTTTCCTTCTATCTCTTCTCGCTCGAAAGAGAGCTCCGGCGCGGCGTTTTCCAGTCGCCCTTTCCAGGCGAGAAGCGCTTCACGTCGGATGGTCCTTTGCACAACGCCGGTTAGCTCGGGCGGATCGAGCGGATACAAACGGGCCTCCTGCTTGCGCAAAATTCGGAAGGTGTGAAGAACATCAGGATCGAGCTGACCGGCGCGCGCTCTAAAGCGCTGATAGGCGGTCAACCTGCTGATCGCCGCCGCGATCTTGTTCAAAATAGGGAGATTGTCGCCGTTGCCGTCAATGGTGGTTCGAACCTGCGTAACCCAATCTTCCTTGAACCAGCCAGCCAATGCTTGCACAGACGCCTTGCTTCGCTCGCGAGCTTCGTAGCGCTTGAAGGCAGCCTCGAATTGTCGGCGCAGCGCTTGGAAAGCGTCCACACTGCCCCCGCGAGCGGCCGCTTCTGCTTCCAGAGGTTGTGGGCAGCAGAGAACCGCAGCACAGGCCGCTGCAATCCGCTGCAGGCCTCCAAGGAGAGAGCGGACGTCGCGGGCGAGCTCTAACGCTGTGGTTTGATCTGCCAACTTTGGGAGCCGAAACGTATCGCGCACCGCGATCACTCGCTGCCTGAGCGGTCGGAGCTGTAGCTCTAAATTCGCCGCGTCTCTCAACGCGACAATTCGAGCATCGTCCTGCGCCTCTCCGATCCCTACCAGGTACTTCAGTATGCGCCGGCGGCCGCGCCAACGGCGTAAACTCAGCCGGCCAAAGAGTGTTAGGGGCGCGCTCACATTTTCGGCATCCGCGCGAAGAATTGTAAGCGAGGCCGTGGTTTCCTTAACGAGGGCCTCATACAGCCCTCTGCCCTGGCCGTCGGTGACTAGAGCCGCAACCTCAGACCCGACATTCTCGAGTTCTGTTATTGCCTTCGTCCCAGTTGCGCCGCCTGACACAGGGCGAAATAGGTCGAACCAAGCGGCCACGACCTTGCGCATAGGCTCCGACAATTTCTCAAGCATAGCGCCGTGCACCTGCAGCCAGGCGGCGTGAGCGGCCGGATCGGCAACATCGAAGCTGTTGGCATGCTCAGACAAAACCGTCTGCCGTTCTGCTTCTAAACCGAGCAGCGTTTTGAAGTCTTCCTGCAGAGTTTGCGCAGTGGAGGTGTCGACCTGAAACTGTTTCAGCACAACTAGCGGGCTGTCCTCGTAGCCGGATTCAAGCCATAGCCGAGAGAGGGACGAGCAAACTTGTTCAATGCCTGACAGCTTTCCACCGTCGAGGTGCCCAAGGACCGAGCGGAGCCCCGCCGCATCAATTGTCGAGCCGGCTTCATCAATGGCCAAGAGGTCCGCCAACAAGTCGCGATAGCTCAGACCTGTGGCCTGATCAAGGAAGCGACTGGCCTCATGGTGACTGTCCAGTTCACCTTCGAGAACCTCAATGCTTGCAGCGACGTCGTCGCGCTGGCGATTTAGGCCGGCAACCCGGTCGCGGGGGTGTTGACGAGCCGCAGTGAGTTGGTCGCGCAACTCGCGGAGGAGCGCTTCCCGGTCTCGGTTAACATCGACAACCATGAAGAGCCTATCCGCAAGCTCCTCTGCATCGAGACGTTTCCTGACCACCTTAAGAGCAGCCTGTTTCTGGCAGACGACAAGAACGCTCTCTCCTCGTCCGATGGCGTCGGCCACGACATTGACGATGGTCTGGCTCTTGCCCGTGCCCGGAGGCCCCTCGACCAAAAGTCCGGGTGTGATGCGGGAACGCTGCACTGCAGCGTCTTGGGACGGATCGCTCTCGACCACGATGAACCGATCACGCTCGCGCAAACGAGGCAGCGGCGAAGTCGCAAGAGGTTCCGCTGAAATCCGGAGCGCTGCATCGAGCCCAGTTCCGCCGGGCGGCATCCGGGCCATCTGACGCAAGTCCTCGGCCACAGACTGCCCGCTAAACTCCGCATTGAATACGGCTGCCGCAGCGACGAGTTCAAAGGTGCCGGGAGGCACTTTCGCTTCCTTGGGCGGGAGGCGCATGAGAGTACGTGATCGAGGTGTCGCGAGAGCGCCGAATATGTCGATCACGTCGCTAAACCTGATGGACGAACGCCCTAGGAGTTCATCGCGGGCTGACCGCCATCTCTGGAAAACGGTGGCACCAAGTATTCCTTCCAGCGCTGGGTTGAGGCGCACCTCTTCCCTTTCTCGATCGAACGCAAGGAGTCCAGCTCCCGCCCCGGGCTGGAGGTCCAGGATCACCGGCCAAAGCAGTACCGGCGCCACCCGAGGCCTCGCTTCGTTTTCAGTTGTTGCCCTAGCGTCGCGTGCGACGAGAAAAGGAAATCCTAAAGTGCGTCCGTCCAGGCCCGTGTCGCGCCGGAAAGTCGCAGCATGGCTCACCAGCCGACGAAGGCGGCTCTCCCTGTTTTCGTCCGAAAGGTAGCCTTGGGGATCGAGTTGAATGGGAACTTCAGTTCTCGAAAGAACGTGGTTAAGCATAGCTTCGGCAGGTCTTATTGCAGTCCCTAGCTCCACGAGGTCCAGCCTCGGGGTTGTCTTTCCGATTGTGAAACGCGCCAGAGGTCCTCTGGTGACTGCGCCCGACACCCGTTTCTCGAAATGGGCGAGAAGCGTGGCGACATACTGCTGCTTCGGCGGCTCTTTCCAGCGCTCCGCAGGGACAGACAGCAAAACTGCAGCCCGCGGCAACGACATGCGTCTCTCAACACGAAACGAATCCGCCCACTCGTCGACCCGCTGCACTCCGCAGCGGGCGAAGTTCGCGGTCCGATCGTCTACCCTGGCGAACGCTTCGCGCCGCGAGTTCGAGAAGAGGCTTTCGGTGACTTCAGCATTCAAGACCACGCCGGTCTTCGTGGCGAGATCAGACGTTGCTGCTATAAGGGAGGCGAGCGGAATGAATTGGTGTGACGCGGCGCCGACTAGGACAATCAGATCTTCGTCGCTCAATCTCCCCCGCTCAATAATCGAGGCGAGCCCAGCGTGGTCGGAATCTGGATAAACTTTGCGGATCGCGTCCCGTTCGGCCTCTAGATTGGCACGAGACGTTGCCAACAACGCTATCCTGGCGCGTTCCTCGTCGAGCTCTACCTCGAGAATCCTGGCTCGTTCCCGGACAGCCTCCGCACGTGTTCGCAACCGGATCAGCCACTGCTCTCGCCCCATGCGCTGGAGATGGCGTGGGACGTCTCCCGTGACGATCCGATAGCCTTCGAGCGGATGGGCCAGAAGCCAGGCGGGCGTAACAATCTCTCCCCTAAGGATCAGCGGCAGAGCAGTGTTCATGGCCATCAGAACGAGAGCGTGACGCAAGTCATCCTCGAGAGCCTCGTCGGCCGCCAGCCTTCTTACCTCGGCAACTAGCTTCGTGTCGGATTGGCGCTCCTCTAGCCATGTCGTGACGGAACCGCGCAGAATGAGATGTGTGGCCGCATCCCACGATCCTGCCTCGGCTGCAGCTAAGGCGAAGATTTCGGGACGTGAATGGTCGCGACCTGCCAAAGACAATGTCGGGCCGTCAGCCTCTCCGGCGCGTGCTTCCGGCTCGGGAGCTTCAACAGCTTCGCCAGCAAGCCACGCCCTCACTTCAACCGCGGACCAACGCCTAAGCGGGTCACGCGCAAGAAGACCGCGGAGCAGCAGATTGACCTGCGGGTCCAGGTCCTCCGGTAGCGAGGCACCACGCGTCACTACGTGGAGTCGGAATGCCTGGTCGTCGATACCCTGGAAGCAGCGGCCTGCTGTCGCCTGCTCCAAAATAATCATTCCGAGGGACCACCAGTCCGAGGATGCGCTCACCGCCCCGACAATCGCTTCGGGCGCGGAGTAACGCGTCAACTCCAGAGGGGCGACGGCCTCGAGGTCGAAGTCGGACAAGCGGGCTGAACCGAAGCCGGTGATAACGAGATCGAGAGGATCGGCTGAACGCAGCAGGATTGTCCCAGGGCTGAGGTCCCGGTGCCGAAGGCCGACCTCAGCGAAGCTCGCCAGTGCACGGCCTAATTCGTCTACGATGCGTCTCAATCTATCGAGAGAACCCGACACAACAAAGCCAGCGTCCGCTAGAGAGCCGCCGTCAATCCTCTCAACTACCTCATAGGCCTGGCCCTCGTATCGTCCCGTTTCAATTATTTCCGGGATGTGATCAAGAGCCATCCGCCTGAGCACGTCGTGCACCGCGGGGTCGGGCTCCGCGCCAGGCCTGTAAAGCGTAAGCAGTGCCACTCGTCCATCGGAGCCCCGCGCGTCGAAAGTGCGGACCGGTGGGTCTTCTGATGGGACTATATGTTCGCGAACAACTTCCCAATTGCCTATCCGCGTAGCCTGCGCCGAGTCAGCAGGCCTGCTGGTCGCAGCGACATCGGACCCGCAGACGAGACAGATCTCGTCTCCATCTTCTAACGGATGGCCGTTGAGACATTCCAGCGAGCGACGGCGGTGAGCAGGAGCGGGAAGCTCCTGCTCTTCTGCACCCTCCTCCAGGATCTCAAGTTCTGTGAGGGGCCAAGCACATAGCTGACCGTCAAGAGGTTGCTCGCAGACGTTTTCCGTTACGGGCCGCTTCGATCCGCAATTGGAGCAGCGGCGAAACAGGTATTTGGTGTGTAAGGTCATGAGTTCCGGGGATCTTCGGTCGTGGCGGCGCGATGCCCGGCCTCCACGAGGAGGCGCTGAAGGCGCAGGAGGTCGCCCCTGCGCGGAACGCCGGCAATAAAGACTTCGCCGGCTTCGTTGTCGAAGAAGAGATCAAGGTGTGAAGAACCGTCATCCGAAGCCTCGGCCAATAGGCCGAACCGCTCACGCCCTAAGAGCGTGAGCGCCGTGAGACGCTGATTGTCGCTGCCTCTAATAGCGAGCAACTGGGGTGCATCTACATCGAACGGGTCCGAGATCACTGCATCAATCAATCCAGAAAACCGCTGAAGTGGCAGGCTCTCCAGCGGATACCCAGAGTAAACGAGAATGTCGCCGGAATGGCGGTCACGAAGGCCCTGGAGCAGCACGAGAAGGGCGTCGGGCTGGTCAAACGGCTCCCCTCCGGAAATGGTGACACCGTTGGCGTGGCTAAACCAATCCCCCATTGCGTCCAGCACGCTCTCTACGGTGGTTCCGCCACGCTGAACGTCCCACGTGTCCATCGAGACGCAGCCTGGGCACCGAATAGAGCAGCCCTGCAGCCAAATCCCGATCCGATCACCAGGGCCAAGGGTGGTGACGGGAAAATGTAGGCGGGAGAGCCTGATGACTGTGGCAATCATAGGTCGGCCGCGCCCGCGGCTGCACGGAGAACCAGAGTCGTAGGACCGGCGGCATCCGACCGGAGGCTTTCGATTGAGAACTGGTCACCCCGGCGGGCACCGGAGTCGAACAGCGCCCGCGCCAAGGGATTTATCAGGTGGGTCTCGACCTTGTTGCGAATCCCGCGCCCACCGTTGGAGAGATCCGCAATGCAATTAAGCGCCAGTTGCGATTGTGCGGTCCCCGTGAGGGTCAACTTAATGTCTTGTGTAGCTGCAATGTCCGCCAGGATCCCGCTAACCATTCCTTCAAAGATTGCCGACGCAATCTCGGGCCGGATAAAGTCGAAGACCAGCACATTGTCACCGATGCGGTTCAGGATTTCGGGTCGGTTGATCACCGTTTTGAAGTACCTATCGATCTCGGAGCGGACCCTCGTCTGGACATCATGGAAAGGATCAGATGGCGAAACATTCGCCACCCGCGAGCCATCCGCTTCAAGCCGATAAATTCCAAGGTTCGATGTGAACACGATGAAGGCTTCGGAAAAGTAGACTCGGTCGCCGCGACCGGACGTTAGGACGCCGTCATCGAGGATCTGGAGGAACTTATCGAGTATCCGGGGGTGCGCCTTCTCGATTTCATCGAACAGCACAACTGAGAAGGGCTTTTCACGGATGGCGTTGGTCAGTTCCCCGCCAACATCGTAACCTAGGTAGCCAGGAGGAGCGCCGATCAACCTCTGGTCCGAGTGCTCGGCGGAAAATTCCGACATGTCGAAACGGATGTAGGCGGAATCGTCTCCGAAAAGAAGGCTCGTCAGCGTCTTTGCAAGTTCGGTCTTTCCCACGCCGGTCGGCCCAGCCAAAAACGCTACACCTCGGGGGCGGCCCCCTCGCCTGCTGCCGCCGACACCCGTGACGGCGCGCTTCACAATATCCATTACATGGGTCACTGCATGATCCTGCCCTTTGACCCTGGTGTGAACGTATTCTTTACCGCCCCTGATTTTCTCCCGGTCTATGCTCGCCCAAGGGTCGTCAGTGACACCAACTTTGTACCGGCGCACTGCATCACCGATGCGATCAAGGCTCAGTCCCTCGGTTCTGCCGAACTGCGCAATAGCCAGCAGGTCGAGCAGCAGTAGTCCTTCCGTCTGCTCGACCAGGTCCGAAAGCGACTGGGCCGTTTGCTCGGCCGTAGCATCCCTCCCGCCTTCAAGGTTTCGCACAAGTGTTGAGGCGAGCTGGTGCCTGATCCTGTGGTCAGGCTTCGAAATAGGAATATGTCGGACACGCGGATTATCCACCACGAGCCAATCCGGAAGATCACCCTCCTTGTCGACTACCCAAATGACCGAGTTGAAGAACGGACGTGGGGGCGTTCCAAATGGGCGAGGCTTCGCCTGGTGCGACAGGACAAGGGCGCGCGTGAACGCCTGGTGCTCAGCCCCCGTAAGCACGTCATTTCTTACAACCATACGTGACGCGAAGTCGGCCAGAAGCGCGATGGGCGCAGGACCACTCCAAGTCACGACGCGTTGCAGAACCTCGGAAAACAGCTCCAATCCTGCGGGGCAATTTCCATCCGATCCCGCCTGGAGCCCGAGCTGAGACAGAATTTCGCGTGAACCCGTGTGAGGTTCGCCAGGACTTTGAATGACGCGGAAGCCCGTCACGGGATCATAGCCGATCACATGCGCATATCCCGCCTGCCTCAACTCAGCGGCGATGCTTGCACCGAGGGGGACGGCCGCAATGCTGCCCGCCGCAATCTCGGATAGTTGCAGGTCGCGAACGTTCCCGGAAATCACGAATTGCGACTTCAGCGGCAGGAACCGCGACAAGTCCCGAAGCCAACGGGGACGCTCATAGGCAGCGACATACGACACTTGTACCCTCCCGAACTGACTTGGTGCTTCCAGAGAACCTGATCGGCGCGGAGGGCATAAGTCGAGGCCTTGATCGTGAACAGGTTTACAGGGGATGGCAACAGTGACGGTTGCGCTGCGCAGCAACACTCCCTGAATTCTCCGTCCGACACTCTGAGAACACGATCGTTTGAAGGCAATTTTCAATGCAAAGGTGCTCACCGGAGAATTGCCCGCGTTAATGGATTATTATCAAATTCGATCATGTGTTTGCAGCACGGGCGAATAGGCCAGAGCTGGTTGCGCTCGAGGTCGCCGACCTTGTCGACGATCGCGACGGCTTGCGCATTATTATCCCGCATAGCAAGACCGATCAGGAAGCGGCCGGCCAGGAGGTCCCTGCACCCACGGCCGGTACATCAAGCCTGTCACGCTCGTTAAGAAATGGCTCTCGCAGCCGGGATTACTCCGTGATCCGCCGATCAATCGTTCCGACCATGTGCGCCAGGGCGCTCGCCTGACAGACGGCTCGGTTGCTAACAATCGTAAAGAGCCGCGCCGAAACGGTCAGGCTTGACGCCTCAGACTTCGGGGCGCACAGCCTGCGCGCCGGTTTCGTCACCACCGCCGCCGATCGCGACGTGAGCGAGCGCATCATGGACGTGACCCGGCACTAGGGCACCTGCACCGTCCGCGGCTACATCCGCCGGGCGAACATGTTCAAAGGCCATGCCGGATCGGCGTTCCTCTGACTGGCTTTTAGCCTGCCGAGACCCAACCACCGGCTGCGGTTTTCAGCCCGTAACACGAGAGCACAGTCGCGCAGTGATCCGCGTTGTGCGACCAGCGCCAAAATTTTGGGTTGCAGCGGAGCAAATCTCCCGTCTGGGATCTCTCCCATTCACCGGTCAGGTACGTTTTCCTGCCCGAAGGCGAGATCGAAAAGGATGCTGGGCTTCGATAGATTTGTTCTTCGTCTACCCTTGCATATTTATTGCCAATGTTGAGTGCTAAAAACATACCCCATTCACCAGGCTGAAGGTGATCTAGCTTGCGGAGATCCTCGAAGGTGCGCTTTGCGAAGCCATCTGTTTGTTTGGCTTCCCACTCGAGCTCGACCTCCATAGCGGATGCGCCGTAGACCCGAAAATCAACGCGCATACGGCCATTGCCAGAATAGGTAATCTCACGCTCGTGGGGGATGTTTCGGCTGTGCAATTCTGCTGAAAATAGCTTCTGAAGCTGTTTTTCTTGAATCGGAAAGCGCCTGCCCTCCTTTTCCATGTCGGCCGTGTAGGCTTGGGAAACCTGTTTAAACAGCAAGGCGATCTGATTTCGATTCGATGCCATAGACCTACCCTGTGTTGAGATTTGCACGGCTATCTTCGTTAAGCTCGCTTGTGTCAGCCATTCGGATCCCGGGCTTACCATCAAGCTTAGGATGATGCTGGCAACCGCGCTATCCAGGTTATCAGCCGCGCCTCGTCGCACGTGAGATCCCCTGCCGGGCGGTCGGCTTAGTGGACGCATGCGAGCGCGTAGCCAGGCGAGTTCACCCGGAACATGCCGTCGCTGTCTTCAACCGACCATGGCCCAGGAAGGGATCTCGCCCATCTCGATCTCCTCCCCCTTTGAGCAGCCCCGGCCGCTGCGCGTGGCTTAGCTCACTTGCTTGGCTTCACCGTGGTCGCCACCAGAAGGTGGACAGATTTTGAATAGTGAGCCGAAGGTCACGGCGTTGCCCACTACCCCGCTGCAGTAGCCGGAGGCCCAAGTCTCCGCCGCCGGCCCGGACTACTCGGCCCCAGCTTTGCAGTGCTGGAGTTTCACCGCCGGTGTAAGCGGAAGCGGGTCCCCTGCATGTGACCGAGCGGCCGACATACGTTCGGGTGGTCGGCCCTGAAATCTTAGTTTCGAGACGGTCTATGCAGCGGAGCTGCTTACCTGGAAACTTTTCACCCGCTCCCGGCCAGGGTGTCCAAGGGCACCTGAAGAGCCGCTTCCAATGCGGTGTTAGATCGGCTTTGACTGGGTGGCTGAGAACAGCGCCGCCGCCTTCGCCTGGATTTCTTCGCGCCAAGCGAGCTTTTCAAGCCATACCGCGGGGATCCCCGACCGGCCGTAGATCGCGCCGGCGATCTGTCCGGCAACCGCGGCCGTGGTGTCTGCGTCTTCGCCGAGGTTCGCCGCCATCAGGACAGCATCCCGGAAGTTGCTGGTCCGGGCCACCGCCCACAACGCGGCGTGCAGGCAGGCAACCACATAGCCCGTTCCGCGTACCTCGTGGCGCGGCTGAGCGGGCCGGTAGCTGCGGACCTTGGGTCCATGGTCTTCGACGAGCTCCGGCAGGCTCCTGCCCGCGATGGCCTCTGCGAGAAGCGCGGCTAGCGTCGCGGCGCCCTCGACCGCCTCGTCGGCGCCGTGGGTCGTCCGGGACTGCAGGCGCGCCACCCGATCGAGCTCGGCGGGGTCGTTCCAGTGTCGTACCGCGACCGGCGCGAGCCGCATGATGGAGCCGTTGCCAGCCTGCTCGGGGTCGGAGGAGCCAGCCAGCGGGTTTCCGGACCGAAGATACGCGTTAAGCGCTCGGCCGGTAGTGACGCCGATGTCGAAGCAGGTCCCCGTGGACGAGTAGCTGCCGTTCCGAGCCCAGTCCACGAAGCGGTCCATCAGATCGTACGGATCGAGCCGGGCCTCGTGGATCAGGCTGTCCGCTAGCGCGAGCGCCATGGCCGTATCATCGGTCCACTGTCCGGCCTTGAGACTGAACGGGCCGCCCCCGACGAGGTCCTCGAGAGCGGGCTGCCGCGGCTTCGCCGAGAACTCCAGTGTGGTGCCGACCGCGTCGCCCACGGCCAACCCGAGCATGGATCCGAGCGCCCGATCCCGAGCGTCGATCCCGCGCAGGGCGGACTTTATGGCCATAGTCTGGCCCGCGCGAACCCAGTCCTCCTGCTCCCGGGTTTCGACCGCGTTCGGGTGGCGAGCCTGGCGCAAGGCAGTGATCGCCTTTTCCGGGTCTGCACCCATTTCTACGAGCAGCCGGCCAGCCACCATGCAGGCCCGACCAATGCCGCCGCGGCAGTGCACCAAGATACGTTCGCCGGACGAGAGCAGGTCGCGGAGATCCTGCGACAGCAGCTCCCACGCAGGCTCGTCCGCCGCTGTCGGGGTCTGGACGTCCTCGACGGGGAAGTGGCGCCAGGTCATGAAGCGCTGGCGGACCTTTGTGCCAAGATCCGAGATGCCGAGCATCCGCAACTCTGACTGCGTGACTAGGGTGACGACGGTGGAGGCGCCCCAGCCGGCGATCACGTCGAGGTCTGCGTCAAGGTCGCGCCGGTGCGCGCCCGAGAGGCCGTTGGACTGCTTCTTGCCGGGGGCGAACGTGATCCCGATAGAGCCCCGTGCAGCGGGGACGGCATCAATGCGGAGCGTGTTGTCGGCGGAGGTGGAGGCGGTCTGGTGCGTCATTGGCATCTCCCTGGTTGATGGAGACACCTTCGCGCATCGCCGGCCGGGCGTGGTTTGATGTCGGAGTTTTCCGGATTTCCCGCGGGCGTGCTTTCTTACGGCTTCGAGTGGGGAGCGCATCATGGATGAACGGCGGTATGTAGGGTTCTACTGGACGTTGCCGGTCCGTTGGGCGGGCTTCACGAACATTGCACCGGATGCGGACGGAGCAGCTCGGGAAAGCACGACCATCAGGTATCAACGTGCCTTGGCCCGCGCTTACGCAAGCGAATTTAACGCGGAACTGGTGGATGAAGTCGTGTTCATGGAATTGCGCCCGGATCGCGGGACTGAGTACGTCAGGGACGCGCTGATTGCGGCGAAGAAGAGCTGCGACAAGCATTCGGCCGTGCTGCTGTGGATCAACTTCAGAGATTCCACGCGCTGGCGCGCTCATAATTCCATGGGCGCAATGATGAGAGAACTGCAAATACCCAACCGGGATCTGCCGGCCGAGGGCATTCTGCTCGACGGGCGAAGGTTCGAACCCGCCGAACATTTTTCCGAGTGGCGCAAGAGGGACCGCGAGAGCAGCCGGGACCGCACAGAGATGATCGCTCTGGTGATGCCGATCATGCTCCAGCAATACGAGGGAGACAGACGCTACCGCCTGATCGCGGAAGCACTGAAAATCAGAGGCATTCCGACCAAGACGGGCAAGGAGTGGAACGAGGAAAGCGTTCGCAAGGAGGCGAAGAAGTTCGAGACGCCGTTACCGGATCAGCCTGTCATCGAGGCGCCCCCCACTTCGTGATCGTCAGCGGCCGGAAATCAGAACTGATTTCCGGCGTGATCTCCTTCTTGGTGCGTCGGATGGCGGGATTTAGCGCGCTCTTTGCGGCTGCCCCAGCACCGTCGCGGTGGGATACCTTGCCTTGAACACCTTCTCAGCGTCGAAGGGTGTGGCGGCGTGCACCGTTTCTTGGCGCGGTGTCCGCACCTGGTCACCTGGAAGCTTGAATTTGACTGTCCAAGCAGCTTGTTGAGCCATTCACGCCCCCTGTTGTTTTGTGCGGAAAGCGCCCTTGTAGCCGTTGAGCGTCGGCTGCAGCTTTTTGATCAGAGCGTCTTCTTCCACACCGCACATCGAGACCATCTCGCCAAGCACCTCCGCCGTTGGGGATTGCCGGGCATAGACCTCGATCGAGTTGCCCGCCTCGTGCTCTACAAGGATGCGGGCGAGATTGTGCTTGCCCGTGTTGCTATACCGGAACCCGCCCTGGTGCTGCTTGCAACGGCTGATAAATTGGCGACCTGCCTTGCCGACGTAGAGCACCTCCTTGATGCCCTCCTGGTCAGCGATTGCCCAGACATAGACGGAGCCTACCCGTTGGCGCGCTTCCTTGTCGATCTCGAAGACTGGGAACGGAGCCTGAACCGCTATGCGGCCGACCCTTTCCAGCCCAAGCTGCCGCAAGACTCCGGAAAGCCCCCTGCAGGAATGGTTCCCCTGCTTGATGAGAACCGGGGTACCCCTATAGTTCTTAGCTTCTGCCTCCATGTCATCCTCCACCGTTACGCCTCACAGACGGCACGTCTCTGCCGTCTGGTAATCATCATGTGCTCAGTCCGGAGGATGTGGCGCTTCGCTGGACTTTTCCGGAATGCCTACAATCTGTCGGAGGCGGTGGCGGAGCAAGCTCCGCACGGGGGTGGGCGACGGCCGAAATGCGGGCGATAGCTGAGCCGCTCAGTTTCGCACCACTCCACGTCTTCCCGAACTACATGGGCGCACTATTTTTCTTTGTAGGGCGGCCGCGCAGTCCTGCTTAGGAGCGTCGCTATGTACCGCACCATCAGTCGCATCATGCAGTGCAGAGGGTGGGCACCCCCCGTCAAAAAATCCGGCTAGATAAGGCGGAAGCCAGATATGACCGTGTTTCGATACAAATCCTGCCTTACCGTAGTGGCTGAAATCCAGTTCATAGCCCGAGGCTTGGGTAAAAAACAGCGCCGCTGGGCGGGGGCTTAGTGGTGGCGGACGCCGACGATAGCTGGTGGTGGCCACTCCTGTGGGAGCCATACCCCTACAACGACGATTCCGACCGTGTCTGGATGGCGATCGTTCCTGGGAGCAACCTCATTGTCCTGGATCTCTCGTTGAATGCAGATCTGGCCGCAGCGTTCGGTTGCACGTTCGTGATCAACGAACGAGATGGGCATTACGCCAACGTTCGGGACGATGACGTCTTTGAAGCGAAATCACTGGTCAAACTTCGGCAGTGCCTTCGCGGTCTCGACCCGCTGTCCCGCTTCCCTGCATCTTTGCCCTCATGTCGCGGAAAGTAGACTGATCATGGTTGACCTCACCCAACCCGAGCTGGCCCTTCTTTCCCGCCATGGCTCCGGTAGCGGGGCTCGCGACTGCTCAAGCTGCCGCCGCCGGATGCCCGGCCTGCCTGAAAGCTACTGGTTGGGGTCTTTCCTCCCAAGTCGTGCGGCCAAACAAGGCGTTTCGCCAACCAAGCGCGCTGGGCTTGCAACGCGTCGGTTACCGCAAACAGCCATGCTGGCATCGTCCCGAGGTCCCGCTGGGCGGGAACCTCGGGACAGTATTTCGCTCACTCCAGTCGTACCCCAACGGGATTGCACCGGCGGATCAGCCGCGCCGAACTTTTAAGGAGGACGAGTACCCCACTGCTACAAGTCCCCGCTCATATCCACCTCCTATTTATCGAAGATGGACCTGAACCAACTGAGAACAACGACGGTGAGGCAGGCCAGACCCGCAAAGGTGGACGATAATGATAGATATTACGGGGGGCATCATTGAACGAGAGGAGATGTATTCTCCCGCCTCCTCGTCGCGGATGTCGCCGAAATTAAGTCAGTGATCTGGTTCCAGCGAAAGCGCTGGGCATTTGGAATGAAAGTTGATCTGTTAGGAAGGATGTTAAAGGTAGCTCAGCCGTTCACCTTCGGCATAGATCGACCGGTTCGACAGTGTTTCTCGAGGCCTTCCAAGCCAAACCCAAAGAAAAGGCCTCGTATCCGCATACGTAGATCCACATACCAGTCGGCTTCGAACACCAAGGAATACCGGGATTATTTAAAATTGATCAGAAATAATGATCGAACCGGACAACCAGTCAAAAATTTTGATTCGAGACTGAACCAGCATCAGCCCGATCCGGGCGGCCAAATTGGCAGCATCAAGCCGCTGTTGTGATGCGAGAGGCTCTCCCAGGACATCCGGAAACGGAGGAATGTATCATGGCCAATGTAACGAGCCTCCGACATCTCGCTCCGGCTCTCAGTGGCAACCGGACGGCGGCTGTGCTCATCTCCGCCCCCACCATTCCGCTGGCCAAAGCCTGCCTACTAACAGGTTTGAAGAGAGCACCACGTTCGCAGGTGGTCACACGATTGATGGCTCCCGCTGCGGCCAGCCCGAGGTCCTACAGGGGACCTCGGGCCTATTTGCACATTCCCACTTTGACTATCACGTCGTCATGAAAGAGGCCCCGGTAGCGTTGTTCCGAGAGGGCTAAGAAGGAGGACCGCTAGTTCGATCCACAAACCGCAAAAAGCGAGTGATAAGCCTAGGATCAAACGCCTCTGTGTCACGGCCCATTTCCGCCTGTTTCACGGGAGCGAGCAATTCGTCTTCGGTAGATGGTTGATCTCGAAACACCCTCTTTCCGGGCCTGCGCAGAAACGGACCCTGCTTCATAGAGGGTGCGAGGCCGAACGCCTGCAGCCCTTGCCTTTTCCATCTTTCTGCGGCGGTCCGCCTCCCGTCGTTGCTCAAGCGAAACCGGCTCCACGTCAAATGCACGGATTGTTCGGATTCGGAGTGCCAAGCGCTCGGTGTACCTCAGGCAAAGCAGATTTCCGAGTTCGCCAGCAGACAAGCCCTTTGAGGCCTGCGAGCCTACACTCGCCACTGCAGCAGCGATTTCAATATCTCGCATGCCAAGGGCGAGTTCGAGGAGTCCTTTGCATAGATTCAGGGGCGCCACTTGGAGCAGAGCATCGGCGTACAGCTCTCTGTCATCGGTGTCGCATCTTGGCCCGTGTCGGTGCTGAATTAGACGCCCGATTTCTGCAACACGAAGCCTCGCCATCGGCTTCAGCGACATCGGTCGTGCAGGGCTATGCCAGTAGCCGAATACGACCTTTCCGCGTACCTCGAGTTTGGCTGCCGGGGGAACAACGCGCGGTACGTCTTTGGTAGCGGCAGTTTCTGGAACTACAGCCGCTGACGGTGCCGCTGGTCCAGCACCAAGCCAGTCCGGCTCCATTGGCTTATAGCGAGAGCGATCCTTTCCCGGAGCCATCAGTGCGACTCGGTCATAGTTATGCCCGCTTTGATATGCTCGATGGCAGTAAGAATTTCTTTTTCTGAATGAAAGTTCATTGAGCCCAATCGGACCGGACGAGGAATTATCCCTGCCTTGATCAGCTTATGGTACTGCGCTCGGCTACAAGGGATATACCCGACTGTTTTATCGTATACTTGCTTCGGACGGAGGAGTCGTTCGCCAGTCATTTCGTTTATCTCCAACTATCACCATCAATGGACAGATATGGAGATACGAGAGCCTGAATTTCGTCTCGAGCCTTTTGGCCGATTTATGTCCCGCGATTTGTGGTCGAGGAAGCTTGCGGGCTTTTTTCCTGCCTCAGATGCGTCGAGCGATCCGCAGGAGGGTTTTAGGAGAGGGCATCTCGCCGTCGTACCTTCGATTGACTGAGCGCCATAGTTGCTCGGCACTATGCCCTGGCGTCCAAATCCCCGCGCGCTTCAGCTCCCCAACGATCTGGACTAGCTTATGTGACGGTCCTGGCCGACCTCGCCTACGAACGTCCTTCGTCTTAGGTGATTTCGGCCTCCCCCCGCGTGCACCGACCGCACTCGACGCCCAGCGCTCTAGAGATTTTCGCCGCGTCAGCCAGCGGCCGAACTGGACGGCATCCACCACCAGGATGGCAGAGGTGCAGGCCATCCCCAACCTACACAGTTGAGGCATGTGCATTGCCAACTGCTTCCAACGCATCGGCAACTGAAGGATGCTTTGAAACCGGTTAGTCCCGAGAAGCGACTGCCCCTGGGTGGCCGTTTGGGCCAAGCCGAAATCGCTGCCGGTGTTAATCGGATTACAGTCCCTAGAAGAACCGGACAGTCATCAACGCCTCCGCCAAGCGGTTGTACGTACATAGGGAGGTCGCCGCGTTCTACGCCCTGGCGAATGCGTGCAGCACATAGCTCGATCCAATAGCCCCATGTCACAGTTCCCTGCGGAATGGTCCGCTCTTGCGCCGCAGAGCGCCTTTCTTCAACCCGTCGTAGGCGGATGCTCTTCAGCCGCTCTCCAATCGGCCCTGTCCTGGGGACAGGGCCGTAGCGCTTAGCGAAATAAAGCATGGTGGCTTCCGCAAGAGCTAGAAAGCCGATTTCGACGCGGCTTGGAGAAGGCTCACGTGAATCCATGAGATCAGGCCTCGTTGCTCCACGGGCGCGCCGGTCACGGGCTCACGCGGCATCAATCTGCACCGCGTGGACTTCACGATAACAGCCGGCGCATCTTGACCAGCAAGGACTGATACAGATCAGTAGCACAAGCACGCGATAGGCCTGCTCTGGCTGGCTCGCCGCCGCTTGCACAGGCCATGCCTCCTGCGCTGACGGAGGGCCCAACAGAAACGGCCGCTATCCTCACCGCAGATCCGGATTAGGCATAATGGCGTCCGCGCGGGCTCGCGCCTAACCGCCAGATGATCGGCCAACGATATTGATGGACACGGGCACCGCCGAGCACAGTGAAATAGCCCGTTATGCGGAAAAATGTCTGCGCGCCAAGGGCGATCACGCCCTCGCGGTGGCAGGGGCGGTCCGGATGGCAGCGTCAAATAGATGCAATCAGTGCCAATGAGAATGCGGCTTCTCCGAACATGGTTGAGGGGTCAACACCACTTCTGGCAAGTCTATCAAAATTGCAGAACGTAGTTTTGCCCGCCCTGATCGTGGCAAGAACCTATACCCCTGGGCTGAAATCCCTTCTGGATGTTAATCTCACAAGTCAGCATGGATCCTTTGCTGCCCCGCAGGAACGCTCGGGCATTCGCTATGTTAGTAGAGGTCGTTGATGAGGAGCCTCCGAAAGCGGACGCGCCTCCACTGAACGCTGACGCGGACATGTCTGTGCTGATGGTCGGACTGATACCGACATATGAACCGTCGAACTGCTCGCCGGAACTGGCGTCGGTCGCAGCCACTCTGCCTCCGCTTGCCGTCTTCTCGATCTGAAATGCAAGAACGCGCCCGCTGGTCGAATAGATCGTACCCGGGAGCATAGTTCCCGGCCCCACGCAACCGGTTAGGGCTACGCTCAGAGCCATCAAGGTTCGGGTGCGCAACTACGAATCTCCGCCCGTCAAACGTGCTGCATCTGTGGACGCATTCTCAAGCTTGGCAGTAAATATAGCAATGGTCCACGCGCCGAGAGGGGCTGAACGCCCGCGCGGCCCCGCCCGGGGTTGCGGTGCCCGCAGCCGCTGGTGGGTCTCTGATCAGTGCGGAGTATCGATTGATTTGGGCGTCGCTCTCCTCACCCTATCCACACCAGTCCCTGGCCTCAGCGGGTAACGGTGCTTGTAGCCCATTACTCAACGAATATTAAGTTGTTTGAACCAGCTCGGCACTAAGGCCTTGAAATTGCTGGCGCTCCCATGGGGAATCGAACCCCAGTTTTCGCCGTGAGAGGGCGACGTCCTAGACCGCTAGACGATGGGAGCGGCTCGTGGCGGGCGAAGCCGCCGCGGGAGCCCTCCTATAACGGCGCCGATCCGGGGCGGCAAGCGCAAATTCCGGCGCCTGGGCCGAAAAAGCGCGCGGCCTTCAGCGCGGCCCGCCGAGCTGCAGCCGGCCCGTTTCGGCCAGCGTCCTGGCGTCGAACAGGATCACGATCGAGCCTTCCGGCCCCTCCGTCGTGACCGCGAGACGCCCGTCGCCCAGCGTGGTCGACACCACCCGGGAGCCCGCCGGCAGGAGCGCCTGGATCGGCCGCCGGGCGGCGCCTTCGCCGGGCAGCGCCGGCGGCGGCGCGGAGGCGGTTTGACCGCCGCCCTTGACGGCGCGTATCGCAAGCGTGGAAAAGACCACGACGGCGAGCGCCACCAGGATCACGCCCAGCGTGATCACCAGCATCTTCATCGCCATCAGCCGCGCCGCTTCCTTCGCCTTCGCAGCCTTCTCGGCCGGATCCGCTTCGTCGGATGGCGTCGCGGCGACGGAAATGGGATCTGCGGTCATGGGGCCCAGGGCGGCTCGGATACGGAAAGGACGACACGTGCAGGACGGCGACGCCGAGGCGATCGAAGGCCCTCAGGCCTATCTAGCCCGCCCGGAACACAAAGGCGAGCGCCTGGACCGCTTCCTGGCCGTGATGGTCCCGACCCTGTCGCGCACGCGCCTAAAGGCGCTGATCCTCGACGGGCGCGTCACGATCGACGGCGCGCGCGCGGACGATCCCGGCCGCAAGGTGGACGCCGGACAGGAGATCGCCCTCGTGGTTCCCCCCCCGGTTCCGCCGGAGCCCGCGGGCGAGGAGATCCCGCTCGACGTGGTGTTCGAGGACGACCAGCTGCTGGTGCTCGACAAGCCCGCCGGGCTCGTGGTGCATCCCGCCGCCGGCCACGACACCGGCACGCTCGTGAACGCCCTGATCGCCCATTGCGGCGACAGCCTGTCGGGCATCGGCGGCGTCCGCCGGCCCGGCATCGTGCACCGGCTCGACAAGGACACCACCGGCCTGCTGGTGGTGGCAAAGACCGACCTCGCGCATAAGAAGCTCGCCGACCAGTTCGCCGATCACGGCCGCACCGGCCCGCTGGAGCGCGCCTATCGGGCTGTCGTGTGGGGCGTCCTGCCCCGAAAGCACGGCACCGTGGACGCGAAGCTGGATCGCTCCAACAAGCATCGCGACCGCATGGCGGTTGTGTCCGGCGAGAAGGGCCGCGAGGCCATCACGCATTACGAGATCGACGAGGTGTTCACCGGCTCCAACGGGGAGCCGGTCGCGAGCCTGATCACCTGCCGGCTGGAAACCGGCCGCACGCACCAGATCCGCGTTCACATGGCGCATCTCGGCCACCCCCTGGTGGGAGACAGCCTTTATGGCGGCGGCTTCCGCACCAAGGCGACCCTGCTCGCGCCGGAGGCCCGCGCCATCGTGGAGAGTTTCCCAAGGCAGGCCCTGCACGCGGCCCTGCTCGGCTTCGCGCATCCGGTCACCGACGAGGCGATGGTTTTCGAGAGCGAGCTGCCCGACGATCTCCAGCAGCTGATCGAGGCGCTCCGGCAAGGAGCCTGATCGCGCGCCGCGACGAAAGCGAGCACCACGAGAACCCTCGCGGCTCGCGCGCGTTTGATCGATGGCCCGGCGCGCATGATGCGCCCTGCCCTCTTTCGGCCAATGTCACGCCGATGATAGACTGTTGTCGTGGCCGTGCTTCGTGGCGGCCCAGAACGGCCTGCTTGCGAGGGGCCTAGGAGGATCCATGGCGTCCCTGCCGATCATCGCCGCCGAAGGCGGCCTGTCGCGGTATCTCGACGAGATCCGCAAGTTTCCGATGCTGCAGCCGCAGGAGGAGTACATGCTCGCCAAGAGTTGGCGCGAGCATGAGGACTCCGAGGCCGCGCACCGCCTCGTCACGTCGCATCTGCGTCTCGTGGCCAAGATCGCCATGGGGTATCGCGGCTACGGCCTGCCGATCGGCGAAGTGATTTCGGAAGGCAATGTCGGCCTCATGCAGGCCGTGAAGCGGTTCGAGCCCGAGAAGGGCTTCCGCCTCGCCACCTACGCGATGTGGTGGATCAAGGCCTCGATCCAGGAATACATCCTGCGCTCGTGGTCGCTCGTGAAGATGGGCACCACCGCCAACCAGAAGAAGCTGTTCTTCAACCTGCGCAAGGCGAAGAGCTCGATCTCGGCGCTGGACGAGGGCGACCTGCGTCCCGACCAGGTCAAGCAGATCGCCACCAAGCTCGGCGTGCACGAGCAGGAAGTGATCGAGATGAACCGCCGCCTCGGCGGCGACAGCTCGCTTAACTCTCCCATCCGCTCGGACGGCGAAGGCGAAGGCGAGTGGCAGGACTGGCTCGCCGACGACAGCGCCAGCCAGGAATCGCTGCTGGTCGAGCAGGAGGAAGCGAACAACCGCCACGTCGCCCTGCGCGACGCCTTGGGCGTGTTGAACGAGCGCGAGCGCCGCATTTTCGAGGCGCGCCGCCTGGCCGACGACCCGATCACCCTCGAAGAGCTCTCCGAGGAGTTCGGCGTCTCGCGCGAGCGCGTGCGTCAGATCGAGGTGCGGGCTTTCGAGAAGGTGCAGAAGGCCGTTCGCGAGGCGGTGGCCAAGCAGGAAGCGGGCCAACTAGCCCTCCCCGCCCACGCCTAAGCGAAAGGCGGTTTTCACCCGCCCTGCTGCCATCCGCTGATGGCGTCTCCGATGGTGCGATCGCCCGTCGGACCCTTCTCGAACAGCAGCAGCGCGCGTCGGCCATTGGCGAAGCGCAGCGGCGTCATGAACCAGTTGCGGGTGCGCAGCAGTTCGAGATTGCGGGTGATGTCCACCGGCAGGTTGGACAACCCGATCAGGAACACGTTCTCGGTCACCGGCACCGAGATGCCGGCGAGCGGCGTGCCGCGGGCCGTTTCCTCGTTCCGCATTTCCGGAACGCCCAGGTCCCGAACCGCGCCATTGGCCGCCTTGGGACCGGCCGTGAAGCGGATCTCGACCGTATGCGAGGCGGGCAGCGCCCCGTCGCGGTTGCGCCGCAGGAGGACGTCGGCCTTGAGCCCGGCGTCCGCGACCTCGACTTCGGCCCGCACGGCGACGTCCAGCGGCTCGCCCGCGCCCGCCGGCACGTTGTCCAGCCGCCACAACACCCGGCCCACCGTCTGGCGGATCTCGGTCGTGCCCTCGGCGGCTTCCTCCACCAGCAGGGCGCGTTGCAGAACCCCGATGGCGGCCGAAGCGCCGGCCGGAGCCTGCTGCGGCTGCGCGGCGGTGCGCGGCTGCGTCGTCTCCGCGGGTTGCGCCGGCGCGTCGCCCGACAAGCGTTCCTGGAACTTGCGATCCTGCTCGGCCGGCTGCGTAGCCGCCGTCTGGCGGCCCGGCGTGAACTCCGAGGGCGATTGCTTCAGCTGGATGGCCGTGATCGCCGTAACGCCGACCACCACCGCAATCGCCAATCCGATCACGGCGGCCCTCAGCCACGGCCGGCGATCTCTGACGGACGGCCGTGGCGCGGCCGGCCGCAGGCGGTCAGGATTGACGGCCTCCTCGGGCTGGTCAAATGCCGGTTGCGGCGCAGGCGCCTGGGGCGGCTCCTCATAGGGCTCGCGCGCCGGAAGCGGCTCCTCGAGCATGTCCGTTCCAGCCGGAACGCCGCCGCCATATTCGGTTTCGACCCGGCGAATCGCATCCTTGAGCGCGACCCGCTCACGCGCGATGTCGGCCTCGGCGACCGGCGGGTCCGAGTTCCGCAACTGGCCCAGCAGCGCGTTCGTGGCGCGCTCGTACAGCGCCCGACGCTGCTCGGGCGTGCTTTCGACCATGTTGGCGACAGCGCGCGAAATCAGCGGATAATAATCGGCCATGGCGCCTCAGTGGAGGAGAAGCCTGTGGGGGTCAAGCCTCGAAGGGGTTCTGCACCAGGATCGTATCGTCACGCTCCGGGCTCGTGGACACAAGGGCCACGGGCGCTCCGATCAACTCTTCGATCCTGCGCACGTATTTGATGGCCTGCGCAGGAAGATCCGCCCAGGAGCGCGCGCCCGCCGTCGAGCCTTCCCAACCGTCGATGGTTTCATACACGGGCTGGATCCGCGCCTGCGCGCCCTGGCTGGCCGGCAGGTGGTCGTATTCCTTCCCGTCGAGCAGGTATTTCGTGCAGACCTGGATTTCCTTGAAGCCGTCCAGGATGTCGAGCTTGGTCAGCGCGATGCCGTCGATCCCGGAGGTGCGCACGGTCTGGCGCACCAGCACGGCGTCGAACCAGCCGCAGCGGCGCTTGCGGCCCGTCACGGTGCCGAACTCGCGCCCGCGCTCGCCGATCAAATTGCCGATGTCATTGTCCTGCTCGGTCGGGAAAGGTCCCTCGCCCACGCGGGTCGTGTAGGCCTTGGCGATGCCCAGCACGTAGCCGACCGAGCGCGGCCCCATGCCGGAGCCGGTCGCCGCCTGGCCCGCGATGGTGTTTGAAGACGTCACGAACGGGTAGGTGCCGAAATCGATGTCGAGCAGTGCGCCCTGCGCGCCTTCGAACAGGATGCGCTTGCCGGCGCGGCGCTGCTCGTCCAGCAGCTGCCATGTCGTGTCCATGTAGGGCAGGACCTTGGGGGCGATGGACGACAATTCCTCGAAGATCGCCTGGGCGTCGAACTCCGAAAGGCCAAGTCCCCGGCGCAGCGCATTGTGATGCGCCAGGAGGCGATCGATCTTGGCCGGCAGCGTGTCGAGCTCGGCGAGATCCATCAGCCGGATGGCGCGCCGACCGACCTTGTCCTCATAGGCCGGCCCAATGCCGCGCTTGGTGGTGCCGATCTTCGTGCCGGCCGTGTTGGACGACTCGCGCAGCGCGTCGAGCTCGCGGTGGACCGAGAGAATCAGCGGCACGTTCTCGGCCACGCGCAGGTTGTCGCGAGAGATGGCGACGCCCTGCCCCTGCAGCTTCTCGACTTCAGCCGCCAGCGCATGCGGGTCGAGCACGACGCCATTGCCGATGATCGCGAGCTTGTTCGGCCGCACGACGCCGGAGGGCAGAAGCGAGAGCTTGTAGACATTCTCGCCGATCACCAGCGTGTGGCCGGCGTTGTGACCGCCCTGGAAGCGCACGACCGTGTCGGCTTGCTCCGAGAGCCAGTCGACGATCTTGCCCTTACCCTCGTCGCCCCACTGGGCGCCCACGACGACGACGTTGGCCATCGATCTCTCCATCCGCGGCGGGGGCGGCGCGCGGCGTCGTCCCGGTCCAAACACAGAAGTTCAAAAACAAAAACCCCGGCCGTTCCGCAAGTCGGATCAGCCGGGGCTTGCGCGGGAGCATTACCCGCAAAGGGCCGGGGCGTAAAGCGCGACGGCGATCCTCCTTGGACCGCGAGCCTCCGGCTCGCACCGGCTGGCCTCGTGAAGAGCGAGCCGGAGGCTCGCGGTCCAGCGCGCGCGATCCAGGACTGGCGCCTAACGAAGCGGCGCTCCGTCGATCGCAATGTCCCGATCCGCCGGCCATTTCAGCCGGTAGCCGAGCTTGATCTCCTTCTGCTCGCCGGCCTGGTAATCCCAGGTCCACCCCATGACGCCCCGCTTGTCGGCGATGATCTTCTCGGTCGGCGGCGTGCCGGGCAAGGGCTCCACGGTGATGGAAGAGTTTTCCGAAACCGGGATCCTGTCGATCACGGCGATCCGCAGCGGCGTGTCGTGCAGGTTGCGAATCGTGGTCTTGAACTCACGCTGGTCCGTTTTCGTGGAACCGATCCAGGATGGCTCGTTCTCCTTGCGCTTCACCGGCGCCCGCGTGACCTTGATGCGATCGTCGGCGCCGAAGCCGAGGTCCAGCTTGTCGCCCGGGGCGACCAGCTTCAGGCGACCCTTGCCGACATAGAAACCGTCGCGGTGCAGCGCGACATCGCCGGGCAGGATCGGGGCTTCGTCCTCGTTGGCGAACGACGCCTCCAAATAGGCGGTCTCGTCCAGCGCCGGGACCACCTTGGCGAGCAAGCCGGGCTCGACCTTGCGGCTGCCGAGCAGGAAACTCTTGGCGGCTCCGTCACGCGGAACGGTCACACGCCCGGCGACCCGGAAGGATGCCTGGAAATCCCCTGCGTCGAGTTGGGCGACCTGTTCGACGGCTTCCACCGGCGCCGGGGCCGCGTCCCGGCGCGGCGCCGCGAGGCTGGGCGCCGCAGGCGGCGCCGCGCGCTCCATCATGAGCTTGTTCTGCTGGGAGCGCGCTGCGTCCAGCGCGACCACCTGCGGATCGAACACGTTGACGGTGAGCGGCGGCACGTCCGGTGCCTGCGTGCCCCGTGCGGCCCGGATGGTGGACACCGAAAGCGCCACGTCCGACCAGTCCTCGCCGGTGCGCTGAGTCACCTGGGCGCGGCGCACCAATTCCAGCGACGGCTTGCGGTCCTTGCCGCCGGTCTCGAGCCGGGCGTCATAGACGGGCCGCCAGTTCGCAGCCGCGACCCGGTACGTCACCGTCAGTGCCCCGTTGACCGCGCCGGTCGTCTCGATGGCGATCAGCAGGTCACGCCGGGGTGAGGAGGGCGGCGCGATCCGCGGACGCGACTGTTCCAGGGCGGCGATTTGCTCGTCGAGGTCCCGCGCCTTGGTCCGGAGGCCCCGCAGCGCCTCGTTGACGCGCGCCGCGCCGTCGCCGACCGCATCCCAGGCGGCCGACCAGCGGTCGATCTCCAGCGGTTTGGCCTCGGAGCCAAGCTTCTCCGGGCTCGCCTGCGCGAACGTCTCGATGGCTTTCTTTTTGAGCTCGGCCGCCTCGATCTGGCCGGCGACGCCGTCGCGATCAGCCTTCAGCGCGCTGATGCGCTTTTCGAGTTCGGGATCCAGCGCAGGCCTGGCGTCCGCCTGCGAAGGGCGCGTTTCGACCGAGCCGATCGCCATCGCGCCGTCGCCCTGCCCCTGCACGCGCACGCTGGCGGGATCGATGGAGCCGCTGAGCCCGCGCAGAACCAGCGTCGTGGCGCCGGCCGGCAACGCGACCGACACCGTCCGGGTCACGGCAGCGCCATCCGGGTAAACCGTAACCGCGTCCGCCTTGGACAGCGCCTCGAGGTCAGCGGCGAGCGCCGCGGTGGAGATCCCCGACAGAAGCAGGACGACGAGCGCACGGCGCATGGATGACCCTCTGGACGACGGTTGTTTCCGCCGGGCCACCACAGACGACAAACGTGCAATCTTTGCGGCGTGAGCGTGGCCTTGCGGCGGCTCGCCCGAATGTCGCCGGGCTTAGGCGCGGCCCCGCACCGAGCGCGTCGGCTTGACTCGCAGGTCGAGGAAATTGCGGATTTCCGTCAGCCGCTTCGCGGGATCCAGCACCTCGGCGTCGAGGCCGTGACGCCAGGCGAGGTCCGCCCGCTCCGGCTGCCGGTCGAGTTGCTCCAATTCGTCCACATAGCGCGCATGGTCCGCCTCGGACCGGAAGAACCCCTCCTTCAGCATGGACCCGCCACAGCGACGCAGAATGGCGGCGAGTTCGCCCAGGCTAAATTCAGGATGGTACTGGACGCCCCAGAACACGCCCCCATCGTGGCGGATCTCGGCCGCCTGCATGGGCGTCAGGGCATTTTGGGCCAGCACGGTGACGTCGCCCGGCGGCGTCGTGACGGCGTCGAGGTGCACGGCGGGCGCGTCCCAGGCCGCGGGGCGCCCGGCCAGCAGCGGATGCGAGCGCCCGGCCTCCGTGGCGACGATCCGGCGCGCGAAGCCGATCTCGCGCCCGCTCGGATTGGCCCGCACGTCTCCGCCCGCCGCCAGCGCGCCGATCTGGATGCCCCAGCACGAGCCGAACATCGGCGTGCCGGACGCGTAGGCCGCCCGGGCGAGCTCGATCTGCCGCGTCACCGCCGGCTCGACATTATAGGCGTTCAGCGCCGAGCCGGTGAGCACGACCGCGTCGTAGCTCTCCAGCCCCGCGCCGTCGGGCAGGTTGGCGCCCTCGTCCGCCGGGAACGCCACGTCGTACAAGGCCTCCGGCTCCAGCGATTGCAGGACGGCGCCATACGAGTCCGACGGCGTCATCCCATACATGTCGCGGTGCTGCAGCCGCCCCTCGCGGGTGTTGCCTTCAACGACGAGGAAACGCATGGCCGTATTCCGGTGCTGGGATGCACCCAGATAGCAGCCCTGGAGGACCATGCAAGTCCACCAGGGTCGCCGCGCGGCGGCTCGCTTAGAACCGCAGCGCCTTGGCCTGCTTCACGCCCGGCAGCGCCGGGATCTGGCCCAGCACGGCGGCCGGCACCTCGCCGTCCACCTCCACGAGCGCGATCGCCGATCCACCCTGCGCGTCTCGGCCAAGCGCGAAGGTGGCGATGTTGACGCCGGCGTTGCCCAAAAGGCTGGCGAAGCGGCCGATGAAGCCGGGCTTGTCCTCGTTGGTGACGTAGATCATCGAGGGCCCGAACTCGGCGTCCACCTTGATGCCCTTGATCGAGACGAAGCGCGGCTTCCCGTCGTGAAAGGCCGTGCCCGACACCGAGCGCTCCTGCTCGTCCGTGATCACCGTGACGGTGATGAGCGATTCGTAGTCGCCCTCGGCCGCCCGCGTGGTCTCCTCCACGACGATGCCGCGCTCCTTGGCGACGATGGGGGCTGACACCACGTTCACGTCCTGCAGCGCCGGCCGCAACAGCCCGGCAATTGCCGCCGCCGTGAGCGCCTTGATCTTCAGGCCCGCCACCGCGCCCTCATAGGTGATGCGCACTTCCTTGATGTCGGTGTCGGTGAGCTGCCCCGCGAAGGAGCCGAGCCGCTCGGCCAGCGCCACGAAGGGCTTCAGCTTCGGGGCCTCCTCGGCCGTGATGGACGGGAAGTTGATCGCGTTGGTGATCGCGCCCCGGATCAGGTAGTCCGACATCTGCTCCGCGACCTGCAGGGCGACGTTCTCCTGCGCCTCGTTGGTTGCCGCGCCCAGATGCGGCGTGCACACCACGTTGGGGTGGCCGAAAAGCGGGTTCTCCTTGGCGGGCTCGGCCGTGAACACGTCGAAGCCCGCGCCGGCCACGTGGCCGCTGTCGAGCGCGGCGCGCAGCGCGACCTCGTCCACCAGCCCGCCACGCGCGCAGTTGACGATGCGAACGCCCTTCTTGGTTTTCGCAAGATTCTCGGCCGACAGGATGTTCTTGGTCTGCGCCGTCATGGGCGTGTGCAGCGTGATGAAGTCCGCCCGCGCCAGGAGGTCGTCCAGCTCCACCTTCTCGACGCCCATGTCGAGCGCCCGCTCGGGCGACAGGAACGGGTCGAACGCGATTACGCGCATGCGCAGCCCCAGCGCCCGGTCGGCCACGATGGAGCCGATATTGCCGCAGCCGATCACACCCAGCGTCTTGCCGGTGATCTCGACGCCCATGAAGCGGTTCTTCTCCCACTTGCCGGCCTGCGTGGAGGCGTCGGCGGCCGGGATCTCGCGCGCCACCGCGAACATCAGCGCGATGGCGTGCTCGGCCGTGGTGATCGAGTTGCCGAAGGGCGTGTTCATCACGATCACGCCCTTGGCGGTCGCGGCCGGGATGTCGACATTGTCGACGCCGATGCCGGCACGGCCGACCACCTTGAGGCGCGTGGCGCTCTCCAGGAGCTTCGCCGTGACCTTGGTGGCCGAGCGGATCGCGAGCCCGTCATAGTCGCCGATGATGCGGGCGAGCTCGTCCTTGTCGAGGCCGGGCTTCACGTCCACGTCGACGCCGCGTTCCTTGAAGATGGCGACGGCGGCGGGCGACAGGCTGTCTGAAATGAGAACGCGGGGAGCCATGGTGTGTCTCCTTCATCCCTCACGCGGGAGGGGCGGCGCTGGGCGCCTTGAGCATGCGGGTCGCCCTTGTCCTTCGAGACGCCGCCTGCGGCGGCTCCTCAGGATGAGGGCTCAGATTGAGGCGAAAACACCCCTCATCCTGAGGAGCGGGCGTAAGCCCGCTTCTCGAAGGACGAGGGGCTTCAGGATGCTCACGCGGCCTTGGCGAGCCCGGCCTTGGCCTCCGCGAAGGCCCACGCGATCCAGTGCGTCAGCGCCTCGACGTCGGCGGTCTCCACCGTGGCGCCACACCAGATGCGCAGCCCAGGAGGGGCGTCGCGGTAGGCCCCGATGTCGAATCCCGCGCCGTTCTTCTCGATCGCGCCCGCCACCGCCTTGGCGAAGGCCGCCTGCGCATCGGCCGGCAGAGCCTGCACGGCGGGATCGGAAAACACGAGGCACACGCTGGTGTTGGAGCGGATGGCCGCATCCTTGGCCAGAAAGGCGATCCAGTCGTTCTTGGCCACGAAGCCGGCAAGCGCCTTCGTGTTGGCGTCCGCCCGCGCGATCAGGGCGTCAAGTCCGCCGATCCGCTTCGCCCACTGCAGCGCGTCGATATAGTCCTCCACGCACAGCATGGAGGGCGTGTTGATGGTCTCGCCCTCGAACAGGCCCTCGGTGACCTTGCCGCCCTTGGTCATGCGGAAGATCTTCGGCATCGGCCAGGCCGGCGTGTAGCTCTCCAGCCGCTCAACGGCCCGCGGCGACAGGATAAGCATGCCGTGCGCGGCCTCGCCGCCCAGCACCTTCTGCCAGGAGAAGGTCACCACATCGAGCTTGGGCCAATCGAGCCGCTGGGCGAAGGCCGCCGAGGTGGCGTCGCAGATCGTCAGCCCGGCGCGGTCGGCCGGGATCCAGTCGCCGTTCGGCACGCGCACGCCGGAGGTGGTGCCATTCCAGGTGAACACCACGTCGTTGTCGAAATTCACGGTCGCGAGGTCGACGATGTCGCCATAGCCGGCCTTCAGGACGCGCGCGTCCTTCAGCTTCAGCTGCTTGATCGCGTCCGTAACCCAGCCTTCGCCGAAGCTTTCCCAGGCCAGCATGTCGACGCCGCGGGCGCCGAGCAGCGACCACATCGCCATCTCGACCGCGCCGGTGTCCGAGGCCGGCACGATTGCGATTCGGTAGTCGGCCGGAACCTGGAGCACCTCGCGGGTGAGGTCGATGGCGAGCTTCAGCTTCGCCTTGCCGGGTTTGGCCCGGTGGGAGCGGCCCAGCGGCGCATCCGCGAGCGCTTCGAGCGACCAGCCGGGGCGCTTCGCGCAGGGGCCGGACGAGAATAGGGGATTGGCCGGCTTGCGGCCGGGCAGTGCGTTCGACATCGCTGTACTCCATCCTTGCAGATGGGCGCTCCTCGTTGGGGAGGAGTGTCCCGCTGACCGGGGTAGGCGAACGGGCGTACGGCGTCAAACGGAAAAGGCGGCCCGGTACATCCGCGGGCCGCCTCTCACAGGGGCGGCTCGTGTAGAGCCGCCGATCTCTTTGCTCGGAAACCAGCGGCTCGTGCGAGCCGCCGAACTCGGGACGCTCAGTACTTCCGGATCAGCGGAGGCGGCGCCATGGGAGGCAGGGCGGTGTCGGTGAACATGTAGCGCAGGCCCATGCGCACATCATGCGAGGCGAGCTTGAACTTGTGCTCCTGGGTCGAGGAGCCGCAATCGCAATTCACCACCGCCGAGTAGTCGCCGAGGTTGAGATAGCGATAGCCGACGTCGAACTTCAGGTTGGGCGTCAGGTTCATCGCCGCGCCCGCCATCAAAGCCCAGGCGAAACCCCACTTGCTGGTGGCGGCCGACGATCCATGCCCGACAACCGAAGGGTTGTAATCCTGAACGGAGCCGAACTCGTTATAGGCGGTGCCGAGACCAACGCCCAGGTACGGGGTCACATTGTACCAGGTGCCGAGGTCGAAATAGCCGTTGGCCAGGAACACGCTCTGCTGGAGCTTGCCGGTGTAGAGATCGAGGCACCGGCCGGCGCCGCAGCCATAGCTGTCGGTCGCGCGATATTTCATGTTGGTCCGGTATTCACCGGTCACGTCGGCGCGGAACCAGCTGTTGAACTGGTAGCCGACTCCGAGGCCGAAGATCGCGGCCTGCCCGATCGAATGGTAGTCGTGCGTGAATTCGACCGCCGGAGTTGCGATCGACTCGAACTTCGACTCGCTCGCGAAGGCGACCCCGAGGTCGCCGCGCAGATACCAGCCCGAATACTCGGACGAGGGTTCGTAGCTCGGCGCCAACGGCGGCGGCGGAGGAAGCGGCATATCGGCCGCGTGAGCCAAGCCCATCGCCCCGATCGCCATGGCGCCCGCAAGAGCGAGGATTTTCACGCTGCCCATGACACAAGTTCCCTGCTTTGGCCGGACGGGCGCGAGACGCCGTCCAACCGCTATTCGACAGGGGCCAGATTGACAGGGGAGAGTTAAGGGCGACTTAACCCTAAGACTTAACCTTACGCGTGCGTTTACGGGCGTGCTTGGGGCCGCTCTCCGTCCCCACGGCGAGCCTCAAGCGGCCGCCGACGTGAGCGCGTCGACGACATCGTCCACCGCCCGCTCGACGATGACGCGATCGTCCCCCTCCGCCATCACGCGGATCACCGGCTCGGTGCCCGACGGGCGGATCACCAGCCGTCCATGGGTCCCAAGGCGCTCCCGCGACGCCGCGATCGCGTTGACGACCAACTGGTCCTTCAGCGGCTCGCCCTTGCGGAATCGGACGTTTTTCAGGATTTGCGGCAACGGCTCGAAACAGTGGCAGACTTCGCTCACCGGCTTGTTCTGCTGCTTGACGACCGCGAGCACCTGCAAGGCCGCGATCAGGCCGTCGCCCGTGGTGGCGTAGTCGGACAGGATGATATGGCCGGACTGCTCGCCGCCCAGATTGTAGCCATGCTCGCGCATGTGCTCGAGCACATACCGGTCGCCCACCGCCGTGCGGGCGAGCCCAAGCCCGAGATCGCCGAGATACCGCTCGAGACCGAGATTCGACATGATGGTGGCGACCACGCCGGGCTGCGTTAGCCGGTTGTCATCGCGCCAGCTCTTCGCCACCACGGCCATCAGCTGGTCGCCGTCAACCACCTGGCCCTTTTCGTCTACCAGCACGACGCGGTCGGCGTCGCCGTCCAGCGCAATCCCGATGTCGGCGCGCAGCTCGCGCACCTTGCGGCTCAGCGCATCCGGGGCGGTGGAGCCCACATCCTTGTTGATGTTGAAGCCATCCGGCTCGACGCCCATGGAGACGACTTCCGCGCCGAGCTCCCAGAGCGCCTCGGGCGCGACCTTGTAGGCGGCGCCGTTGGCGCAATCCACCACGATGCGCAGGCCCGAGAGGTCCATGTTGCGCGGCAGGGTGCGCTTGGCGAATTCGATATAGCGGGCGTGCACGCCCTCGATGCGCTTCGCCCGGCCGAGGTCGCGGGGCTCGGACAGCTTGGCGGCGAGATCGGCGTCGATCAGCGCCTCGATCTCGCGCTCGGTGTCGTCATTGAGCTTGAAACCGTCAGGGCCGAACAGCTTGATGCCGTTGTCCTGGAAGGGATTGTGGGAAGCCGAGATCATCACGCCGAGATCGGCGCGCAGCGACCGCGTCAGCATGGCGACGGCCGGCGTCGGCATCGGGCCGAGCAGCATCACGTCCATGCCCACGGAGGTGAACCCCGCCACCATGGCGTATTCGATCATGTAGCCCGACAGGCGCGTGTCCTTGCCGATCACCACCCGGTGAGCGTGGTCGCCGCGCTGGAAAGCCAATCCGGCCGCCTGCCCCACGCGCAAGGCCAGGTCGGGCGTGATCACCCGGTTGGACAGACCGCGGATGCCATCGGTCCCGAAGTATTTCCTGCTCATGATCCGTCCTCGGCAGCGACCGACTCAATTCTCGGTCACACCGTCTTATGCAGCGACCAAGCTCGAAGTGTGACTCACAAATCTTTTCAAACCGCAACAGGCCGACGAAGCTTCGCTCCGCCGCCCTGCCGAAAAGCATCGCGCACGGTGTTTGCTTAGTGCTGGTCGGCAGCGAGCGCAGCTTGCGTCAGGGCTCCGGCCGCCTTTTCGGACGTTCCGAGGCCATTGAACAAGGCGTTCAGCAACACGGCCGCGATGGACGCCAGCAGGATGCCGGAGTCGAGCAAGGGGTGCAGCACTTCGGGCATCTTCTTCAGCAGGGTCGGGGCGACCAGCGGGATCATGCCGAAGCCGATCGAGATCGCGACCACGAAGAGGTTGTTCCGGCTCGTCTTGAAGTCGACGGCCGCCAGGATCCGGATCCTGGTGGCCGCCACCATGCCGAACATCACGATCCCTGCCCCGCCCAGCACATAGGTCGGCACCGCCTCGACGAGCGCGCCGAGTTTCGGGATCAGCCCGAGCACCACCAGGATCAGCCCGCCCGCCACCGCCACGTAGCGCGAGCGCACGCCCGTGACGCCGACCAAACCGACATTCTGCGAGAACGACGTGTACGGGAAGGTGTTGAACACCCCGCCCAGGATGGTGCCGACGCCATCGGCGCGCAGCCCCTTGGTGAGATCGTCGCCCGTGATTTTCGTTCCGGTCATTTCGCCGAGCGCCAGGAACATGCCGGTTGATTCGATCATGACCACGATCATCACCAGCGACATCGTCAGGCACGCGACGGGGTCAAAGGTCGGCAAACCGAACTGGAAGGGAAGGACGAGGCCAAACCAGGACGCCGAAGCGACCTTCGCAAAGCTCATCTCGCCCAGCAGGGTCGCCAACACGCAGCCCGCTACGATACCGAGCAGCACCGCCACGTTGCCGACGAAGCCGCGGCCATACTTGGTGATGGCGAGGATCACCAGCAACACGAACGCCGCCATGCCGAGGTTGAACGGCGCCCCGAAGCTGGGGCTCGTCGGCAGCCCGCCGCCCGCCCAATTGATGCCGATGCGCATCAGCGAGATGCCGATCACCGTGATGATCGTACCGGTGACCACAGGCGGGAAAAGGGGCAGCAAACGGCTCATGAAGGGTGCGAGCAGCACGCCGACCACGCCGGCCACGATCACGGAGCCGTAGATCCCCAACAATCCGATGGCGGGATTGCCCGCCATGGCCGCCATGGGGCCGACGGCCGCGAAAGTGACGCCCATCATGACCGGGAGGCGGATGCCGAGGCCGGGCGCGCCGAAGGACTGGATCAGGGTGACGAGGCCGCAAACGAACAGGTCGGCGCTGATCAGGAAAGCCACCTGCTCGGGCGGCAGCTTCAACGCTCGCCCGATGATCAACGGCACCGCCACCGCGCCGGCATACATCACCAGCACGTGCTGCAGTCCGAGCGCGGCCAGGCGCGGGGCCGGCAGCATCTCGTCCACGGACCTTGTCGTCTCTTGCATGTCCCGCCCCCCGTAAACCGATCTGGCTTACCTGATGCAAAGACTAGGCCCGAAGCGCGAGCGGAGCCACACAAACGAAACGCCCGGCGCAAAGGCCGGGCGTTACAACTCACAGTTGTCGCAGTCGGCGATCAGGCCTGCGGCTGAGGCTCCAGCCCGCCATCCGGCTCCTGCCGGGGGCGGGTCTTGCCGGCCGTCGGCACCACCGGGGCGGACCGGTTCGGCGGCTCGTCGCCGGCGTCTCGGACCGGCGGCTTGCCGGCGATCAGGTTCTTGATCTCCTCGCCGGACAGCGTCTCGTATTCGAGAAGCCCCTTGGCGATGGCGACGAATTCGTCGTGCTTGTCCGTCAGGATCTTGCGGGCGTCGCGCGCCGCCTGCTCGATCAGGTTGCGGACTTCCTGGTCGATCTTCTGGGATGTCGCCTCGGACACGTTCTGATGGCGCGAGACCGACATGCCGAGGAAGACCTCGTCCTGGTTCTCGCCATACGCCACCGTGCCGAGCTCGTCCGAGAAGCCCCAGCGGGTCACCATCAGGCGGGCCAGCTTGGTCGCCTGCTCGATGTCGCTCTGGGCGCCGGAGGTGATGTTCTCCTTGCCGAAGGTGATTTCCTCGGCGAGGCGGCCGCCCATCATGATGGCCAGGCGCGAGGTCATCCACTTGTAGCGGTAGGAGTAGCGGTCGCCTTCCGGCAACTGCATCACCATGCCGAGCGCCCGGCCACGCGGGATGATGGTGGCCTTGTGCAGCGGATCCGCGGACGGGACGTTCAGGGCGACGACGGCGTGACCGGCCTCATGATAGGCGGTCAGCTCCTTCTCTTCCTGCGTCATCACGGTGGAGCGGCGTTCCGCGCCCATCATGATCTTGTCCTTGGCGTCCTCGAACTCCGCCATGGTGACGATGCGCTTGCCGCGACGGGCGGCCAGCAGCGCGGCTTCGTTGACGAGGTTCATCAGGTCGGCGCCCGAGAAGCCCGGCGTTCCGCGCGCAACCACCTTGAGGTCGACGTCCGGCGCGAGCGGCACCTTGCGGATGTGGACGCGCAGGATCTTCTCGCGGCCGATGACGTCCGGATTGGAGACCACGATCTGGCGATCGAAGCGGCCGGGACGCAGCAGCGCGGGATCGAGCACGTCGGGCCGGTTGGTGGCCGCGATGATGATGATGCCCTCGTTGGCCTCGAAGCCGTCCATCTCGACCAGGAGCTGGTTCAGCGTCTGCTCACGCTCGTCGTTGCCGCCGCCGAGACCGGCGCCGCGATGGCGGCCGACTGCGTCGATCTCGTCGATGAAGATGATGCAGGGCGCGTTCTTCTTCGCCTGCTCGAACATGTCGCGCACGCGGCTTGCGCCGACGCCCACGAACATTTCGACGAAGTCCGAGCCCGAGATGGTGAAGAACGGCACGTTGGCCTCACCCGCAACGGCGCGGGCCGTGAGCGTCTTGCCGGTGCCGGGGGGGCCGACCAGCAGCACGCCGCGCGGAATGCGTCCGCCGAGGCGCTGGAACTTCTGCGGGTCGCGCAGGAATTCCACAATCTCCTGAAGGTCTTCCTTGGCCTCGTCGATGCCGGCGACGTCCTCGAAGGTGACGCGGCCATGCGCTTCGGTGAGCAGCTTGGCCTTGGACTTTCCAAAGCCCATCGCCTTGCCGCTCGCCCCCTGCATCTGCCGGGACAGGAAGATCCAGGCCGCAATGAAGACGATCAGCGGCATCCAGTTCACCAGCAGGGCCAGGAACCAGGGCAGGTTCTCCTGCAGGGGCTTCGCCGAGAAGTTCACGCCCTTCTGCGAGAGCTTCTGCACCAGGCCGGGATCGTTCGGCGAGTAGGTCTGGAACTGTCGACCATCCGACAGCGTGCCGTGGATCTCCGGACCCTGGATGATCACGTTGGACACGCGGCCGGTGTCGACCTCGCTGAGGAACTGGCTGTAGCTCATGTCATAGGCTTGACCGCGCTGCCCAGGGTTCTGGAACAGGGTCACGAGCGCGAGCACGAGCAGGAAGATGATCACCCAGAGGGCGAAATTGCGGACGTTCGGGTTCATTACCGATCGATCGCCTTGGTCAGTCTCGTACCGCCAGGAGAGCGATCTCGAGAGGTTGCGTGTCGCTAATGTAGGATCGGGGCGCCCCCTTGCCAAGGGAAGCCCCGGAACTCATCCGCGTGGGAGCCCCGCTCTTAGCAAGCGCCCGGCCCCATGGCGAGCCGAACCGGCGTCTATGCTTGATGATTGGCCCCGCGGCGCCGCGGCATTTCCTGCGTCACCGTGACCATTCCGTTGCGGTCGAGCGTCACTACGCAGCCGCCCAGCGTCCGCCGCAGCCCGCGCCGCTCCGCCGCCGCCTCTGAGACAGCCGCCTCCAGCGCCTCGATCCGCTCCAGCCTCAGGGCCTCGCCATCGCGGCGCGCCTCCAAGACGGCGCGCGCCAGGAGCCTCAGCCGGATCTCTGCGGGCTCGTCGAACAGCGTGGGCTGAAATGCGAGCCCTTCCGGGGCTTGCGACGCAAGCCGGAGGTAAGCCGCCTCCGCGGCGGCGCTGAGCGCCTGCTCGGCCCGATCGGCGCGGGCCGCCAGCGTGGTCAGGCGCTCCCGCGTCAGCCCCTCGGGCTCCAGGAGAGCCCACAACCGCCGGATCCTGTTTCGGGCATAGAGCGGCTTTGCGTTGCTCGGATCCTCGCAATGAGGCTGGCCGGCCCGCGCGAGGGTTTCGGCCAGCCGTTCCTTCGGGATGTCGAGCAGCGGACGCAAGAGCGCCAGCCCATCCAGGGTCGTCGCCTCCCTGATGCCGGCGAGGCCCGCGGGACCGCTGCCCCGGACCAGGCGCATCAGCACTGTCTCGGCCTGGTCGTCAGCGTGGTGCGCGGTCGCCAGGGCATCGGCCCCGACCGCTCGGGCATGCTCGCGCAGCAGGCCGTAGCGGGCTTCCCTGGCGAGTTCCTGGCTGGCCCCGCCCGTCGGGCGATTGTCCCAAACGAGCGTCGCGTGCGAAAGGCCCGCCTCTCGCGCCCAGCCGGCCACTGCCGCGGCCTCTAATGCGGATTCGGGCCTGAGCCCGTGATCGACGGTGGCGACGAAAAGCCGAGGCCCGCTAGGCCTAGAAGATCGCCAGCGCGCGGCGAGCAACATCATGGCGACGGAGTCGATTCCGCCGGACACCGCGAGCAGGATAGCCTCGTGCGCCGCAAACGGCGCGAACAGGCGCTCCGCCTCCGCCGCCTCGATCGGCGCAGGCCCGCTCAATTGGCGCAGGAGCCCTTCCGGATCTCGCGGTCCGCCATCGCGCGCACGTCCGCGGACGCGTCCGGGTAGCGCCGCGTCACCTCGGCGAGCGTCGCGCAGGCCTGGTCGGGCTGGCCCATGCCGCGCAGCGCGAGGCCGAGCTTCAGCATGCTTTCGGGCGCGACCTTGGAGCCGTTATACTGCTTGTAGACCTTGAGATATTGTTCCACCGCGTCGGGATACTGGCCCCGGCGATAGTAGGTCTCGCCCAGCCAATAGGTCGCGTTGGCCGCCATGCGGTCGCGGGGGTGCGCCTGCAGGAACTGCTTGAAGGCGTTTTCGGCCTGCTCGTATTGCCGCTGCAGCACGAGCCCGTAGGCGAGGTCGTAGTCGTCCTTGGCGAGGCCCGATCCGGCTGTGGCGACCGTTCCGGTCTGCATCGGGGCTGCGACGCGCGGCGTGCCGGGCGGAGGCGAAGCCTGCGGCACCGCGGAAGGCGGAGCGCCGACGCCGCCCGGCGGCAAGGCGCCCTGCGGCAGCGCGGCCGAACGGCGGTTCATGCCGCCAAGGTCCATGGGCGCGCCGGGCTCATCATCGATGATGTCCGCAATGCCGCGGTCTGGCAGACCGGCGCGATCTTGGGCGCCGCCCGGAGCAGCGGCCGCAGCGCCAAGCCCGCCGTCGCCGCCGAGCGATCCGAGCGTGCGCGGCGCGCCGGGCGCAGCCGGCTGCGCCGAAGGGTCGAACGCGTCGCTGCGCTTCTGGGGCGGCGCCTTGGGCTGGGTCGCTGGCGGCGTCGCGCCGGAGGCGGCCGGACGGGAGCCGCCCTTGATGTCCTGGAAGCGGAACTCGACGTCTTCCTGGAACTTGCGCAGCTGGTCCTCCAGCCGCTTGTTCTGGAACTGGAGTTGCTCGATCTGCCCGGAGAGCTGGCGAACCTGCCCTTCCAGGCGACTGGTGCGCACCAGCAACTCGGACACATCCTGCGCCTGGGCGGAGGGGGCGATCAGCCCTGCGAGTAGGACGGCCGCAAGGGCCCACACGACGCGACGAATCATGGTGGAGGATCTTCCGGGCTCGGGCATCTGCAGCCCTCGTCTAGCATGGGAGCCGCCACGGCCAAAATATGTCGCCCATCTGGCGTGAGCGTGACAGTGGCCGCAAACGAAAACCGGCGCCACATGGGCGCCGGCTCTTGTCGCGAGGCGTTGCGGATCACATGCCCGCGGCGCCGCCCAGCACCGTGACGGCGCGGCGGTTCTGCGACCAGCACGAGATGTCGTCGCACACCGCGACCGGACGCTCCTTGCCGAACGAAATCGTCTTCAGGCGAGAGCCGTTCACGCCGCGCGAGGCGAGGTAGTCGCGGGCCGCCTGGGCGCGTCGGGCGCCGAGCGCGAAGTTGTATTCGCGCGTGCCGCGCTCGTCCGCATGGCCTTCGATCGTGATGGCGTAGCGCGGGTACTGGCTCAGCCACTGCGCCTGCTTGTCCAGCGTGGCGGTCGCGGTCGGGGTCAGGTCGGTCGAGTCCGTCTCGAAGAACACGCGGTCGCCGACGTTGACGATGAAGTCCTGGGCCGAACCCGGCGTGCCCGCGCCGCCGCCTGCTCCGAACCGTCCTGCGCCGCCGGCGCCCATGGCGTCAGAGCCGTCCGCCGCCTTGTTCGACGAACAGGCCGCCAGGGTCAGCGCCGCCGCGAGCACGATGCCGAGCTTCGCCGCTTTCGCGACCGCGAGGGTACCCGTCATAGTCTTGCTCCTTGTGATAAACCGTTGACCCGACGCTTACGCCCGGGTGGTTAAGCGAAGGTTCCGTCAACCTTGCCGGATCGTTTTCGGAATATGTTGCATTCGAGCGATTGCCCGGATGGTGAATGCTTGGTGAACGACGCAACGTGAGCTTGGCGGCCTTACGAAGCCGAGCAGGCGTCGTTCTGAAAGCTGATTTGCGGCGAAACCGCGCCAGAAAAGCGAATGGCCGGGACATGCCCGGCCATCGTCAAACCATGTGTCTCGGCCGCAACAGCCGGACTACTCGTCGTCGTCCTCGCCACGGCGGCCCTTGAGGGGCTTGAGCTTGGCGAACACCGAGTCGGCGTCGATCCGCTCTTCCTCTTCCTTGGGCGCGTTGAGCGATGCGAAGGGCTGCTGCACCGGCTCCTTGGCGGTGGTGATCTCGGCGGGCAGCAGGGTCTGGCCGCTGGATTCGACGCTGGCGGGACGGTCCTTGGCGGCCTTGGCGACCTCGAAGTCGAGGTCGATCTGCGAGCACAGGCCCAGCGTCACGGGGTCGAGCGGGCTCAACGTCGCGGCGTTCCAATGCGTCCGGTCGCGGATCTGCTGGATCGTCGTCTTGGTGGTGCCCACCAGGCGCATGATCTGCGCGTCCTTGAGCTCGGCGTGATTGCGCAGCAGCCACAGAATGGCGTTCGGGCGATCCTGGCGGCGCGACAGAGGCGTGTAGCGCGGCCCCTTCTTGCGCTTCTGCTCGGGAATGCGGACGCTCGACACCGCCAGCTTGAGCGTGTGGTTGCGGTCCTTCTCGCCTTTTTCGATCTCGTCGCGCGTGAGCTGGCCGGCCACGACGGGGTCGAGCCCCTTGATGCCGGCGGCCACTTCGCCGTCCGCGATGCCCTTCACCTCGAGCGGGTGCAGCTTGCAGAAGTCGGCGATCTGCTCGAACGACAACGACGTGTTGTCGACAAGCCAGACGGCCGTCGCCTTCGGCATCAGCGGTCCAGTGCTCATGATCGCGCTCCTCTGCATGCGGCGCTGAAAACCAGGCCCGGTGACGACATAGCTCCTTCGCGCTCCGGCCGGACCTTTCGGTCGGAGCCCCAGGGCAGCCATCACTGATCGGGGATGCGCGCTATATAATCCGCCCGCCGTCCCGACGCAATCGGCGTGATGGTTTACGGGCGAATTGCAGGCCGGAAAGGGCGCTTACCCGACCGTGAGCACGATCTTGCCGATGTGCTGGCTCGTTTCCATCAGGGCGTGAGCCTGTGCGGCCTCGGCCAGCGGAAACGTCTTGTGGATCACGGGCCGGACCTGGCCGGACGCGACGAGAGGCCAGACCTTTTCGACGAGCTGGTCGGCGATCCCGGCCTTTTCGGCGGGCGAACGGCTGCGCAGGGTCGAGCCCGTATGGGTCAGCCGCTTCAGCATCAGGCGCATGAAGTCGATCTGCGTCTTGGACGAGGACTGGAACGCGATCTGCACGATGCGCCCTTCAACGGCTGCCGCCTCGTAGTTCTTGGCGATGTAGTCGCCGCCGACCATGTCGAGGATCAGATCGACGCCCTTTTTGCCGGTCGCCGCCTTGCTCTCGGCCACGAAGTCCTGCGTCTTGTAGTTGATCGCCACGTCCGCACCGAGCTTGCGGCAGGCCTCGCACTTTTCGTCGGATCCGGCCGTCGTGATCACGGTCGCGCCGAACGCCTTGGCGAGCATGATCGCCGTGGTGCCGATGCCGGAGGTGCCGCCATGCACCATGAAGGTTTCGCCGGATTTCAGCCGGCCGCGCTCGAAGACGTTGGTCCAGACCGTGAAGAAGGTCTCCGGAATGGCGGCCGCCTCCACCATCGAGACGCCTTCCGGGATCGGCAACGCGTTGCTCTCGTGAACCGGGCAATACTCCGCGTATCCGCCGCCCGATACGAGCCCGCAGATCCGGTCGCCGACTTGGTAGCGCGTGGCGCCCTCGCCCACTGCGACCACCTCGCCGGCGATCTCCAGGCCCGGGATGTCCGAGGCGCCGGGCGGCGGCGGATAAAGTCCCTTGCGCTGCATGACGTCGGGCCGGTTGACGCCCGCGGCCGCCACGCGCACCAGCACTTCGCCAGGGCCGGGCTGCGGCACGGGCCGGCTTTCCGGCGCGAGCGCTTCGGGACCGCCCGGCTCCTTGATGCCGATCGCGGTCATGGTCTGCGGCGTTGCGGTCATGCGGGCCTCCTCGGGGCTGCGGAAATGGCGGTCGGGAACGCGTTCTGGCGCAAATGGTCCCGGTTGCGCCGTTTTGCGCTCCCGCCGGGCTTGTTTATCCTGCACGCACCGTCATCGCAGATGGAGCGCACCATGGCTGATCCCTTCGCAGACGACCTGCCCCAACGCAAGCCGATGCAACATGCCGTCGGGCAGGACCTCTCGGCCTTGTCGGTGGACGAAATCGACGAGCGCGTCAGTCAGCTCCAGGCCGAAATCGCCCGCCTCCAGGACGCCCGGCACGCCAAGATGGCCTCCCGCGACGCCGCCTCGGCGTTCTTCAAGAGCTGAACGGTCGCGCGGATTGTTGCGCCTCATCGGCGGGAGCCCCCTCTGTCATCACCCCGGCTCTCTCCGTCATCCCCGGCGGCGCGCAGCGCCGGGAAGAGGATCCAGGAGTGAGCGCCTTTGCCCCTGGATTCCCTTCCCGACCTGCTGCGCAGGTCGCCGGGGATGACGGCGAGGCGAGTTCAGCCTTCGTGCAAGCGTCGGTGGCACCCTCCCCGTCATTGCGAGCGACAGCGAAGCAATCCAGCTAACGCCGGGCATATAGGCTGGATGGCTTCGCGTCCGGCTCGCGAAGCCGGCGAGGCGCATGAGAGCGTGGCGGGCGGCGACGCTGCTGGTCGCCTCGTCGGCCCCGCCGGAGAGATGCAGTGTGGCGTTCCGGGACGGGGTTCGACCCGGCGGACGATTTCGGCACAGGAGCGACCAAAGCGAAGCTGCGCCTTAACGGCCAGTTAAGCTTTCGGGACTATGAATGAAACATCCAGATTCCTTCTGGATGTCGAGTGGCTCCTGTCCACTCTGTTTGACGCCTCCCTGTTTACCCACTCCGCAAAGCCGCCTTCGGGCGGCTTTTTTTTTGCGTTCTCAACCTGGTCGGGCATTTTGGGCCTGCCGCAACCCGTGGGGGCGGCCGCGCGTTGCGGGTGAGCTGTCCACAGCGTTAGGGTTAACAAACAGTTAAAGTGGCGTACCAGCCCCGGCTGGCGCTATGTTTGCTCCGTACCGCCACGAAGGCGGCTGGACCCTGCGCCGGGATCGTTCCGGGACGACAGGGAGCCAGCGCCGCGACAGTGAGCGGAGAAGTGGCGTGATGAACGAGATCCAGCACAAGGTTTCTTTCCCGAAGCCCGTGTCCTTCGCGGAGAGCTTCGTCTCCTCGGATGCGTTCCGCACGCTGTTTCGCGAGGGCATGTCCCTCGTGGAGGCCACGGCCGCCTATCTGGACGGCGAAGGCCGGGAAGAATCCAAGAACCTGCCGCGCCTCGCCGCGCTCGCTTATGCGAGCGAGAGCATGCGGCTGACGACCCGCCTGATGCAACTCGCCTCATGGCTGCTGCTGCAGCGCGCCGTGTCGGAAGGCGAGCTCACCTCCGACGACGCCCAGCGCCAGAAGGAGAAGGTGCGCCTCTCGAGCCAGAACGGCGCGAGCAGCCCCGAGACGGTCGAGAGCCTTCCCGAGCAGCTGCGCATGCTGATCGGCAGCTCCCTGCGCCTGCAGAGCCGCATCTTGCATCTCGACCGCCTCATGGAAGGCAAGACCGAGGATGCGCCGACCATCCCGAACCCTGTGGCCATGCAGCAGCGCCTGCTGCAGTCGGCTTTCCGGAGCTGAGACGACCAACGCGCTTGGTGGATAGATCTTGGAGCGCGCCTCGACGGTCCCACGGATCGCCGAGCCGGGCTTCGACCCAAACAAAAACCCCCGGCGCGCAGCCGGGGGTTTTTTGATTCAAAGGCTCCACCCGCGGGCGGAAAGCGCCGGCCGGAGCCGGCGCAGCCGATCTTACTTCTTGGCGCCGATGCCGAAGCCGCCGAACTTCGTGTTGAAGCGCGACAGGCGGCCACCACGGTCCATCAGCTGCTGCGTGCCGCCGGTCCAGGCCGGGTGCGTCTTGGAATCGATGTCGAGCTGCATGACATCGCCTTCCTTGCCCCAGGTCGAGCGGGTGTGGAACTCGGTGCCATCGGTCATCACGACCTTGATGGTGTGGTAGTCGGGGTGAATCTCGGGCTTCATGAGTAGTCCTCGCAGGGTCGCCGCGGCGCCCCAATATCGTCTATAGGAGCCTGGAATGATGTTGCGCCCCTATAGCGCAGGGCGCACCGCTGCACAAGCCGGCCAGGGCTCCGATATACGGCCCGGGTTTCAGAAACGAGAGTACCGATGTCCGATCCCGCTTCAGCGACGCCTTCCAGCCGGTTGCAGGCCCCGGTGGCCCCCATGGCCGCGGACGCCCCTGCCGAACGGGACAGGACGTCGCTGCGAGACCTCCAGCCGCTCCTGCCGTTCGCGTTGCGCTACCGCGGCCGGATCGCGGCCGCGTTGGCGGCCCTCGTACTGGCCTCCATGGCGACGCTCGCCATCCCGCTGGCGGTGCGCCGGATCATCGACAACGGCTTCTCGCCCGAGAACGCCGGCTTCATCGACCGCTACTTCACGGTGATGATCCTGGTCGTGGCCGTGTTGGCCTTTGCGAGCGCGGCCCGCTACTACCTCGTGATGACGCTTGGCGAGCGCGTGATGACGGATGTCCGCACCGCCGTCTTCGCGCATCTGACGCGATTGGACCCGAGCTTCTACGACACCGCCAAGTCCGGCGAGATCGTCTCGCGGCTCACGGCCGACACCACGCAGATCAAATCGGCGTTCGGCGCCAGCGCCTCCATCGCGCTGCGCAACCTCGTGCTGTTCATCGGCGCGATCGCCATGATGGTGATCACCAGCCCGCGCCTGTCCGGGCTGGTGCTGCTCGCCATCCCGTTCATCGTGCTGCCGCTGGTGGCGTCCGGCCGCTCGGTGCGCCAGCGGTCGCGCCTCGCGCAGGACCGGCTGGCGGACGCCTCCGCCTTCGCCACGGAGGCGATCGGCGCGACCCGCATCATGCAGGCCTTCACGGCCGAGAAGCCCACGCTGGCGCGCTTCGCCCAGGCCGCCGAGGACGCGTTCCACGCCGCCCGCACGGCCACGCTGGCGCGCGCGATCCTGACCGCGGTGGCGATCTTCCTGATCTTCGCCAGCGTGGTGGCGGTGCTGTGGTACGGCGCGCAGGACGTTCTCGCCAACCGGATCACGGGCGGGCGGCTGTCGCAGTTCGTGCTCTACGCCGTGTTCGGCGCGGGCGCGCTCGGCGAGCTCTCGCAGGTCTGGAGCGAGGTCAGCGCGGCGGCGGGCGCCGCCGGCCGCATCGCCGAGATCCTGGGCGTGAAGCCCCGCATCGCGGCGCCGAGCAACCCCACCGCGTTTCCGCAGCCGCCCGTCGGCTCCGTCGCGTTCGAGGACGTCCACTTCGCTTATGCGACCCGCGACGACCACCCGGTGCTGTCGGATCTCTCCTTCGCGGTCGCGCCGGGCGAGCGCGTCGCCATCGTGGGCCCGTCCGGAGCCGGCAAGAGCACCGTGGTTCAGCTGCTGCTGCGCTTCTACGACCCGCAGGCAGGCCGCGTGCTGGTGGACGGCGTGCCGCTCGTGGAAGCCGACCCCGAGGCCCTGCGCCGGCGCATCGCCTTTGTGCCGCAGGACCCGGTGGTGTTCGGCGCCACCATCGCCGAAAACCTGCGCTATGGCCGGCCCGACGCCACCGACGCGCAGATGCGCGAAGCCGCGCGCCAGGCCGCCGCCGACCGCTTCATCGAGGCGTTGCCGGAGGGGTATGACACGCGCGTGGGCGAGCGCGGCGTCACGCTCTCGGGCGGGCAGCGCCAGCGCATCGCCATCGCGCGCGCGCTCCTGCGCGACGCCCCCATCCTCCTCCTCGACGAAGCCACGTCGGCGCTGGACGCCGAGAGCGAGACCCTGGTGCAGGAGGCGCTGGACGGGTTGATGGAGGGGCGCACCACCATCGTGATCGCGCACCGGCTGGCCACCATCCTGAAGGCCGACCGCATTCTGGTGATGGACGAGGGCCGCATCGTCGAGCAGGGCAAGCATTCCGAGCTCGTCAACCGCAACGGCCTCTATGCCCGCCTGGCGCGCCTACAGTTCGAGGCCGGGGCCGCCGCGCTGGCCGTGCGCGCCGCCGAGTAGCCGCTCAGGGCTCCCAGGCGTAGTGGAACAGCGGCAGCCCGGAGGCGGCGCTGACGCCCTCCCCGGTGCGCCGGAAGCCCTCGCGCTCGTAGAAGCGCAGCGCCCGGTCGTTGCCGGCGTTCACCTCCAGCCGCACGCCGGTGGGCGACAGCGCCTTGGCATGGTTCAGCAGCGCCAGCCCGGCGCCCTGCCCCCAGCTGCGCGGCGCGGCGGCGAGCTGGTCGAGATGGCCGTTGCGCGCATCGATGGTCACGAAGCCGAGCAGCCCCTCGTCGTCCTCGGCCACGAACACCCCGACGCCGTCCGCCCGCAGGCTCGCGATGCGGCCCTCGAACCATCCCCGCCGCGCCTCGAAGTCGATCTGGCGCATCACGTCCCGCCAGCTCTCGACCCAGAGCTGCGTCATGGCGGCCAGATCGTTATCTTCCATGGGTCGGATGCGCATCACCGCTCCGTCAGCTTGAGCTCGATCCGTCGGTTGCGCTTGAAGGCCTCGTCGGTGTCGCCCAGCTCCAGCGGCTGGAACTCGCCAAAGCCCGTGGCGCCGAGCCGCTGCGGCGGCACGCCCCTCGAGACGAGGTATTGCACCACCGCGATCGCGCGCGCGGCCGAGAGGTCCCAATTGGACTTGTAGATCCCCGAGCCCGAGAGCGGCCGCTTGTCGGTGTGGCCGTCCACCCGCATGATCCACGGGATGTCGCCCGGGATCTCGCGGTCCAGCGTCACCAGCGCGGCCGCCAGCCGGTCGAGTTCGGCCGTGCCGGCCGGGTTCACGCCCGCCGCGCCGGGATCGAACAGCACCTCTGACTGGAACACGAAGCGGTCGCCGACGATGCGCACGTCCTGCCGGTTGCCCAGCACCTGCCGGAGGCGACCGAAGAAATCGGATCGGTAGCGCGCCAGCTCCTGCACCTTCTGGGCGAGCGCCACGTTCAGCCGCGAGCCCAAGTCGGCGATGCGCGCCTGGCTTTCCTTGTCGCGCGATTCCGAGGCGTTCAGCGCCTCCTCCAGGGCCGCGAGTTGCCGACGCATGGCGGCGATCTGCTGATTCAGGATCTCGACCTGGTTGGCGGCCCGCGCGGCGAGCTGGCGCTGCGTCTCCACTTCCTTGCTGAGCGCCGCCACCTGCCCGCCAGCCGCCGCCGCCCCGGCCGAGCTGGAGTCGACGAGCCCCTGCAGCCGGTTGCGCTCGTTCTCGGCCGCTTTCAGCGTGTCGGACAGGAGTAGCACGTTGTCGTCCGAGCTCTTGCGGCCGACGCGCTCCAGCGCGAGCAGGTCGGTGAGCTCGGAGATCTGCCGGGTAAGCCGCACCAGCGCCTGGTCCTTGTCGGTGACCTGCTGGCTCAGGAAGAACTGCGCCAGCACGAACACCGACAGCAGGAACACGATGGCGAGCACCAGCGTCGACAGCGCGTCCACGAAGCCGGGCCAGTAATCGATGGGGCGCTGGCCTCGCCGCGTGCGCCCGAGGCTCATCGGCGCATGTCCTCGGCGGCGATGCGCTCCAGCAGCTTGCGCATGTCGGCGTCACGCCCGGCCTGGCTCTCCACCCAGTCGCGGATGAGCTGCTGCTCGGAGCGCATGTGATGCACGAGCGCCTGGATGCCTTCCGCCAGGTTGGCGAGCGCCGCCGTGGTGCCGCGGCTGCCGGTGGCCTCCTGCACGGCGAAGCTGAGCCGGTCCAGCGCGGCGCGCACATCCGTGCCGCTGCCGCTGCCGATCATCGGCAAGGCTTCGGGCGTCGGCTCCGCGACCGTGGTCGAAAGCCAGTCCTCCACCTCGTTGTAGAAGCGGTTCTGCGCCTGCGCGGCCTGCAGGTCGAGAAAGCCGAGCACGAGCGATCCGGCGAGGCCGAACAGCGAGGACGAGAACGAGATGCCCATGCCGGCCAGCGGCGCGGCGAGCCCGCTCTTGAGGTCCTCGAACATCAGCGTGGCGTCCGCCCCGCCCTTCATGGTCTGGATCACGCGGCCGACCGAGCCGACGGTCTCCAGGAGGCCCCAAAAGGTGCCAAGAAGTCCAAGGAACACCAGCAGGCCCGTCAGGTAGCGGCCGATGTCGCGCGACTCGTCGAGACGCATGCCGACCGAGTCCAGCAGCGAGCGCAGCATCGCCGGGGTGACGGTCACCGAGCCGGCGCTCGGCCCCTGGCGGTTCAGCAGGATCGCGGCCATCGGGGCGAGCAGCACCGGCGGTTCGATGTTGCGGTTCTCGAGGTTCGGCGCCCGCACGGCGTTCACCCAGCGGATCTCGCGAAACAGCCGGATCACCTGCCGGAACGCCAGGATGATGCCGATCAGCAGCACGCCGAAGATCAGCCCGTTCAGGCCTGGATTGGCCAGAAAGGCGTTCCAGATCGCCTTGTAGAGGATCAGGGCCACAAAGGCGGCGAGGATCAGGAACACGGCCATCCGCAGCAGATGGCGCCGCGGAGAAGACAAACGCTGGATTTCGAGAGGAATCGCCATGGGGCCTCGCGATCGGGGCGGCCATGTTCGCGCCCCTGCCCGCCTCATTCAAGGCGGCGGGCGCGTAATCCTTAATCCGGACAACAGGAAAGCGCTATGCGGTCGCGGCGCGCGCGTCCTTGAGGATGTTCAGCAGCGCCCGGTGCATGTCCTCGTTGCCGGCCACGAGCGTATCGGCCGTGAACACGTCGTCCTTGCCGAACGCATCCGTGACGTAGCCGCCGGCCTCACGGATCATCAGAGCGCCGGCCGCCAGGTCCCACGAGTTCAGGCCCTGCTCCCAGTAGCCGTCATAGCGACCGGCCGCCACCCAGGCGAGGTCCAGCGCGGCCGCGCCCATGCGGCGCACGCCGCTGGACTTCAGCATCACGCGCGATAACTGCTTCAGGTAGCCCGGATGGTCGCGACGGCCCAGCGTCGGGATGCCGGTTGCGAACACGCCGTCGAGATGGTCCGTGCGGGCGGCGACGCGCATGCGCTTGTTGTTCAGGAAGCAGCCCTTGCCCCGCTCGGCGATGAAGAGCTCGTCCTTGATGACGTCGTAGATCACGCCCGCGACCAGCAGGTTCTCGCGCTCGAGCCCGACCGAGATGCAGAAATGCGGGATGCCATGAAGGAAGTTCGTGGTGCCGTCGAGCGGATCGATGTGCCAGCGATGCGTCTTGTCACGCCCTTCGACGACACCGCTCTCCTCCATCACGAAGCCGAAGTCCGGCCGCGCCTTTTCGAGCGACTCCTGCAGCGTCTTCTCCGCACGATGATCCGCCAGGGACACGAAGTCGCCGGGCCCCTTGCGGGACACCTGGAGGTTCTCGACCTCGCCAAAGTCGCGGCGCAGGCCCTTGGCGGCCTTCATCACGGCGTCGACCATCACGGTCATCAGGGCGGAGCGGATCATGGCGTGTCTCTGGTCTTGTTCGTCGGCGGGGGCTGCGGCGCGGAGGCGATCTTATTCGGCGCGCCGTACATAGGTGATTTCGGTCGTGTCGACGACGACCTTCTCGCCGGCGTTGATGAAAGGCGGCACCAGGATGCGCAAGCCGTTCTCGAGCCGGGCGGGCTTGTATGACGAGGCGGCCGTCTGGCCCTTCATCACCGGATCGGCTTCCGTGATGGTGAGCACCACCTGCTCGGGCAAGCGGATGCTGATCGGCCGCTCCTGATGCAGGCGCAACGTCACCGTCATGCCGTCCTGCAGGAACGCGGCGCTATCGCCCACGAACTCCTTCGGCAACTCGATCTGCTCGAAGGTCTCGTTGTTCATGAACACGAGCTTGTCGCCCTCGACATAGAGGAACTGGAACTCGCGATATTCGAGCGAGATCTCCTCGACCCGGTCGTCCGTTCCGAAGCGGTTGTTCAGCTTGCGGCCGTCGATCAGGTTCTTGAGCTCGACCTGGTTGTAGGCCGGGCCCTTGCCAGGCTTGACCTTCTCGGTCTTCACCGCGACCCAGAGGCCGCCGTCATGGTTGATGGCCATGCCGGGACGGATGTCGTTGCCGCTGATACGGGCCATGCGCGAAGGTCTTTCGTGGGAGGAGAACGCGCCCAAAAGCACGACGGGCCGGGCGAGGTCAAGCAGGAAGGGGTTTTGATCGAACGCCGCAGCGTCGGCAGCTCAGGCCAAAGCGCCCTAGTTGCCCAGCCACTTGCGGACGGCCTCGTCGGCCTTGCGCCGGTCCTCGGGGCTTAGCCCCTTCAGGTTTTCGTCGAGCCACGGGTCCTTGATGCCCTGGTTCGTCGCGATCGCGTGCCATTTGGCCGCCTCGATGACGTTTTTTGGCAATCCCCGGCCTGCGGCGTAGATGCGCGCCAGGCGGTTCTGCGCCACCGGGTTGCCCTGCTCGGCTGCGCTCAGGAACATCTTGGCGCCGGCGGTCTCGTCCTTGCGCACGCCATCGCCGTTGAACAGCATGATGCCGTATTCGACCTGCGCGGAGACGTTGCGGTCGCGCGCGGCGCGGCCCATCCAGGCCGCCGCCTGGGCGTTGTCGCGCGGAACGCCGCGCCCGTCGCGCAGCACCACCGCGAGCGCGTATTCGCCATCCGCGTCGCCCGCGTCAGCGGCGTCCCGGAAAAGCTGCACGGCCCGCTTGTCGCTCTCCGCCTTGTTCTCCTGCAGCAGCATGAGGCCGAGCGTATAGGCGGCGTCCGGCACCGCGTCGGCCGCGCTCTCCAGCAGGCGGCGACCTTCGGCGGCGTCGCGTGGCGTGCCCTTGCCGTCGAGTTTCAGCATCGCCAGCGCGAAGGCCGCGTTGGGGTCGCCGCGTCCGGCGGCGAGGCGGTACCATTCGGCAGCCTTGGTCCAATCCTGCGCGACGCCCAGCCCGGCGCTGTAAAGCTCGCCGAGCAGCGTCATCGCGGCCGCGTCGTTCGGATCCTCCGCGATGCGCTTGGTCGCTTCGCGGAAGGCCGTGATGTAGAGCCCGCGCTGATAGGCGCCATAGGCGACGTCGAGGGGCTGGGCCGGCGCCGCGGGCGCGGCGGTTTCCGGCGCGGGCGGGGTGACGGAGGGCTGCGGCTGGGCCGCCGGGGCGCTGGTCTCAGGCGTGGCCGTCTGGGCGTGTCCGGGTTGCGCAGCCAGGAGGGCCGCGATAGCCGCGCCCAGGCGCGCCGCCCGCAAGAGCCTGCTGCGCGTGAACCTCACCGGGCCGGAGCCTCTGCGCTCTTCTGGAGCGCCGCAAGGGCCAGCGTCATGGCCTCGGCGGGACCGCCCGAATGGGCGAACACGGCTTCGCCAAGCGCCACGAACTCGCACCCCGTCGCGGCCAACGCAGCCACGTCGTCCAGCGTCGGCGCATACGCAATGCAAGGCGTCTGGAACAGTTCGGCCCACCACTGGGCGCGCTCCAGCACGCCCGAGAGCGGCGGCAGGCTGCCGTCGCGACGGGGCTCGCCGAAGAGAACGTAGTCGGTGCCCTCCTCGGCCGCCTCCATGGCGTCGTGGCGGGCCCGCAGATTGCCGACGCCGACCATGCGGCCCAGCGTCTTCATGGCTTCCGCCGCTTCGTGCAGCTTAGCGGGGTCGCTCACATGGGCGCCGTCCGCGCCGGAGCGGGCGACGAGTTCCGGAGCGTCCTCGATCAACACCGCGACATTGTGCTCCTGCAGGCGCGCGATCAGAGGCTTCAGCGCCTTGAGCAGGCTCCGCTCGTCGAGCTTGGGCAGACGCAGCAGCACGGCGTCCACCGGAGCGGCCGCGACGGCCGCCAGCAGGGCGTCGCCCATCGTCCCGGGCCAGCCGTCGGCGTCCTGGACGGGCGGCGTCATGAGGACGAGGCGGGCAGTGGTGGCGTCAGCGGTCATGGTCCTGGCGATCGTGCGAAGGCTCCGGGCCGCAAAGCCCGGAGCCTGGATGAACAGGCCGGCGCAGGAATCGCGCCGGAAAGGAGCCGCAAGCGGCCTTGTGGCTTACTCGGCCGCCTGGGCGGACGCCCCGAACTGCGGGTCGAGCGCGCCCGAGGCATAGCGCTTGGCCATGTCGGACAGCGTGATGATCTTGCCGATTTTGGACGCCTTGCCGGCGGTGCCGAACTCCTCGAGCCGCTGCTTGCACAGCTTGGTCATGGCGTCCATGGCGGGCTTCAGATACTTGCGCGGGTCGAACTCGCCGGGGCTCTGCGCGAACACCTTGCGGATTTGGCCCGTCATCGCCATCCGGTTGTCGGTGTCGATGTTGATCTTGCGCACGCCGTGTTTGATGCCGCGCTGGATCTCCTCGACCGGAACGCCCCAGGTCTGAGGCATCTTGCCGCCGAACTCGTTGATGATGTCCTGCAGGTCCTGCGGCACCGACGACGACCCGTGCATCACCAGATGCATGTTGGGCAGCAGCCGGTGAATCTCCTCGATGACGTTCATCGCCAGGATGGCGCCGTCCGGCTTGCGGGAGAACTTGTAGGCGCCGTGCGAGGTGCCCATCGCGATCGCGAGCGCATCCACCTTGGTGGCGCGCACGAAGTCGACCGCCTCCTTGGGGTTGGTCAGCAACTGGTCGTGGCTGAGCTTGCCCTCGGCGCCATGGCCGTCTTCCTTCTCGCCCATGCCGGTTTCGAGCGAGCCGAGCACGCCGAGTTCGCCTTCGACCGAGATGCCGCCCAGATGGGACATGTCGACCACCGTCTTGGTGACGCCGACATTATACTCCCAATCACCGGGGGTCTTGCCATCTTCCTTGAGCGAGCCGTCCATCATCACGGACGTGAAGCCGGCCTGGATGGCCGTCATGCAGGTCGCGGCGTTGTTGCCGTGGTCGAGGTGCACGCAGACCGGGATCTGCGGGTAGATCTCCGTCACGGCGTCCATCATGTGCTTCAGCATGATGTCGTTGGCGTAGGAGCGCGCGCCGCGCGAGGCCTGGATGATCACAGGCGCATCGGTGGCGTCGGCCGCCGCCATGATGGCGAGCGCCTGCTCCATGTTGTTGATGTTGAAGGCCGGAACGCCATAGCCGTGCTCGGCGGCGTGATCCAGAAGCTGCCTCAGGGTGATGCGCGCCATGGTTCTTGTCTCCCGGACGATACGCCAGACATTACAGGCGTTGATGTCGATAAGGTGGTCGTTTGTAAGCCTGCGGCCAAGTCAGCGCAGGCGGAGAATCTCGACGCCCGGCAGCGGCTTGCCTTCCAGCCACTCCAGGAAGGCGCCGCCGGCCGTGGACACGTAGGAGAAATCCTCGGCCGCGCCCGCATGGTTGAGCGCCGACACGGTATCGCCGCCGCCCGCCACCGAGAGCAGCCCGCCGGCCTTGGTGAGCCGCGCCGCCTCGCGGGCGACCGCGTTGGTGCCCGTGTCGAAGGGCTCCAGCTCGAAAGCCCCAAAGGGGCCGTTCCAGACCAGCGTCTTGGCCTGCGCGAGCTTGCCCTTCACGGTTTCGATGGATGCCGGACCGATGTCGAGGATCATGTCCTCAGGGCCGACGGCGTCCACGGACACGACCTTGTTGGCCGCGTGGGCCTTGAACTCCGACGCCACCGTGGCGTCCACGGGCAGCACGATCTCGCAGTTCGCGCCCTTGGCGGTCTCCAGGATCGAGCGAGCCGTGTCGAGCAGGTCCTTCTCGCACAGCGACTTGCCGACAGCCTTGCCCTGGGCGGCCAGGAACGTGTTGGCCATGCCGCCGCCGATCACCAGGATGTCGACCTTCTTCACCAGATTGCCGAGCAATTCCAGCTTGGACGACACCTTGGCGCCGCCCACCACGGCCAGAACCGGCCGCTTGGGGGCCTCGAGCGCATGCGCGAGCGCCTCGACCTCGGCCTGCATGGTGCGGCCCGCATAAGCCGGCAGCACATGGCCGAGACCCTCGGTCGACGCGTGGGCGCGGTGCGCCGCCGAGAAGGCGTCGCTGACCCACAGGTCGCCGTTCTCGGCGAGCGCCTTCACGAAGGCGGGGGCGTTCTTTTCTTCCTCGGGGTGGAAGCGGGTGTTTTCCAGCAGCACCACGTCGCCCGGCTTCATGGCGTCCACGGCGGCCTTGGCGGCCGGGCCGACGCAATCCTCCGCGAAGCCGACCGGGCGGCCGAGATGCTCGGCGACGACGGCCGCCACGGGCCGCAGCGTTTCCTTGAGGTCTCGGCCCTTAGGACGGCCGAAATGCGCCAGCAGCACCACCTTGCCGCCCTTGTCGGCGATCTCGCGGATCGTCGGCAGCACCCGCTCGATGCGGGTGGCGTCCGACACCTTGCCGTTCTCCATCGGCACGTTGAGGTCCACGCGAAGCAATACGCGCTTGCCCGAGACGTCAGCGCTGTCGAGAGTGCGGAAGGCGGTCATGATGTCCTCTGTCGGAGGGCCTTAGGCCCCAAAGCGAAGACGCCCCCGGCCGTGGCCGGAGGCGGGTCACACGTCAGGCTCTCAGAGCAGCTTGCCCATCGCGACGGCGGTGTCGGACATGCGGTTCGAGAAGCCCCACTCGTTGTCGTACCAGGACAGGATCGACACCAGCGTGCCCTCCATGACCTTGGTCTGGTCCATGTGGAAGATGGACGAGTGAGGGTCGTGGTTGAAGTCGATCGAGACGTTCTTCTCGGTCGTGTAGCCCAGGATGCCCTTCAGCGGGCCATCGGCCGCGGCCTTGATGGCGGCGTTGATCTCCTCCTTGGAGGTCGCCCGCTTGGCGATGAACTTCAGGTCCACCACCGAGACGTTCGGGGTCGGCACGCGCAGCGCGAAGCCGTCGAGCTTGCCGTTGAGCTCGGGCAGCACGAGGCCGACCGCCTTGGCCGCGCCCGTGGAGGTCGGGATCATCGACAGCGCCGCAGCGCGGCCGCGGTAGAGATCCTTGTGCATGGTGTCCAGCGTCGGCTGGTCGCCCGTGTAGGAGTGGATCGTCGTCATCATGCCGCGCTCGATGCCGAAGGCCTCGTTCAGCACCTTGGCGACCGGGGCGAGGCAGTTCGTCGTGCACGACGCGTTGGAGATGACGAGGTGGTCCTTCGTCAGCTTGTCGTGGTTGACGCCGTACACCACCGTCAGGTCCGCGCCGTCGGCCGGAGCCGACACGATGACGCGCTTGGCGCCCGCCTGCAGATGGGCGGCGGCCTTGTCGCGCGACGTGAAGATGCCCGTGCACTCCAGCGCGATGTCGACGCCGAGATCCTTGTGCGGCAGCTCGGCCGGGTTGCGGACGGCCGTCACCTTGATGGGCCCGCGGCCCACGTTGATGGTGTCGCCCTCGACCGTCACCGTGCCGGGGAACCGGCCATGCACGCTGTCGTAGCGCATCAGGTGGGCGTTGGTCTCGACCGGGCCGAGGTCGTTGATGGCCACGACCTCGATGTCGGTCCGGCCGGACTCGATGATGGCCCGCAGCACGTTGCGGCCGATACGGCCAAATCCGTTGATGGCGACGCGTACGGTCATGATCTCATCCTTCTCCAACTCTCCCCGCCGCAACGCAAAGCCGAGGCCAAGGTTGCGCGGGGCCTGCAAAAATGAGGCGTGGGTTCAGACCCGCGCCGCGGCTTTCTCCGCCACCGCCTCGGCCGTGATGCCGAAGTGGGCGTAGAGTTCCTTGTAGGGGCCGCTCGCCCCAAAGCCCGTCATTCCGACGAACAGTCCGTCCGAGCCGATCACCTCGTCCCAGCCCATGCGCAGGCCGGCCTCGACGGCGATCTTCACCGGTGCGTCGCCGATCACGGCCGCACGCTCCGCCTCGGGCAACGCCAGGAACAGGTCCATGCACGGCACGGAGACGACGCGGGCGGGCACGCCCTTGTCGGCCAGCAGCTTCTGAGCCCCGAACGCGATCTCGACCTCGGACCCCGACGCGAAAATGGAAACCTTTGCGGCGCCGCCGCTCGCCGGCGAAGCCTCGTAGGCCCCCTTGGCGCACAGGTTTTCATCGGTCGCGGTCTTGCGGAAGGGCGTGAGGTTCTGGCGTGTCAGCGCCAGGATGCTGGGAGCGGTCTTGTGCTCCAGCGCGTATTGCCAGCACTCGGCCGTCTCCATGGCGTCGGCCGGGCGGAACACGTTGAGGTGCGGGATGGCGCGCAGGGCCGCCAGATGCTCCACAGGCTGGTGCGTCGGCCCGTCCTCGCCGAGGCCGATCGAGTCGTGCGTCATCACGTAGACGACGCGCAGGCCCATCAGCGCCGACAGGCGGATCGCGGGACGGCAGTAGTCCGTGAACACCATGAAGGTGCCGCCGCCCGGGATCACGCCGCCATGCAGCGCCATGCCGTTCATGGCGGCCGCCATGCCGTGCTCGCGGATGCCGTAATGGATGTAGCGGCCCGAGAAGTCCGCCGGCGTGATCGGCTGGGCGTTCTTGGTGCGCGTGTTGTTGGAGCCGGTCAGGTCGGCGGAGCCGAGCAACAGCTCGGGCACTGCTTCTGTGATGGTCTCCAGCGCCAGCTCGGACGACTTGCGCGTCGCCAGCGTCGGCGGCTCGGCCGCGAGCTTGTCCTTCAAGCCCTTCATGGCCGCCTTGAAGCCGCCCGGCAGGGCGCCGCTCTGGCGACGTTCGAACTCGGCGCGGACCGCCGGGTCCAGCTTGGCGACGCGCTCTTTCCAGGCCTCGTGAGCGGGCTTGCCGCGCTGGCTGGACTCGCGCCAGGCGTCGAGCACGTCCGGCGGAACCGAGAAGGGCTCCGGCGAGATGTTGAGCTGCGCCTTGGCGGCCGCGAGCTCCTCGGCGCCCAGCGGCTCGCCATGCGCCTTGGAGGTGCCGGCGCGCTTGGGCGAACCAAAGCCGATGATGGTCTTGCAGGCGATCAGGCTCGGGCGGTCCGCCTTGCGGGCGCGCTCCAGAGCCGCCTCGATGGCGGCGGGGTCATGCCCGTCGACGCGCTCGGCCGCCCAGCCGGCGGCCTGGAAGCGCATCAGCTGGTCGACATTGTCGGACAGCGACACGGGGCCATCGATCGAGATGCCGTTGTCGTCCCACATCACCACCAGCTTGGAGAGCTTCAGGTGGCCGGCGAGCGCGATCGCCTCGTGCGAGATGCCCTCCATGAGGTCGCCGTCGGACGCCAGCACATAGGTGTGATGGTCGACGATGTCGGAGCCGTACTCGGCCGCGAGATGGCGCTCCGCCATCGCCATGCCGACCGCGGTGGCCAGGCCTTGCCCGAGCGGGCCGGTCGTGGTCTCGACGCCGAGCGTATGGCCGTATTCCGGGTGGCCCGGCGTCTTGGAGCCCATCTGCCGGAACGACTTCAGGTCGTCCAGCGCCATGCCCTGCGTGCCGGTGAGGAACAGCAGCGAGTAAAGCAGCATCGAGCCGTGGCCCGCCGACAGCACGAAACGGTCGCGGTCGGGCCAGTGCGGGTCGGTGGGATCGAATTTCAGGAAGCGCGTGAACAACACGGTGGCGACGTCGGCCGCGCCCATGGGAAGGCCCGGGTGGCCGGATTTCGCCTTCTCGACGCCGTCCATCGCGAGGGAACGGATGGCGTTGGCCATAGGCACGTGCTGGTCACTGAAATTCATGGTCTCACCGTGCTGGAAACGGGCGGACTGATAGCATCCTGCCAAAGCGAGTCAATGTGAGGGCAGGCTTCGCGATGGCTCCGGCCGCCTCGCCCGCCTCATCCTTTCCGCTACGGGAGCAGGCCCGGCCGAGGCCGAAAACCCGTCTTACGCCCGCCGCATGACGACCCCGCGCCGGACGCTCGCGGGAAAGACGTAAGCGCCGCGCGGGATCCGCCACCGGGGCGTTCTTTCGACGTAGGCGGGGTGTTGACGGACGTTTCGCCGGCCGGACGGGCGTTGACGCCTCATCCGGCCGGCCCCTACACTTTTTTTATCAGCAAGCGACAGCCCCCTGATTCTCCCGATCGGCGCTGCTCCCACGCTATCGCCCGGAGTCCGATGCCTAGCTCCCCTGCCGTCGACCAGGCGCTCGCCCGTCTCCTCGCATCCATCAGCGTGCTCGAGGTCGCGGCGGCGCGACGCGCCGAGGCGGAGCGATCCAAGGGCACGTTGGAGACCGAGCTCGCCCTCATGCAGGACGACCGCGCACGGCTCGCCGTGGAGCTGGACGGCTCCGTGGCCTATGGCAAGCGGCTGGAGGCGACCACCGACGAACTCGCCCGGCGCGTCGACCGCGCGCTGGGCGACGTGCGATCGGTCCTCGACGCGGCGGTGGGGCGGGGCTAGTCATCGTCGGCGCGTGGGCGTGTCGAGTCGGAGGTGAGTTTGGGACAAGTCACGGTCACGATTGCCGAAAAGATTTACCGCATCGCGTGCGACGACGGCCAGGAAGACCATCTGCGCAGCCTGGCGGCCGAGGTGGACGCCAAGATTGGCGAGATGCGCAAGGGCTTCGGCGAAATCGGCGACAACCGGCTCACCGTGATGGCCGCCATCACGTTCCTCGACGAGCGCGAGGAGATGCGCAACCGCATCGCGCGGCTCGAGGGCGAAGTCGCCCATCTGCGCGAATCGCATGATCGCGTCGAGAGCTCGCTCGGCGAGACCGAGGCCGAAATCGCCTCCGCCGTGATGGAAGCCGCGGACCGGATCGAAGCGGTCGCGCGCAGCCTCGCGCCGACCCAGAACGGCTGACTGCGCCGGTCCGCAAGCTTTGTCTGTGCGCGAGCGCACGTCTCGTGGCGGAAACTGAGCCGCAAATAGGACTGGCAATTCGCTTTCAGCCTACCTAGATTCAGGACCGCGGGGCTGCGGGGTGCGTGAGGACCATGTATCCCCGGGGCCTTATCGATCCTAACGGGAGCTGTCCCCGCCCTTGTCCCTGGACTCGGGCACACGGCACCCACCTACGCTGTAGGTTTCCCGGGATCGGTCGTCCCACGGCCACTGTGGCTCCGCACTCGGCATTTCGATGACGACAACCAACGACAAGTCAGCGATCCGCCAGGACGTTCTGTCCCGGCGAGACGCCTTGTCGGAGGCCGATCGCGCCCGGATGTCCGCGGCGCTGGCCGAGCATCCCCTGCCCTTTCTCGACGTTCTCGCGGATGGCCCGGTATCGGGCTTCTGGCCGATCCGCAGCGAGATCGATCCCCGCCCTTTGATGCGCCGCCTCGCCCAGCTTGGCGCCGCGCTCTGCCTGCCGGTCGTGCGGGACACGGGGCTCCAGTTCCGCGCCTATGCGTTCGGCGACCCCCTCGACAAGGCCGGTTTCGGCCTGAGCGAACCTCCCCAGACCGCGCCGGAGGTTCGTCCACGCATCATGCTCGCGCCCATGGCGGCGTTTGACCGCTTCGGCGACCGCGTCGGCTATGGCAAGGGCCATTACGATCGCGCCATTGAGCGAATGTTGGCGGACGGCAAGCCGCTGACCATCGTAGGCCTTGCATTCTCGCTGCAGGAAGTGGAGCGAGTGCCCGCTGAACCGCATGACCGACGGCTCGACTGGATCCTCACCGAGCGCGAAGTCATTCGCCCGTCCCACCTATGAGATTGACCCATGCGCCTGCTCTTCCTTGGTGATGTCGTCGGGCGCTCCGGCCGCAATGTGGTCGTGGACCAGCTGCCGGCGCTGCGCGAGCGCTGGAAGCTCGATTGCGTCGTCATCAACGGCGAGAACGCGGCCGGCGGCTTCGGCATCACGGAGGCCATCTGCGACGACCTCCTGTCGGCCGGCGCCGACGCCGTGACGCTGGGCAACCACTCCTTCGACCAGCGCGAGGCGCTTGTGTTCATCGAGCGCCAGACCCGGCTGATCCGCCCGGCCAATTATCCGCCCGGCACGCCCGGCCGCGGCGCGACCGTGGTGGAGGCCCGCAACGGCGCGCGCGTGCTGGTCGTCAACGCCATGGGCCGGCTCTATATCGACCCGCTGGACGATCCCTTCGCGGCGGTGGAGCGCGAGCTCGCCGCCTGTCCGCTCGGCGAAGTCTGCGACGCGGTTCTGATCGACATGCACGCCGAAGCCACTAGCGAGAAGCTTGCGATGGCGCATTTCGTGGACGGCCGCGCCACCCTGGTGGTGGGCACGCACACCCACGTGCCGACCGCCGATCACCGCATCCTGCCCGGCGGCACCGCCTATCTGTCCGATGCCGGAATGTGCGGCGACTACGACTCCATCCTCGGCATGGCCAAGGAGGAGCCAATCCGCCGCTTCCTGCAGAAGACGCCGGGCGCCCGGATGGAGCCCGCGAACGGCCCCGGCGCGCTCGCCGGGATCGCCGTGGAAGTCTGCGACAAGACCGGCCACGCGCTGGACGTCGCGCCCATTCGCATCGGGCCGCACCTCTCCGAGGCGCGTCCGCACTTCTGGGAATAGCGGGGGGCTCCCGCTCCATCGGCTTCCTTTATTTCCGCGACGCTGCGACGTATAAGGCGCGCGCTCCATTCCGACCGGCCGCGCGCGGGGCGCCGGCCCGTTTCACTCTGAGGTTCGCCATGGCCGGCCATTCCCAGTTCAAGAACATCATGCACCGCAAGGGCCGGCAGGACGCCATGCGGTCCAAGCTCTTCTCGAAGCTGGCGCGCGAAATCACCGTCGCGGCCAAGATGGGCCTGCCCGACCCCAACATGAACGCCCGCCTGCGCGCCGCCATCCAGGCCGCCCGCGCCGAGAACATGCCCAAGGACAACGTCGACCGCGCCATTAAGAAGGCGATGGGCACGGACTCGGAGAACTACGACGAAATCCGCTACGAGGGCTACGCGCCCGGGGGCGTCGCGGTGATCATCGAGGCGCTCACCGACAACCGCAACCGCACCGGCGGCGAAGTGCGCTCGGCCTTCACCAAGGCGGGCGGCAGCCTGGCCGAGACCGGCGCGGTGTCGTTCATGTTCGACCGTGTCGGCGTGGTGGAGTTCAACGCCGGCGCGGCCAGCGAGGACGCCATGATGGAAGCCGCCATCGAGGCCGGCGCCGACGACGTCTCCACCGGCGAGAACGGCCACGAGGTCGTGACCTCCATGGAGTCGCTCCGCGACGTCGCCAAGGCGCTGGAGGAGAAGTTCGGCGAGCCCCGCAAGGCCTCGCTGGTCTGGCGCGCGCAAAACAGCATCGCGGTGGACGACGAAGCCGGCGAGAAGATCCTCAAGCTGCTCGACACGCTGGAGGAGAACGACGACGTCCAGAACGTCTACTCCAACGCCGAATTCTCCGACGCCCTGATGGCCAAGATCGCCGGCTGAGCGACGCCGAGGCGCCGCCGCACTGGCGGCGCAGCCTGCGCTCGGGCTAACTCGCCTGCATGAGCATCCAGGCGATTCGCATCCTCGGCATCGACCCCGGCCTCCGCAACACGGGATGGGGCGTGGTCGACACCTTGGGCTCGCGCCTGAGCTTCGTCGCCTGCGGCTCCGTTCACTCGGATGGCAAGCTGACGCTCGCCGATCGCCTGCGCCAGTTGCACGAGCAACTCGCCGAGGTGATTCACGCGCATCAGCCTGACGAGTGCGCCGTGGAGGAAACCTTCGTCAACAAGGACGCCCGCGCGACCTTGAAGCTCGGGCACGCGCGCGGCATCGCGCTGCTGGCGCCGGCGCAGGCCGGGATTTCGGTGGCCGAATACGCCCCGAACCTGGTGAAGAAGACCATCGTGGGGGCCGGCCACGCCGAAAAAGACCAGATCCACATGATGGTGCGCGTGCTGCTGCCCCGGTGCGACCCTCAATCCGCTGACGCCGCCGACGCGCTCGCGGTAGCGCTCACCCATGCCCAGCACCGCGGCGCCCGCGCGCTGGAAGCCGCCGTGCTGGCGCGGGCGCGCTGAGAATGCTGGAATAGGGCGATGATCGGGAAGCTCAAAGGCACCGTCGACAGCTATGGCGAGGACTCCATCGTCCTCGACGTTCATGGCGTCGGCTACGTGGTGCAGTGCTCGGCCAAGACGCTCGGCGCCCTGCCGGCGGCCGGCGAAGCCGTGGTGCTCTCCATTGAGACGCAGGTGCGCGAGGACGCCATCCGGCTGTTCGGTTTCCGCACCGACCAGGAGCGCGAGTGGTTTCGCCTTCTGCAGTCCGTGCAGGGGGTGGGGGCCAAGGTGGCGCTCGCCATTCTGTCGGTGCTCGACGGCGGCGCGCTCGCGACCGCGATCGGCACGCAGGACAAAGCCGCCGTGGCCCGCGCGCCGGGCGTCGGCCCCAAGCTGGCGGCCCGCATAGTCGCCGAACTCAAGGACAAGGCCCCCGGCCTCGGCTCCCTCGATCCCGCCCTGGTGCGCCTCGCCGGCGCGGTGGAGGACCGCACGGCGCCCAAGCCCGTGGCGGACGCAGTGTCGGCGCTGGTGAACCTCGGCTACGCCCAGGCGCAGGCTTCAGCCGCCGTGGCCGCCGCGCTGAAGAACGGCGGCGAGGGCGCGGAGGTGCCGCAGCTCATTCGGCTCGGGCTGCGGGAGTTGGCGCGGTGAGGGCTGACGCATGGTGACGCCGCCGCCCCGCCGCCTCGTGCAGGCTGAAAAGCGCGAGGACGATATCGAAACCTCGATCCGCCCGCTGGTTCTGGACGACTTTGTCGGCCAGGCCGCGGCCCGCGCCAACATGAAGGTGTTCATCGAGGCCGCGAAGGCGCGGCGCGAGGCGCTGGACCATGTGCTCTTCGTCGGCCCGCCCGGGCTCGGCAAGACCACGCTGGCGCAGATCGTGGCGCGCGAGCTCGGCGTCAATTTCCGCTCCACATCCGGCCCGGTGATCGCCAAGGCGGGCGACCTCGCCGCCCAGCTCACCAATCTCGAAGAGCGCGACGTGCTCTTCATCGACGAGATCCACCGCCTCAACCCGGCCGTGGAGGAAATCCTCTACCCCGCCATGGAGGACTATCAGCTCGATCTCATCATCGGCGAAGGCCCGGCCGCTCGCTCGGTGAAGATCGACCTCGCCAAGTTCACCCTCGTGGGCGCCACCACCCGCGCCGGCCTGCTGACGACGCCGCTGCGCGACCGCTTCGGCATCCCGATCCGGCTGAACTTCTACACCGTGGACGAGCTGGAGCTCATCGTCAGCCGCGGCGCGCGCGTGCTCGGCTTCAACATGGCCCCGGACGGCGCCAACGAGATTGCCAAGCGCGCTCGCGGCACGCCGCGCATCGCCGGCCGCCTGCTCCGCCGCGTGCGCGATTTCGCCATCGTGGACGGCGCCGAGACGGTGACGCGGGCCGTCGCCGACAAGGCGCTTAAGCTGCTCGACGTGGACGCGATCGGCCTCGACATGATGGACCGGCGCTACCTCGAAATGGTGGCCGTGAACTTCGGCGGCGGCCCCGTCGGCATCGAGACCATCGCGGCGGCGCTCTCCGAGCCGCGCGACGCCATCGAGGACATCATCGAGCCCTACCTGCTGCAGCAGGGCTTCCTCCAGCGCACGCCCCGCGGCCGGCTGCTGACCCCGCAGGCGTTCAGGCATCTGGGGCTGGCCGAGCCCCGCAACGGGCCGGCGCAGTTCGGCCTGTTTGTCGAGGGCGGGGAAGACTGAGCCTGCAACCGGCGGACGCTGGTGGGTTGTGTGACGCGGTTGCGATGATGAACGACCGCAGCAAGGACCGCCGCCGTGATTTCCTCGCCCCACTTCGCCCCCGGGCCATCCGCCTCGCCTGTCGAGACGATTTCGGCTACGCTGCCAGACATGGACACGGCCAAACAACGCGCCTTGACTGCCCTCGATGCTTTGCATCCTTCAATGCAAGCTCGGGAGGCCGAGCGCTTGGAGACCTTGGCCACTCGCCTCGAAGTTGTGCGCCGCCTCGTTCAGGAGGGCCTCGATGATGCGGAGGCCGGCCGCGTATCCGATTGGGATCCCCTCACGCTCGGTGGCAAAGTGAAAGCGCGCCGGTAAGGCCCGATGCGCGTCAGACTGACTGACCGAGCGAACGCCGACTTACGTGCGGCGTACGCCTATCTGGCTGAGAGCAACAGCATTGCGGCAATACGCTTCGTCGACCGGATCGACAGGGCTTTTCGTTCGTTAAGCGAGCACCCCTACGCGGGACGTGAACGACCGGAACTTCAAAACGGCGTCCGCTCACTCGTATGCGGATGGCACGTGATCTTTTACGTCGTTCAAACCGGCCTCATCCTCGTCATCCGCGTCATTGACGGTCGCATGGATATCGACGCAGAGTTTCAGGCGTGACCACCCACACCCTCTCCATTCGCGTCTACTACGAAGACACCGACTTCTCCGGCGTCGTCTACCACGCTTCCTATCTGCGCTTCCTGGAGCGTGGCCGCACGGAGTTCATTCGCGATCTGGGTGTCGACCAGGCGCTGCTGCATGGCGACCACGGCTTCGGCTTCGTGGTGCGGCGCATGACCATCGACTGGCTGAAGCCCGCCCGCATGGATGACGTCGTGGTGGTCGAGACGAGCCCGGTCCGGCTGAAGGCCGCCAGCATGACGCTGAGCCAGCGCGTGATGCTCGGCGACGAGGTGCTGGTGACCGCCGAGGTGCTGATCGCCTCCGTGGTGCACGGTCGCCCGTCGCGCCTACCGGCGGACATCCGCCAGCGCATCACCGCCTCCGCGCAGGAAGCCGGCGTCGATGTCACCCGGAAGGCACGCCCGTAACCGGACGTTAACCCTGACGGGGCCTTAACTCGGAAACTCGAAGAGGCGCGGCTCTTGCAGGGCCCGCGCCCATAGTTTCGCCGGATTCCGGGACGACTTGACGCGGATCGCTTCAGGACTCTGCAGAAAGCACGTTCCGGCCGCTCGCCTTCAGGCGGGCCCGCAGGACGAAAGGACATTGGCCGATGAACCCGACCGACGTGATGGCGAGCGGTCTCGCCGCCCCGGAGATCTCCGTCTGGCACATGTTCTGGAACGCGAGCTTCGTGGTGAAGTTCGTGATGCTCGGCCTTCTGGCCGCGTCCGTCTGGTGCTGGGCGATCATCATCGACAAGACGCTGCTCTTTAATCGCACCCGCAAGGCCATGGACCGCTTCGAGGAAGTATTCTGGTCCGGCCAGTCGCTCGAAGAGCTCTACCGCATGCTGAACGAGCGGCAGACCAGCACCATGGCGGCCGTGTTCGTCGCGGCGATGCGGGAGTGGAAGCGCTCCTTCGAGGGCGCGGGCCGCTCCGTGATGGGGCTCAGCCAGCGCATCGACAAGGTGCTGGACGTCACCATCAACCGTGAGGTCGAGCGGCTGGAGTCGAAGCTCCTCGTGCTCGCCACCATCGGCTCGTCGGCGCCATTCATCGGGCTGTTCGGCACCGTCTGGGGCATCATGACGTCGTTCCGCTCCATCGCGGCCTCCAAGAACACCTCGCTGGCCGTCGTGGCGCCCGGCATCGCGGAGGCGCTGTTCGCCACCTCGATCGGCCTCTTCGCCGCTATCCCGGCCGTGATCGCGTACAACAAGCTCCAGGCGGAGGCCGCCAAGCAGCAGGCCCGCCTCGAGGGCTTCGCGGACGAGTTCTCGGCCATCCTGTCCCGCCAGATCGACGAGCGGATCGCCGCCTGAACCCCGCTCGCGAGGAGTTTCCCCCATGGCCATGTCGGTAGCCGGAGCAGGCTCGCAGGGCGGCCGTCGCCGCCGCGGCGGCAAGCGGCATCGCCCGATGTCGGACATCAACATGACGCCGTTCATCGACGTCATGCTGGTGCTGTTGATCATCTTCATGGTGGCGGCTCCGCTGCTCACTGCCGGCGTGCCGCTGGACCTGCCGCAGACCAAGGCGGCCGCGCTGAACATCGACAAGCAGCCGCTCACGATCTCCGTGAAGGCGGACGGCAAGGTCTTCCTGATGGAGACCGAGATCGGCCGCGACGAAATCGCCACCAAGCTCACCGCGGTCGCGCAGGCCAACCAGCGCGCCGGCCAGGACGAGCGCATCTATGTGCGGGCCGACAAGAGCGTGAACTACGGCCTCGTCGCCGACGTGATGTCGACCGTGACGGCGGCCGGCTACCGCAAGGTGGCGCTGCTGACCGATCCCACTCCGGCGGCGAAGTAAGGGCCGCGCCGCGTGAAATTCGACCGCTCCAGACCCGGCGCAATCATCTCCGGCATCGTCCATGTGGGCCTGCTGGGAGCGACGCTCGTGGCGTTCTCGGACACCAAGCCGTTCGAGGAACCCACCGAGGCGGTGCCGGTCGAGGTGATCAGCGAAGCCCAGCTTTCGCAGTTGATGAAGGGCGAGAAGACCGGCAAGGCGCAGCCGACGCCGAAGCCGCGCGTCGACAAGCTCGCGCAGGTCGAAGACCTGAAGCCCGAGACGCAGACGCCCGAGTTGAAGCGCGACGTGCCCGCGCCGACAGCCGCCGCCGCCGAGCCTGTGCCGACACCGCCCGAGCGTCCGCGCGACACCCAGGCGGAGGCGGACGCCAAGACCGCCGCCGAAGCCGCCAAGGCCGCGGAAGCCGCAAAGGCTGCTGAAGCGGCCAAGGCCGCTGAGGCCAAAGCCGCCGCTGACGCTCGCGCCAAGGCGGAAGCCGCCGCCAAGGCAGCAGCGGCCGACGCCGCCCAGAAAGCCGCCGACGCCAAGGCCCGCGCCGAAGCCGCCGCGCAGGCGAAGGCCGAGGAAGAGGCCCAGGAAGCGCTGGAACGCGCCGCGCAGGCCAAGGCCGAAGCCAAGGCTCAGGCCGACGCGAAGGCGCAAGCGGAAGCCAAAGCCCGCGAGGCGAAGGCCAAGGCTGACGCGGAAGCAAAGGCCAAAGCCGTCGCCCAGGCGAAAGCCGAGGCCGAGGCTGAGGCCCGCCAGGAAGCCGCCGACGCCAAGCGCAAGGAAGAGGCCCGCCTCAGGGCCGAGCAGGAGGCCAAGATCCTGGCCGACATGCGCGCCCGCGAGAAGGCCGAGGACGAGAAGCGCAAGCAGGTGGAAGCCCGCCAACGCGAGGCCGAGCAGAAGAAGCTCGCCGCGCTCGCGGCCGCCAAGACGGAAAGCAAGTTCGACCCGTCCAACATCGAGAAGCTGCTTCAGTCCAAGGAAAAGCCGTCTCAGGCGGGCAGCACCGGCCGGGAGATCAACCGGACGGCTTCGCTGGGCGCTCCTAATGCGACCGGGCCAAAGCTCAGCCCCAGCCAGCGCGACGCTCTCGGCGCGCTCTTGAAGGAACAACTGGCCCAGTGCTGGAGCCCGCCTGCCGGCTCCGCCAACGCCGAGAACCTTCGGCCCAAGATCAAGATGGTGCTGAACCAGGACGGCTCGCTCTCCGGCGCGCCCAGCATCGCCAACAGCTCGAGCGATCCGGCCTTCGGCCCGATGGCGGAGAGCGCCGTGCGCGCCATCCGCAAATGCGCGCCGTTCAAGATCCCCGCCCAGTACGCGCCGACCTTCAACGACTGGCGTGACTGGAGCATCACTTTCGACGCCAAGGAGATGCTGAGCTGACGCTCGGTGGTCCAGCGCCCTCCCCTGACTCACAACAACGGTTCTGCCGATGTCCCTTTTCGATCCCGACTTTCTTCGCGGCGCGCCGCTCCTGAACCGCCGCACCGCGCTGCTCGGCGCGGCGAGCGTCGCCGCCACGGCCGCGCTGGGCGCGAGCGGCGCTCAGGCGGAGATCTCCATCACGGTCGACCGCGGCTCGTTTCAGCCGATGCCCATCGCGATCACGGATTTCGGCGGGGCGGATCCGAACCTCGGCGCCCAGATCTCGGCGGTCATCACCAACAACCTCAAGCGTTCGGGCGTCTTCGCGCCGATCGACAAGAAGGCTTTCGTCGAGAAGACCGCCAGCATGGACGCGGCGCCGCAGTTCGACAGCTGGAAGGTCATCAACGCCCAGGCGCTGGTCACCGGCCGCGTGATCCGTGATCCGTCCGGGCGGCTCAAGGCGGAGTTCCGGCTGTGGGACGTGTTCGCCGGCCAGCAGCTCATCGGCCAGCAATACTTCACCGACCCGAACAACTGGCGTCGCGTCGCCCACATCATCTCGGATGCCATTTACGTGCGGCTGACCGGCGACAAGGGCTTCTTCGATAGCCGCGTCGTGTTCGTGGACGAGACCGGCCCCAAGGATAACCGCAAGAAGCGCCTGGCCATCATGGACCAGGACGGCGCCAACGTGCGCTACTTGACACGCGGCGACGATCTCGTGGTCACGCCGCGTTTCTCGCCGTCCAGCCAGGAAGTGACATACATGTCCTTCGGCAACGGTGACCCGCGCGTCTACCTGCTCAACATCGAGACCGGCCAGCGCGAAGTCGTCGGCAACTTCCCCGGCATGACCTTCGCGCCGCGCTTCTCGCCCGACGGGCAGAAGATCGTGATGAGCCTCAGCCAGGGCTCCTCGTCCAACATCTTCGTCATGGACCTGCGCTCGCGCACCACGACCCGGCTGACCGACTCCACCGCAATCGACACGTCGCCGTCCCTATCGCCGGACGGCGCGCAGATGGTGTTCGAGTCCGACCGCGGCGGCGCCCCGCAGATCTACCTGATGTCGGCCGGCGGCGGCCCCGCCAAGCGCATCAGCTTCGGCGAGGGGCGCTATTCCACCCCGGTCTGGTCGCCGCGCGGCGACTACATCGCTTTCACCAAGCAGAAGGGCGGCACGTTCGCGATCGGCATCATGAAGCCGGACGGATCGGGCGAGCGCATCCTCACCGAAGGCTTCCACAACGAGGGCCCGACCTGGGCGCCGAATGGCCGCTACCTGATGTTCTTCCGCGACGCGGGCGGCAGCGGCGGGGCCAAGGTCTTCATGGTGGATATCACCGGCAGGGTCGAGGTTCCGGTGCCGTCTCCGGGCTTCGCGTCGGATCCGGCCTGGGGTCCGCTTCTGAATTGATCCTTTCGGCCAAGGTCGCGTTTCCATTCCGCTTCGCGATGCCTACATTGCGAGCGGGCGCCGGACCCCCATCCGGCCTTCGCGATCGAGGATACGCCATGGCCTTTCTTCCCCGCCTCCGCGCCGCCGCGGCCGCCCTGGTGGTCGGGCTCACGCTTTCGGCGTGCGGCATCAACAATGTGCCGACGCTCGAGGAGCAGGCCAAGGGCGCCTGGAGCGAGGTGCAGAACCAGTACCAGCGCCGCGCCGACCTGATCCCGAACCTGGTCGAGACCGTGAAGGGCTACGCCAAGCAGGAGCAGGACACGCTGACCAAGGTCACCGAGGCCCGCGCCAAGGCGACCTCGATCAAGGTCGACGCCAGCACGATCACGGATCCGGAGAAATTCAAGCAGTTCCAGGACGCCCAGAACCAGCTCTCGGGCGCGCTGGGCCGGCTGATCGCCGTGAGCGAGGCCTATCCGGACCTGAAGTCGAACCAGAACTTCCTGGCTTTGCAATCGCAGCTGGAAGGCACCGAGAACCGCATCGCGGTGGCGCGGCGCGACTACATCGGCACGGTGCGGGCCTATAACACCGAGCTGCGCACCATTCCGGGCCGCTGGATCGCGGCGATCTTCTACCCGTCGGCCAAACCGATGGAGACCTTCACCACCGCGCCCGAGAACCAGGCCGCGCCCAAGGTGACGTTCTGAGCCCCATGCGCGGCAAGGCGGCGACGATCGGGACGGCGGCGCTCGTCGCCCTCCTGCTCGGCGTGGCGGCCGCATGGGCCGCCCTCACCTTTCCGCAGCTGACCGGGCGGGTGGTCGACGGCGCCAACATCCTGGCCCCCGACGCGCGCCAGCGCATCGAAGCCAAGCTCAAGGCGCACGAGGACAAGACCTCGGACCAGATCGTGGTCGCGACCGTGACGTCGTTGCAGGGCACGAGCGTCGAGGACTACGCCAATCAGCTCTTCCGGACGTGGAAGCTCGGAGAAGCCAAGACCAACAACGGCGTGCTGCTACTGGTCGCCCCCAACGAGCGCAAGGTCCGCATCGAGGTGGGCTACGGCCTGGAAGGCGCGCTCACGGATGCGCTCTCCAAGGTGATCATCACCACGGCCGTCGCGCCCAAATTCAAGTCCGGCGACTACGCCGGCGGGATCGAGGGCGGCGTCGACGCGATCGTGTCCATTCTCACCGGCGACGCCGAGGAGTGGCAGCGCCGCGCCGAAGTTCGCGCCACCGAGCAGCCCGCGCCAGACGACTGGATTTTCACCGCGATCGTGATCGCGTTCATCCTGTTCATTCTCTGGCGCATGATGACGGGCGGTGGCCAGGGCGGCGGCGGACGCATGCATCGCAGCCGGGGCGGCAACTGGATCGTGATCCCGAGCTCCGGCGGGTTTTCGGGCGGCGGCTGGTCCGGCGGCGGCGGTTTTGGCGGAGGCGGCGGCTTCTCGGGCGGGGGAGGCTCGTCCGGCGGCGGCGGCGCCTCGGGAGATTGGTGATGCGGCGCCTCCTGACACCGGCCGATCATGCGCGGCTCGACGCAGCGATCCGGGCCGCCGAGGCGCGCACGGACGCCGAGATCGTATGCGTGGTCGCGCGTCACGCCAGCGACTGGCGCTTCATTCCGATCGTGTACGCGGCCGCGGCGGCGCTGATTGCGCCGTGGCTCCTGCTCGCCGCCACGCGCTGGGACATCCCGGTCATTTTGGCGATCCAGCTCGGCGTGTTCGCTGCTCTGCTTGCGATCCTCTCATGGGCGCCTCTGCGCTACAGGCTCGTCCCCCGCCCGGCGGCGCGCCGTCGCGCCCATCAGGCGGCGGCCGAGCAGTTTGTGGTGCGCGGGCTGGGGAGGACAGAGGGCCGCACGGGCGTGCTGATCTTCGTCGCGGTCGCGGAGCGCTATGCCTGCGTAATCCCGGACTCAGCCGTGGAAGCCGCCGTACCCGCCGAAGTCTGGCGCAAGGCTGTCGATCTCCTGATCGAGCGGCTTAGGGCGGGCGAGCCGGCGGCCGGGCTGGAAGCCGCAGTCGCAACCTGCGCGGACGCGCTCGCGGCCCATCGCCCGCCAAAAGCCGGCGACAGGAACGAGCTGCCGAACGCGGTGATCGAGTATTGAACTAGAGGCCCGGGCCCTTGGCGGCGCCCAGGATTACGCCGGGCCGCCCGACGGTGCCGGTTTGCAGCAGCACCACGTAGCTGTCGGCATCGCGCGTCTGCGCGAGCGCGGCCGCGACGTCGAAGGTGGCGGCCTGGCCCTTCCACGTGCCCACCGGCAACACGCTGCGGGCGACGTTCACATAGGTAACCGCCTTGCCCTTGTTCTCGCCCCGCGTGATCGACACGTCGCAACGCTTGCGCACCGGCACGAGATAGACCCCGGCCTCCGCGTCGGCCGCTCCGGCGCCGACGGAAATCCGGATCGTGCCGGCCGCGGTCTCGACCGACACCGGCACCGTCATCGCGCCCTTGCCGCGCGACGCCGCCTCGGCCTGCGCGACCGCGCCGGGATCGGAGCCGATCGCATGCGCGACGCCGTCCACAACCGCCTGGGGCGTGTAGACCTGCCGGTCGCCGCGCTGCTCGCCGTAGCCGCGCTGGCGCGACGTGAAGGCGTGGTCGGCCAGCGTGTCCTTCCAGCCGAGATAATCCCAGTAGTCGATCGGCATCGACACCGCGACGAGGGTCGGATCCTGCGCGAACTCGGCCATCAGCTTGTCGGCCGGCGGGCACGAGGAACAGCCCTGGCTGGTGAACAGCTCCACCACGGCGCGCGGCTGCGGCGCCGCCTGCGCAATCGCCGCGGAGGCGCAAAGGCCTGCCGCGACGGCGAGGATCGACAGGCTGCTGGCGTGCTTCAAAACCGTGGTCCTCTCCGATGTTGAACGGACGATACGCCCCGCCCGGTTACGAGGAAACTCACGTTGGCTTGAATTGCGCTCACGAAAAAGCCGCCGGGTGCGCCGGCGGCCTCTTCTCACTCCGGGTCGGCGCCGCGACGGCGCCGCGCGATCAGGCCGCGAGGCTGCGCAGCACGTACTGCAGGATGCCGCCGTTGCGATAATACTCGAGCTCGTCGAGCGTATCGATCCGGCAGATCAGCGGCACCTTCACGGTCTTGCCGTCCGCGTAGGTGATCTCGGCTTCCATCTTCTGGCGCGGCTTCAGGTCGCCCTGCAGGCCCCGGATGGTGACCGTCTCGTCGCCCGTCATGCCGAGCGTCTGCCACGAGGTGCCCTCCTCGAACACGAGCGGAACGACGCCCATGCCGACCAGGTTCGAGCGGTGGATGCGCTCGAAGGATTGCGCCACAACGGCGCGGACGCCGAGCAGCACGGTTCCCTTCGCGGCCCAGTCGCGCGAGGAGCCGGTGCCGTATTCCTTGCCGGCGAACACCACCAGCGGAACGCCCGCCTCCTTGTACTTCATGGCGGCGTCGTAGATCGGCAATTGCTCGCCGCCCGGGAAGTACTTGGTTACGCCGCCCTCGATGCCCGGCAGCATCTGGTTCTTGATGCGAATGTTGGCGAAGGTGCCGCGCATCATGATCTCATGATTGCCGCGGCGCGTGCCGTACTGGTTGAAGTCGGCGGGCGCGACCTGCCGCTCCATCAGGTACTTGCCGGCCGGCGAAGCCGCCTTGATCGATCCGGCCGGCGAGATGTGGTCGGTCGTAATCGAGTCCAGGAACAGGCCGATCACCCGGGCGTCGACGATGTCGGCGACGGGCTTGGGCTCCTTCTCCATGCCTTCGAAGTAGGGCGGGTTCTGCACGTAGGTGGACGACATGTTCCACTTGTAGGTCTTGCCGCCCTCGACCTGGATCTTCTGCCAGTGCTCGTCGCCCTTGAACACGTCCGCGTACTTGGACTTGAACAACGCCTTGGTCACCGTCTTCTGGATCAGCTCGTCGACTTCCTTGGAGGTCGGCCAGATGTCCTTCAGGTAGACGGGCTTGCCCTTCTTGTCGACGCCGAGCGGGTCCTTGGTGAGGTCGACCTGCATGGAGCCGGCCAGCGCATACGCGACCACGAGCGGCGGGGAAGCCAGGTAGTTCGCCCGCACGTCCGGGTTCACGCGGCCTTCGAAGTTGCGGTTGCCCGACAGCACCGAGGCGGCCACGACGTCGTTGTCGTTGATCGTCTTGGAAATCTCGGCCGGAAGCGGCCCCGAATTGCCGATGCAGGTCGTGCAGCCGAAGCCCACCAGGTTGAAGCCGAGCTGGTCGAGCGCGACCTGCAGGCCGGACTTGGACAGGTACTCGGCGACCACCTGCGAACCGGGAGCCAGCGAGGTCTTCACCCACGGTTTCACGGTGAGGCCCTTCTCCACCGCGTTGCGCGCCAGGATGCCGGCCGCCATCATGACGCCCGGGTTCGACGTGTTGGTGCAGGACGTGATGGCGGCGATCACGACGTCGCCATTGCCGAGGTCGAAGTTCTTGCCCTCGACCTTGTAGCGCGCCGACAGGTCGGCGGCCTTCTTGAACTCCGTGTCCAGCGCTGTCGCGAAGCCCGTCTTGGCTTCGGTGAGCAGCACGCGATCCTGCGGCCGCTTCGGGCCGGCGATGGACGGCTGCACGGTGCCGAGATCAAGCTCGAGCGTGTCGGTGAACACCGGGTCGGGGGCAGACCGCGAGCGGTACATGCCCTGCGCCTTGGCGTATTTCTCCACCAGCTCGACGCGCTCGGACTTGCGGCCCGAGGTCTCCAGGAAGGCCAGCGTCTCGCCGTCCACCGGGAAGAACCCGCAGGTCGCGCCATATTCGGGCGCCATGTTGGCGATGGTGGCGCGATCCGCCAGCGTCATGGCGCCGAGGCCCGAGCCGTAGAACTCCACGAACTTGCCGACCACGCCCTTGCGGCGCAGCAGCTGCGTGACCGTGAGCACCACGTCGGTGGCGGTGACGCCCTCGCGCGGCTTGCCGGTGAGCTTGAAGCCGATCACCTCGGGGATGAGCATCGAGATGGGCTGGCCCAGCATGGCCGCCTCGGCCTCGATGCCGCCGACGCCCCAGCCGAGCACCGCCATGCCGTTCACCATGGTGGTGTGCGAATCGGTGCCCACCAGCGTGTCCGGATACGCGACCTCGACGGTCTCGGTCTTGCCCTTGCCGTTGGAGACCTTCTCCTTCTTGGTCCAGACCGTCTGGGCCAGGTATTCGAGGTTCACCTGATGGCAGATGCCGGTGCCGGGCGGCACCACGCGGAAGTTTTCGAAGGCCTGCTGGCCCCAGCGCAGGAAGTTGTAACGCTCGCCGTTGCGGGCGTATTCGAGCTCGACGTTCTTCTCCAGCGCCTTCGGGGTGCCGAATTCGTCGACGATCACCGAGTGGTCGATCACGAGGTCGACCGGCACGAGCGGGTTGATCTTCTCGGGATCGCCGCCGAGCTTCGTCATGGCGTCGCGCAGCGCAGCCAGGTCGACCACGGCCGGAACGCCGGTGAAGTCCTGCATGAGCACGCGGGCGGGGCGGAAGGCGATTTCACGCTCGGCCTTGCCGCGCAGCGTCAGCCAGTCCGCGATGGACTTGATGTCTTCCTTCGTGACGGTGCGCCCGTCCTCGAAGCGGAGCAGGTTCTCCAGCAGGATTTTCAGCGAGACCGGGAGGCTGGAGATGCCTTCGAGGCCGTTCTGCTCGGCGTCCTTCAGCGAGTAGTAGACATAGGTCTTCTCGCCGACCTTGAGCTTCTTGCGGGATTTGAAGCTGTCGAGTGATTGCGTCACGGCGGGATCCTCTTGGGGTTCGGAAACGTGGTTCGGCCGGATTGCGTGAACACGCGCGCCGCCCCGGGGGTGCCCAGGTCCCCGCGCTGGATGAAAGCGCTCGGCGCAGCCGTCGCGCTTATAGATAATTTCCGCGCGACCCGCTACACGAACGAAAGTCGTTGAATCACGGATCAGAGGCCGCACGCGCGCAATGCGTCTCGTTGTCGAGAACCTCGCCTGTGAGCGCTCGGGCCGGCCGATCTTCTCAGGCGTCGGATTTGCGCTGGACGAAGGCCAGGCGCTCGCCGTCACGGGCCGCAACGGCGCCGGCAAGAGCACGCTCCTGCAGATTCTCGCCGGGCTCCTTGAGCCGGCCTCAGGCACAATCCTGCTGGACGGCGGCCATGACGAACGCACCCTCCCCGAACAGGCCCATTATGTCGGCCATCGCGACGCCCTGAAGCCGGCGCTCACGCCGTTGGAGGCGCTCGCGTTCTGGCAGGCCATGCTGGGCGAACCCTCGATGGCGCCCGACGACGCTCTCGACCGCCTCGACCTCGGGCACGCGGCCGACCTGCCCTGCGCTTATCTCTCGGCCGGCCAGCGCCGCCGGCTCGCGCTGGCGCGGCTGCTCGTGTCGGATCGCCCGGTCTGGCTCCTGGACGAGCCCACCTCCGCGCTGGACGCCGGATCGCAGGCGTTGTTCGCCGAACTGGTGGAGAGCCACCTCGAGCGCGGGGGCCTTGTGATCGCCGCCACCCATGCGCCGCTGGGCCTGCGGGAGGCCGCTACCATCCGGATCGGCGCATGACGTCGCCGCTTCTCGCCCTCGCCACCCGCGAATTTCGGCTCGCAGCCCGCATCGGCGGCGGCGGCGGAATGGGCCTCGTGTTCTTCCTGATCCTCGTCACGATCGTCCCTTTCGCGATCGGGCCGGACCTGAACCTGCTGTCGCGCATCGGCCCCGCCATCCTGTGGATCGCCGCGACGCTGGCGACCTTGCTGGGGCTCGACCGGCTGTTCCAGGCCGACGCCGAGGACGGATCGCTGGACCTGATCCGCATGAGCGAGACGCCGCTCGAACTGGTCGTGCTCGTGAAGGGCCTGGCGCATTGGGCCGCTACGGGGCTCCCCCTTGCGCTGGCTGCTCCGCTCTTCGGCTTGCTGCTGGCGCTGTCGCCGGACGCGATGGCGTCTGTCTGCGCGACCCTGCTGGTGGGAACGCCGGCCCTGACATTTATCGGCGCGATCGGGGCGGCGTTGACCGCGAGCCTGCGCCGCGGCGGGCTGGTCCTCTCCATTCTCGTGCTGCCCCTGATGATCCCCGTCCTGATCTTCGGCGTTTCGGCCGCGAACGCGGCGCTGGGCGGCACAGTGCCGTTCTGGACGCCGTTCCTGGTTCTCTGCGGGCTGAGCCTTTTCGCACTCGTCACCGGCGTCCTTGGCGCCGCGACCGCCATTCGCCTCGCCGCCGGCTAAAGCGGACTTGCGCCAGCCCTTCTGGCATGCCAGCTTTCGAACAAGAAAAGCAGTCGATCTGAACCGATTTAGATTTGATTGCGGAGAGGGATGAAACGGCCGGCTCGGATTGCGTCAAGGCCTTGCTTGCGCTACACGCGCAGGCTGGGACCACCCAATCCGAAACCTGAAAAATGAGGGCGAAATGGCTGATCACAACGTGGCGCATGCGGGCGGACATCCGGCGATGGATTATCCCGAGCACGAGCGCACCTACGGCATGTTCGTGAACCTCGCCAAGTACGGCACGATCGCGGTGATCGTCATCCTGATCGGCATGGCCATCTTCCTGCTCTGACCCTTCCACACCTCCTCAGGCGCGCGGCGTCCGCCTGGCGCAGCGCTCTCCTTTCTCACCGCGCGCCTGGCGCGCCGTAGGCCAGCGGAGTTCCCGCGATGCGTATCGCCGTGATTACCGAGACCGATCCGCATGAGGATCGCGTCGCCGCCACGCCGGAAACGGTGAAGAAACTCGCCGCACTCGGTGCGACGGTGTCGATCGAAAGCGGCGCCGGCCTCGCGTCCGGCGTCACGGACGCCGACTACCAGGCGGCAGGCGCCACCACGGCGCAAAGCGCCCAGGCGGCCCTCGCGGACGCCGACGTGGTGTTGAAGGTGCGTCGCCCCACGGCCGCCGAGGCCGGCCAGATGAAGCGCGGCGCGATCGTGCTCGCCATCATGGATCCCTACGGCAACGAAGCCGCGCTCCAGAGCATGGCCGACGCCGGGCTCTCCTCCTTCGCGATGGAGCTGATGCCGCGCATCACCCGCGCGCAGGTGATGGACGTGTTGTCGTCGCAGGCTAACCTCGCGGGCTACCGCGCCGTGATCGACGGGGCCGCCGAATATGGCCGCGCCCTGCCGATGATGATGACCGCCGCCGGCACCGTGCCGGCCGCCCGCATCTTCATCATGGGCGTCGGCGTCGCCGGCCTGCAGGCCATCGCGACCGCGCGGCGCCTCGGCGCCGTCGTGACCGCCACGGACGTGCGCCCGGCAACCAAGGAGCAGGTCGAATCGCTCGGCGCCAAGTTCCTGGCCGTGGAGGACGAGGAGTTCCTGCAGGCCCAGACCGCCGGCGGCTACGCCAAGGAGATGTCGAAGGACTACCAGGCCAAGCAGGCCGCGCTGGTGGCCTCGCACATCGCCAAGCAGGACATCGTCATCACGACGGCCCTGATCCCCGGCCGCCCCGCGCCCAAGCTCGTGACGGAGGACATGATCGCCTCCATGCGGCCCGGCTCCGTGCTGATCGACCTCGCGGTGGAGCGCGGCGGCAACGTTGCGCTGGCGAAGCCCGGCGAGATCGTGACGACGCCGAACGGCGTGAAGATCGTCGGCCACCTCAACGTGCCCGGCCGCCTGGCTGCGACGTCGTCGAGCCTCTACAGCAAGAACCTCTTCAACTTCCTCGAGACCATGATCGACAAGGCGTCGAAGGCGCTCGCCGTGAAGTGGGACGACGAGCTCGTGAAGGCCACGAACCTGACGCGCGACGGCGCGGTGGTTCACCCCAATTTCATGCCGAAAGCCCCTGACCCCGCGCCGGTCGCGCCCGCGACGCCGTCGGCCTGAGGAGGATGAACCATGGCGACTGAACCAGCTGACATCCTCGTCCTGAGGGCCCAGGAAGCCGCCCGCGTCGCGCGCGCCGCCGCCGACGCCGCCCAGGCCTATGCCGACCAAGTGGCCACCGCCGCCGGCGCGGCCGCGCACGCCGCCACGGGCGGCGCGATCGATCCCTTCGTGTTCCGCCTCGCCGTGTTCGTGCTGGCGGTTTTCGTCGGCTACTACGTGGTCTGGCAGGTGACGCCTGCCCTGCACACGCCGCTGATGTCCGTCACCAACGCGATCTCGTCCGTGATCGTCGTCGGCGCCCTGCTGGCCGTCGGCGTCGGCTCCGCCGGCGCGATGGACAGCGGCCCGGTCTGGGCCCGCATTTTCGGGTTCATCGCCCTGATCCTCGCCAGCGTGAACATCTTCGGCGGGTTCCTGGTCACCCAGCGGATGCTGGGCATGTACAAGAAGAAGGGCTGATCCGATGAGCGCCAATCTCGCGGCTGTCCTTTATCTCGTCTCCGGCATCCTGTTCATCCTGGCGCTGCGCGGCCTGTCCTCCCCGGCGTCGAGCCGGCAAGGCAACCTGTTCGGCATGGTCGGCATGGCGATCGCGATGGTGACCAGCCTCGCGCTGGCCCCGCCCGCGGGCGCGATGGGCTGGCTGCTCGTGCTGCTCGGCCTCGCCATCGGCGGCGGCGCGGGCGCGGTGGTGGCCCGCCGCATCCCGATGACCGCGATGCCGCAGCTCGTCGCCTTCTTCCACTCGCTGGTCGGCCTTGCGGCCGTGCTGGTGGCGGCCGGCGCGCTCTACGCCCCCGAGGCCTTCGGCATCGGCCTCCCGGGCCATATCCACGGCGCCTCGCTGGTCGAGATGTCGCTGGGCGTGGCGATCGGCGCGATCACGTTCACGGGCTCGGTGATCGCCTTCCTGAAGCTCAACGGCAACATGGGCGGCAGGCCGATCATGCTGCCGCAGCGCCACGTCATCAACGCCGGCCTCGCCGTGCTGCTGGTGGTGCTGATCATCGTCTTCGTTCGCACCGAGTCGCTGCTCGTATTCTGGCTGATCGCGCTGGTCAGCTTCGTGCTGGGCGGGCTCATCATCATCCCGATCGGCGGCGCGGACATGCCGGTCGTCGTGTCGATGCTCAACTCCTACTCGGGTTGGGCGGCGGCCGGCATCGGCTTCACGCTCGGCAACCTCGCGCTGATCATCACGGGCGCGCTGGTCGGCTCCTCGGGCGCGATCCTGTCCTACATCATGTGCAAGGGCATGAACCGCTCCTTCATCTCGGTGATCCTGGGCGGCTTCGGCGGCGATTCCGGCGCGGCCGCCGGGGCCGGCGAGAAGGAGACCCGACCCGTGAAGCAGGGCTCCGCCGAGGACGCGGCCTTCATGATGAAGAACGCCTCCAAGGTCATCATCGTGCCCGGCTACGGCATGGCGGTCGCCCAGGCGCAGCACGCGCTGCGCGAGATGGCCGACAACCTCAAGAAGGAAGGCGTGGAGGTGAAGTACGCCATCCACCCCGTGGCGGGCCGCATGCCCGGCCACATGAACGTGCTGCTGGCCGAGGCCAACGTGCCCTACGACGAGGTCTTCGAGCTCGAGGACATCAATTCCGAGTTCGCGCAGGCGGACGTCGCCTTCGTGATCGGCGCCAACGACGTCACCAACCCGGCCGCCAAGACGGACCCGGCCTCGCCGATCTTCGGCATGCCGATCCTGGACGTCGAAAAGGCCAAGACGGTGCTGTTCATCAAGCGCGGCATGGGCTCCGGCTATGCGGGCGTCGAGAACGAGCTGTTCTTCAAGGACAACACGCTGATGCTCTTCGCCGACGCCAAGAAGATGGTGGAAGAGATAAACAAGGCCATGGCGCACTAAGGCGCCGGGTTTCCACGCGTTCGACGGCCGGCCTCAGCGCCGGCCGTTTGCGTTTCCGGGTGCGCCAACGAAAAAGGCCGCGGGTGAACCGCGGCCTGCGAACGCTCGAAGAAAGCCGCTCAGGCTCTCAAAAGAACCCGCCGGCCCCACGCCCGCCGACGCGCGACAGGCCTTCCTTGGCGGCCGCGTTGTTGGCGTCCACCACCAGCGCGCGCTGGTAGGACTCGGTCGCCTTCGCCTTGTCGCCCAGCTTCTCATACGCCATGCCGCGGCCCGCCCAGGCGTCGGCGCTGCGGTTGTCGACGTTGAGAGCGGCGTTGAAGTCTTCCGCCGCCGCGTCGTACTTGCCGACCGCGATCAGGCTGGCGCCGCGCGCCTGGTAGGGGGCGCCCGCGAAGGGATCCCGGTCGATCGCGGCGTCGAAGTCGTTGATGGCCTGCTTGTGCTGGCCCTGGCGCTGATAGATCAGCCCGCGCGCATGGTATCCCTGCGCCGACTCGGGGCTGAGCTTGATGGCCTGCGACAGGTCCGAGAACGCCTCGTTGTAGTTGTTCTGCGCCCGCAGCAGGTTGGCGCGCGCCAGATAGGCCGGGCCATAGCTCGGGTTCGCCTGGATGGCGGCCGTGAAATCGCTGAGCGCCGCATCATTGCGGTTGGTCTGCCGGTAGGCGAGGCCGCGATTGGTGTAGGCCGGCGCGTAACCGGGGTTGATCTGCAGCGCCTTGCTGAAGTCCGCGATCGCGTCCTGGAAGCGGCCGATCTTCGCATAGGCGGCGCCGCGCGTGTTGTAGGCGCTGACGTCGTTCGGATTGCGCTGGATCACCTCGGTGAGCGACGTGATGTTGATCGCCTGCGCGCCCGACTTGTCTTCCTCGATCTCGGCGACCCCGGCGCCTCCGCTCATGCCGCGGCCGACGGTTTCACAACCCGCGAGCGCCACTGCGAGGCACAACACCGAGAGACGGGCCGCTTGGCGCAGCGGAGCAGGGCGCGGCAGCGAAAGACGCATGACGGGACCTTTCAATGTCCAGCGAAACAACGAGGCCGCGAGGCGTGATCACGACCAGCGGTCACGCATGCGGGCGAATTGGAGCGAGAAGGTGACGAACGGATCTTAAGAATTCGCTCACCACGCGCATGTTGCGGCTCTGCAACAACCGCTCATCCGCCAGGCAACCAAAAACAGACGACGCCCATCGACCTTCCGGTCGGGGCGCCGTTGGATAGTGCCAGACGCGGTCGCGCGGACCGCGCGCAGGATCAGCGAGCAGCGCCGCCGACGACCTTCGGCTTCGGAGCCGGCAGGAGGCCTTCGCGCTGGGCGCGCTTGCGAGCCAGCTTGCGGGCGCGGCGAACGGCCTCGGCCTTCTCGCGGGCGCGCTTCTCGGAGGGCTTCTCGTAGTGCCCGCGGAGCTTCATCTCGCGGAAGATGCCCTCGCGCTGCATCTTCTTCTTCAGCGCCTTGAGAGCCTGGTCGACATTGTTGTCACGAACGAGAACCTGCACGCGTCGTTTTCCCGTGTCTCGATTTGAAAGGGTTTCGGCTGGGTGACGCGCAGGCGCCAACGCCGGGATGCGGTGGATTAACAGAATCACCCAGGCTTGTCCACGGCCGAAATGCTCGAATTTCGGGCGCGGCCTTTGGGCTGGGCGGCTCAGCCCGCGTTAAGCGCGCCCGGGCGGCGTCACGCGGGTGACGTGACCCATCTTGCGGCCGGGCCGCGCCTCCGCCTTGCCGTAGAGATGCAGGTGGGCGCCGGGCTCGGCCAGGATCTGCCGCCACTGGTCCGCTTCGTCGCCGATCAGGTTGTTCATGACGACCTCGCCGCGCCGGGCGGCCGAGCCCAGCGGCCAGCCCGCCACGGCGCGCACATGCTGCTCGAACTGCGACGTCTCGGCCCCGTCCGTGGTCCAGTGCCCGGAATTGTGCACGCGTGGCGCGATCTCGTTGATCAGCACCCGCTCGCGCCCGCCGTCCGCGATCACGAACATCTCCACGCCGAGTACGCCGACATAGTCCAGCGCGGTCGCGATCCGGGCCGCATGTTCCAGCGCCGCATGGCTCGCCTCGCCGTCCAGCGCGGCCGGAACCCGCGTCACCGCCAGGATATGATGGCGGTGCTCGTTCTCGCAGACGTCATACGCGACGACGTCGCCGTCCCGCCCGCGCGCCGCGATCACCGAGACTTCCCGCAGGAAGGGCACGAAGGCCTCCAGGATAGAGGGCTGCCGCCCCACCGTCTCCCAGGCCTCCGCCAGATCGCTCTCCGGCCGGATCACGGTCTGGCCCTTGCCGTCATAGCCGAAGCGCCGCGTCTTCAGCACGCTGGGCCGTCCCAGCGCCGCCACGGCGGCCTCCAGCGACGCAAGATCATCGACCGCCCGGAAGTCCGGCGTGCCGAGCCCGATGTCGCGCAGGAAGCTCTTTTCGGAGAAGCGGTCCTGCGTCACCGCCAGAGCGCGTGGCCCGGGCAGCACGGGCACGCGCTCCGCCAGAAAGGCCGCGGTGGCCGCCGGCACGTTCTCGAACTCGTAGGTGACCACCGAGACGGCGCTCGCGAAGGCCGCAAGCGCCTCCTGGTCGTCGTAAGCCGCGATCGTGGCGGCCGCCGACACCTGAAAGGCCGGGTTGTCGCCGGCCGGCGCGTAGACATGGCATTTCAGCCCCAGCGGCGCGGCCGCGAGCGCCATCATGCGGGCAAGCTGCCCTCCGCCCAGGATGCCGATCGTCTGGCCCGGATGCAGCATGCTCATGCCTCGTTGACGGGTCGTTCGGCCACCGCGCCCGTCTGGCGCGCCCGGTAGGCGTCCACGCGGTCGGCGAGCGCCGGATCGTTGAGGCCCAGCACGGCGGCCGCCAGCAGGGCGGCGTTCACCGCGCCGGCGCGGCCGATCGCCAGCGTCCCCACCGGGATTCCGGCCGGCATCTGGACGATCGAGAGCAGACTGTCCTGCCCCGACAGCGCCTTGGATTCCACGGGCACGCCAAACACCGGCAGGCTCGTGAGCGCCGCCGTCATGCCGGGCAGATGCGCCGCGCCGCCCGCGCCCGCGATCACCACCTGGTAGCCGGCCGCTTTGGCGCCCTTGGCGAAGTCGTAGAGGCGGTCCGGCGTGCGGTGGGCCGAGACGATCAGGCAGTCATGCCCGATCCCCAGCGCCTCGAGAGTCTCGGCCGCATGACGCATCGTCGCCCAGTCGGACTGGCTGCCCATGATCACGGCGACTGGTTTATGGGCCTTCATTCCAACTCTCCCGCAAAAGTTAAGCGGCTTTCAAGAAAAACAGGGCGGACTATAGAACGCGCTCCCCCTGCGCTAGCATAGCCGGAAACGATCGTGAACCACGTCACCCCTCCTTTCGATACGGTTTGCCCTCATTCGGAGGGCGCCCGCGTGGCTGAGCTCACGCGCGAACTCGCCCAGGCGAAATCCCGCATTTCGGAACTGGAGGAGCTCGCGCATGTCGACGAGCTGACCGGCGTCCTGAATCGGCGCGGTTTCATCCGCGAGTTGCGGCGGGCGCTGTCCTACACGGAGCGCTACAGCGTCCCGGTGTCGCTTCTGCTGCTCGATCTCGATCGCTTCAAGCAGGTGAACGACCAGCTCGGGCACCCGGCGGGGGACGCCGTGCTGGCCAAGACCGCGGCCGTGCTCGCCAGCAACCTGCGCGCCTCCGACACGGTGGCCCGGCTGGGCGGCGACGAGTTCGCGGTTCTGCTTTGGCACGCCAACCAGGACATCGCGGCCGAGAAAGCCGCCGCGCTGAAACTCATCCTGGCCGACTCGCCGGCGGAGTGGCGCGGCCTCGAGATCCCGATCAGCGCCAGTTTCGGCGCGCATGGGCTCACGGTGGGGCAGACCGTGCAGGACGCCCTGCAGGAGGCCGACCGCTCCCTCTACGCCGCGAAGGCCAACAGGCTCGCGTTCAGGCGATGATGTCGGGCGTGATCTGGTCCGAGAGCCGGATGATCCGGTCCTTGAGGGCCAGCTTGCGCTTCTTGAGCCGCTGAATCTGCAACTGGTCGGCGGCGACGATGCCTTCGAGCGCATAGATGGCTGCGTCGAGGTCGCGGTGCTCGGTCTGCAGACGGGCCAACTCAGCTGCGAGCTGGACGTCGGTGGGCTCGGTGCTGTCGATGTTCATGTTCAATGGATGGGACCCATCACGCCCGCCGTCGCGAACCGATCCACTATGCCAGACGCGGCGCGGCGGGCAAGTCGGCTGAGGGCGAGTCGCCCACCCGAGGTCGGCGGTTGGCGCATCGGCCGAGGTCAAGCATCCCTCACGGCAACCGTCGAACGCGCTGCGCATCGCTTCCGCTTGCCGTCGGCATGCAGGGCGCCTACCTCCCTGAAGGGCCGGGCGGCGGTGGCGGAAATTCTACGGAATAGCTTCCCCCTTCGAGCGGTCCTGTGTCAGACTGATGACGTTCCAACGTGGGAGGTATCGCATGGCTTTGCAGTCCCATTTGGCGGAGCTCGAGCGCCGCCATCAGGCCATCGACAAGGAGATCGAGAAGGAACTAGGCGCCCCGAGTGGGGACGATCTCAGGCTCGCCGAGTTGAAGCGTAAGAAATTGTTGCTGAAAGATCAGATCGAGCGGCTTCGAGTGGCCGCCAAGCCGACCCTGCACTGAGGGTCAGGCCGACGCTGTGATTGTGGCGTCCCCCGAGTGAGTTCGCCGCCGCATGCGCCATTCGCGCTGCGGCGGTTTGTTTTTGGGCCCGGATTAAGCGGCCGCTCAGATATCCCGGGCCATCTCGCGCAGGCGGAATTTCTGCACCTTGCCGGTCGAGGTCTTCGGCAGTTCGGCGAACACAATGTGCCGCGGGCACTTGTAGCCGGCCAGGTGCTGCTTGCACCACGCCAGCAGGTCCTCGGACGTGGCCTCCCGGCCCGGCTTCAACTCCACGAACGCGCAGGGCGTCTCGCCCCATTTGTCGTCCTGCTTGGCCACCACCGCGGCGGCCTGCACGGCCGGATGCTTGAACAGCGCATCCTCGACCTCGATGGACGAGATGTTCTCGCCGCCCGAGATGATGATGTCCTTGGACCGGTCCTTGAGCTGGATGTAGCCGTCCGGGTGCTTCACCCCGAGATCGCCCGAGTGGAACCAGCCGCCCGCGAACGCCTCGTCGGACGCCTTGCGGTTCTTGAGGTAGCCCTTCATCACCACGTTGCCGCGGAACATGACCTCGCCGATCACCTCGGCGTTGGCCGGCGCGCTTTCCATCGTGACCGGGTCCTTCACGTCCAGCGCTTCCAGCGCGAGATAGCGCACCCCCTGGCGGGCCTTGCGGGCCGCCTGCGCGGCCGGATCGAGGTCGTTCCAGTCGGCGTGCCAGTCGTTCACCACAGCCGGCCCGTAGGTCTCCGTGAGCCCGTAGAGATGCGTCACGTTGAAGCCTGCCGCCTTCATGGCGGCCAGCACCGCCTCGGGCGGCGGCGCGGCGGCCGTGAAGAACTCCACCACGTGCGGCAGTGGCCGCTTCTCGGCGTCGGGCGCATTCAGCAGCGTCGACATCACGATGGGCGCGCCGCACAGATGCGTGACCTTGTGCTCCGCGATCGCCTCGTACATGGCGGCGGCCCGGACATAGCGCAGGCACACATGCGTGCCGACGGCAGCCGAAATCGACCACGGGAAGCACCAGCCGTTGCAGTGGAACATCGGCAGCGTCCAGAGATAGACCGGATGCTTGCCCATGTTGCAGGTGAGCACGTTGCCCTGCGCCAGCAGCGCCGCGCCGCGGTGGTGGTAGACGACGCCCTTGGGATTGCCGGTGGTGCCGGACGTGTAGTTCAGCGAGATCGCATCCCACTCGTCGCCCGGGCTCGCCCGCTCGTAGCTGGCGTCCCCTTCGGCCAGCAACGCCTCGTAGTCGAGCGATCCGAGCCGCTCGCCCGGGCCGGTGAACTCCGGATCGTCGTAGTCGATGACCAGCGGCTTAACGGTAGCCATCGCGAGCGCCGGTCCGACGATCTTGGCGAATTCGCGATCCACGATCAGCACCTTGGCCTCGCCGTGATCCAGCGAGAACGCGATGATGGGGGGGTCCAGCCGCGTATTCAGCGTGTTCAGCACGGCGCCCGTCATTGGCACGCCGTAGTGGCACTCCAGCATGGCGGGCGTGTTGGCGAGCATCACCGCGACCGTGTCGCCGCGGCCGATCCCGCGCTTAGCCAGCGCCGATGCGAGGCGCTGGGAGCGCTGGTGGAACTCGCGATAGCTCCGGCGCAGCGCGCCGTGGATGATCGCCGTGTGGTCCGGAAACACCAGTGCGGCGCGCTCCAGAAACGACAGCGGGGTCAGCGGCTGGAAGTTGGCCGGGTTCTTGTCGAGGTCGATGTCGTAGATGTCGGACGCCATGGCCACGCCTCCCGCCGGCTTCGAAGTTCGGGCGGAACCGTAGCGGTGCGGCCGGAGCCGGGCAATCGATCGATCGTCGGACGGCGCCTCAGAGCAGGTCGCGCAGGCCATCCCAGATCAGCTTCACGCCGACCACGAAGCTGAGCACGTAGATGAGCGTGAAGAACCGCTTGGCGTCGATCCGCTTCACCATCCAGACGCCCAGGAACGTCGACGCGATGGCGAGCGGGAAAAGCAGCGCGGAGGCGCGCAGGTTATCGGTCGAGAACTGCCCCAGCGCCACGTAGGGGACCACCTTCACGAGATTGGTGATGGCGAAGAACATCGTGCTGGTGCCGGCGTAGAGCAGCGGCGAAAGCCTCTGCGGCAGCACATAGACCTGGAAAGGCGGCCCGCCCGCATGGGCGACGAAGCTCGTGTAGCCCGCCACCACGCCCCAGAACCCGCCCGCCAGAACCGAGCGTCGCTCCCGCTCGGCCTCCTCCATGACGCTGCGCCCGCGCCAGTAGAGCGCCACGAAGCCCACCGAGATCAGCCCGACCCCGACCCGCACCGCCGCTTCTGGCACCTGCGAGGCGAAGATCCAGCCGATCGCGATGCCGGCGATCGACCCCGGGACCATGATGTAGAGGAGCCTCGGGTCGAAATCCCGGCGGTAGGCCCACACGCTCACGGCGTCCTGCACGATGAGGATCGGCAGCATGATGGCGGCCGCCGTGACGGGCGACACGACCAGGGCCAGCATCGGCATCGAGATCAGCCCGAGGCCCGAGAAGCCGCCCTTCGACATGCCCATGAGCACGACGGCTGGGATCGCGATCGCGAAAAAGAGAGGCGTTTCGATCATCGGCGGGGGATCGTTCGGCGGGAGCAAAGTGGTCGCAGGTTTGCGCCTCACCGACAAGCCGCCGCCGCGCAGACCCGACCGGCGCGCTGCGGCCGTCTCCATCTTTGGGCTAAACTCGACTTCCGTCGTCTTGTTCGCCGGCCACGCCTGCGTATCAGTGGGACAAATCCTGGGAGGGACGAATGCAGAGCCGCTATCCCGAGACCTACGCGCAGTGGAAAGCCGACCCGCAGGCGTTCTGGGCCGAGGCCGCCGAGGCGGTCGACTGGATCAAGCCTGCCGATGCGATCTTCGATCCGGATCAGGGCGCCTATGGGCGGTGGTTCGTGGGCGCCGAATGCAACACCTGCTGGAACGCGGTCGACCGCCACGCCGCCACGCGTCCCGACCAGGCCGCGCTGATCTATGACAGCCCGGTCACGGGGACGAAGCGCACCCTCAGCTATGCGGAGCTGAAGACCGAGGTCGCCGCGCTGGCGACCGTCATCCAGGACCTCGGCGTGCACAAGGGCGACCGGGTCATCATCTACATGCCGATGATCCCCGAGGCCGTGATCGCCATGCTGGCCTGCGCCCGCATCGGCGCGATCCACTCGGTGGTGTTCGGCGGTTTCGCCTCCAAGGAGCTCGCCACCCGCCTCGACGACGCCACGCCCAAGCTCGTGCTCGCGGCCTCCTGCGGCATCGAGCCGAACCGCGTGGTGACCTACAAGCCCCTGCTGGACGAAGCCATCGCGCTGGCGTCCAACAAGCCCGAATCGGTCTTGCTGCTCCAGCGCCCGCAATGCGAAGCCGCCATGCAGCCCGGCCGCGACCACGACTGGGCCGCCGCCGTGTCGGCCGCCAAGGCGGCGGGCCGGCTGGCGGACTGTGTCCCCGTGCTGGCGACCGATCCGCTCTACGTGCTCTACACGTCCGGCACCACCGGCAAGCCCAAGGGCGTGGTGCGCGACAATGGCGGCCACATGGTCGCGCTCGCGTGGTCGATGACCAACCTCTACGGCATGCAGCCAGGCGAGGTGTTCTGGGCCGCCTCCGACGTCGGCTGGGTGGTGGGCCACTCCTACATCGTCTACGCGCCGCTGCTGATCGGCTGCACCACCGTGGTGTATGAGGGCAAGCCGGTGGGAACGCCGGATCCCGGCGCTTTCTGGCGCATGATCGCCGAGCACGACATCAAGGCGCTGTTCACCGCCCCGACGGCGTTCCGGGCGATCCGCAAGGACGACCCGGAGGCCAAGCACCTCGCGCGCTACGATCTGGGCGGTTTCCGCGCCCTGTTCCTGGCTGGCGAGCGCGCCGATCCGGACACGGTGCAATGGGCCGAGGAGATCCTCAAGGTCCCGGTGATCGACCACTGGTGGCAGACCGAGACCGGCTGGCCCATCGTGGCCAACCCGCTCGGCCTCGGCGCCTTGCCGGTGAAGCACGGTTCGCCCACCGTCCCGATGCCCGGCTGGGATGTGCAGATCCTCGACGAGGGCGGCCATCCGCTCGGCCCCAACAAGATGGGCTCCATCGTCGCGAAGCTGCCGCTGCCGCCGGGTTGCTTGCCCACGCTCTGGCATGCCGACGACCGGTTCAAGGAAAGCTACCTCTCGGCCTATCCGGGTTATTACAACACCTCGGACGCAGGCTTCGTGGATGAGGATGGCTACCTCTTCATCATGGGCCGCACGGACGACATCATCAACGTCGCCGGCCACCGCCTGTCGACGGGCGGGATGGAGGAGGTCCTCGCCTCGCACCCGGACGTGGCCGAATGCGCCGTGATCGGGATCAAGGACGCGCTCAAGGGCGAACAGCCCTGCGGCTTCGTGGTGCTGAAGTCCGGCGCCAACCGCTCGCCGCTCGACGTGGAGAAGGAGATCGTCAAGCTGGTGCGCGACAAGATCGGCCCGGTTGCGGCGTTCAAGATCGCCATCACGGTGAACCGCCTGCCCAAGACCCGCTCGGGCAAGATCCTGCGCGGCACCATGAAGAAGATCGCCGACGGCGACAGCTGGTCCATGCCGGCCACCATCGACGATCCGGCCGTGCTGGACGAGATCGCGGTCGCCCTGCAGGGCAAGGTCTGAGCTGACGGGAGCCGCGGCCCCCGCCGCCGCGGCTCAGCCCTTCTTGTTGGCGTCCCGGAACGCCTTGCCCCAGCCGGCCTTCACCACCTGCCGGCCGCGCCCGAGCGCGAGCGCGTCGGCCGGCACGTCGTCGGTGATCACCGAGCCGGAGCCCACGAAAGCGCCGTCCCCGATCGACACGGGGGCGACCAGCGCCGAATTCGAGCCGATGAAGGCGCCGGCGCCGATCACCGTCCGGGCCTTGTTGAAGCCGTCGTAATTGCACGTGATCGTGCCCGCCCCGATATTGGCCTTCGCCCCCACGGTGGCGTCGCCCACATAGCTGAGGTGGTTGATCTTGGCCCCGGCAGCCACCTGCGCGTTCTTCACCTCGCAGAAATTGCCGACCTTGCTCTTCTCGCCGAGATCCGCGCCCGGCCGCAGCCGCGCGAACGGGCCCACCTCGGCGCCATCGCCGATCGTGGCCTTCTCGAAATGGCAGTTGGCGTGGATGGCGACGTTGGTCCCGACCGTGACGCCGAGGCCGAAGAACACGTTCGGCTCGATCAGCGTGTCCTGGCCGATCACGGTGTCGTGGCTGAGAAACACCGTCTCGGGCGCAACCATGGTGACGCCCGACCGCATGGCGGCGTCCCGGAGCCTTGCCTGCATGATCGCCTCGGCGGCCGCGAGCTGCACACGATCGTTGACGCCGCGCACCTCGTCCTCGGGCGCGACCAGCGCCTGCGTGGCGTATCCGCGCGCGCGCGCCTGCTCCACGGCGTCCGGCAGGTAGAACTCGCCCTGGGCGTTGTCGGAGCCTATGCCCTCGAGCAGTTCCAGCGCATGCCGGCCGTCCAGCGCCATGAGGCCGGCGTTGCACAGGGTCACGCGCCGCTCTTCCTCGGTCGCGTCCTTGTGCTCGCGGATGGCGACCAGAGACCCTTCCTCGACGATCATCCGCCCGTAGCCCGTCGGGTCCTTGGCCTCGAAGGCGAGCGCCGCCACGGAGGCGCCCTCGCCCACCGCATTGCGCAGCCGCCGCACCGTCGCGGGCGTCACCAGCGGCGTATCGGCGAACAGCACCACGACGTCATCGAAGCCTTCCGCCAGGGCGTCGCGCGCGGCCAGCACGGCGTGCGCGGTGCCGCGCCTCTCCGCCTGCACGTACACGCGCGCGCCCGGCGCGAGCCTCAGCGCCTCCGCGGCCACGTCCTCGCGCCCGGGCCCGACCACCACCGCGATCGCGTCGATGTCGGCCGCCTGGACGGCCTTGGCCACGTGGCCGAGCAGGCTGAGCCCCGCGATCCGGTGCAGCACCTTCGGCAGGGCGGAGCGCATGCGCGTGCCCTCGCCGGCCGCCAGGATGATGGCCAGTCCCCGCCGCGCGACGATCGGGGCGAGCAATTCCTCTCGCAGATCGCCGCCGGTCTCGAGATCGACGCCCTCTGGCGAGGCCACGGTGGCGGGCGGTGCGGCGGGGGCGACGATGTCCGACATGGGCGCTCGACTCGGCTGACAGGGTTTCGTTTACGATACCGACTTATGGTTTCCATGGATTAACCACGGCGTCGGCGCCTCACAAGCCCGCCGCCGCCGCCAGGCTGCCTGATGAACTATTCCCGAATTGAGCCCAGCTTCGCGATCGGAACCGGCGACGCCTTCGCGGCGGCCCCGGCCCAAGCGCCCAGGATGACGCCCGGCGTCACGACGCTCGGGGCCGCCTGGGCGGGCGCGTCGGTGGCGGCGCTCCTGCTGATGGCTCCCAGTCTCGCTGCGCGTCTCCTGGATCGCACGCCTGCCCCGCAGGCGTTCAGCAGCCCTGCCGCAACGGCTCCGCTCGCCCGCAACAACGCGCCCGCCCTGCCGGATGTCGCCACAACCGGCGCTTTGCCGGCCGCAACCGCGAACCCGACCGAGACCACGGTCACCAAGCCGCTGGGCTTCACGCTCCTGCTCGGCGAAGCCTCCAGCGCGGAAACGCTCTGGGGTTGGTGGCGCATCCTGCAGCAGCGCCACAAGAGCAGCGTCGGCAGCCTCACCGCCAGCGTGATTCAGGCGGACGGGACGCCGGTCCGCCACCGCCTCACCGCCGGGCCGTTCGAGAACGCCGCCGCGGCCGCCGAACTCTGCGGAAAATGGCGGGCCGACGGCACCAGTTGCCAGGTCGCGCGCCCGGACGGCTCCAAGCTGTGAAGTCTGCGGGTCGGGGCCGTACAAACCGCCAGAACCCGGCCGATCGGCCATTTTGCGGCCTCGGAAACGTCTCGCGATGCCCTTATAATGTGCTAGAAGCCCGCCCGGTTGGGTAGCGCCACGAGCTTCGCGCGTGGTTTCATGCGCCGCGGGTCCGAAACAGGTCTCCCACTGAATGTCGAGAGTACCCCCACACAACGGTAGTGATGCGGCTTTGCCGCGGATGGACCGTCGCTCGCTGCTGGCCTGGGGCCTTGGCGCGGGCGCGCTGGCGGCCGCGTCGCCGGCGCTGGGGCAGAATTTCGTCGCGCAGGCGCTGCAGAGCGCGCTTGGCGAGGGGCAGCGCTTCACGGCCACGACGCTCGCCGATCTCGCGCGGCTGTTGTCGAAGCGCGCCTATCAGGCGCCCTCGAGCGACCTGCCTGAGCCGTTCAACGCGCTGAACTATGAGCAATATATCGGCATACGCGCCCAGCCGGGCGCCGTGCTGTGGAACAACGAGGGACGCGGCTTCACGGTCGAGCCGCTGCACCGCGGCTTCGCGTTCGGGAGCGCCGTCTCGCTCTATGTCGTCGAAGACGGCATCGTCCGGCGCGTGATCTATGATCGCAGCCGCTTCGACTACGGATCGCTGAAGGTCCCGGCGACGCTGCCCGACCTCGGCTTCTCCGGGTTCAAGGTATTCGGCGACCCGCAGAACGGCCGCCAGCGCGAAGTCGCGATCTTCCAGGGCGCGACCTTCTTCCGCTCGTCCGCGCGGGGCCAGAACCTCGGCGTCATGGCGCGTGGCCTCACGTTGAAGGCCGGCGATCCCAAGGGCGAGGAATTCCCCCTTTTCCGCGCCTTCTGGATCGAGCAACCAGCGGCGCGGACCGACAATCTCGTGATCCACGCGCTGCTGGATTCTGAAAGCGTGACGGGCGCCTACCGCTTCACGCTGCGCACCGGCGACGTTTCGATCATCGACACCGAGATCACGCTGTTTCCCCGGGCGCCCGTCGAGAACTGGGGCGTGGCCGGCATGACGTCGACCTACCTGTTCGGCCCCAACGACCGGCGTAACGTCGATGACCTGCGCCCCGCCGTGTACGAGAGCGGCGGCCTGCAGATCCACAACGGCAACGACGAGTGGATCTGGCGGCCTCTGTCCAATCCCGAGACGCTGCAGATCTCGGCCTTCGTGGATCCCGCGCCGAAAGGCTTCGGGCTGATCCAACGCGACCGCGACAGCGCCGCCTTCCAGGATGACGACCAGAACTTCGAGCGCCGCCCGAGCCTCTGGATCGAGCCCATCGGCGACTGGTCGCCCGGCCTCGTGCAGCTCGTCGAGATCCCGACCGAGTCCGAGATCAACGACAACGTCCTGACCTATTGGCGGCCCAAGCAGCCTCTTCAGCCGGGAGCCGACGTTTCGGTCGCCTATCGGCAGTTCTGGTGTTGGCAGCCGCCGGAGCGCATACCCCTCGCGCAGGTCACATCGACGCGCGTCGGGCGTGGCCGCACGGCCACGGCCCGGCGCTTCGCGGTCGACTTCACGGGCGACATGCTGCGGCCCGCCCAAACGGCTGCGGAACTCAAGGCGATGCTGTCGTCGGCGACCGGCGTGGTATCGAACCTGAGGTTGTGGCCCTATCCGGAACGCAAGCTTTACCGAGTGGGTTTCGAACTCGAACCCGGCAACGAGACCGCCTGTGAATTGAGGCTCGTGCTGGAAGCGGGCGGGAAGCCCTTGAGCGAGACATGGCTGTATCGTTGGACACCGTAGCCGCCCCTTCGCCGCACGCGCCCCTCGGCGTGATCGCGCCGGCGGATCACCCGCCGTTGCCGCCGGAATCGCCGTTGGCGATGCCCGTGCAGGCGCTTGGGACGTGGTCGCGCAGGCAGACGCGCAAGCCGCTCGTGCGTCGCCCCAAGCCCTGGCTGGCGCGCCTTTTCGTGTTTGCGGGCGCGATCGCGCTCACCGTCTGGGGCGCTTCCGAGATGTACCGGGTCGTGTCGGTCTCGGGCGTCACGGCGCTGCAGTGGGCCCTCGTGGCGCTGTTTACGGTCAACTTCTCCTGGATCGCCCTGGCTTTCACGAGCGCGATCCTGGGCTTCGTGGCGCTGCTGCTGCGCCGCCGGACGCCGCCGGTTCCCAAGAGCCTGCGCGCCCGCACGGTCGTCGTCATGCCGGTCTACAACGAGGCGACGTCGCGGGTCTTCGCCTCGCTGCAGGCCATGTACGAGGAGATCGACGCCACCGGCCTCATCGATCATTTCGATTTCTTCATTCTGTCGGACAGCACCCAGCCGAACGCCTGGGTGGCCGAGGAACGCGCCTTCTGGGCGCTGCGCGAGCGGTTGGGCCCCAAGGCCCGCTTCTTCTATCGGCACAGGCAGAAGAACACGAACCGCAAGGCCGGCAACATTGAGGATTTCGTCACCCGCTGGGGCGGCGCCTACGACCACATGCTGGTGCTGGACGCCGACAGCCTGATGACGGGCGCCTGCGTGACTCGCCTCGCCGCCGCCATGGAGGCTGACCCGGACGCCGGCATCATTCAATCGCTGCCGTTGATCATCAATCGCAACACGCTGTTCGCGCGCCTGCAGCAGTTCGCCGCCAAGATGTACGGCCCCGTGATTGCCACCGGCCTCGCGGTCTGGTCCGGCCGGGAAGGCAACTACTGGGGCCACAACGCCATCATCCGCACCAAGGCTTTCGCGGATCACTGCGGCTTGCCCCACCTCTCCGGCAAGCCGCCCTTCGGCGGCCACATCCTGAGCCACGATTTTGTCGAGGCGGCGCTGATCCGGCGCGCCGGCTGGACCGTCTACATGCTGCCAGACCTGGAGGGCAGCTACGAGGAAAGCCCGCCGTCGCTGATCGACCTCGCCACCCGCGACCGCCGCTGGTGCCAGGGCAACCTGCAGCATTCGCGCGTGATCGGCGCGGCCGGCCTGACCTGGCCGACGCGCCAGCATTTCGCGACCGGGATCTTCTCGTACCTGGCCTCGCCGCTCTGGCTGTCGCAACTCGTGGTTGGCATCGTGCTGGTGCTGCAGACGCGCTACGTGCGCCCGGAATATTTCACGCGCGAGTTCTCGCTGTTTCCAGCCTGGCCGCGCTTCGACGCCGAGCGCGCCTTGCAGCTCTTCGGCATCACGATGGCGATCCTGCTCGCCCCCAAGCTCTTCGGCCTGATCCTGGCGCTGATCCGCGGCTCGCTGCGGCGCGCCAGCGGCGGCGGCTTCCGGCTGGTGATCTCGGCGATCATCGAGGTCATCATGTCGGCCCTGCTGGCGCCGATCCTGATGGTGATCCAGTCCGGCGCGGTATTCCAGATCATCGCCGGGCGCGACACCGGCTGGAACCCTCAGCGGCGCGACGACGGCTCGATCCCGTTCCGCGACATCGTCCGCCGCCATCGCCTGCAGATGCTGCTCGGCATCTTCACGGGCATCTCGGCCTTCATGATCGCGCCGTCGCTGTTTGGCTGGATGTCGCCCACCATCCTGGGCCTCGTGCTCGCGATCCCGATCTCGGCGGCGTCCGGCATGCTGTCGATGGGTCTCGCGCTGAAGCGCGCCGGGCTGCTGCTGACGCCCGAGGAGACTTCGCCCCCGCCGATCGCGACGCGCGCCAACGCGCTGATGCGGGAGCTCGACAAGGCCGGCTTTGACGACGACGTCGCGGTGCGCGCCCTCCATGCGGACCCGCTGTTCCGGTCGCGGCACGAGGCCATGCTGCCCGCCGCCCCCCGCCGCAAGCGCGGCGAGATCGACCGGGAGCGCGCGGTGGCGGAAGCCAAGCTGATGGACGCCGAATCCGTCGACGACGTGATCGAGTGGCTGCACCCGAAGGAAGCCATGGTGGTGCTGCACGACCGGGCCCTGATCGGCCTGCTGGCGGGGCTGCCGGCGAGGCAGGAGGCCGCGGCCGCCTGAGCAGCCAAGCACACGGTTGCGCGTCGTCGACGGCCGGCGCTGAATGGGGGCAATCGGAGTTCGCACCCATCAGGAGGTCAGCCATGGCTTTCAACGCTCAGCCCGCCACCGCGCCGCAAACACCGGAGAGCGCGCCAACTTGCCGGAAGGTCCGGCCCGGCGCGGAATATACCGGCAAGCAGAATCTTCCCTACAAGCCCGGGATCTCCGCCGAGACGGTCGGATCTCGACACCTGCACATGCAGATGGTCACGATCCCTCCGGGCGCTAAGGCCAACGCGCACAAGCACGAGTCGCACGAGACCGCGATCTACGTCCTGAGCGGCTCTTCGGCCATGTGGTTCGGTCCCAACCTCGAGCAGCACATGGACCTCAACGCCGGCGAGTACTGCTACATCCCGGCCGACGTTCCCCACCTGCCCTACAACACCAGCGACACCGAGCCCTGCGTGGCCATCATCGCCCGCACGGACCCGAACGAGCAGGAAAGCGTCGTGCTGCTCCCGGAGCTCGAGGCGAAGCTGCGCTGAGCCGAAGAGGCTCTCTCGCCCTCGGGCGGGAGAGCCCGTCGATTGTTGGTCGGTGAGGCGCGGCGGAAAACGGGTGGCGCGCCGGGCTCCGGGCTCCTACGGTCCGCGACAGCTGAACCTGAGCCCGCGCATGTCGATCGACTTCGTACCCTCCGCCGCCACCCTGCTGGCCTTCACGGGCGCGAGCTTCCTGCTCGCCATCACGCCGGGCCCCGACATGGGGCTGATGCTGGCGCGCACGCTGGCGGGCGGCCGCCGCGCGGGCTTCGCCACGGTGGCGGGCTGCTCCACGGGCGTGGTCATCCACGCGCTGCTGGCCGGATTGGGCCTATCCGCCTTGCTGGCCGCTTCCACGACGGCGTTCACGGCAGCGAAGATCGTCGGCGCGGTCTACCTGCTCTGGCTCGCCTGGCAGTCGCTCCGCCACGGCTCGGCCTTTCATGTCGCGCCGGATGACGGCGCATCGAGGAACGCCTTCGCGGTGTTCCTGACGGGACTCGGCATCAACCTCACCAATCCGAAGGTGGTGCTGTTCTTCGTGACGTTCCTGCCGCAATTCGTCGAGCCCACGGATCCGCACGCCGCCGGCAAGATGGTGTTCCTTGGCGTCTGGTTCCTGGTGGTGGGCGTCCCGGTCGCTTTCGCGATCGTGCTGACGGCCGAGCGCTTCACGGCCTATATGCGCCGCTCCCGCAAGATGATGCGGGCCTTCGACCTTGGTTTCGCCGGCGTGATGGGCGGCTTCGCGCTCAGGCTCTTGCTGACGCAGGGTCGTTGACCGGGCCCATGTCGCGGCCCGCCACCGCCCAGTAGACGAAGCCCGCAACCGCGCCGGTGAGAAACAGCAGCGACAGAAGCTTCACGTCCGCGCTGTCCAGCGTCGCCCCGCTCGCCCGGCCGAACCACGCGATCGCGATGGTGAGCAAGCCCGCTCCGCCGGCGTACCAGACATAGGAGCTGAGCCCGGCGGCGGCGCCGATCAGCGCCGTGAGCACCGGCGGCAACACCAGCAGCGCCGTGGTGAGCGCCCAGAAGGCGCCGGCCGCGACCGCCCAGACGGTATCGGGCCCCTCGGCGTTCAGGAGCGCGGCGAAGAGCGCGAACACGCTCGTGAGCGTCAGGTCCGCCGCCAGCTCCCGCGTCTCCGGCACGGCAAGGCCGCCGATCACCAGGAACAGCGCTCCGGCCGGGATGGCCAGCACGAGCCCGAAAAGACCCAGAACGAGGCGGCGCATGGCTCAGCTCTCCTGCGAGACGAACATCCCCTCGGCCCCGATGCCGCTGTCCAGCATCAGCCGGGCCCGCGCGCGCAGCTTCTCGGTTTCGCTCTTGAGCTGGCCGCAGGCCGCCAGGATGTCGCGCCCACGCGGGGTTCGCACCGGCGACGCATAGCCGGCCCGGAACACCACCTCCGAGAACGCCTCGATCTGCTCCCAGTCGGAGCACTCGTACTTCGTGCCCGGCCAGGGGTTGAACGGGATCAGGTTGATCTTGGCCGGAATGCCCTTCAGCAGCCGCACCAGCTCGCGCGCATCCGACAGGCTGTCGTTGACGCCCTTCAGCATCACGTACTCGAACGTGATGCGGCGCGCATTGCTGAGGCCCGGATAGGTGCGGCACGCTTCCAGCAGGTCGCGGATGGGATATTTCTTGTTGAGCGGCACGAGCTCGTTGCGCAGGTCGTCGCGCACGGCGTGCAGCGAGATCGCCAGCATCGAGCCGATCTCCGAGCCGGCGCGCTCGATCATCGGCACGACGCCGGAGGTCGACAGCGTGATGCGGCGCTTGGAAAGCGACAGGCCTTCGCCGTCCGACACCACGTCCATGGCGTCGCGGACGTTCTCGAAATTGTAAAGCGGCTCGCCCATGCCCATCAGCACGACGTTGGTGATCGCGCGCTCCACGTCCGGCACCAACCCGTCCGTCGGCCGGACGCCGCCCGGCCACTCGCCCAGCGCGTCGCGGGCTACGATGAGCTGCGCGACGATTTCGGCCGTGGTGAGGTTGCGGACCAGCTTCTGCGTGCCCGTGTGGCAGAACGTGCAGGTGAGCGTGCAGCCGACCTGCGACGAGACGCACAGCGTTCCGCGGTCGGATTCGGGAATGTAGACCGCCTCGATCTCGGCGCCGCGATCATGCGGGCCGGTCGACGGCATGCGCAGCAGCCACTTGCGGGTGCCGTCGACCGACACCTGCTCGGACACGATCTCGGGCCGCTCCAGCGTGAACCGCTCGGCCAGCGCCTGCCTGAGGCCCTTGCCCACATTGGTCATGGCCTCGAAGTCCCGCGCGCCGCGGAAGTAGATCCAGTGCCAGAGCTGGCCGGCGCGCATGCGCACCTCACGCTCGGGCACGCCCGCGCTCGCGAGGGCCTCGGCGAGCCCCGCGCGGGTCACGCCCACGAGCGAGCGCTTGCCCGCCGCGACGGCGGGCGCAGGCATGTCGACGGGCTTGGCCCGGGAAAGGTCGAGCGTAATGGCGGTCATGGTCCGGATCCGGCGCGCAGGCGCCCCAACGGCGAAAACGGCGGCCTGGCGCATGCGCCAGCCGGCCGATCCCCTAACATAGGTGCGTGCGAAATCCTATGCGGGGCCAAGATGGCCCCAATGCGGCGGAGCCCGGTCGGGCCCCCGCGGCTACGCTCGGACGGCGCGTCAGCTCAGGGGCATTCCTTTTTCACGCGGTCCAGCGCCTGCGTGAGGCCGGCCAGCACGTAGCGGTCGGTGGAGCTGTTCCCGCGCTTGGACTTCGCCTCGATGGTGAGGCTCTGGCCGCGCCGCATGGCGTCCACGAAGGCGGCGTCCTCGGCCGCGTTCTTCACCCACGCCGCGTTGCCCTTGGTGACGAGCGCGAAGCTCGCATTGCCGATCGCCGCCTTGCCGTCGCCGCCGTCCTGCGTGACGAAGCCCAGCACCATGCTGACCTCGTTGCGCACGCCCTCTGACGGCCGCGTGGCGATGAACAGGTAGCCCGGGTCCCGCTGCAGGGACTTCGGCTGGCGATCCTTGGGCTGGGCCAGCGCGTAGCAGACCTTGCCCTTGGCGGTCGTGGACGCGTAGGCGCCCCAGTCGCCGTATACCTCGAGCTGCACGGGCTGTCCGCCGCCGGGCGCAACCGCCGGCTTGGCTCCCGGCTTGGCCGCGCCGGACTTGGCGGCGCTCGCCGGGGCCGCGGGCTTCGCCGAAGCGCCCGGCTTCGCCGGCGCGGGCTTCGCGCCGAGCGCGCCTGCCGGCAGCTTGGGCGCAGGCTTGGCTGCGGGCTTCGCGTCCTGGGCCAGGGCGGAGCCCGACCAGAGCGCGGCGGCGAGCACGGAGATCACGAGGGGCGAACGCAGGGAGACTGATCGAATCATGGGCGTCATGTTACCTCGCCTGCAGCGCGGCGCTAGAATGATCAATCGCCACGAATGGCGGCGTGAACACGGCATGACGCCGACTTTCGCGCATTTTGCGGACGAGTTCTGTTTCGCGACGCCGCCGGACATGCGAACATGCGATCGCGATCCGCGGCCCGCGCCAAGCCAGGCCTGCCGCTGCATTTGAGATCGCGGAAGAGACAGAGCCACCGCGTTGACGTCCCACGAAGAATTGGCGGCCCTTGTCGCCGCCGTCGCCGAGCGGCGCGATCGTGAGGCGTTTGCGAAGCTTTTCGACTATTTCGCGCCGCGCCTGAACGCCTATCTGACGCGCCTCGGCACCGACGCCGGCGCGGCCGAGGAGCTGACCCAGGAGGTGCTCGTCACCTTGTGGCGCAAGGCCGAGCAGTTCGACGCCGCCAAGTCCTCCGTGCCCACCTGGCTCTACCGCATCGCCCGCAACAGGCGCATCGACGGCCTGCGGCGTGACCGCGTCGAATTCATGGACCCTCTCGACGCCGAGCTCGACGTCGCCGAGGATCCGCAGACCGACCGCATGCTGGACCTGCAGCAGCGCGAGGAAAGGCTTCGAATCGCCATGCGCAGCCTGCCGGCCGAGCAGCTCGATCTCGTGCGGCTCGCCTTCTATGAAGGCCTCTCGCACAGCGAGATCGCCGAGCGGGCCAACCTGCCGCTTGGAACCGTGAAGTCCCGAATCCGCTTGGCCTTTGGCCGATTGCGAAAGACCCTCGAGGCTGACGGCGTCCTTGAAGCCGGATAGCGCCCCCGCGCAACCAGCCTCACTCACCAGGAGACGTTCATGCGCGCCGTTCTGTGCCGCGCTTTCGGGCCGCCCGAAAGCCTCGTCGTCGAGGAACTCCCGGATCCGACGCCCGGCCCCGGGCAGGTCGTCGTGGATGTCGCCTGCGCGGCGCTGAACTTCTTCGACACGCTGATCATCCAGAACCGCTATCAGGTGAAGCCCGAGCTGCCCTTTTCGCCCGGCGCGGAGTTCGCCGGCCGCATCAGCGCGCTGGGCGAGGGCGTCACCGGGCTGACGGTCGGCCATCGCGTCGCCGGCTATGTCGGCTATGGCGCGTGCCGCACCAAGGTGGTCGCGCCGGCCGGGCGGCTCATTCCGGTGCCGGACGGCCTGTCCGACGAGGCCGCGGCGGGGCTGCTCGTCACCTACGGCACATCGCTGCACGCCTTGCAGGATCGCGCCAAGCTCCAGCCTGGCGAAACGCTGGCGGTGCTCGGCGCGTCGGGCGGCGTCGGCCTCGCGGCGGTCGAGCTCGGCGCCATCATGGGCGCGCGTGTGATCGCCTGCGCGTCCTCGCCCGAGAAGCTCGCTTTGGCGCGCCAGCACGGCGCGACCGAGACGCTCGACTATTCCAAGGAAGACCTGAAGGAAGGTCTGAAGCGCCTCACCGGCGGCAAGGGCGTAGACGTCGTCTACGACCCGGTCGGCGGCGACCTGTCGGAGGCGGCCCTGCGCGCCATCGCGTGGCGCGGCCGTTTCCTGGTCGTGGGCTTCGCGGCCGGCGATATTCCGCGCATCCCGCTCAACCTGATACTGCTGAAAGGCTGCGATGTCCAGGGCGTGTTCTGGGGCGCCTTCGCGGACAAGGAGCCGGTGCAGAACGCGGTCAACATCCGCTCCATCTTCGCCTGGGCGGTAGAGGGGCGCGTGAAGGCGCTGGTCTCGAATGTTTTGCCGCTGGCCGAAACCGGCCAGGGCATCCGTCTGCTTGCCGACCGCAAGGCGGCCGGCAAGGTCGTGGTGCGGATGGACGGGGCCTAGGCCCCGAGTTCCTTGCCGAGCGCCTCCTTGGCGCGGTCGCGGTGCTCGGGCTTGATCGCCCGCGACACGCTCGCGATCGCGGTTGCGATCACGGCCGCGTCGTCCGTGAAGCCGATCAGCGGCATGATGTCGGGCAGCACGTCGAACGGCATCACGAAATACGCCAGGGCGCCGGCCAGGATCAGCTTCACGCGCCGTTCGGTGCTGGGGTCTAGGGCGCAATAATAGGCGGCCAGAACGTCCTCCGCGAAGGGGATGTTCTTGCCCACGCGCTTCAGCAACCGCAGCGTATCCGCGAACACGCCCTTCTCGTCGCGGGCGGCGCGGCGCATGGCCTCCATCTCGGCCTTGTTCAGCGGCCGGCCCAGCCACTCGTCGGACGTCTGCGTCATGGTCGCCTCCAGGGCGCGGGCGGTTGGGGGGAGTGCCGCGCGCACGCCCCCATAGATGGCCCCGATGATCCGGCGCACAAGGAGGTGGGAGCCTCCGCACGGCCGCGACCCTTTCGGGAAGGCCGGGATGCGGCTAGAAATCGCAGCGCCAAGAAACGCCCCGGGAGACGCCGCCATGAAGATCGACGCCGCCACAGCCGCCATCGTCACCGGCGCCGCCTCCGGTCTGGGCGAGGCCACGGCCCGCATGCTCGCCGCCCAGGGCGCGCGGGTCGCAGTGTTCGACATGAACGAGGCGCGCGGCGAGGCCGTCGCCCGCGAACTTGGCGGCGTGTTCTGCATGGCTGACGTATCCGACGAAGCGTCCGTGGACGCCGCCATCGCCAAGGCCCGCGCCGCCCACGGGGTCGAGCGCATCCTGGTGAACTGCGCCGGCATCGCGCCCGGCAAGCGCACGGTGTCGAAGAAGCGCGACACCGGCGAATTCGTCCCCCACGACATGGCGACCTTCGCCAAGGCGCTCGCCGTGAACCTGGCCGGCACCTTCGGGATGATCGCCAAGAGCTCGGCCGCCATGGCCGGGCTGGAGCCCGTCACCCCGGACGGCGGCCGCGGCGTCATCGTCTGCACGGCCTCGGTCGCGGCCGAGGACGGACAGATCGGCCAGGCCGCCTATTCGGCGTCCAAGGGCGGCGTGGTCGGCATGACGCTGCCGATCGCGCGCGATCTCGCCGGCTACGGCATCCGGGTGATGACCATCATGCCGGGCCTGTTCCACACGCCCATGTTCGAGAGCGTGCCGGACGACATCCGCAAGTCGCTGGAAGCCGGCATTCCCTTTCCGTCCCGGCTCGGTCGGCCGGAGGAATACGCCGCGATGGTGCGGACCATCATCAACAACGACATGCTCAACGGCACGGCGATCCGCCTCGACGGCGCCCTGCGCATGCAGCCGAAATAGCCTGCGGCTATTTGCCGGCCAGCCGGTCCATGGTTTGCGCCAGCTTCACGTCGAGCTCGGTGAGGCCGCCGGCGTCATGCGTCGTGAGCGTCACGTCGACGGTCTTGTAGACGTTGGACCACTCGGGATGATGGTCCATCCGCTCGGCCGCCAGCGCCACGCGGGTCATGAAGCCGAACGCCTCGCTGAAGTCCCGGAACACGTAGCGTCGCTGGATCGCCTCGCGGCCCTCCGCCATCGCCCAGCCGGTGAGATGCTCCAGCGCCTGCCTGCGTTCGTCGTCTCCCAATCGCGTCGCCATGCCATCCTCCCGGTTCTCACCCGAGAGGTGGCGCGCACGGCCCGAAGGTCCAGCCCTCGCGCATCATCTATGAACGCTCAACCGAGCGGATAGGCGGCTTCCACCACGTAGGGGCCGCCGCCCGTGGACGCGCGCGACGAGAACAGCACGAAGCGGTTCGCCGTGAAGCTGCGCGACGGCACGTGGCCCTGCCCGGCCAGGAAATCGGCCACGTGCCAGGGCGTCGTGTCGCGCAGGCGCGCCAGCGTCACATGCGGGGTGAACTTGCGCTTCTCGGGCGGAAGGCCGGCCCGCCGGACGATGCGCTCCTGCTCGGCCTGGAACTCGATCAGCGCCTGCTCGGGCTTGATGCGCGCCACCAGCGCCCGGGGCTTGTCGCCCCCGAATGTGGTCAGGCCGTCGATCGTCAGCGTGATCGGCCGCCGCCGGACGTCGGCGAGCATGTGGTAGACGTCGCGGGCATAATGGTCGTCGATGTCGCCCATGAAGCGCAGGGTGACGTGGTAGTTCTCCACGTCGATCCAGCGGGCTCCCACGAGCCCTCCCCGCAGGCTGGCCAGCGCGCTGGCGATTTCGGGCGGCACCTCGAGGCCGGTGAAGAGACGCGGCATCCTGCCCTCCCAAGGAGAAGCGCGGCGCAAAGCGCCGGGCGGGACGGTCGATACGGGCGCGAAGAACGCCCGAGTTCTCCACGCCGACCCAGAATGAGCAAGGCCGGCGTGATTCTCAATCGCTGTCGGCGTGACATGTTTGGCGTCCGCCTTCGCAAGCGGAATGCCAAACACGCGCCCGTGGTTGCGTCCTCGTACGCTACGGGCAGGGGTTCATGTGGACCTGGTGGATCGCATCGATCTGCTCCAGCAGCTCCGGCGCCAGCTTGACGTTCACGGAGGCGATGTCGGTCTTCAACTGCTCCATGCGCGTGGCCCCGATAATGTTGGAGGCCAGGAACGGACGCGAGTTCACGAAGGCCAGCGCCATCTGCGCAGGATCGAGGCTCCAGTCCTTCGCGAGCGCGACGTATTTGGCCAACGCGATCTCGGCGCCGGGTTTTTCGTAGCGCTGGCCGCGGTTGAACAGCGTCGTGCGCGAGCCTTCCGGCCGCGCGCCGTTCAGGTACTTGCCGGTGAGATAGCCCTGCGCCAGCGGCGAGTAGGCGAGCAGGCCCACCTGCTCGCGCATCGAGATTTCGGCCAGGGCGGTCTCGTAGGTGCGGTTCACGAGGTTGTAGGCGTTCTGCACCGAAGCGACGCGCGGCAAGCCGCGCGCTTCCGACACCTGCACGAACTTCATCGTCCCCCACGCGCTCTCGTTGGAGAGCCCGATATGGCGGATCTTGCCCGCCTTCACGAAGTCGCCCAGCACCTCGAGGATCTGCTCGATCGGGTTCTCGGGGCCGACATAGTCCTGGTGGCGATAAACGGTTGGGTTGCCGCCCCAGGGCAGCGGGCGGTCCGGCCAGTGGAGCTGGTAGAGGTCGATATAGTCGGTCTGCAGGCGCTTCAGGCTCTTCTCCAGCGCTTCCGTCATCTGCGCCCGGTTGAGCTCGCCCGGGATGCGGCCGTCCCGGAACCAGTCCATGACGCTGCGGCCGATGACCTTGGAGGCCAGGATCACCTTGTCGCGCGAGCCGCGGGACTGGAACCACGTGCCGATGATGCGCTCGGTCGAGCCCTGCGTGTCCGCGCTCGGCGGGATCGAGTAGAGCTCGGCGGTGTCGAAGAAGTTCACGCCCTGGTCGAGCGCATAGTCCATCTGCTCGTGGCCCTCGGCCTCGGTGTTCTGCTGCCCCCACGTCATGGTGCCGAGACACAGGAGGCTGACCTGCAGGCCGGTGCGGCCGAGAGGGCGGGTTTCCATGGCGAACTCCGGAGATGCGTCGAAAGGAGCCGGCTTGAAGCACGGAAAAGCCCGGGGCGCCAGACCCTCGCCCGTGCCGCCGCCGCGCTCCGCGCTTTACCGCGCCTGAGCGTGGTATTCGGCGTTTGGACGCATGTCGACCGCGGACGCCATTCTGTTCGACATATTGAAGAACGACGCCACCGCGGCGATGTCCCAGATGTCGCGCTCGCCGAAGCCGGCGTCGCGCAGCGCCTGCCTGTCGTCCTCGACGATCTCGTGCGATGCGCGCGTCATCCTGGATGCGAACACCAGCATGGCGCGATGACGCGCGGAAAGATCCGCAGCCCGCCAGTTCATCACCATCAGTTCGCCGAGGACCGGATCGCCCGAGAGCTGCCGCACCGCGGCGCCATGTGCGGTGAGACAGTAGAAGCAGCGGTTTTCGGCCGAGACCGCCACCGCGATCATCTCGCGCTCCAGTTTTGACAAGCCGGACGGCGCGAGCATCAGGTCGTTGTAGAGCGCCGCGAAGGCCTCCAGCTTGGCGTTGTCATGCGCATAGGCGGCCAAGACGTTCGGGACGAAGCCGATCTTCTCCTGGCACTTGTCGAAATAGGCCTGCATCGGTTCGCTGAGCTCAGCGCGGGGAAGGTCCAGCGCCATCACGCGCGGCGTCCCGTCCTGCCGACGCGGGTTTTCCCCGGTCTGAGGCTTGTTTTTCGACATATTCTTCTCCTCGACGCCCAAAATCCGTCATGGCTTCGCAACCAGACCGTGCCTAGCATGGCCGAACCACCGGGGCCGACGCAAACGGCTCCGGAACAATGCCGCGAGGGGAGATCGACATGCTGAAGCGCGACCGGGATGGGCGCCAAGGGCTTGTATCCGCTGTGGTCGAGGCCCTCCCGGCGGCGGGAGCGTCCGTTCCGGAAGGGTTCGTCGAAGCCCTGTTCGCACGCGTGTCGCCGGAAGACCTGGCGCTGTATTCGCCCGCCGACCTGGCGAGCTTTGCGGCGAGCGCCTTCGAGCATCTCTCCGCCCCGCGCCGGCAGGGCCGGGAGGACATTCGCTTCACCGACCGCCGGGTCGAGATCGGCGGCCACGAGCGGGACATCACCGTTCTGGAAGCGCTCAACGACAACATGCCGTTTCTGCTCGACTCCACCCTGGCGGAGCTGACCGAGCGCGGCCTCACGATTCGCTTCGTCACCCATCCCATCGTGGCCGTGGAGCGCGACGCCGAAGGCCGGCTGGTGCGCTTCGCCGGTGAGGCGATGGCGGGTGGCCAGCCCGGCGCCCGGCGCGAGAGCCTGATCCAGGTTCATGTCGATCGCCTCGACGGCGAGGAGGCGCGCCAGCGGCTCGCCGAGGCGCTCGGGCTCGTCTATGGCGACGTCCGCGTCGCCGTGCAGGATTGGGCCGCCATGCGCGGGCGCGTCGCCGAGGCGATCCACTCCTACCGCAGCAATCCCCCGCCCTTGCCGGGCGACGAGATCGCGGAGGCCATCGCTTTCCTGGATTGGCTCGCGGCCGACAATTTCACCCTGCTGGGCTTGCGCGAATACCGCATGCCGGAGGGCGATTCCGCCGCCGATCCGGTCGAGGGCAGCGGTCTCGGCATTCTGGCCGACCCGAACGTGAAGGTGCTGCGTCGAGGCCGCGAGCTCGTCACCATGACGCCCGAGATCCGGGCCTTTCTGAAGGAGCCCGCGCCGCTCATCGTCACCAAGGCGAGCGTGAAATCGCGGGTGCATCGCCGCGTCCATCTCGACTATGTGGGCGTCAAGCTGTTCACCCCGGACGGGCTGCTGTCGGGCGAACTGCGCGTCGTGGGGCTGTTCACGTCGTCCGCCTACACGGAAACCACCGGCGCGATCCCGTATGTCCGCCACAAGGTCGCGCAGGTGATCCGCCGCGCCGGCTTCGACCCGGCCAGCTATTCCGGCCGGGCGCTTCTCAACGTGCTGGAGAGCTACCCGCGCGACGAGCTGTTCCAGGTCGGCGTCGACCAGCTGCTGCGCTTCGCCACCGACATCCTGACCCTCTACGAGCGCCCGCGCGTCCGCGTGCTGGCCCGGCCGGACCGCTTCGACCGTTTCGTCTCCGTGCTCGTCTACATCCCGAAGGACCGCTACGACACGCAGGTGCGCAACCGGGTCGGCCAGCTGCTCGCGCAAATGTTCAAGGGCCGGCTCTCGGCCGCCTATCCGGCCTATCCGGAAGGGCCGCTGGCGCGCACGCACTACATCATCGGGCGCGACGAGGGTAAGACGCCCGCCATCGAACGGGGCGCGCTCGAGGACGCCGTGAACGCGGTGGTGCGCACCTGGAGCGACCAGCTCGCGGACGCCCTCGGGGACGCCATGGAGGGCTCGCGAGCCCGCGGCGTCGCCTCCCGCTTCGCCGGCGCGTTCTCGGCCGCCTATCGCGAGGCGTTCGGGCCCGCGCAGGCCATCGCGGACATCCAGGTTCTGGAACGCCTCGACGACGCCAATCCGCGCGCCGTTCGGGTGGAGCGCCGCGACAACGACGACGAGACCCGCGTCAACCTGAAGGTCTTCGCCTACGGCAAGCCCCTGCCCCTCTCCGAGCGTGTGCCGCTGCTGGAGAACTTGGGCTTCCGGGTGCTGAACGAGCGGACCTACAGGGTCGAGCCCGACGGCGCGTCGGAGGCCGGGCGGGTCTGGATGCACGACATGGCGCTGGAGCGCTTCCAGGGAGGCGCGATCGACGTTGCCGCCCTGAAGCCGAAGCTCGAAGCCGCCCTGATGGCGCTGTTCCGCGGCCTGGCCGAATCGGACGGCTACAACGCGCTGGTTCTCGAAGCGGGCCTTGGCTGGCGCGACGTCGCGGCGCTCCGCACGCTGTCGCGCTTCCTGCAGCAGGCCCGCGCGCCGTTCAGCCAGGACTACATGTGGACGACGCTGGCCAAGCACGCCGGCCTGGCTGGCCTGCTGGTGGAGCTCATCTACGCGCGCTTCGATCCGCGGCCCGAGGCGGCGACGGGCCGCGACGAACGCCAGAGGGAGATCCGCGGCAGGATCGAGGCCGGCCTCGAGGCCATCGACAGCCTCGACGAGGATCGCATCCTGCGCAGCTTCGTGAACCTGATCGAGGCGTCGCTGCGCACCTCGTTCTTCCAGCTCGGGCCGAACGGCAAGGCTCGCATCCCGATCGCGTTCAAGTTCGACAGCCACCGGATCGACGGCCTGCCGCTGCCCCGGCCGCTTTATGAGATCTGCGTGCACTCGCCCCGCGTCGAAGGCGTCCACCTGCGCTTCGGCAAGGTCGCGCGTGGCGGCCTGCGCTGGTCCGACCGACGCCAGGACTTCCGCACCGAGGTGCTGGGCCTCGTGAAGGCGCAGCAGGTCAAGAACGCCGTGATCGTGCCGGTGGGCGCCAAGGGCGGCTTCGTGCCCAAGCACCTGCCGCCGCCGTCCGACCGGCAAGCCTGGATGGCCGAGGGCGTCGCCGCCTACAAGGAGTTCGTCGGCACGCTGCTCGACCTCACGGACAACATCGTGGACGACCGCATCGTCCCGCCGGCCGACACGGTGCGGCACGACGGCGACGATCCCTATCTGGTGGTGGCGGCCGACAAGGGCACCGCGACCTTCTCGGACATCGCCAACGGTCTCTCGATCGAACACCACCACTGGCTGGGCGACGCCTTCGCGTCGGGCGGCTCGGTCGGCTACGACCACAAGGGCATGGGAATCACGGCGCGCGGCGCCTGGGAGGCGGTGAAACGCCATTTCCGTGAGATCGACGTCGACATCCAGACCACGCCCTTCACGGTGGCGGGCGTCGGCGACATGTCGGGCGACGTGTTCGGCAACGGCATGCTGCTCTCCGAGCAGATCCGGCTGGTCGCGGCGTTCGATCACCGCGACATCTTTCTCGACCCCGCTCCCGATCTCGCGCGCTCATTCGCCGAGCGTCAGCGGCTCTTCGCCCTGCCGCGCTCGTCCTGGCAGGACTACGACAAGACGCTGATCTCACAGGGCGGCGGCGTGTTCGCGCGTTCGCTGAAGTCCATCCCGCTCTCGGCCGAGATCCGGGCCGTGCTGGGCTTCGACAAGGCCGAGGCGACGCCTGCCGAGGTCATGCGCGCCATCCTGAAGGCCCCCGTCGACCTGCTGTGGTTCGGCGGCATCGGCACCTACATTCGCGCTTCCAGCGAAACCGACGACCAGGCCGGCGACCGCGCCAACGACGCCGTGCGCATCACCGGCGCGCAGGTCGCCGCCAAGGTGATCGGCGAAGGCGCCAATCTGGGCGCGACGCAGCTGGGACGCATCGAGGCCGCCCAGAAGGGCATTCGCCTGAACACGGACGCGATCGACAATTCGGCCGGCGTGAACACCTCCGACGTCGAGGTGAACATCAAGATCGCGCTCGCGCCGCCGGTCCGGGACGGTCGCCTCGACGACGCCGCCCGCAAGACCCTGCTCGCCGAGATGACCGACGAGGTCGGCCTGCTGGTGCTTCGCAACAACTACCTGCAGACGCTTGCGCTCTCCCTCTCTCAGGCGCGCGGCCATGAGGATTTCGGCTTCGCCCGCCGGTTGATGCAGACGCTGGAAGCCGCCGGGCGGCTCGACCGCACGGTGGAGTATCTCCCGGACGAGGCCACCCTGGCCGAGCGGGACCGCAAGGGCGAGGCGCTGACCCGGCCGGAGCTGGCCGTGCTGCTGGCCTACTCCAAGCTCGCCTTGCATGACGCGCTGCTGGACAGCCGCGTGCCGGACGATCCCTATCTGTCGCGCGAACTGGTGCGCTATTTCCCGAAGATCCTGGTCGAGCGCTTCCCGGATGCGGTGGAGACGCACCGGCTGCGCCGGGAGATCATCGCCACGCAACTCGCCAACGCGATCGTCAACCGCGGCGGCTCGACCGTGGTGACGCGTCTGGTCGACCAGACCGGCGCGGACGCGCCCACCATCGCGGCCGCCTATGCGGCCACGCGCGACAGCTTCGACCTGCTCGCCCTGAACACCGCGATCGACGGCCTCGACGCCCGCATCTCGGGCGAACTCCAACTGCGCCTGTATCGCGGCGTGCAGGACCTTCTGTTGTCGCGCATGGTCTGGTTCATCCGCCACGTGGACTGGTCGCAGCATTCGCTGGACGACGTCGTGGGCCGCTTCCGCTCCGGGGTCGCCGCCGTGGAGGGCGCCCGTGACGCGGCGCTCAGCCCGGACGCCCGCGAAGCCGTGGCCCGGCGGGCTGGCGCGCTGGTGCAGGAAGGCGTGCCCGAGGAGCTGGCCCAGCGCCTTGCCACTCTGCCCGCCATCGGCGCGGCGCCCGACATCGTGCTCGTGGCCGAGAAGGTGGGACGGCCCGTGGCCGAGATCGCCGCGATCCACTTCGCGGTGGCCAACCGCTTCCGGCTTGGGGCGCTGTTCAACGCCGCCCAGGAGGTGCCGGCGACCGAGTACTACGACCGGCTCGCGCTGGATCGCGCCCTGGCCGGCATCGAGACCGCCCACCGGGCGCTCACCAGCGAGGTCGCCCTGCTCGGCCTGCCGGATGGCGAAGCCGCCATCGACGCCTGGACGCAGAAGCGCGGCCCTTCAGTCGAGCGGATCGCCGGCGCTGTGGAGAGCATGACCGGCTCGGGCCTGACGCTTTCCAAGCTCACCGTGGCGGCGAGCCTGCTTGCCGACCTGGTGAGAGCCTGAGGGTCAGGCGAGAGCCTGAGCGTCAGGCCGGCCGCTTGAGCCCGACCGCGGCGAGCGCCTGCGCTTGCCGCGCCTCGACGGCCGGCAGGGCGAAATCTTCCATCGCGTCCTCGAAGAGGCGGTGGAAATTCAGCTCGGCCGACAGATGCAGGAACACGCCGCCGAGGCCGATGGCGGCGCGGTCCATGAACACGAACTCCTGCGGCACCCGCACGGGCCCCTTCTCCTTCAGCGCCTTATGCACCGTGAAGGCCTCGCGCCGCCCGTACTCGGCGGGGCTGACCTTGTCCGCAATGGTGCGCACCCGGTCGTCCAGCAGCGGCCCGTAGATGAACCGAGCCCAGATGTTCAGGATTTCGATGAGCTCCTTGGTGAGCCCCTTGAAGCCCCACACCTCGTAGGCGTGCACCACGCGGTCCGGGTCGTTCTCCAGAAGCCCCCGATAAAGGTCGACTACACCGCCCACGAAGCTCGGCGGGAAGATGCGGATGCAGCCGTAATCGAGCAGGTTGATGCCCTGCGGCTCGCCGCCTTCCGAAAACACCGTGTAGTTGCCGAGATGCGGGTCGCCGTGGATCACGCCGAAGCGGCTGAACGGCGTCCACCATGCCTTGAACATCGCGGTGGCGATGCGATTTCGCTCCACCAGCGAGTGCTGCTTGAAGCTCAGCATCTTCTCGCCCTCGAGCCAGTCGAGGGTCAGGAGGCGCCCGGTCGACAGCTCCGGCCAGACGCCCGGCACACGCACCTGCGGCTCGTCCTTCAGCATGGCGGCGTAGAGCGCGGCGTGCTTCGCCTCGCGGCGATAGTCGAGCTCCTCGCGCACCCGCGCGCCGATCTCCTTGGAGATCTCGCGCGTGTCGATGGCCGGGTCCATGCGCCGGTGCAGCGAAAACAGAAGCTCGAGCTGCTGCAGGTCCGCCTCCACGGCCGACTGCATGTCGGGATATTGCAGCTTGCAGGCCAACAGCGAGCCATCCTTGGCGGTCGCCTTGTGGACCTGCCCCAACGAGGCGGCCGCGGAGGACCGCAACTCGAACGAGCCGAAGCGCGACTGCCAGTCGGCGCCGAGCTCCGCCATCATGCGCCGCTTCACAAAGGCGGGCCCCATCGGCGGCGCGTCGCTCTGCAGCTTGGAGAGTTCCTCGGCGTATTCGGGCGGCAGCACGTCCGGGATCGTCGCCATGAGCTGGGCGACTTTCATGAGCGGGCCCTTGAGCCCCCCGAGCGCCTGCGTCAGCGCCTGCGCGCCTGAGCGCTCGCCGTCGCGCCCGAACAGCCGCGCCCCAGCGATGCGCGCTGCAGCGCCGCCCACATTCGCCCCCACCCGCGCATAGCGCGCCGCCCGTGCGGAGAAGCGGTTCCGTTCGTCGTCTTGATCAGCCATGCGGAGGATATGGGGCGCTTGATGCGCGCTGTCGATGGCGCAGCCGGAGCGTGGCGCTAGTCAGCCGGAGGGCAGGTTGTCGCGGATCCAGCGCGCGAGGCCTTCCTCGCTCACCGAGCCGGCCGCAAGCTCCAGCACAACCGCTGTCGCGGCCGCCGCCCTCACACCACAAACCGACCGCAACCGGAGGATGCCTACTCCATCCCTTCCAGCTCGACGATCATGCCCTCGATCAGGTTGAGTCCGATGCTCCAGAAGGCCGGATCGCGGGCGTCCAGCCCGAACGGCGCAAGCAGCTCGGTGTGATGCTTGGTGCCGCCGGCGGCCAGCATGGCGAGGTATCGGTCCGCGAAGCCGTCCTGGGCCTTCTCGTAAACACCGTAGAGCGAGTTCACGAGGCAATCGCCGAACGCATAGGCGTAGACGTAGAACGGCGAGTGGATGAAGTGCGGGATGTAGGTCCAGAAGGTTTCGTAGCCGGGTCCTAGGCGGATCGAAGGCCCCAGGCTCTCGGCCTGCACGTTCATCCACATCTCGCCGAGTTGCTCGGACGTCAGCTCGCCGGCCGCCCGGGTTGTGTGGACATCGCGCTCGAAGCTGTAGAACGCGATCTGCCGCACCACCGTGTTGATCATGTCCTCCACCTTGGCGGCCAGCATCGCCTTGCGGGCGGCGCGATCAGTGGTCTTGGCCAGCAACGCCCGGAAGGTCAGCATCTCGCCGAAAACCGACGCGGTCTCGGCCAGCGTCAGCGGCGTCGGCGCCATCAGCGCGCCGTTCGGCGCGGCCAGCACCTGGTGCACGCCGTGGCCCAGCTCATGCGCCAGCGTCATCACGTCGCGCGGCCGGCCCTGATAGTTCAGCAGCACGTAGGGATGCGCGGACGGCACGGTCGGATGCGCGAAAGCGCCCGGCGCCTTGCCGGGCCGCACCGGCGCATCGATCCAGCGGCCATCGAAGAAGCGGCGGGCGATCTCGGACATCTGCGGCGAGAAGCCGTTGTAGGCGTCAAGCACGGTGTCGCGCGCCTCCGGCCACCCGATGGTGCGCTGCTCGACCTTGGGCAGCGGCGCATTGCGGTCCCAGAAGTTCAGGGCGTCGACGCCGAACCACTTCGACTTCAGCGCATAATAGCGGTGCGACAGGCGCGGATAGGCGGCGCGCACGGCCGACACCAGCGCGTCCACCACCTCGCGCTCGACGCGGTTCGACAGGTGGCGGCTGTCCGCCACGTCCCCGAAGCCGCGCCAGCGGTCCGCGATCTCCCGGTCCTTCGCGAGCGTGTTGGTGATCAGCGTGAACGTGCGCAGATTGGCGCCCAGCGTCTTGGCGATCGCCTCCGCGGCGGTGCGCCGGACCTCGCCGTCGGCGTCCTGCAGCTTGTTCAACGTGGGTTCGAGCGTCAGCTCCTCGCCGCCGATCTGGAACTTCAGGGACGAGATCGTCTCGTCGAACAGCCTGTTCCAGGCGGCCCGCCCCGTGACGGACTTCTCATGGAAGAGCTGCTCGAGCTTGTCGTCCAGCTGGTAGGGCTTCTCCTTGCGGATGTCCTCCAGCCACGGCCGGTAATGGCTCAGCGGCGCGTGGGCGGCCAGCGCGTCGAGCTTGGAATCGTCGACGCGATTCAGTTCGAGCTGGAAGAACAGCAGGTCCGAAGAGGCCGCCGTCAGCCGCTCCTGGGCGTCGCCGTAGAACTTCGCCCGCTTGGGGTCGGTGGTGTCGCCCGCGTAAACCAGCCCGGCATATGAGATCACGCGGCCAAGCCGATCCTCCAGCGCCTCGTAGCGGCGCACGGCCGTGAACAGCGTCTCGGCCCCGTCCGCCGCCGAAACCAGGCTCTCGAGCTTGCCCCTATAGGCGTCCGCGAACGCCTTGCACTCAGCCTCGGCGTCGCCGAGCTCTTTGGAGAATTCAGGCGAATCCATCGCCGGATAGAGGTCGGTCAGATCCCATTCCGGCAAATCGCCGAGCGCCGCGCCGGCATTGGAGGCGGATGCGGAAGCGTGAACAACGGACCTGAGCAGCGGCATGTCTCACCATCTGAAAAAAGAACAGGAATCTGGATAGCACATATGGCCTCGATCGCACTGCCAGCAACCGGCCGCGCAGGGCAGCCATTCGGTCGCCTGTTAAAGAGGCGTTTACCCGGCGCAGTCACGATCGCGCCGAAACGGGACATACAACCCAAGGCGGCAGATGAGCAGCACGATCCTGATCGTCGATGACGATCCCATTCAGCGCCGCCTTCTCGACAGCATGATGTCGCGCCTCGGCTATGGCACGCGCGTTTGCGAGGGCGGCGAACAGGCGCTCGCGCTTCTGACCGGGCCCGAAGCCGACTCGATCGATCTCGTGATCCTCGATCTCGTAATGCCGAACCTGGACGGCATGGGCGTCCTCAGCAGCCTGCGTCAGGCCGGCAAGGCCGTTCCGGTGATCGTCCAGACCGCCCACGGCTCCATCGAAACCGTGATCAACGCCATGCGGGCCGGCGCGGCGGACTTCGTCGTGAAGCCGGTCGGCGCCGAGCGGCTCGCGGTCTCGATCAAGAACGCGTTGCGCACCGAGGCGCTCGAGGACGAGATCCGGCGCATCAACCGCCACGTCCAGGGCACGCTCACCTTCAAGGACCTGGTCACCCGCAGCCCCGAGATGGCGCGCGTGATCCGGCTCGGCGAGCGCGCGGCCAAATCCAACATCCCGGTGTTGCTGGAAGGCGAATCCGGCGTCGGCAAGGAGTTGCTGGCCCGCGCCATCCAGGGCTCGTCGGAGCGTCGCGGGCGACCCTTCGTCACCGTCAATTGCGGTGCCATCCCGGACAACCTCGTCGAATCCATCCTGTTCGGGCACGAGAAGGGCGCCTTCACCGGCGCCACCGAGCGGCATGTCGGCAAGTTCGTCGAGGCGAATGGCGGCACGCTGTTCCTGGACGAGGTCGGCGACCTGCCGCTCGACGCGCAGGTGAAGCTGCTGCGCGCCATCCAGGAAGGCGAAGTGGACCCCGTCGGCGGGCGCAAGACCGTGAAGGTCGACGTCCGGCTGATCTCGGCCACCAACGCCAACCTGATCGAGGCCGTGAAGCAGGGCCGCTTCCGCGAGGACCTGTTCTACCGCCTCAACGTCTTCCCGATCACGATCCCGCCGCTGCGCGCGCGCCGCGAGGATGTCGTCGATCTCGCCCGCCGCTTCATGGCGCGCTTCGCCGCAGAAGAGGGCAAGCGCCTGCGCGGCCTTTCGGCCGAGGCCGCCGCGCTGCTGGCCAGCTATCCCTGGCCCGGCAACGTCCGCCAGCTCGAGAATACTGTCTTCCGGGCCGTCGTGCTGTGCGACGGGGACGAGTTGACGCTGGACGAATTCCCGCAGATCGCCGCCCAGGTCGACGGTTTCGAAGTCCGGATGCCGCCCGCGCCGCCGCCGATCGTGCCGGCGTCCGTCTACAGCATGCCGCCGACCCAGCCGCAGCCGCCGCGTCTGGTCGATGATTACGCCGCCCACGGAGCCGCCTTCGCGGCTGCCCCGCAGCCTCCGATCGAGTTGCGCGACCCGAGCCGCATCGCCCTGCTGGACGAGAACGGCGACGTCCGCACCCTGGCGGCGCTCGAAGAGGAAGCGATTCGGTTTGCACTTGGCCACTACCGGTCGCACATGACCGAGATGGCCCGCAAACTCGGGATCGGCCGCTCGACCCTTTACCGGAAGTTGAAGGAACTCGGGCTCGACGATTCCGACGAGCAGGCCGAGAACGCTGCAGCCTGAGAAGCGATGTTCGCCGGCCACACAGCATCGCCAAAGCGGGCGCGTGTGGCGGCGCACAGGCCTTTCGCAAGCGTTTGCATTGTGCCGTTCGTAGGTTTGGGCGCTAAAACCCGAGGCTAGGTCGCCGATGGCGAATCGACTGGAGTTTGGGATGCGCGCGCGCAGCCGAAGTGCGTCTTGGGTTGGTGTTTCGGCGCTCGCGATGGGGCTCGCGCTCGCATGGCCGGCCTCTGCGCAGAGCGACGCCGCGATTGCGGCCGTCGCCGATCAGGGCGTCTCGGTTCCGCTGCCTGATGAACCGTCCGTTCTGGCCGTGGACGCTGACGCGGCGGCCGAGAAGCGCGCCTCCACCGTCGAAGTCCCGCTGCCGGACGAGCCGACGCAGCTCATCGTCGAGCACGCGGCCCCGTCCGCGCCGGCCGCAGTCGTGGCCGCGCCCAACAGCCCCGCCGTCGACATCCCGCCGCCTGATCTCCCCGCCGTCACGGTCGTGATCGACCGGCCCGCCGCCGCCGTGGCCGCGCTCGAGCCGGCCGTTCTGCGGGATGCGCTGAAAGCCTTCGTGGACGGCGGCGGCAAGCCGTCCGCCCCGGTGGCCAGGCTCGGCAAGAAAGAGCGCGAGCAGATCGCGGCGTTTTACGCCGCCCGCAACGACGAACCCCTCTGGATCTTGGCCGGCGCGCCCGGGCCCGCCGCAAAGCGGCTCCACGCCCAGATCGCCACCGCCGAGGACGACGGGCTCGACCTTTCCGCCTATCCGACGCCGCGCCTCGACGCCGTTGCGGCCGAGGACGCCGCGGGCGCCGAGATCGCCCTCTCGGCCGCCGCGGTCGCCTATGCACGCGACGCTCGCGGCGCCCGGATCGAGCCGAGCCGGCTGTCGAACCTGATCACGCCCGATATCGACCTTCCGGCTCCAGCCGAAATCCTGACCGCCGTCGTGGGCGCCGCCGACGCCGGGCAGGCGCTCGCCGCCTATCAGCCGCCCCATGCCGGTTATCTCGCCCTCAAGGCGAAGCTGCACGAGTTGCGGGAATCCACCGGCGCGGTGCGGCAGGAGCGCGACGAGTTCGAGGGCCCGCCGCTCCGGTTCGGCTCATCCGACGAGCGCGTGCCGCTGATCCGCGCGCGCCTCTCGCTCGCGCCGAAATCAGACATCGCCTATGACGACGACCTGATCGCGGCCGTGAAGAGCTTCCAGCGCGAGCGGCGGGTGCGGGCGACCGGCATCTTCGACCAGCGCACCGCCGACCTGCTCACCGGCCGCATTCGCTCGAATCCCGGCGCCATCGGGCTTGGCGACATCATCGCCAACATGGAGCGCTGGCGCTGGCTGCCGCAGGATCTCGGCGCGCGCCACATCGAGGTGAACCTGCCCGAGTACACGCTGCGCCTCTACGAGGACGGCAAGGTCATCCACCGCACGCGCGTGGTGGTCGGCAAGACGACCTCGCCGACCCCGATCTTCTCGCACATGATGGACCACGTCATTGTCAACCCGTCGTGGTACCTGCCGCCGTCCATCCTGAAGAACGAGTTCCTGCCCAAGATGGCGGCCGACCCGCTCTACGCGCAGCGGCTCGGTTACGAGGTCATCCGGCGCGGCGACCGCGTTTCGGTCCGCCAGCCGCCCGGCGAGCGCAATGCGCTCGGCTTCATCAAGTTCATGTTCCCCAACCAGCATGCCGTCTACCTGCACGACACGCCGTCGCGCGCGCTGTTCGGCAACGAGAAGCGCGCCTTCAGCCATGGTTGCGTGCGCGTCGAGAACCCGTTCCGGCTGGCCGACTTCGTGCTTGGCGACCAGGGCTTCGACGAGAAGCGCCTGAGGGCGATGATCGGCAAGGGCGAGCGCACCATTCACTTCAAGCAGGCGCTGCCGATCCATCTCACCTACTTCACAGTCGGGGTGGACGATGCGGGCCGCCTCGTGCGCCGCGAGGACCTCTACGGCTATGACGGCCGGGTCAAAACGGCGCTCGGCGTCGGCCCGGATGGCCGCCGCTTCGCGCATGCGACAACCCTGCCCCAGTCCCGGCAGCCCTGAGCTGCCCTCCACGGAGCGGCGCCGTCAACAGGCGAGCCTCGCCAAGGCTTTGACCTGACCTCTTCGCCGTGGTCATATTCGCCCCGATCGGACCCAGGCTGACGTCGGCTCTCGCGAGTCGGCGGTGGAACGACGCAATGGACCGCCGGCCCCCTTGGGGCCAAGGCGGCCCGCAGGGGGGCGCTAACGTGCCATTAATCCTTTTGGGCAAGGTTCAATTCATCATTCCAACGGTTTTGGGCGTGTTTGCGCCTTTTTCCGACCAACCGATGAGTTGAATCTTGCGTTCAAGGCGTGCGTCTCGACCCGCGGCTCTCGCATCGCGTTGCCTTCGTTCGGCGACGCCCGCGCTTGCGGCGATCACGATGATCCTGGGCGCGACCGGCGATGTCGGGAACGCGGTCGCGGATGGCGGCACCCGGTCGCTGAGCATCTACCACACGCATTCCAAGGAAAGCGCGACCATCACGTTCAAGCGGAACGGGGTGTTCGACCGCGACGGGCTCGAGAAGCTGAACTGGATGCTCCGCGACTGGCGTCGCGACGAGCCCACCAGCATGGACCCGCGCCTGTTCGACATCGTGTGGGAAGTGTACCGCGAGGTCGGCTCCGAGGAGCCCATCAACGTCGTTTCGGCCTATCGCGCGCCCGAGACCAACGCGATGCTGCGCCGCCGCTCGCGCGCGGTCGCCAAGCACTCGCAGCACATGCTCGGCAAGGCGATGGACTTCTACCTGCCGGACGCCTCCATGGCGAAGGTGCGCGAAGTCGGCCTGCGTCTTCAGCGCGGCGGCGTCGGCTACTACCCCACAGCCTACAACCCCTTCGTGCATCTCGACGCCGGCAGCGTGCGTCATTGGCCCCGTCTCAGCCGTGACCAGCTCACGCGCCTGTTCCCGGACGGCAAGACCGTCCACCTCCCGCTCGATAACAAGCCGATGGCCCGCTACGAGGAAGCGGCCGCCGAGGTCATCGCCAATGGCGGCACCGTGTTCGGCGGCGGCGGCGGCGAGGGTGAGGAAGGCGGCACCCGCGTGGTGGCGAGCCGCAAGGGCAAGAGCTTCTTCGCGGCGCTGTTCGGCCTTGGCGGCGAGGACGAGGACGAGGAATTCGCGCAGCCGACGCGCGGTCGCGGACGCGGCCAGCCGAGGCCGCCCGCGCAGGTCGCCGCCTATGCGCCGACGCCGGGCGAGGACGACCGCTACGTCGCCGTGAACGCGTCGCGGTCGCTGTTCGGGTCGTCCGACCCTGCCCCGGCCCGCAGCCAGCCCTTCGCGCGCCGTCAGCCCGCGCCTGAGCCCGCTCCCGCCCCGGTCCAGGCGCCTGTCCAGGTCGCCTCCTTGGGCCCCGCCGGCATGGCCGTCATGGAGCCCTCACCGCCGCCCGAGCCGGCTCCCGCGCCCGCGCAACCGCGGCGCGTCGACGTCCCGCTTCCGACCGCCCGACCGGCCAACATCGTCCCGCCACCCCCGCCGGTGGCGGCCGCACAGGTCGCCGAGCCCCAGCCGACCCAGCCGCAGCTCGTGTGGCAGGCCGGCCCCGCTGGGGCCCCGACCGCCGTCGAGGCGCGCGTCGTCAACGTTCCGCTGCCGATGGCGCGCCCGGCCGACCTCGGCTCCGGCGCGTCGGCCGCGCCGGTCTACGCCAACGTGCCGCTGCCGCCCTCGCGGCCCGTCACGGTGGCCTCGCTGGTCCCGATGGTCCCGGCCTCGATGCCGATCGCGCCGGCGTCCGGCGCGCTGCCGGCCGGCATGCCGAGCCTGCGCCCCACCGAGGCGCCGCATGCGGCCGCGACCACCACGGTTGCGAGCAGGCAGCCTGAACCGGCTCATGATCCCGACGCCACCGCGTCGCTGGACCGTGATGGGCTTCAAAGCCTCTTCGCGGGCGCCAGCCTGTCCGGCCAGGTGCAGCTGCGCACCGCCGTGGTGAATACCGCCAAGGCCAAGCCCTCCGCCAGGGACGTTCCGGGCGGCGGCTCCAAGCCGGCGTCAACGGTCGCGATGCGGTTCGAGCAGGCTCCGGCCGAATTGAGGACGGATCGTTTCAGCGGCCCGGCCGTGAAGGCGCTGCCCACCGCGTCCTTCAGCCCCACGCGCTGATCTCCGCTCAAAAGAAAAGCGCGCCGCCGAGGCGACGCGCTTGCTGCCGACAAGGATGTCGCGGGCCGGTCAGCCCATCCCGAGCGCTTCGAGATAGAGCTCCATGATGGCCTCCTGCTCCTTGCGCTCGGCGTGATCCTGCTTCCGGATCGCCACGATCTTGCGGATGATCTTGGTATCGAAGCCGTTGCCCTTGGCCTCGCCATACACATCCTTGATGTCTTCGCTGAGTGCTTTCTTCTCTTCCTCGAGGCGCTCGATGCGCTCGATGATGGCCTTCAGCTGGTCGGCCGCGATCGAAGTGTCCATTGAGTCTGCCCCGCGAGAATCGTCGTCGTTTGGAGGCTGGGGGTTTCGGACATGGGGCGGCTGCGGTCAAGGCCCGCGTCGCGGCCCTGTGGAACGCGGGGACAGGCGCGCGACCCAGCCGTCAGATGCTCGGGCCCGGATCGGGGCGAAACGCGGCCCTGTGGCGGCTCTCCGTCCGCGTCGGATGCCGCTCCACCCGGTGCTGCGCCGGATCCGCGAGGATCGTTTCCAGCGCGGCCACCATGCGGTCGCCCCACTCCGCCTGACCCTCCGCCGTTGCGATGAGATCCTGCCGAACCTCCACCAGTGCGTTGGAGAGGCCGCGAACGGTGGCGTGGCGGTTCACGGTGTCGCCCGCCAGCGCGCCGTCATAGGGTTCGTTGTCGCCGACCACCAGCGCCCGGTCGGCCGCCAGCGCGGCGATGAGCGGCAGGGGCAGGCGCGGATCGGCGTCCCACAGCACGGTGACGTGCCAGGGCCGCGGAACGCCCTTCCAGGCGGGCGTGAACGAGTGCATCGACACGATGGCGGGCGGAACGCCCGACGCGAGGGCCTCATCGACGGCTGCGCCAACCGCCCGGTCATACGGCCGATAGAACCGCGCCAGCCGCCGTTCCACCTCGGCTCGATCGACCCGGGCGTTGCCCGGCACCACGGCCCCGTCCGACAGCCGCATCACCAGCGTGGGATCGTCTTCGCCCCGGTTGGGGTCGATCAGCAGCCGCGAGAACGTGCTGAGCACGGCCGGGCAACCCAGCCGCTCCGCCATGCGCCGCGTGACAACCGCGATGCCGATGTCATACGCGATGTGCCGCTCCAGCTCGGAGGCCGGCATGCCGAGGCTGGCGTAATCCGCCGGAATACGGTTCGACGCATGGTCGCAGAGCAGCACCACGCCGCTGGCGGGATCGCCTGGAATGATGACGGGTCGTTCGATCGGGGCGGCGTCGCGCGGGGCAGGCATGCAAGGATCCCAGTGACCCGCAACCATAGTGACGGGCCCGACGAACTGCCATAGGACAGTGGCCTTTCCCACCGTGAAGCGGTTTTCCATGAGCGCCCCTGAAGCCGCCCGTTCCGGGCCCTCCTCGTCGGCGCCCGGCGTGGCGAGCGGCCGCGCCGGCGCTCTCGCGGCGTTGATCGGCGGCGCGCTCGCGATGGGCGTCTCGCCCCTGTTCGTCCGACTGGCGAGCGACGCCGGGGTCGGCCCCTTCGCGTCCGCGTTCTGGCGCGTCGCGCTGGCGCTTCCGGTCCTTTACGGCTGGGCCCTGCTGGAGGAGCGCTCCGCCGGCGCAGGCGCGCGGCCCACCTTCACCAAGGCCGCCGTCGTGTCGGGGCTGCTGTTCGCCGGCGACCTCCTGTTCTGGCACCTCGCCATCCTGAAGACCACCATCGCGAACGCGACGTTCTTCGCCACCACGGCGCCGATCTGGGTGGTGCTGTTCTCGTGGCTGGCGCTGAAGCAGAAGATCCGGCGCGAGATCGTGGTCGGCATCGCGATCTGCACGCTGGGCGGCGTCGCGCTGATCGGCAACTCGCTGCAGGTCGATCCCGCCAAGCTGCGCGGCGACCTCATGGGCCTCGCCACCGCGGTGTTCTTTGGGCTGTACTTCATCGCCGTCCAGGCGGCGCGCAAGCATGCGGGCGCGGCCCGGGTCACCTTCGCGCTGTCCTGCGTCACCAGCGTTATCCTGCTCGCCGCCGCGCTGCTGTCCGGGGACGCGCTCTGGCCCGCCACCATGGGCGGCCTCGCGGCGTTGTTTGCGATGTCGTGGCTGAGCCACGCGGGCGGCCAGGGGCTGCTTTCGGTGGCGCTCGGCCGCCTGCCGGCGGTGTTCTCCTCCCTGGTGATCTTCCTGGAGGCAATCGCGGCCGCCATCGTGGCGTGGATCGCGCTGGGCGAAGCGCTCACGCTGGTGCAGTCTTTGGGCGGCGCCCTGATCCTGATCGGCATCTGGGTGGCCCGGCCAAGAACCGATAAAGACCGGACCCAAGAAGGCCGGACCCAAGAAGCCCGAACGCAAGAGGGCGAAAAACAGGGAGATCCCGATGCGTGACGCCGCCGAAACCAGAGCGACCCTGCGAGCCATCTTCGACGCGGCGGTCCGTGCGGCTCACCCCAGCGATTGCCTGCCGGCGTTTCTTCCCGAGCCTCCCGCCAAGGGGCAGATCATCGTGCTTGCGGCCGGCAAGGCCGCGGCCAGCATGACGGCGGCGGCCGAACGGTTCTATCTCGACGAGCGCGGCGTAGCGCCGGCCAGGCTCTCCGGCCTCGCGGTCACGCGCATCGGCTATGGCGAGCCGACACGGGTCGTCGGCGTGGTGGAAGCCGGCCATCCGGTCCCCGACGAAGCCGGGCTGGCCGCGGCGCGCAGCACGCTGGCGCTGGCCCAGGCGGCCGGCGAGGACGATCTCGTGCTGGCGCTGATCTCGGGCGGCGGCTCCGCCAACTGGATCGCACCGGCGGGCGGGCTCACGCTGGCCGAGAAGCAGGGCCTCACCCGCGCGCTGCTGCGTTCGGGCGCGTCCATCGGCGAGATCAACACGCTGCGCAAGCGCCTGTCGCTGATCAAGGGCGGCCGCCTCGCCCGCATCGCGGCTCCGGCCCGCATCGTCACGCTGGCGATCTCGGACGTGCCGGGCGACGATCCCTCTACCATCGCGTCGGGGCCGACGGTCCCGGACCAGACCACCATGGCGGACGCGCGCGCCGTGGCGGCGAAATACAAGCTGGACCTGCCTCCGGCCGCGAAGGCGCTGCTGGACGACGACGCCAACGAGACGCCCAAGCCCGGCGATCCCGCCTTCGCGCGCGCCGAATTCGCCATCGTGGCGACGCCCGCGCAGTCGCTCGCGGCGGCCGCCGAAGCCGCCAAGGCGGCCGGCTACGAGCCGCTCCTGCTGGGCGCGGACCTGGAGGGCGAGGCGCGCGACGTCGCCCGCGCGCACGCCGAGGAGGCGCTGCGCCTCAAAGCCGCCGGCCAGAAAGCGGCTCTCCTGTCCGGAGGCGAACTCACGGTCACCATCAAGGGCGAAGGCCGGGGCGGCCCCAACCAGGAATACGCGCTGGCGCTCGCCCTCGCGTTGGACGGGGAGAGCGGGATCGCGGCGCTGGCGGGCGACACCGACGGCACCGACGGCGGCGCCGGCAAGGCGGATGACCCTGCGGGCGCGATCGTGGACGCCACCACGCTGCGACGCGCGCGCGAAGCGGGCCTCGATGCCCAGGCCTGCCTGGATGGCAACGATTCCACCGGCTTCTTCGAGGCGATCGGCGACCTGCTGCAGCCCGGGCCGACCCGCACCAATGTCAATGACCTGCGGGTCGTGCTGATCGGTTGACAGCGCCCGGCCAGCCTCGCCAAATCGCAGCCGAATCGCGCCCTTCCGGGTTCACCACGGATACGCTCTCGCCCATGTCGATGCGACTTCCCGCGCTGCTCGCCGCCGCGCTTGTCTCCACGGTGGCGTTCGCCGCGCCGGCGCTGGCGGACCTGCGCCTGTGCAACCTCACCCAGAGCCGCATCGGCGTCGCGCTCGGCTATCGCGACGGCCAGGGCTGGCTGTCCGAAGGCTGGTGGAACCTGAAGCCGAACGAGTGCGAGACCATGCTCAAGGGCGGGCTGGCGGCGCGCTTCTACTACATCTACGCCCAGGACTATGACCGCGGCGGCGAGTGGGGCGGCAAGACCTTCATGTGCACGCGCGACAAGGAATTCACGGTGCGCGGCATCGAGGATTGCCTGGCGCGCGGCTTCGACCGCGTCGGCTTCTTCGAGATCGACACCGGAGAGCAGAAGAGCTGGACCGTGCAGCTCACCGACCCTAGCCGCGCCGCCCCCGCGACCCCGCCGAAGGGCAACTGACGCCGTTACTCGGCGGCCTGCAGAGCCCGGCGCGCCTCATCGGCGACCCGGTCGATCTCGCCCAGCACGCGCTCGGTCTCCACGTGGTGCGGCATGTGGCCGACGCCCGGCAGCAGGATCAGCTTCGAGCCGGCGATCTGGCGGCTGATCGCCACCGAGTGGATCACCGGCGACACGATCTTGTCCGCCTCGCCATGCAGGATGCTGGTCGGAACCGTGATCTCGCCATAGCGCGGAGCCTGCGCCTCCACATAGGCGTGAAGATCGAGGAGATCCTCCGCATTGGCCTGGAACTCGGCCGGCCGCAGCAGCAGCCTCACCGCGGTGCGCTCCGCGTAATCGGGCGGCGGCGTGTTGGGCGAGAACACGCCCCTGATCCCGGCGTCCAGCGCGAGCGCGGTGACGGGCGTCGCGATCGAGTAGTTGAACGCCGGCGCGAGGCGGCTGTCGGCGGCGGCCGAGTTGTACCAGGCCACGCCTCCCATCCACGGATGGGTCGCGCCCGAAACGAGCACGAGGCCGCTCACCAGGTCCTTGTGGTTCAGCGCGAAGGCGGTCGCGAGCGCGCCCGACCAGGAGTGGCCGACCACCACGGCCCGGTCCACCCCGATGTCGCGCAGCGCGGCGCGGATGGTTTCGGCCTGCCGGGCCGGCGAGGCGTCGGCGCGACCGCCCGGGCGGGTCGTCCAGCCATGCCCCGGCCGATCCACCGCGATGACCCGGTACCGCTCGGCCAACCGATCGCCGAGCGCCATCATCATGTCGCCCGAGTTGGCCGATGCGCCATGCAGCAGCAGCACCGTGCCGGCGCTGTCGCGATCGCGCGGGCCACGGTCGACCAGGTGAACGGTCGCGCCGGCGACGCGCACGAGCTTGCCGCGCGGCGAGTATCGGCGATCCATGTAGCCAGCCAGCACCGCCGAGGCGGCGGCTGAGGTCAAGGCTACGCCGGCCGTGAGCGCCAGCGTATTGGCGAAAAACTTCATGAGGCGGAGAACTCCCGGTTCCGACGCTTACGCGCGAGACCCCGGAAAAGGTTCAGGACGCGGACGCGCCAAATGCCGCACCGTCGTCCCGATTGTCAGAGGCTGGTTTCGCCTACGTCCGGCTCGAGGCTCTGCACGGCCTTCTTCACGTCGGCTAGAAACGGGTTCACGGCCAGGGCCTTGCGAAACACCTCATAGGCCTGCTTCCGGTCGCCGTTGGATTGCAGGATGATCCCCAGGCCCGAGAGGGCGCCGAAATGGCGCGGCTCGCGTGACAGCGTCTCGCGCAGGTCCGCCATGGAGCGCGTCATGTCGCCCATCATGAAGAACACCGTCGCGCGCTTGTTCCAGGCTTCCGCCCAATTGGGCTGCAGCGCGATCGCGCGGTCGAGGAGTTCGATGGCGAGCGGCTGGTCGTCTTGCGCGGCCTCCATGGCCCGGCTCAGCAGGAGGTCGGCCGTGTCGCTGCCCGAGCGCATCCAGCGCCGCTGGATGCTGGCCACGATGCCCTTGGCCTCGCTCTCGTCCGTCGTGCGGGCGAGCCGCTCATAAAGATCGCCAAGGCTGGCGGCCCGGGGAGGCGGCGGCGCCTCGGCCTTTTTGGGCGCCGGCTGCGGCGGGGCCGCAAGGGCGGCGTCGCCCAGGATGGCGAGGCTTAGGCCGGAGAGCAGGAGGATCCGGATCGCGCGCATCCGGTCAACATAAGGCTCGAACCCGGCCTGTCAAAGGCTCCGCTGTCGCAGCCGGCCGCAAACGAACGAAAACAGGGCGCAGAGGCTGCGCCCTGTTCGATGGATCACGTTGAAAGCCGGCCCGAGGGCCAGCCGCCGGGGCTCAGCCCTGGCGCGCCTTGTAGCGCTTCTGGGTCTTGTTGATGATGTAGACGCGGCCCTTGCGGCGCACGATCTGGTTGTCGCGGTGACGCTCGCGCAGCGACTTGAGAGAGTTGCGGATCTTCATCGGTCCAGTCTCGCTTCAAACGGTCGCGCGGAACGACCTGAATGGGTCTAGGATTTGCGCGGGCACGACGTAAACCACGTGGTTCTGCGGCCCACGCGCCCCTTCGGTGTTGGTGAATAGTCCATCCGCTCGCGGGTTTCAAGCCGGAGAGGGCGGAAAGCTGCGCCTGTGATCGCATTTCCACACCGGCTCTGGAACGCCTGCCCGGTCGCAAGGGCTTCCAGCCCCGCCTCGCCGCCTCTAGGATCGCGCAAAACGCATCAGCGAGGACGCCCCATGAGCAGCGCCGCCCCCCACGGCCCCGTCACGACCCGCCGCGAGGGCGATGTTGCGCTGATCCTGGTGGACAGCCCGCCGGTCAACGCCCTGTCGCAGGCCGTGCGGGCGGGGCTGCTGGAGGCCGTCCGCGACGCGGCCGGCGACTCAGACGTCAACGCCATCGTGCTGGCATGCGAGGGCCGCACCTTCATCGCCGGGGCCGACATTCGCGAGTTCGGCAAGCCGCCGCTCGCGCCCGGCCTGTCGGACGTGCTGGCCGCGATCGAGACCTGCGAAAAGCCCGTCGTGGCCGCGATCCACGGCACGGCGCTGGGCGGCGGCTTCGAGGTCGCGCTCAGTTGCCATGGCCGCATCGCCGACAGGGGCGCTGCGGTCGGCCTGCCCGAAGTGAAGCTCGGCATCATCCCTGGCGCGGGTGGAACGCAGCGCACGCCGCGCCTCGCCGGGCCGGTCGCCGCGCTTGAGATGATCGCGTCCGGCAAGCCCGTGAAGGCCGCCCAGGCCAGGCCCATGGGCCTGCTGGACGCCGTCGCGTCGGGCGACCTGCGCGCCGAAGCGATTACGCTCGCCCGCAGTCTCGTCGGCAAGCCGCTGCGCCGGACGGGCGAGCTCTCCATGCCGGCGTTCGACCCTGCGGCCTTCGACAAGGCCGCGGCCGCTGTCGTCAACAAGGCGCGCGGCCAACTCTCGCCCGTGCGCGCCGTCGAGGCCGTGCGGCTCGCCACCACGACGACGATCCGCGAAGGCCTCGCGGCCGAGCGCGGGATCTTCAGCGAGCTGGTCGGCTCCGACCAGGCCAAGGCGCTGCGCTACGCGTTCTTCTCCGAGCGCGAAGTCCAGCGCGTCCCGCACCTGGAGGGCGTCACGCCCCGCAAGGTCGAAACCGTCGGGGTCATCGGAGCCGGCACCATGGGAGCCGGCATCGCGGTGTCGCTTCTCGACGCCGGGCTTCGCGTCACCGTGGTGGAAACCAGCACGGCCGCCGTCGGGGCGGGCTGGGACCGCATCGCCGGCCTTTACGCGCGGGCGCTCAAATCCGGCCGCATCGATGAAGCCGGCAAGGACGAGCGGCTCTCGCGGCTGACCGTCTCGGAGGATTTCGGCGACCTCGCCGGGTGCGACCTCGTGATCGAGGCGGCCTTCGAGGAAATGGGCGTCAAGAAGGAGATCTTCGGCCGGCTTGGCCCGGTTGCGCGGGCTGGAGCCGTGCTGGCCACCAACACGTCCTATCTGGACGTGAACGAGATCGCGCAATCCTCGGGACGCCCCGCCGACGTGATCGGGCTGCACTTCTTCTCGCCCGCCAACATCATGCGCCTCGTTGAGGTCGTCGAGGGCGCGGCCAGCGCCCCCGATGCGGTCGCGACGGGCGTCGCCCTCGCCAAACGGCTTGGCAAACTGCCGGTGACCTGCGGGGTCTGCGACGGCTTCGTCGGCAATCGCATCCTGGCGACCTGGCGGCAGATCACCGACTTCGCGCTCGAGGACGGCGCGCTGCCCGAAGAGGTCGACGCCGCGCTGGAAAGCTACGGCATGGCGATGGGGCCTTTCGCGGTGGCCGACCTCGCGGGCCTCGACATCGGCGCCGCCCGCCGCAAGCGCCTCGCTCCAACGCGTGATCCGAAGGCGCGCTACGGCGGAACCGTCGCGGACCGTCTCTGCGCGCTGGGACGCTTCGGCCAGAAGACGGGCGCGGGCTACTACCGCTATGTGGACGGCAAGCGGCAGGTCGACCCCGAGGTGACCGCGATCGTCCAGTCGGTCTCGGCGGAGCTCGGCCGCCCGCGCGAGCCGTTCGACCCGGATCGGCTCGTCCGGCGCGTGCGCGCCGCCATGGCGAATGAGGGAGCCAGGATCCTGGCCGAAAAGATCGTCCCGCGCGCGCTCGACATCGACATGGTGCTGCTGCACGGCTACGGCTTCCCGGCCTGGCGCGGCGGCCCGATGTTCGAGGCCGATCTTGTCGGGCTACCGACAATCCTGGCCGACATGCGCGAGATCCATGCCGCCTTCGGGCATGGGTGGGAGCCGGCCGAACTGCTGGTTCAACTGGCCGGAAGTGGCGGCTCCTTCGGTTCTCACCACCGCCCGGGGTAAGGCGCTAGCGCTAGGCCTTGGGGTCGCCTTCCATGGCGGGGACGCCCTCGGCCGCTGATCCGAGCCGGCGCTGCATGATGACCTGGTCCAGCCAGCGCCCGTGCTTGTAGCCGACGTCGCGCACCACGCCGGCGTTCAGGAAGCCGAGCGCACGGTGCAGCGCGATCGAGCCGGTCGACGAGCTGTCGCCGATCACGCCGATCATCTGCCGGAAGCCCTGCCGCTCGCAATGCGCGATCAGGGACGACAGCAGCGCCCGGCCGACGCCCCGCCCCTGAACCTCGGGGGCGACATAAATCGAATCTTCCACCGTGAACCGATAGGCGGGCCGCGGCCGGTATGCTGACGCGTAGGCGTAGCCCACGATCCGGTCGTCGGCCTCGGCCACCAGATAGGGATAGCCGGCGGCCAGCAATTCGCGGCGACGCCGCGCCATCTCGGCCTCGTCGGGCGGGTCGATCTCGAACGACGCCGTGCCGTTCAGGACGGCGTGCGAATAGATCGCCGTGATGTCGGGCAGGTCGCGATCTTCGGACGGGCGGACGATGGAGGTCATTCGGGGGCTCGGCTTCTGCCTGTCCTTTGTGGCGCCATCCGGCTGCGGGCGAAAGTCGCTCCAGTTGCGCCGCAACAAAAAAGGCCCCGGGGGTTGCCCCGGGGCCTCACTTCAAGCCGTCGCGGCCCGTCGTTTAGTCGTTCCGCTGACCCATCAGGGAGAGCAGGAACTGGAACATGTTGATGAAGTTCAGGTACAGCGACAGGGCGCCCATGATGGAAGCCTTGCCGGCCATGGTCTGGTCGTGGCCGACCACGTCGTACTCTTCCTTCAGGCGCTGCGTGTCCCAGGCGGTCAGGCCGGCGAAGATGCCGACGCCCACGAGGTTGATCACGAACTGCAGCGCGCCGCTCTGGAAGAAGATGTTGGCCAGGCTCGCGATGATCAGGCCGAAGAGACCCATCACCAGGAACGACCCCATCGCCGAGAGGCTACGCTTGGTCGTGTAGCCGTACAGCGAGAGCGCGCCGAACGAGGCCGCCGTGATGAACAGCGTCTGCACGATGCTGCCCATCTTGAACACGAGGAAGATCGTGCTCAGCGAAAGGCCCATCACGGTCGCGAAGGCCCAGAACGTGCCCATCAGGGCGCCGAGGCTCATCCTCTCGAAGCGGAACGAAAGGAAGAACACGAAGCCGAGCGGCGCCAGCATGACCAGCCACTTCAGGGGGCTGAGATAGAGCGCGGCGCCGAAGCCCGTCAGGTAGATGGAGCGGCCGATCGGATAGGCGGTCGGCACGGACGATACGGCGGCCATGTAGGTCCCGAGCGCCACGAGCGCCGAGATCGCAAGCGCGATCGTCATGTGGTTGTAGATGCCGAGCATATAGGCGCGCAGGCCCTGGTCGTACTCGGCGACGCCAGCCCGGCCGGCGACGGGCCCGAACTGGGAATAGGCGTTGCGGTCATAGTTCGACATGTGCGTCCTCGCAGAGCGGATTGCTTTCCCCTCCTGCCGGTGTGTCCCCGGCAGTTGCAATGAATATGAGGGGCCCCCAATGGGAAAACAAGAGCCACCCCCGGCGATGCAATCGGAAAAAGCAGAGCTGGATTTTGTCAATTGTAACAGCACGGTAAATATCGCGCCGTTCAAGCAGCCGCCCGGCCGTTAGGCCGGTTTCTACTTAGAGATCGCGGAGATAAGCCGCCGGCTTCTGGCCGAGGATTCGCCACGTGCCCGCCAAGCCGAGCACGATCGTCAGCGCGACGGCGCCGAGCGCGACCGATCCGGCCCCGGCCAGCGACCATTCGAGGCTGAGCTTCATAAGCTTCTCGACGATCCACCATGCCGCCGCCGTCCCGGCGAGCGTGCCGAAAACCGCCGTGGCCACGCCCAGGATGCCGTATTCCAGCAGAAACGCCGCAAGCAGCCGCCCACGCGTCGCGCCGAGCGTCTTCAGCACCACGGCGTCGTAAACGCGCGAGCGCCGCCCGGCCGCCAGCGCGCCCGCGAGAACCAGGATGCTGGCCGCCACCGCCACCGTGCTCGCGCCCCGGATCGCGAGCGCGAGCTGCCCGACGAGGTCGTTGATGGCGTCCAGCGCGTCCTTCACCCGCACGGTGGTGACGTTGGGGAAGTCCTTCGCCATGGCGGCCACCACGGCCTGCTCGCGCTCCTGCGGCGCGCCGCCCGGGAACGTCACGGTCGACAGATCCGAATGCGGCGCGCCCGCAAAGGCGGAGGGCGAGAACACCATCACGAAATTGATGCCGAGCGACTGCCACTCCACCCGGCGCAGGTTCGCAATCTTGGCGGTGATGTTGCGCCCGAGCACATTGACGGTGATCGGGTCGCCCACCGCGAGGTTGAGCCCCTTGGCGAGCTCGTCGTCGAACGACACCAGCGGCGGGCCCTTGTAGTCCGGCGCCCACCATTCGCCCGCGACGAGGCGTGAGCCGTCCGGCAGGGTCGTCGCATATGTGATGCCGCGGTCGCCCTCCAGCACCCAGGCGGCGTTCTCGGCAGCCTTCACCTCGGCGGCCGGCACGCCCTTGATCGAAACCACCCGGCCCCGCATCATCGGGACGCGCTCGATCTTGGCCCCCTGCGCCACCTGCCCGAGCAGGGCGTCGAACCGGTCGGCGTCCGACGACGGAATGTCGAGAAAGAAGAAGCTCGGCGCCCGCTCGGGCAACGAGCGCGTCAGCTGGCTGCGGATGGACGAATCCACCAGCGCGAGCGTGACCAGCAGTGTCACGCCGAGGCCGAGCGACAACGCCAGCGACGGCGTCAGCGCGCCCGGCCGGTGGATGTTCGCGATCGCAAGCCGTAGCTCGGCGCCCCTCGGCCGGGGCAGCCGGGCCGCCACCGTCATGATCAGCCACGCGACGCCGCGCAGCAACACGAAGGCCACCGCGGTGCCGATCACGGCGGCCAGCGCCACGCGCCGGTCGAAGCTGAGCAGGATGGCGAAGCCGGCCAAGGTGAGCACCGCGACCGCGAGCGCCACCACATAGCGCCTGCGCGGCCAGCGGCGGTCCGGCGCGACCTGGTCGCGAAACAGCCCGGACACCGAGATGTCGTGCACGCGGCTCAGCGGCCAGAGCGAGAACGCGATTGCGGTGAGCAGTCCGTAAAGCGCCCCGCCGGCCAGCTCGGACGGGTAGAGATGCGGATCGAGCGGGATCGGCAGCAGGCTGCGCAGGCTGGACGCCAGCACATACGGCAAGGCCGCCCCGATCCCGAGGCCGATCAGCACGCCGGCCAGCGCCAGCGCGACGATTTCGATCAGCGCGATCAGGAACACGCGGCCGCCCGTGGCGCCGACGCTCTTGAGAGTGGCGAGCGAAGCCCGCCGCCGGTCCACATAGGCCGCCACCGCGTTGGCGACGCCGACGCCGCCCACCACCAGGGCGGCGAGGCCCACCAACGTCAGAAACTGGCTGAACCGCTCGATGTTGCGCGCAAACTGCGGCGCGGCGTTCGCCCGCGAGCGCACGTCGAAGCCGGATTCCGGCAGCGCCTTGTTGATGCCGTCTGTCACCCGCGTGAGCGAGGCTTCGTCGGCTTGCGGCAGAATGAGCCTGTAGGACCAGCGCACGAGGCTGCCGGGCTGCAACAGTCCGGTGGCGCGCAGGGCGTCCTGCGACAGCAGCAGGCGCGGGCCGAACGAGATCCCGGCCGCCAGCTTGTCTGGCTCCGACTGCACGGCCGCGCGCAGGATCAGGCGGGCGTCGCCCAGCCGCACTTCAGCGCCCGGCTTCAGGTTGAGCCGCGTGAACAGCGCCGGATCGGCCGCCGCCCCATAGGCGTCGCCCTCGCGGCGGAACAGCGCGTCGGGCGCCATGGGCGGATCAAGCGCCAGTTCGCCCACCGAGGGGTACCCGCTGTCCGCGGCCTTGAGCTCCACCAACGCCGTGTTGGCGTCGCCCACCCGCACCATGGCTCGCATGGTGGCGACGCTGCTCACCCGGCCAACCGAGGCCAGATAGGCTTTCTCGGCGTCGGTCGCCTCACGCTGGAGAATGCTCGCCGCGAGATCGCCGCCCAGGATCGTGCGTCCCTGCCCGGCCAGCCCGTCGCCGAGCGACCGCGCCACCGAGCCCACGCCCGTGATGGCGGCGACCCCGAGCGCGATGCAGGCCAGGAAGATGCCGAAGCCCCGCAGCCCGCTGCGCAGATTGCGGAACGCCAGTCGGAAGGACACGAGCAGCTCGGCCCCGAAGGACTGTTGCGGCGGTTCGCGGCGGGCCGGGGAAGGAAGCGTGCCGTGCATCAGGCGCGGCCGCTACTGAGCGCTTCGCTGCGCTCGACGTCGATCACGCCGGAGCGCAGCGCGATCGTGCGGTCGCAGCGCCGGGCCAGCCCGGGGTCATGCGTCACCAGGATCAGCGTCGCGCCACGCTCGGTCTTCATGCGGAACAGGAGATCGACGATCTGCTGACCGGTGGCCTCGTCGAGATTGCCGGTCGGCTCATCGGCGACCAAGATGGCCGGATCGGGCGCGAGCGCCCGCGCCAGCGCCACGCGCTGCTGCTCGCCGCCGGACATCTCGGCCGGGTAATGCGTCAGGCGATGCCCGAGCCCCACCTGCTCCAGCTCGGCCTTGGCGCGCGCGAAAGCGTCAGCATGCCCGGCAAGCTCGAGCGGCACCGCGACGTTCTCGAGCGCCGTCATGGTGGGCAGCAGGTGGAAGGATTGAAACACGATGCCGACCCGCCGGCCGCGAAACCGCGCCAGCGCGTCTTCGTCCAGCGGTCCGAGGTCCTGCCCGTCGATGCGCACTACGCCGGCGTCCTGGCGCTCCAGCCCGGCCATCACCATCAGCAGTGTCGACTTGCCCGATCCGGACGGGCCGACCAGCCCGAGCGCCTCGCCCTTGCCGACCGCCAGGGACACGCCCTTCAGGATGTGCACCCTTGCGGCGCCCCGCCCCAGGCTCAGATCCACATTTTCGAGTTCGATCGCCTTGACCATGCCTGCGTCCATGCCGATGTCACGCCCATGACCGCCAGCACGCCTGTCTCCACGTTCGCCGCGACCGCTTCCCAATATGGGTGCTCGCCTCCCGCAGTCCAGCAGGCCCGGGCGTTTCGCCCCACCCGCCTGCCCGGCTTTCTCGCATTCCTCGGCGCATTCCTCATGCTTTTCAGTTTCGCCGCCCCCGTCTCGGCCCGGACGCTCCGCGTCGTCGCATTGGGCGACAGCCTTACGGCCGGCTACATGCTCCCTGGCGACGCGGCCTTTCCGGCGCAGCTCGAGAAGGCGTTGAAGGCCAAGGGCCTCGATGTTGAGATCGCCAATGCGGGCGTGTCGGGCGACACCGCCTCGCAGGGCCTCGCCCGGCTCGACTGGTCCGTGCCGGACGGAACCGACGCCGTGATCGTGGAGCTGGGCGCCAACGATGCGCTACGCGGCATCGACCCGGCGATCACCCGCAAGGCGCTGGACGAGATCCTCACCCGCCTCAAGGCGCGCGGCATCCCGGCCATGATCGCCGGCATGTACGCGCCCCGTAACATGGGGGCGGATTACATCCAGGCTTTCGACGGCCTCTTCCCGGCGCTCGCCGCCAAGCACGGCGCTCCGCTCTACCCGTTCTTTCTCGACGGCATCGCGGGCGACCGGCGCCTGAACCTCAACGATGGCCTCCATCCCAACCCCGAGGGCGTGAAGATCATCGTCCAGCGCATCGCCCCAAGCGTCGCGGCCTTTCTGGCCGGCGTGAAGCCGGGCGCCTGACGCCCAGCCGGTTCCCAATCGGACTCAACTCTCGCCGTCATCCCCGGCGGCGCGCAGCGCCGGGAAGGGGATCCAGAGCAAAGGCGCTCACTCCTGGATCCTTTTCCCAACCTGCTGCGCATGCCACCGGGGATAACGGCTGCGATACTCAGCCCAGCGCGCTCTGCATCAGCCGCGTCAGGCGCTGCGCGAAGGCGGCGGCGTCCACGGGAGGCTGGCCTTCGGCCGCGCGCGCCTGGTCCAGCAGCAGGAACGAGGCGTCCTCGATCATCGCCTTGTCGCCGCCGCCCTGCAGGCGCGCCGCGAGACTGGCCACGATGGCGTGGCGCGGGTTTACCTCCAGCACCGGCTTCGTGGCTTCCGAAAGCTTGCCATGCGCGGCCAGCAACCGCTCCAGGCCGCGGTCAGGCCCATGCTCGCCCGCCACGAGGCATGCGGCGCTCTCGGCGAGGCGCGTCGAGGGCCGCACGTCCGACACCGCGTCGCCGAGCGTCTGCTTCACGAAGGCCAGCAGGCTGGCGACATCCGCGCCCATGTCCTTGTCATCAGGCGCGGTTTCGCCCTCGGCCAGCGGCACGTTGGCGATGTCGGCCGAGCCCTGCGTCACCGATTTGAACGGCCTGCCCTCATAGCCGAGCGCGTTCTGCACCCAGAAGGCGTCGACCGGGTCGGACAGCAGCAGCACCTCGATGCCGCGCGCCCGGAAGCCTTCCAGATGCGGGCTGGCGGCCAGCCGCTTGGCGTCGTCGCCCACGAGATACCAGATGTCCGTCTGGTTCTCGCGCAGCTCCGCCACGTAGCTCTTCAGCGAGCGCCCGCCCTCGGGGTGCTTGGACGTCGCGAAGCGCGCGATGGAGAACAGTGCGTCGCGGCGCTCGTAGTCTTCGTACAGGCCTTCCTTCAGCACCGGCCCGAACGCCGTCCAGACCTTGCCGAAGAGCTCGGCGTCCTTCTCGGCCAGCTTGTCCAGCTCGGACAGGACACGGTTGGTCACGCCCTTGCGGATCGCCGCCAGGATGGGGCTTTCCTGGATCGTCTCGCGCGACAGGTTCAGCGGCAGATCGGCGCTGTCCACCACGCCCGACACGAAGCGCAGGTAGCCGGGCAGGATCTCGAGCTCGTCCGAGATGAACATTCGCCGCACATAGAGCTTCATCCGCCCCTTCCGGAGCGGGTCGAACAGCGCCAGCGGCGGCGTTGAGGGCACGAAGGCGAGCACGTTGTACTCGTGCCGTCCCTCCGCGCGGTAGTGGATGGTGAGCGCCGGCTCGTCGAACTGCGTCGCCACCGACTGGTAGAAGGACGTGTAGTCCTCCGCCGAAATATCGCTCTTGTTCTTGGTCCAGATCGCGGTTCCGTCCGCGATGCGGCGCTTCTCGGCGCCGGGCTTCTCGATCAGGTCCACCGGCACCGGCACCGCGCTGCCATGCTGGCGCACGATGCGCTCGGCCGTGTGCGGCTCCGCGTACTCCTCGCTGCCTTCGGAGAGATGCAGGACGACCCGAGTGCCGCGCACCGGCGCGTCGGCCTCGCCGGCGGGCTCGATCGTGTAGGCGCCCTGCCCGTCCGACGACCATCTCCAGGCCTCGGCGGAGCCCGCCTTGCGGGTCAGCACGTCGACGCTCCGGGCCACCATGAAGGCCGAGTAGAAGCCTACGCCGAACTGGCCGATGAGGTTTGAGCCCTCGGCCTTTTCGCCCAGCTGCTCCAGGAACGCCCGCGTGCCGGACCGCGCGATGGTGCCGAGCGCCTCGACGAGGTCGGAATGGCTCATGCCGACGCCGTTGTCCGACACCGTCAGGGTCTTGCCCTCCGGGTCGCACGCGATGGTGACGCCGAGCTCGGTGTCGTCCCCCAGCAGCGCGCCGTCCTGCAGCGCCAGAGTGCGCAGCTTCTCGCAGGCGTCGGCGCCGTTTGCGACCAATTCGCGCAGGAAGATGTCCCGGTCCGAATAGACCGAGTGCACCATGAGGTGCAGCAGGCGGGAAACGTCGGCCTCGAAGGCGCGGCTTTCGCTCTTGGGGGCGGAGGTATCGGGAGCAACGGCGTCGACCACGGGTCGCCTCTTGGTTTTGGCGGGCGTGGGCCCGCGCGGGATTGCCGGGAGCGGCCAAGGTTCGGCCGCCGCGTGCCGATATCGCGAGCCTGACGGGGGATTTCAAGCGCTTCGCGCGACGGAGGCCCAAAAAGAGAAGGGCCGCCTTGCGGCGGCCCTAGGACAGGGAACTGAAATGGTGGGCCCGAGCCCCGAACGCCGGGGGGCTGGGGGGCTGATCGATCCGGACGAACCAGGCTCGGGCCCGAGGCAACGCATAGGGTTATCTACGCCGTTCGGGGCCGGCGAATGTTCGTATCAAGGAAATATCATGGCGAACATCACGCGCCCGAGATGTGGAATTGATCGGCGCCGGGTCGGCGCCGCACCGCGGCGAATCCGAGCGTTTCACCCCGCGAGGAACCGTGCCAGACTGGCCCGTGACAGTTCGGCGACGCCCCGCCGAACAGCACAGGAGGCATGATGAGCGAGGCAGACCTGTCGGATCCGCAAAGCGCATCGAGGACGCGGGAGGCCCCGGGGGCCGGCGTCCTTGGCTTCCCGGGAACGATGCAGGTCGTGTTCGACAGGCACGAGCTGCGCGCGTTGTTCGACGCTTATGGCCGCAAGGTGGCCGAAGGCGAGTGGCGCGACTACTCGATCGATTTCTTGAAGGAGAAAGCGGTGTTCTGCGTGTATCGCCGCTCGGGCGAATATCCGCTGTACCGCATCGAGAAAACCCCAAAGCTCGCCCGCAAGCAGGGCGCCTACGCGGTGATCGCGGCCGGCGGGCTGATCCTGAAGCGCGGCCACGATCTCCCGCGCGTGCTCGCGGTGCTCGAAAAGCCGGTGCGTCTGGTGGTCGGATAAGGGCCCGACGTCAACGCTTACGCGGCCGTGAGCCCGCCATCCACCGGCAGCGCCGCTCCGGTCACGAAGGCGCTCTCGGGGCCGCAGAGCATCAGCATCGCGCTCACGATTTCGTCCACGCTGGCGAGCCGGCGCATCGGGATCGCGCCGATGACCCGCTCCAGCGCGGCGTCAGCGCCGCCGCGCATCTGCGCGAGTTCGTCCTTCACCATGGCGGTGTCCGCGAAGGACGGGCAGATCGCGTTCACGCGGATGTTCTTGCGGGCGTATTCGAGGGCGGCCGTCTTCGTCAGTCCGATCACGCCGTGCTTGGCGGCAGCGTAGACCGAGAGCAGCGGCGCGCCGACCAGCCCGGCGACGGACGCCACGTTCAGAATGACGCCGCCGCCCTGCCGCTCCATGGCGGGCAACTGATGCTTCAGGGCGAAGAAGACGCCCAGGAGGTCCACGGCGATCACCCTCTCGGCCTGGCTCGCCTCGATGTCGGGGAGCTTCAGATAAGGGTGCGCCACCCCGGCGTTATTCAGCGCGACGTCCAGCCGCCCGTAGGCGCCGACGGCGGCCTGCACGAGCCGCTGCGCGGTTGCTTCCTCGGCGACGTTGCCGGCCTGCGCAACGACATCCGCGCCGCCCTTGCGCAGATCCGCCGCCACGGCGTCGAGCCGCGCCGCGTCGATGTCCGAGATCACCAGCCGCGCGCCCTCGGCGGCGAAGCGCTCGGCCGCGCGTCGGCCGAAGCCGCCCGCCGCGCCCGTGATCAGCACGGCTTGTCCGGCGAACCGCATCAGCCTTTCGCCTCCACGAGATCGCACGCCATCTGGGCGAGCAGCGGCACGGCCTTGCCCATCTTGAGCCCGCGCTCGGGGTTGGAGCCGTTGCCGTCCAGCGCCCGCTTCAGCACGCCTTGCAGGATCGCGGCGAGGCGGAAGAAGCTGAAGGCGAGGCAGAACGTCCAGGTCGGGATGCCATCGATCCCCATGCGGGCGCAATAGTTCGCCACATAGGCTTCCTCGGTCGGCAGCCCCAGCGCCGCGCGGTCCACGCCCGCGAGCCCTCGGAAATCGCCCTCATGCGGCAGGCGCCACTGCATGCACTGGTAGGCGAGGTCCGAGAAGGGATGCCCCAGCGTCGACAGCTCCCAGTCGATGATGGCGAGGAGCTTCGGCCCGTCCGGCGCGAAGATCATGTTGTCGATGCGGTAGTCGCCATGCACCAGCGACACGCGCCCGTAGTCCGGCGGGCGGTTGGCCCCGAGCCAGGCGATCAACCGGTCCATCGCCGGGACAGGCTGGGTCTCGGACGCGCGATATTGATCGGACCAGCGCGACACCTGCCGGGCGTAGTAGTCGCCGGGTCGGCCAAAGTCCGCCAGCCCCACGGCCTGCACGTCCACGGAGTGGAGCGCCGCCAGCGCGGCGTTCATGGCGTCGTAAACGGCGGCCCGCTCGGCCGGGTTCGAGTCCGGCATCGCCGGATCCCAGAACACGCGCCCGCGCACCTCCGCCATCACGTAGAACATCGTGCCCAGCACCGAATCGTCCGTGCACAGCGCCATCGCGCGCGGGACGGGAACGTCCGTCCGCGCCAGCGCGCTGATGACCCGGAACTCCCGGTCCACCGCGTGCGCCGACTTCAGCAGCAGCCCGGGCGGCTTGCGGCGCAGCACGTAGCCGCCGGACGGAGAGCTGATCCGGAAGGTCGGGTTAGACTGTCCGCCCGGAAACTTCTCGGCCGTCAGCGGCCCGCGGAAACCCGGGACATGCGCCTCCATCCAGCCCAGCAGCGCCGCCTCGTCCAGCGCCGAGACGGCGGCGGCCGGCTGCGCGCCGGACATGTCAGGCGCCCTCGTTGGTGTAGCGCTTCAGCTCCGCCTTCGCGACCACCCGCCGGTGCACGGCGTCCGGCCCGTCGGCGAGCCGCAGCGTGCGCAGATGCGTCCACATGCGGGCTAGCGGGAAATCCTGGCTGATGCCGGCCGCGCCGTGCATCTGCACGGCCTCGTCGGTGATCTTCAGCGCGATGCGGGGCGCCACGACCTTGATCTGCGAAATCCAGGGCGCGGCGGCGCGCGTGCCGACAGTGTCCATCATGTAGGCGGCCTTGAGGCACAGGAGCCGCGCCATTTCGATCTCCATGCGGCTTTCCGCGATGATGTCGTAGTTGGCGCCGAGGTCGACCAGCTTCTTGCCGAAGGCCGTGCGCGCGTTGGCGCGGCGGCACAGCGCCTCCAGGGCGCGCTCCGCCTGCCCGATCGCCCGCATGCAATGGTGGATGCGCCCCGGCCCGAGGCGGCCCTGCGCGACCTCGAACCCGCGTCCGCGCCCGTGCACAAGGTTCTCGGCCGGAACCCGCACGTTCTCGAACAGGATGTGCATGTGGCCATGCGGGGCGTCGTCCTCGCCATAGACTTGCATGGGCCGCAGCACGGTCACGCCCGGCGTGCCGGCCGGCACCAGGATCATGGAATGGCGCTTGTGCTTGTCGGCCCCGGCGTCCGTCAGGCACATCACGATGTAGATCTTGCAGCGCGGATCGCCCGCGCCGGACGCCCACCACTTCTCGCCGTTCAGCACCCACTCGTCGCCCTCGAGCCGGGCCTCAAGCGCGATGTTGGTGGCGTCCGACGAGGCCACGCCGGGCTCGGTCATCAGGTAGGCGGAGCGGATCTCGCCCTTCAGCAGCGGCGCGAGCCAGCGGTCCTTCTGCGCCTGCGTACCGTAGCGCTCGAACACCTCCATGTTGCCCGTGTCCGGGGCCGAGCAGTTAAAGGTCTCGGCGCCGAGCGGCGACTTGCCCATCTCCTCGGCCAGGTAGGCGTATTCGACCGTCGTGAGCCCGTAGCCGCGCTCGGAATCCGTGAGCCAGAAGTTCCAGAGCCCGCGCTCGCGCGCCTTGGCCTTCAGCCCGTTCAGGATCTCGAGCTGTCGGGGCGTGTGCTTGAAGCGGTCGCCGGCCTTGCCGACCTCCTCCTCGAACTCACGCTCCAGCGGAATGCATTCGTCCTGCACCATGGCGCGGACCTGCTCCAGCAAGGGCCGAAGCTTCTCGGTGACCCCGAGATTCATGACGCCGACGACAGGCTGACCGAGCGACATGGCGCTTTTCCCTTCAATCCAGATTTTCAGGCGATCTCGAACAAGCCGGCAGCGCCCATGCCGCCGCCCACGCACATGGTCACCACCACGTAGCGGGCGCCGCGGCGCTTGCCCTCGATCAGCGCATGCCCGGTCATGCGGGCGCCCGACATGCCGTACGGGTGGCCGATTGAGATCGCGCCGCCGTTGACGTTGAGCTTGTCGTCCGGGATGCCGAGCCGGTCGCGGCAATACAGCACCTGCACGGCGAAGGCCTCGTTGAGCTCCCAGAGCCCGATTTCGTCCACCGTCAGCCCGTGCTGCTTCAGGAGCTTCGGCACGGCGAACACGGGCCCGATGCCCATCTCGTCCGGGTCGCAGCCGGCCACCGCCATGCCGCGATAAATTCCGAGCGGCTGCAAGCCCCGGCGCTCCGCCTCGCGCGCTTCCATCAGCACGCTGGCCGAGGCGCCGTCCGAGAGCTGCGAGGCGTTGCCGGCGGTGATGAACTTTCCTTCGCGGATGCGCTGGCCGTCCTTGAACACCGGCTTCAGCGCGCCGAGTTGCTCGGCCGTGGTGCCGGGGCGGTTGCCCTCGTCCTTGGCGAGCCGCGTTTCCACGGACGACACCGCTCCGGTCGCCTTGTCCTGCACGATCATGCTGCTCGGCATCGAGACGATCTCGGCGTCGAAGCGCCCCGCCGCCTGCGCGTCGGCCGTGCGGGACTGCGACTGCGCCGCATAGGCGTCCTGCGCGTCGCGGCTGACGCCGTAGCGCTCGGCCACCACCTCGGCGGTTTCCAGCATGCTCATGTAGAGCGCCGGCATGCGCTCCACGAGCCAGGGATCCTGGGCGCGGTAGCGGTTCGCGTGCTCGTTCTGGCAGAGCGAAATGGACTCCAGCCCGCCCCCCACCGTCACTGTCATACCGTCCGCGACGATCTGCTTGGCCGCGATCGCGATCGCCATGAGGCCGGAGGCGCATTGCCGGTCCACGCTCATGCCGGCCACGGAGGTCGGCAGCCCGGCCCGCATGGCCGCCTGCCGGGCGATGTTCATGGTGGTGGAGCCCTGCTGCAGGGCCGCCCCCATGATCACGTCGTCGACCTCGGCCGGGTCGATGCCGGCCCGGCTCACCGCCGACGCAATGGCGTGGCCGCCCAGCGCCTGCGCCTGCGTGTCATTGAACGCGCCCCGATAGGCTTTGCCGATCGGTGTGCGCGCCGTCGAGACGATCACGGCTTCCCGCATGGTGTTTCTCCCTATCGGCTCGCCTGGAGGTCGACGCCCTTGTGCTTGGCCGCCATCCTGACGAACTTGTCCGTTTGGTGAAAGGCTTCGGTGAGCACGCTCTCGTTGGCCGGATCCGAGATCGCCGCGAAATGCGCCGCGACGCCCTCCGGCGTCCGCTCGGCCTCGTCGAGGTAAACGCCCTCGGTCTCGGTGATCACCGTCTGGGCGAACACGCCCGCGCCGGCGCCCAGGATGGTGCGCGACGGCGCCACGTCCGACACCAGGTAGAGCACGCCGGGCGTGATGAATTCCGGCCGCAGCAGCTCCAGCGCCTCGGGCGACATCAACTGCTCGGTCATGCGCGTCGCCGCCGTGGGGGCGAGCGTGTTGACCCGGATGTCGTGCTTGCGGCCTTCCAGGTGCAGCACGTTCATGAGGCCGACCATCGAGGCCTTGGCGGCGCCGTAGTTCGACTGCCCGAAATTGCCGTAGAGGCCCGACGACGACGACGTGAAGACGATGCGGCCGTAGTTCTGCTGGCGCATGGTGTCCCACACGGCCTTGGTGCAATGGACGGAGCCCATCAGGTGCACCTCGACGACCTTGCGGAAGTCGTCCATCTCCATCTTCGCGAAGGTCCGGTCGCGCAGGATCCCGGCGTTGTTGACCAGGATGTCGACCCGTCCCCAGCGGGCCAGCACCGCGCCGACCGCAGCCGTCACGGCCGCGAAATCGGTGACGTCCACCGCGCACGCCATGGCTTCGCCGCCGGCCGCCTCGATTTCGGCGACGACCTGCTCGGCCGCGGTCGCGGACCCGCCGGAGCCGTCCAGCGCTCCGCCCATGTCGAGCACCGCCACCTTGGCGCCGCGCTCGGCCAATCCGAGCGCGTGGCTGCGGCCAAGGCCTGCCCCGGCGCCGGTCACGATCGCGACCCGTCCGTCGAACCTGATCGTCATCGATCCTCTCCTCAGCCCAGCACGCGCAGGGTCAGCCAATCGGCCACGATGGCGGGCTTCGCCTGACCGTCGATCTCCACCGTCGCGCTCACGCGCAGCATCAGCTCCGTCGGCGTGCGCTCGGTGATCTCCGTCAGCGCAAAGCGGCCGCGCACGCGTGAGCCCGGCCGCACCGGGCTCACGAAGCGCAGGCGCTCGAAGCCGTAGTTCACGCCCATCGCCGACCCTTCCAGCGACGGCACCGCGTCGTACGCCATGACGCTCAGCATCGAGAGCGTCAGGAAGCCATGCGCGACCGTGCCGCCGAACGGGGTCTCGGCCGCCCGCGCCGGATCGATGTGAATGAACTGGCGATCATGCGTGAGGTCGGCGAAGCGGTTCACCATCTCCTGCGTGATCTCGACCCACGCCGAGACGCCGATCTCCTGCCCGACGAGCGCCTTGTAGTCCGCAAGCGAGATGGCGCGGCGCGGCCCCGCCGAGGGCAGTTCCGCCTGCGTCATCACTCGACCTCGAACAGCTTGTGCCCGCCTTCCACCGCGACGCCGCCGTCCAGCGGCAGGATAGCGCCAGTCGTGTAGGCGCCGCCGCGGCCGCACAGGAACAACAGCGCCCCCGCGATGTCGCTCGGGCGACCGATGCGGCCCATCGGCACCGTGGCGGCCGTTTTGGCGCGCGCTTCTTCCTCGGCGGTCGCAAACGCCATCATCCGGCTCGGGAAGGGGCCGGGCGCGAAGGCGTTCACGGTGATTTGCCGCCCGGCGAACTCGCGCGCCAGGATCTTGGTGAGGTGGTGCACGGCCGCCTTGGAGGCCGAGTAGGAGTACGGTCCCTCGCCCATCGGGGCCGAGCCCATCACGGAGCCGAGGTTGACGACCCTGGCGGGCTCGTCCGCCGTCGCCGCGGCGGTCAGCTCCGGCAGGAGCTCGCGCGTGAGCGTGAACAGGCCGGCCACGTTCACCGAGAACACGCCCTCCCAGGCTTTCCACGGAAACGTGCCCATCGGCTCGCCCCAGGTCTTGCCGGCGTTGTTGACCAGAATGTCCAGGCGCCCGCCGACGCGGTTCTTGACCTCGGCCGCCAGCGCCATCACGCCGGCCTCCGTGCCGACATCGCCCGCGAACCCTTCGCAATGGCCGGCGGCCCCAAGCGCGTTCAGCTCCGCGGCCGTGGCCTCACACGCCTCGCCCTTGCGCGACGCGATCAGCACCCGCGCGCCGGCCCTCACCAGCGCTTCGGCGCACATGCGGCCGATGCCGGTGGCGCCGCCTGTCACGAGGGCAGTCTTGCCCGCTGCCGAGAAAAGAGACTCCAGATAATCCATAGGGCGTCCTCCCGGGTGTGTGACGGCGGGCTGGCGCAACCGCCAACATACCGAGTAGTATGCAGCCTGACGCGGCGCTGTCCAGTGCTTAGGATGATGCGGCCGCAGCAACGCCGATGGAAGCCGAACGCCCATGAAGCCGCGAGACGCACAGCATTCCGAACGCCCGGCGCGGGTGAACGACACCGCGCAGCGCCGCGACGAGATCCTCGTAGCGGCGGCGGAGTGCTTCATGATCAACGGCTTCGAGGCCACCTCGATCGACATGATCGCGCGCCGGATGGGAGCCACCAAGGGGCTGATCTACCATCACTTTCCCGCCAAGGCGGATCTGTTCTTCGCCGTGATCGAACACGGCATGGATCTGTGCTTCCAGGCTGCGCGGCCGGCCGCCGAAGGCCCCGGCGATGGCGCAGCGAGGCTGCGCGCGGTGCTGGAAGCGCATGCGCTCACGATGATGGAGAGCGTGGCGTTTCAGAAAGTGAACACGCAGGGCGTCGAGATGCACATGCACGGCGCCAGCACGCCCGACCAGCGCGCCATGCTGGCCCATCTGACGCAACGCCGCGACGCCTTCGAGGCCCTGATCGGGGACGTGCTGGAGGCGGGATCGCGCGACGGCAGCATCGCGCCCTGCGACGTGCGGCTCACCGTCAAGGCGCTGCTGGGAGCGCTGAACTGGATGACAATCTGGTATCGCCCCAGGGCGGGCGACGAGCGTGCCGGTCGCCAGGCCATTGCCCGGACGCTGGCCGACACGCTCCTGAACGGCGTCGTGCGACGAGAATAGCCGAAAAGGACGCTGGAGCGGGCGACCTGCGCAAGGAGGTCGAGCCCAGCTCCAGGCCGCGGCGCCGCGGCGGAGGGGAACCGCGACGCCGATGGGCCGGCAGGTTGTTCGGACTAACGGTCCGCCTTCGCGCCCGTGGACTTCAGGGTGAGATAGCGCTGCGTCACGGCGTCGACGTTCTCGTCGATCCACTTCGCCATCGCGAGTTCTTCGTTGAGCGACTGCTGCAGAACCTGGGCTTCCTGGCTGAATCCGCCCGCCTGCGCCATGGCGATCAGCGACCGGTACGACGCGATCTCGAAGTTTTCGAAAGCCAGGTTTGCAAAGGTGTTCTTCAGGATTTCGTCATCCGCCGCCGCGTGCGTGATCGCCGCCATGTTGCCCATGAACTGGGTCGCCATGTCCTTCAGCACCGAGCGGCTTTCGTCGAACCGGGCGAGAAGCTGGTCGATGCGCTCTTCCTGCGCGTTGGTTTCGTCGAGATGTTGGCGCAAACGCTGGGCCACGTCCGGATAGCTCTCGACCCGCTCGAGCTGCCGCTCGATCATCTGGCGGGCCTGCTTTTCCACCGCGTGCACGTTGCGCAGGCCGGTGACGAACTCGGATCGAATCGTGTCGGCGATGCCTTCCGTCATGCTCATGGGTGTCTCCAGAAGAGTTGCAGAAGATTGAAATGAGAGGTCGGCTAACGGCCGGCCGCTCGGCGTTGTTCCCCTCGCGGGGGCGCCGTGCGCAATGGCGCGCTACGCTGCTTCGGCGCGCACGCCGCCTCTCAGCGTATCGCGGCCAGCACGCCCGCCGCCGCGATGCTGAGGGCCGCGACGCCCAGCACCGCATAGCGGCCGCGTTGGCCGAGATAGCTCCACGCAATGTCGACCGCGAAGGCGAGGCTGGCCAGCACGGCCACCGCCACAAGCCCCAACGAGAGCGTAAAGCCGGTCACGCCAACCTCCCGATCGATCGCAGACGCGCCACTACTGCCCCGGCGCGGCCGGCATGGGCGGCGACACCGAGGAGCCTGGCGACGAAGCCGATCCGGGCGCGTTGGCGGGCGGCGGGACATCCGCATTGGGGCTCGTGCCGACCGCCTGGCGCGGCGCGGGCGGCGGCGCCTTCGGCGCGTGGGAGAACATTGTCGGAATGACGCCCGCGATCACGAGCGCGGCGGCCAGCAGAGCGAAGCCGACAGCCCACTTCACAGGGCTGCGCATCCTGCGCCCGGGATCGCTGTCACGTGGACCCATCGAGGTTCTCCTTCATGATTTCAAACGAAAGCCGGCGGGCGCGCCGTGGCGCGCAACGCCCCCTCGGCGCTCAGGCCGAGCCGGCCGTTCGGGCCGTCGCGGCGATCCGCCGGGCGGCTTCCACGCCCTGGGGGAAGCCCGTCCGGTCGGCGAACTTTCGCCGGTCGCCCGCGCCATTGCGGCCATGCGCCACCTTCGTGGCCTTGGCGGCCGCGATGTCGAGCACCGTCACGCCGACCACCATCGCGATCGCGAGCGCGACGTTGTCCCGCCGCCGGTTGCCGGGCCGCACCAGCCCCACCACGAGGGTCGCGAGGTCGAGCCCGTCGCCCGCCACGCGGCTCGCCAAGCCGAGGTGCTTTTCGGTCGAGAGCGTCATCACGCCCGCCGCGAGCTCGCGCGCGCCGTAAGCGCGCACAAGCGGCTCCATGCCGTGCATGCCGAGCGCGCGGGTGAACTTGCGGGGGGCCAGGAACTCCGCAAGGCCCAGCCCGATGCTGAACCAGCCCAGCCCACGCGTGAGCTTGTCGGCCATCGTCAACGAGCTTGGGCCGCTGCGCAGGATCTTGGGGTCGCCCTCGGGGCGAACGAGGTTGCTGATAGGGAACATGGGGGCAGCCTCCGGTTTCAGGGCTTCAGCACGACCTTGATGCAGTCGTCCTGCTTGTCGCGGAAGGTCTTGTACATTTCGGGCCCGTCCTCGAGCCGCACCGTGTGGGTGATCACGAAAGAGGGGTCGATCTGGCCTTCCTCGATCCGCCGCAGCAGATCGGACGTCCACCGCTTCACGTGCGTCTGGCCGGTCCGGAACGTGATGCCCTTGTTCATCGCCATGCCGAACGGGATCTTGTCGATGAGACCGCTATAGACGCCTGGGATCGAGATCACGCCGGCGCCGCGGCACACATAGATCATCTCGCGCAGCACGTGCGGCCGGTCGTTCTCCAACATCAGGAGCTGCTTGCCGCGATCGTAGATCGTGTCCGGCAGCGACATGGTCACATGGCTCTCCATGCCGACGCAGTCGATGCACTTCTCCGGCCCCTTGCCGCCGGTGAGCTCGTTGAGACGCTCGATCACGCTCTCCTCGAGGAAGTTGATCGTGATCGCGCCGCCGGCCTCCGCCATCCCGAGACGCTCGGGAACGCAGTCGATCGCCACCACCTGCTTGGCGCCGAGCAGGATCGCGCTGCGGATCGCCATCTGGCCGACGGGGCCGCAGCCCCAGATCGCCACCGTGTCGGTGGGCTCGATGTCGCACTGCGCGGCGGCCTGCCAGCCGGTCGGGAAGATGTCGCTGAGGAACAGCAGCTTCTCGTCAGGGATTCCGTCCGGCACCTTGATATGGGTCGAATCCGCGAAGGGCACGCGCAGGTACTCGGCCTGCCCGCCCGGGTAACCGCCCGTCAGGTGCGTGTAGCCGAACAGCCCCGCGGTGGCGTGGCCGAAGGCCTTGTCGGCCAGGTTCTTGTTGCGGTTGCTGCGCTCGCAAACCGAGAAGTTGCCGCGCCGGCACTGCTCGCACTCGCCGCAGGTAATCGTGAACGGAACCACGACCCGGTCGCCCTTCTTGAGCGTCCCCGCCGCGGCCGGGCCGACCTCCACCACCTCGCCCATGGTCTCATGGCCCATGATGTCGCCGGGCATCATGGCGGGAATGAAATTGTGGAAGAGATGCAGGTCCGAGCCGCAGATGGCGCAGCTCGTCACCTTGATGATGGCGTCGCGGGAGTCCTGGATCTCCGGGTCAGACACGCTGTCGCAGCGAATGTCTTCCTTACCGTGCCAGACAAGGGCTTTCATGGGCGGCTCCTCTTGGGGCGCCCAACGAACCGGACCTCGATGTCGGCCTGCGGCATGCACGACAAGCCGCGCGCAAAATCCTGAACGAAGGGCAATAGACGCATGGGCCGGAAATGACCCATGCCGCCCAACGTTCCGGCAAAACGGAAACCGCACGCTTTGGGACGGGCCCGAGGCGCGAACCGCGCCCGGGAACTTCCCGCCTCACGCCGCGCGCGGCGGTCCGAACTGCGCGACACGCAGGATCTCGTCCACAAGCCGCTGCGACGCCAGCGCCTCGGCGCCGGTGACCACCGGTTGGCGGCCTGTCCCAATCGCGTCGAGGAAGTCCGCGATGACGGCGCGGTGAGCGTCGTGCGGGAAATCCATGATGTTCGCGCCGCTGCCCGTGCTGCCCTCGGCTTCGACGGTCTCGGTGCGGCCATCCACGAAGGAGAGTTGCAGGCGCCCGCCCACCAGCGAGGCGAAGCCGTTCTGGCCGATGATCTCGACCCGCTCCGGATAGCCGGGCGGCGCCGCCGTGGTGGTCATCAGGGTAGCGGGCGAGCCGTTCGCGGTCTCGAGCAGGGCCGAGACGTAGTCCTCGGTCTCCATGTGATGCAGCGCCGTGGTGCGCGCCTGGGCGGCGATTACCCGCGACACGCCGACGAGAGACCGGAACAGGTCGAGGGAGTGAATCGCCTGCGTGAGCAGCACGCCGCCGCCGTCGCGCGCATAGGTTCCGCGGCCCGGCTCGTCGTAGTAGCTCTGCGGCCGCCACCACGGCACCGACAAGGAGGCCGCCTGGATGGGCCCGAGCTCCCCGCCGTCCAGCGCGGCCCGGAGGCGCAGGCTGGCGGGCCGGAAGCGATGCTGCAGAACGACGCCCAGCGTACGGCCGGTTCGCTCGGCCGCCGCCACCAGCTCGGCCCCGCGCGCGCTGGTGAGCTCGATCGGCTTTTCCACCAGCACGTGCTTGCCGGCCTCCAGGCAGCGCACCGACACGTCCCGGTGGCTGCTCGGCGGCGTCAGCACGATCACGGCGTCCACGCCCGGGTCGGCCAGCACGGCGTCGAAATCCGTCGTTACCCGGAATGGAAACTGTTGCGCAAAGGCGTCCGCCCGCTCCTGCGAGCGGCTCACCGCCCAGCGAACCTCCGCCCTGTCCTGCAGATCGAGCAGGCTCTTGGAATGCGGCAGCGACGCCGGCCCGAGCCCCACGATGGCGACGCCGGTCTTGCTCATGCGAGATCTCCAGAACGGGATTGCGCCGGGCGCCCAGCGGCGGGCTCCAGCCGCACGGCCTTGGCCTGCGCCTCCAGGGCGAGCCGGCAGACGGTGAACACGTGCCGCTGCGGCGCGGCGGTTTCGGTGCGGTCCGCCACGTCGCGGACGAGGTCGCGGAAATAGAGCAGCGGCTCGCCCGAGGCGTCGATGTGGCGCATACCGGCCTTGTCGACCAAGAACACGTGGTCGGTCCCGGGCCGCCCGGCGATGTCGACATATTTGCGCAGCTCGATCGTGCCTTCCGCGCCCAGAATGGTGAGCCGCCCGTCGCCCCAGGTCGGCAGGCCGTCGGCCGTGAACCAGTCCACCCGCACATAGCCGCCGGCCCGGTCGCTGCGCAGCAGCACCTCGCCGAAATCCTCGAAACTCGGCAGGTCCGGCCCGCCGAAATGCCCCGTCGCGGACGCCACGATCGCGGCGTCCGTCGAGCCCGTGAAATGGAGAAACTGGTCGATCTGGTGCGACGCGATGTCGGTCAGGATCCCGCCGAACCGCGCCTTGTCGAAGAACCAGTCCGGCCGGATCGCCCGGTTGAGCCGGTGCGGCCCGAGCCCGATCGTCTGCACCACCCGGCCGATCGCCCCATCGGCGATCAGCTTGCCGGCCACGATCGTGGCCGGGACAATGAAACGCTCGGAAAAGCACACCGAGAAGATCCGGCCCGTTTCGGCCGCCGCGGCCTCCACGTCGGCAAGCTGCGCCGCCGTGGTGACGCCGGGCTTGTCCACCATCACGTCCTTGCCGGCCCGCATGGCGCGGACCGCCAGCGCGGCGCGGTCGGCCGGAACGGCCGCGCACACGATCATGTCCACCGAGACGTCGTCCAGCAAAGCCTCGCGGCTCGCCTCCCGCAACTCCGGGAAGCGCTCGCGGAAGCCCGCCAGGACGCGCGGATCGCTTGTCTGCGGGTCGAAGCCGGCGCATGTCGCGCCGGCCTCCAGAAGGCCGCCCACCATGTGGAAGATGTGCCGGTGGTCCAGCCCGATCGCGGCGAACCGCATCAGTTCGGCGCCCCGTGGCCGACGCCGATCTCCTGGTCCCAGCGCCGGAAGGCGGCGACCAGGCGCTCGGGCGTCAGCGGCGGCCGCGTCGGCGTCTTGGCGATCAGGTCGTCATACATCGGTCTGCCGTACTCCTTCAGCACGTCGCGGCTTTCCTGCGGAGCCATCGCGAGCGTCACGCCCTTGATGGCCGGGCCCGGGTAGAAATAGCCCTTGTCGTAGGTGGCCGACTGCGCCTCCGGCTTCAGCATGTAGGCCATGAGGGCCAGCAGCGCCGGCAGCTTGGCTTCCGCCGTGCCCTTCGGGATGCACATGAACTGCGTGTCCGGAATCCAGTGCGTGTTGGCGAGCACGAAGACCTCGGCCTCCTTGGGCACGATGCCGAGCGCGCGCGGGTTGATGTCCCACCCGAAGGTCGAGACGATCACGTCGCGGGTGCCCTCGCCGAGCTCCTTCATGGTCGGCGTCGTGCCGCCCGGGTAGTAGTCGATGCCCGTGCCGAGCTCCTTCAGATAGGCCCAGGTCTTGTCCCAACCCTTCATGGGATCGGACGGGTCCGCGTCGTTCAGGATGTAGGGAAGCCCCTGCAGGAAGGTCCAGCCCGGCCCGGAGTTCACCGGCCGCGCATAGGTGAAGCGCTTCGGGTTCTGCTTCACATAGGCCAGGAACTCCTCCGCCGTCTTCGGCACGGTCTTGAGCCGGTCAGGCGCATATTCGAACAGCGGCCCGGAGGGCGAATACACCACCGCGACGCCTTCGTTCTGGCCAAAGTTGCGCTGCATCATCAGCGCCTGCTCGTGATAAACCTCCTCGGCCTTGGGCAGCTCGGACGCACGCGACTTCCACACGTCGATCCACAGCCCCTGCTGGATTCCGTCCGACATGGCGCCGGGCCCGGTGAGCACGAGGTCGATGTCGACGCGGTTCGCCTGCTGCTGAGCTTTCAGCTTGGCCGGCAGCTCGGGCGACGGCGCCCGCGTGAAGGTGGCGCGCGAGATGAGCTTGGGGTTCTCGCGCACGAACCGCTCGATCGCGGCCTGCGTCAGCTGCAGATTGCCGGCGACGTCCACGATGCTGAGCTGCACCGGCGCGCCGGCCGTCTGTCCGAAAGCGCCTGTCGCCTGCAAGGCCGCAAGCCCGGCCGCTCCGCCGAGCACGCGGCGGCGTGTGAGATTGGTCATGGTTCCTCCCCGAAACACCGGGCCGTCTGATGCGGCCATTTGAGCCCGCCCGACCATGCAAAACGGTCGCGCGGGCGCGCCCCGGCGGAAACCGAAACGCCCGCCATCCTGACCGAACCCCGGGGTGATGCAACCGCCGTTTGCGAGACCTCTCGCAATGGAGGCGAGCGGCCTGCGCGCGGGACGCGCCGGTCGTGCGCGCAACAAAAAACCCCAGGCTTTCGCACTGGGGTTTCTCGCGGCCCGGAGGCCGAAATGGTGGTGCGCTATGCCGCGCCATGGAGCGCGCTGGACGGCAAACCCCTAGGGAAGCCGGCTGCAACTGGCTGCACTCGGCTTCTGATTGTCTCGAACCGAGCGCCGAGGCGGCTGCAGAACACTTTGGCCACGGACGGGCGCGAAGGAGGCCGAGGTCCGCCCGCAGCGCCTTTCAGCAGCCGAGAGATTAATTCAAATGCGGCAGCGCGGCGCAGCGCTGAACGCGATCAGAACGGAGAAAGGTCATTAACGCGAATAACGGCGCCACGCCGCCTCCTTCGTCTCGCGGCGCGTCCGGCGCGGGTTGCTTGACGAAAGCCTTGTCGCGTCCTTTGAATCGCACAAACGCCAGCAACTCGGCTAAGCTCGCGGGATGCGGCGCAATCACACGGCGCCGTCGCCCGATTGCGCGCTTCTTTCCGCGAGGACGCCGTGAGCCCCGACATGAGCCCCGACCTGCAAAACCTGCTCCTCGTCTACGCCACCTACATCGTGGCGGCTGGGAGCCCGGGTCCGAGCAACATGCGGATCATGGCGACCGCGATGAACGCAGGCCGTCGCTCCGCCCTGATACTGGCGGCCGGCGTCCTGACGGGCGCGCTTTTCTGGGGATTGATGGCCGCCACCAGCCTGTCGGCGCTACTGGTGAGCTATGCGGGAGCCATGCACGCCCTGAAGGTGATATGCGGGCTCTACCTCCTGTTCCTGGCCTACAAGGCGGCCCGAGCGGCCGCGACCCCCGACGCGCAATCCGCCGCGATGGCTAGCCCAAATCCGGAGCCCTTCGGACGGCTCTACCGACGCGGGCTCCTGATGCACCTCACCAACACCAAAGCGGTTCTCGGATGGGTGGCGCTGATGACGCTCGGGCTCGGCCACGATGCGTCCTGGCGTTCAGTCGCTGTCATTCTGGCGGGGTGCGCCGTATTGGGCGCGGTGATCTTCAGCGGTTACGCGGTGGTGTTCTCGTCGGCCGCGATGGTGAGCCTGTACCGCAAGGCACGCCGCTGGATCGAAGGCGCCCTCGCGGGTTTCTTCGCGCTCGCGGGCGGCAGCCTGCTCCTCTCCAGAGGCTAGGAATCGAGTGACGGCTGAACGCCGGCTGCCTTCGCGACAGCTTCCAGATTGCGGCGGTGGACAGGCTCATAGGCGTCGAAGTACCGGATCCCGCCTGCGGCCAGTTCGGGCGCGATGAAGACCTCGAGCGAGACCTGATCCTCCGAGTCGGCGCTTCGGGCCGCTGACAGCAGGCGGCGCACATAGGCCCGGTTGGCGGCGATCAGGCGTCCGTCATAGCCACCGGCCGCGATCACGTGTTCGTCGCCATGGTTGGGCAGAATGCAGGCCGGCGCGAGGGCCTCCAGGGCGTCGAGCCCGGCTAGGTGCGCTTCAAGCCGGCCTGCCTCCGCCACATAGGTGACCGGGTCCTCCAGCGTATCGCCCGCCAGTAGAACCTTGGCGTGCGGCATCCACGCGACCGTTCCGTCGATGCTGTGCGAATCGATCTGCATCAGCTGGACCTTGAGCGATCCGACGGTGAGCTCGAGTACGCCATCAAAGATCCTGGTGGGGAGAACCAGCGGCGAAATAGCCGGGAGCCCCGATTGCAGGCCAGCCTCGATCTTGTTGCGCTTATCGCGCAGCAGGCGGTCCGTAAGCCTGTTCGCGACGATTGAGCAATCCGCGAACGCCGCATTGCCGGCCACATGGTCGAGGTGCCAGTGGCTGAGCACGAGCGTGATCCGGTGGACCCCCTCGCGCTGGAGCGCCCTTCGCACCGCGGCGGCGTGGTCGAGCGTGATATGGGCGTCGTAGACGAGCGCCTCGGGGCCATCCACGATGGCGTAGCTCGCCGTCCCGAGCACGTAGGCGCCATCGTCGACCCAGTTCGCATGCGGCCCCATGAGACGCTTCCCGGGAACGCGGCCATCATAGAAGGCCAGCACGCCGGGAGTTGGACGGTGGATACGCAGGCCGGCAGCCAGATCGGACATGGTCGTTCTCTTTCCATCGAGGTTCGGGTGAGCCAAGGCGCTCTGAACTGAACCGAGAATCCGCCTCGTCCCATGTCCGCGGCCTGATCAGTACCAAGGTCCAGGAGCGGCGCTCAGTGCGGCTGCAAAGTGGAGGTGGTGAACCGTCAACGGTCGTCCGGACGCTGCTGTTGCGGCGGACGGCCTGACATCTTGGCGGTCTCCGGAACCGGACGCGCCAAGTGTCTTCTCGGGGGCAGCAGCAAGCACGCCTCGACGCCTAAATCGCGCCAAGTCCGGACAATTGTACCTAGCGAAAAAGCCGACCTGTGGCTCAGATCTCCCCGAGCAAGCGTCACTCTGACCTATCTTCAAGAAGCGCATCTAGGGCAGCGGGCAACGGATCAGCCCGACGCGGAGGCAGGAACGAGCGCTGCCAGGGTTTCTTGGAGATGAGACATCGTGAGGCTCAGCACCAGTTCTCCTCGTTGGTCGTAGGTCTCGATCAGCCATGTCACGATCCCATATTGTGGCCGGCTCGCCGACATGCGCCTGTCCAGGACAGTCGCGGTCGCGCGCAGCGTGCTGCCGGGCCGGACCGGGGCATGAAACCGGACCGCGTCGAACCCCAGGCCCGCGACCGCGGTTTTGGTGAACAGGCCTTCCTGGTTGCAGAGCCTGAACGTAAGCGAGAGCGTGTGCAGGCCGCTCGCGACCAATTCTCCGAAGATTGACTGCTTGGCGGCCTCGCGGTCCACGTGGAAGGGCTGGACGTCGTACTCCATCGCGTAACGGATGATGGCGTCCTCAGTGACGGTCACGCCGCCTGTTTGGTAGACGGCGCCCTTCTCGATGTCTTCGTAATACAGCTTCATGGTCTGGCCAGTCTTTGTGTCAGCGCGCGCCTACAGCACGAAATCGGGGAGGGCGGGCGGCAGGTTTGCGTCGTTGCGGGCGGCATTGCTCCAGATCCGGACGCGAGGGCCCTCGAAGGCGAAGAAGTGGTTCGCCGCGGCCGTGAGTCCAGCCACGAGCTCCGGGTCCTTGGGACCGCCTTGCACGGCGACCACGCATTGGTCGAGCCAGATCCAGGCCAGCACGAGGTGCCCGAGCGCGCTCTGGACGGGACCCGCATGGGGCAGCGCTTGCCGGCTCTCCTTCTCGGCCAGGATCAGGATGGTCCGGGAGAACTCCGCCCATAGGGTCTCAAGGTCGTGCGCCCATCCCGACAGGGTGGGCTCCTGCCGGGCCCGCGAGACCGTGTCGGCGACCCTCGCCCCGAGCAGCGCCAGCCCTCGCCCGCCATCCCGCAGGATCTTGCGGTCGAGCAGGTCCGCTGCTTGGATCCCAGTCGTTCCTTCGTGGATCGCGTTAAGGCGGTTGTCCCGGTAGAGTTGCTCGACGTCGAAATCGCGCGTGTAGCCGTAGCCGCCATGGATCTGGATGGCGAGATCGTTGGCCGCCAGCCCCCATTCGGACGGCCACGTCTTGGCGAGCGGGGTCAACAGGCCGAGCAACCGGCCGGCGTCGCCGCGTTCGTCTTCGGTCGGGGCGGTTTTCTCGTCATCGACCAGCATCGCGCAGAACAGCACGAGGCTGAGCGCGCCTTCCGCGTAGGCCTTCTGGGCGAGCAGCATGCGCCGGACATCCGCGTGGGCGACGAGCGGCGCCTGCTCCCGGGCGTCCCGTTGGCCCGGCGGCCGACCCTGCAGCCGCTCGCGCGCATAGCGCCGGGACAGCGCGAAGCCGCGGCACGCCAGCGCGGCGGCCCCCAGGCCGACCGCGATGCGGGCCTCGTTCATCATGTGGAACATGATCGCGAGGCCTTGCCCGGGCTGGCCGATCAGATAGCCCACCGCGCCCGGCGCCCCGTTCGGCGTGGCTGCTCCCTCGCCGAAATTCAGCAGGCAATTCACCGTGCCGCGGTAGCCCATCTTGTGGTTCAGGCCCGCGACCACGATGTCGTTGCGCTGCCCGTCCGCAAGCCGCCTGGGTGTGGCGAACAGCGAAATCCCCTGGGTTCCGGCCGGGAGAACTCCGTCGGGCCCGACGATCTTGGCCAGCACCAGATGGATGATGTTGTGGCCCATCTGATGGTCGCCGCCGGAAATCCACATCTTGGTTCCGGTGAGCCGGTAGCGCGCCCCCAGCGGATCCTCGCCGTCGGGCGCGGCGCGGGTGGCGATGTCGGCGAGCGACGATCCCGCCTGCGGTTCGGACAGGCACATCGTCCCGAAAGCCTCCCCGGCGATCTGCGGGAGCGCCAACGCGCCAACCTGAGCCTCCGACCCGAAGGCGCAGAGCAACCGGGCGTTGGCGGTGGTCAGCATCGCGTAGGCGGCGGTGGCGATGTTGGCCGCCATCACGTGGGCCATGCAGGCCGAATAAACGACATTGGGAGTGTTCAAGCCTCCAAAGCGCTCGGGGAAAGGGGCGGCCGAAAGCCCCGCCTCCGCGAAGGCGCCCAGCGCGTCCTCGATCTGGGGCAGGAGGCGCACGACGCCGTTTTCCAACCGGGGCTCCTGCCGGTCGGCGTCCTTGTAATGGGGAAGAAACCGCGTGCGCGCGACCCGGTCGGCGACGTCGAGCATCGCCGACGTGCTTTCCGGGCTGTGATCGGCGAACTCGGCGCGCGCGTAGAGCCGGTCGACATCGAGCCAGTCTCTCAGGATGAACTCCAGAACACGGCGATCGATCAGTTCGTCCATTCCCGTTCCGCTCTCGTTCGGTCGGCGCGCCGGCCCGGCGCCCGGCCCTCATCCACGTTGCGCGGCGTCCCAACCCAGTTCGGCGCAGAGCCCCGCGAGCGCGCCGCGTTGCAGGGCGTCGGGCGCGGCCGCGTTGCCGTCCAGCGCGCGCCTGCGCACGCCCTGGAGGATCGCGGCGAGGCGAAAGAACGAAAAGGCCATGTAGAAGCGCCAGTTCGCGATCGGCGCCCGGCCCACCCGCGCGCAATAGTCGGCCACGAATTCCGCCTCGCTCGGCACACCTGGACACTGGGCGGCCCGCCCGGCGAGACCCCGAAAGGCATGTGGCGGCAACCGGTGCCATAGAGCCGCATAGGCGAGGTCGGCCAGCGGGTCGCCCAGGGTCGAAAGCTCCCAGTCCAGAACGGCCGAGACAGTCGGGGCGGTGGGGTGGAACAGGAGGTTCTCGAAGCGGTAGTCGCCGTGCACCAGGCTGACGGTTTCTTCGCGGGGCAGATTGTCCGGAAGCCAGGCGAGGAGATGCTCCATCGCCGGGATGGTCTCGGTCTCGGCCGCCCGGTATTGCCGCGTCCAGCGCGAAATCTGCCGCTCGTAGTACTGGCCGGGCCGGCCGAAGTCGCCGAGGCCGACGGACGCTGGATCGATCGAGTGGAGCTCCGCCAGCGTGTTCACGAACGACGCGTAGGCGGCGCGCCGGTCATCGGGGGACAGTTCGGGCAAAGCGGGATCGGCCAACAGCCGCCCAGGCACGTAGTCCATCACGTAGAAGGCGACGCCTATCAATCCCGAGTCGTCGCAGTAGAGGCGCGGCGCCGGGACCGGCACGGCGCTGCCTGCAAGCGCTTCCAGCACCCGGAATTCGCGGTCGATCGCGTGCGCGGACGCATGCAGGACGCCGGCCGGCCTGGTCCGTAGCACATAGGCGTAGGCGCCGGCCTGCAGGAGGTATGTCGGGTTGGATTGCCCCTGCGTGAAGGCCTTCAGCGTCGCGCCGTCCCAGTCTCCCGGGAGCCGCGTCTTCAACCATTCGCAAAGCGCGCTGAGAAAGGCTGGCGGGGGTGGCGCGGAGGGGTTCGGGCTGGTCATTGCGTTGTCCGACAATCGGGCAATCAAACTAGCCTGAACTCGTCCCGGCCGACAAGCTCGTCAAGCCGCATTTGGCTTCCTGGCCGCCGCCTTGCGACTCGCGCGCGGCGCTGTTTTCGCGGCTTCTTCGCTGGCGTAAAGCTCCTTCGAACGCTGCATGGCGGCGTAGAGGGGCATGTCCAGATCGAGCCCCGTGCGGTCGTAGGCGCGCTTGAAATCGACCATGTGCTTCATCATCCAGGTGCGCGCGCCAACGGCGTCGCGCCGCTCCAGCATGGCGATCAGTTCGCCATGGGCGTCGACCACGCGCTGCTCCGTACGCAGTTGCGGCAGGATGATCTTTCCCGCCGGCAGGAACAGCAGGCTGATGGGTTCCCGGGCGAGAATGAACACGCGGTTCTTTGTCGCCTTGGCGAGGAGCTCGTGGAATTCCATGTCGAGCTTCACGAAGAGCTCGGTGTCGTCGCGCGCCGCCGACATCGCGGCCAGATTGGCGCGCAAATCCTCGATCTCCCCGGGGGTGATCCGTTCCGCGGCGTAAAACGCGATCTCAGGCTCCAGCGGCATCGAGGCCTCCCAGAGCTCGCGGAATGTCACCTCGTGCACCACCAGCGCCCGCGTGGCGCGGCTCGCGAGCGTCTGGAAGTGGGGCAGCGACACATAGAGGCGCTTGCCGTTGCGCCTCTCGATCATGCCGCCATCCTCGAGCAGGCGGATCCCCTCGCGCACGGTGGATCGGTTGACCCCGAACGTCTCGGCCAACGCCATCTCGGTCGGCAACTGATCGCCGGGCTTGATGCGGCCTGCGACGATCTCACGCTCGATCGAGGCCGCCACCGTTCTGTAGGCCGGGGCCGCCTCGAGGCGTTGAAAACGAGCTACGGCCAATCGCAATCTCCTTCTGAGACAAACCGCCGAGCGGCGGATGAAGCTATAGCGCGCCTCGGGCCGAGTTCAACGCGCCGGCCCACCTCATGGCGCGATCCTGCGTCGGCGCATCTCGGCGATCATGGCGTCGAACATCGGCTCCGTTTCGACAACTTCTCCGAAGCCGAAGCGGCGGATCTTGGCCGTCGATGACATGTCGTCCCATCCCGCCGAGAAGAGGAAATCCGCAAAGGCGCCGTTCGCGATTTGCTCGAGCCGGAGGGGCAGCAGACCGTCGCGGCGTACGATGTCGGTCCAGAGCGGCGCGTCCGCTTCGAATTCCGCCGCCAGACTGCGCGTCTCGACGCCGCCGGGCTCGACGCCGAACGCCGCCGCAATGCTCGGCCACAGATCCCGCCAGCGGAAGTAATCGGCGTTGACGATGTTGAACGACTGGCCCGCGCAGCCCGGCTCGGTGGCCGCCCAGGCCGCGGCGCGCGCCAGAAGGCCCACGTCGGTGGCCTGAGATACGGAGTTCCAGCACTCCGGCGTTCCCGGGAAGGTCATGGGCCTCCCCTTTGCGCCGCAAAGGCCCGCATAGGCGCCGAGCGTCGTGACGAGGTTGTACGGATATCCGACCGAAACACCGCACACGATGTGGGGCCTCAGACTGGACCACGTCCAGCCGCGTCCCCGTTGGCGCTCGGCGAGCCAGTCCACGTGGTCATGGTAGAAATTCGGCTGCGCAGCGCGCGGATCATCCTCCCGGGCCGGCGTGCGGTAAGGGCCCAGATGGCTGCCGTACCACTTGGTGCCGTGCAGTAGGCTGACATGCCGCAGCCCGGTCGCGACGGGCTCCAGCGCGGTGATCAGGTTCCGCAGCATCGCGGCGTTCGCGGCGCGCTCGCCGGCGGGTTCGGCCGCCGGGGCGCGGCCGGCGTAGAACACATGCGTCACATGCTTCAGCCGCTCCGCCGCGCGTTCGCAGGCGGCGGCGTCCAGCAGGTCGATCGCCTCGTGGCGCCAGCCGGGAGCGGGCGAGGCGCTCGGGCGGCGCGAGACGCCGATCACCTCCCAGCCGGGGAGGCCGTGGAGATACGCCGCGATGCTGCCGCCCACCAGGCCGGAGGATCCAACGACGAGCGCCACGTTGCGATCCGGCATGGGCGTCACCGCTCCCGAGTGGGCAAGACCACCAGTTCGGACACGGTCACGTTCAGCGGCTGCTCCAACGCGTAGAGGATTGCCGACGCGACGTCGTCGGGGCTCAGCGTGACGGGAAAGCGCTCGTAGAACGCGGCCGCGCGCGCGTCGTCGCCGCCGAGGCGCCGGCTCGCGAAGTTGGTTTTCACCGCTCCGGGCAGGATCTCTAAGATCCGCAGGTCCGTCTCGGCGTAGTCCGCCCGGAGCGACTGGCTGAACCCGTGCACCGCGTGCTTGCTGGTGGCATAGGCTGCGAGGTGGCGGCTGCGCTGCCGGCTGGTGATGGATCCCACATTCACGATGTCGCCGCGCCCGCGCTCCACCATGGCGGGCAGGATGGCGCGCGTCAGGCGCATGAGCCCGAGAACGTTGACCGCCATGACGCCTTCCAGCGCGCTCGTGTCCAGCTCGTGGAACCGCACGTCGCCGCCCATGTCGTGGCCGGCGCAATTGACGAGTACGTCGATGGCGCGAACGGCGGGCGGTATTCGGGACGCGACCGCGTCCACAGCGGCTTGGTCGCGAAGATCGAGCGGCAAAGCCGTCGCGCTCGTCCCGAGTTCGTGCGCGAGCCGCGCCACGCGTGCGGGGTCGGGCGCGAGCAGGATGACGTGCGCGCCCCGGCCGGCCAGCCGCCGCGACAGCGCTTCCCCGATGCCGCTCGTCGCGCCCGTCACCAGCGCGATCTTGCCTTTGAGTGGGTCCGGCGTCGTCATTGACGTTCCCCCGGCGCCTGGCGGGGCTTGCTGATCACCGGATTCTCCCAAGTGTTCGGGCCCACGCCTTGCTCGCGCAGCACGTTTTTCAGCACCTTCTGCGTCTGGGTTTTCGGCAGGGCGGCGCGGACCTCGATGTAGCGCGGCGTCGCGAAGGCCGGCATGCGGCCGGCGCAGAAGTCGGCCAGTTCGGCGGGATCGAGGCTGCCCTCCTGCGGGACCACAAAGGCCATCACTTCCTGCTCCTTTTCGTCGGTGGGAGATCGCACGCCCACCACGGCGGCCTCGGCGACGCCCGGATGGGCGAGCAGCGCCTGCTCGACCTCAAAGGACGAGATGTTCTCGCCACGCCGACGCAGGCTGTCCTTGAGCCGGTCCACAAAGGCATAGTAGCCGTCCGGATCGCGGCGGAAGGCGTCTCCGGTGTGGAACCACAGGTTCCGCCAGGTGCGCACCGTGGCGTCCGGCTGGTTGACGTAGCCCAGCATGGTGGTCCAGGCGGCCTTGGGCCGGACCAGCAGTTCGCCGGTTTCGCCATCCGGGACCGGCTCGTCGGTCTCGGGATCGGCGATGCGCACCTCGAACCACTCGTCGACAATGCGGCCGCATGAGCCCGGACGAAGCGGCTCGTCGCGCGGCATGTAGAAGGGGCAGTTGATCTCCGTCGCGCCGTAGAGTTCGACCATCCTCATGCCGAACCGCCGCTGGAAGGCCTCCCCGAATTTCGGGACCGGCACCACGCAGGCGATGCGCAGCGGCGTCTCGGAATCGTCGGGCCGTTCCGGCTGGCGCCAGACGAACTCGGTCATGGCGCCGAGGAGATTTGTCGCCGTGGCGCCGTGGCGGCGGATGTCTCCCAGCCAGCCGCTCGCGCTGAAGCCCGGGGCCAGGATGAGCCGACCGCCCAGGATCATGGCTCCATAAGCCTGCAGAAGCAGCCCGTTGGCGTGAAACAGCGGGAGGCAGCAATAGATTGCATCCTCCGAGGTAAGGCCCAGGCGATCGATGTAGACGTGCGGGTTGAGGCGCTGGTGTCCGTGCGGAAGCAGGGCGCCCTTGGAGCGTCCCGTCGTGCCGGACGTATACAGGATAGATGCGGCATCGCGCGGTGTGACCAGCACGCCTGGGTCGCACGCTGGAGCCCGCAGCAGCTCCTCGAACCGGACCGGCGCGGCCGCGAGCCCGCCCGCACCGGAGGCGGCGTCCGAGCCGGCGACGACAAGCGAGGACAGCGCAGGAAGGCGATGAGCCGAGGCTTCCACGACGGGCAGGAATTCGGCGTCGACGACGAGCGTCGTTCCGCCGGAATCGCTGACGACATATTCCAGGAAGTCGCCCCTGAAGGCGGTGTTCACCGGCACGATGACGGCGCCCAGGCGCATCAAGGCGAGCCAGCACTGGAGGTAGGCGGCCGAGTTGCGCATCATCACGAGCACGCGGTCGCCAAAGCCCACGCCGATGCCGCTAAGGCCGGTGGCGACCCGGTCGACGTCCTCGTCCATCTGGCCGTAGGTGATGCGGCCGCCGGTGGTCAGCTCCACATAGACGGCGCCGGGGCGTTCGCGCGCCTGCCGCCGCAGGGTGGCGCCGATGACCCAGTCGTCGGGCGCGGATGCCATCGGGCGCCTCTCAGACCACGAGATGCGACTGGATCACCGCCGCATCCCGCTCCATGTCGGCGCGCGGTCCCTCGTAGACGATCGCGCCCCGGTTCATGACGTAGAGGTGGTCGGCGACTTTGGCGGCGAAGTGCATGTCCTGCGCGGCGACCAGCATGGTGAGGCCCTCGCGCTTGAGGGACAGGATCGCCTCCTCGAGGGTCTTCACCATCACGGGCGAGAGCCCCTCGGTGGGCTCGTCGAGCAGCAGCATCGAGGGATTGCCCATCAGCGCCCGCGCGATGGTGAGCATCTGCTGCTGGCCACCGCTGAGGAATCCCGCGAGGCGGGTCCTGAACTCCTGCAAGGCCGGGAACACCTCGAACGCCCGTTCGGCCGTCCAGCCAAAGCCGCCCTCGGCCTGCCGCTCCGCCACGAGCAGGTTGTCCTCGACGCTGAGTTCGGCGAAGACGCGCCGATCCTCCGGAACATATCCAAGGCCCAGCCGGGCCACCTTGTAGGCCGGGAGGCCGTCGATCCTGTGGCCCTTGAACAGGATGCTGCCGTCGCGCGGCGGCGTCAGGCCCATCACGGTGCGCAGCGTCGTCGACTTGCCGACCCCGTTCCGGCCGAGGATGCAGGCGGCCGTCCCCGGTGCGACCTTGAGCGACACTGCGAACAGGACATGCGCGGCGCCGTAGTAGGTGTGAAGGCGATCGCACTCAAGCATGCGCGGCCTCGCCCAAATAGAGCTCGCGCACGCGGGGGTTGGCCCGCACGGCCGCAGGCTCCCCATGGGTCAGCTTGGAACCCTGGTGCATCACGGTGATGCGGTGGGCGGTGGAAAACACCATGTCGATGTCGTGCTCCGTGAACAGCACCGTGACGCCGCGTGTCGCGTTGATCTTGCGGATGATGGCGGTGACGAGCGAGCGCTCCTCGGGGCTCATCCCGGCCGTGGGCTCGTCCAGCAGCATCAGCTCGGGCGCTCCGGCCAGCGCCATGGCGAACTCCAGCCGCTTGCGGTCGCCCGCCGCCAGTTCTCCGGCCGGCCGGTTGAGGTCGCGCTCCATGTGGACCTGCTCGAGAAGCGCGAGGGCATCATCCTGCATCACGCCCTCGGCGGGTGCGAACAACGACCGGCAACGGCCCTGCCGGGCCATCAGCGCGATACGGACGTTCTCGATTACCGAAAGCTTCGGGAAGATGCTGGTGATCTGGAACGACCGCGCGATGCCGGCATGGACGATCTGGTGCGGCGGCAGGCCCACGATGCTGCGCCCGGCGAACATAATTTCACCGGCGCTGGGGGGCAGGCCGCCGGCCACCATGTTCAGGAGCGTGCTCTTTCCGGCCCCGTTCGGGCCGATCAGGGCGTGGATCTCGCCTTTCATAACGGACAGGCTCATGTCCGTGACGGCCTTGAACGGGCCGAACGTCTTGCTGACGCCGCGCAGTTCCAGAACGGCGTCCGTCATGGCCGCGACCCTTCCTGCTGGGCTGCCGCAGGCGCCACCTGCGCCTGCGCGGCCGAGGCGGGCTTGGGGCGGCGCCGATCCCACCAGCCCTCGATGGTGCCGACGATGCCCTTGGGCAGGAACAGGACAAGCACCAGCACCACGGCGCCGAAGGCGAAGAGCGGATAATCCGTGTGGCTCGTCACCACGAAAGTCAGCAGCACGAACAGCGCCGCGCCCACGATGGGCCCGATGAAGGCCCCGACGCCGCCCGCGAGCGTCATCAGCACCGGATCGGCCGACTGCGTCCAGTAGAGCAGCGACGGAAAAGCCATCTGCTGCAGGGGCGATCGCAGCGATCCTGCCACGCCGGCCAGCGCTCCGGCCAGCACGAAGGCGGCGAGCTGGTAGAGCCGCACGTTGAGACCCAGATAGGCCGCGCGTTGCGGGTTCTCGCGGATGGCCGCCAGCGCGGCCCCGAAGGTGGAGCGCCGAACCAGGAACAGCAGCCCGATGCAGACGGAGACGACCGCGAGCGTGAAGTAGTAATAGGCGTTGGTGGGGAGCAGCCAATCCGGCGGGCTCACCGGCAGGCCGTTGTCGCCGCCCGTGAAGCTGTACCAGCTCGACACCACCGAGAAGATCAGCTGGGCGAAGGACAAGCTCAGCATGGCGAAATACATGCCTTCGAGCCGCACCACGAAGAAGCCGATCGCGAGCGCCATCAAGCCGGCGACCAGCGGGGCCGCCAGGATCCCGGGCACGATCGGCACGCCGAGCTTGCTGTAGAGCAGCGCCACCGTGTAGGCGCCGAGCCCGTAAAAGGCCGCATGCCCGAAGGACAGCATGCCGGCCTGCCCGAGCAGCAGGTTGAAGCTCATGGCGAACAGCGCGGTGATCAGGAAATCGTTGGCGAGATACACGTCGCTCTCACCGACCAGGAACGGCAGCGCCGCCATGATGGCGAGAAGGACGAGGAGCGGGGCGGCTTCTCTTCTCCAACCCATGTCAGGCGCGCCTTCCGAGCAGGCCTTGCGGCCGCAGCAGCAGCACGGCGCAGAGGGCGATGAAGATGAACGCGATGGCGAGCCGCGGCGCGACCATGATGCCGATCGCCTGCAGGACGCCGATCACGAGAGCGCCGACGAGCGCGCCCGAGACGCTGCCCACGCCGCCGATGATCACCACCGCGAAGCTCTCGATGATGATGGAGTTGTCGATCCCGATCGCGATGGATCCGACCGGCGCGGCGAGCGCGCCGCCGAAGCCCGCCAGCCACGCCCCGAGCGTGAACACGCCGGTGTAGAGCAGCGGCACGTTGACGCCGAGCGCTCCGACCATCTCGCCGTCCGCCACGGCCGCCCGCAGCGTCTTGCCGAAGCGCGTGCGCTCCAGCATGAGCCGCAGCGCCAGCGCGATGACGAGCCCGATCACGATCAGCAACACGTAGTAGCTGGGGAAGGGCGATCCGAAGATCGAGATGCTCCCCTCGAGCAGTTGCGGCCGCGGCACCGAACGGTAGTCCCGGCCCCAGATCATCTTGACCCCGTCCGCCACGATGAGGGTGATCGCGAAGGTGAGGATCAGCTGGTAGAAATGATCGCGATGCTGGATGCGCCGGAGCAGCAGCATTTCGATCGCCGCCCCGAGCGCCGCGACGCACAAGGGCGCGATTACCAGGGAGGCGAGGAAGCCGGGCATGCCGCCCCCCGCCATCCGGGTGACCGTGTAGGTGACGAAGGCCGCCACCATGTAGAACGAGCCATGGGCGAAGTTGGCGACCCTCAGCACCCCGAAGATGAGAGTCAGACCCGAGGCGACGATGAACAGGACCATGCCCCTGCTCACGCCGCTCAGGATTTGAATCAGCACATCCGTCATATCAGATCAGACCGCCTTGACTTCGCCCGGGATGAGGATCGATGAGCGCCTATTTGCGCTCCGCCAGGATCTCCTGCGGCGTCGGCCACACCTTGTCGGCCTCGATCCGCTTGATGTCGACGAGGGTCTTGAACGGCAGCTTGTCGTCCTTGCCGGTGACGCCTAGGAACGAAGGCACGTTGCCCTGGTGGTCCACCTCGCGGAACGTCGTGACGCCGCCCTGGAGGCCTTCGTACTTGATCCCCTCCAGCGCGGTCCTGACCGCGTCCTGGTCGACCGAGTTCGCAGCCTTGATGCCCTGGGCCAGCAGCATCATTCCGTCATACGCCATCACGGCCCAGTCCGACGGATAGGCATTGTACTTGGCGTTGAAGGCCTGGATGAAGGTGTCCATCTTGCCGCCCTTGGTGCCGAACGGCGGCGCGTACATCTGGCCAAGGATGCCGTCCGGCATTTCCGAGCCGAGCGCCCGCAGGTCGTCCAGGAAGAGCAGCGTGGCGAATTTAGTCCGCTCGAACAGGCCGTAGGCCTTTGCCTGCTTGATGAAGGCGATCAGGTCCGAGCCCCACAGGTAGGAGAAGATCAGGTCCGGCTTGCCCGAGAGAAGCTGGGTGATGTAGGGCGTGAAATCCGGCTCGCCGAGCTTGGGCCACTGCGTGTTGGTGATCTTTGCGTCCGGATTCACCTTGGCGAGCCAATCGCCGAAATACTTCACGGCCTGATGCGACGCCTCGTAATCGCCGCCGATAAACGCGATGGACTTGTACTTTTTGTCGAGGCCCTCCGCCATCGCGCGCGCCAGCATGGTGCCGCTCGGCACGATGGTGAAGAAATGCGGATGGTAGAGCTCGCCCACCAGACGCGGGGTGTTCGGGATCGTCATGACGACGACCTTCTTGTACTGCTTGGCGACCGCCGAGACCGCGACGCCGACCGAACTTGCGTCCGGCCCGATCAGGAAGTCGACCTTCTCGCGGGTGATCAGGTCTCGCGTATGGCTGGTGCCGAGTTCCGGCCTCAGCTGGCTGTCGCGCACGAGCAGCTCGAGCTTGCGGCCCATGATGCCGCCCGCCGCGTTGATTTCCGCGATGGCGAGCTCCACGCCGTTCACCTGGCCGCGGGCGTAGGCCGCCGCGATGCCGGTGAGATCAGTGGTCAGTCCGATCTTGATCGGAGGCTGTTGCGCCTGAGCGCCGGTGAAGGCTCCGGCCCCGAGAGCGGCTGCCAAAAGCGCAGTGACTCCCCTACGGGTAAGCGTCCCAAAGCTGGTCATAGTCCCTCTCGCGTTTCCTCGAAGCGCTCTCGCGGCGCTGCTCTCCATCCCGGTCATGTCGCCGGGTTATGTCGGATTGTCCGACAATAGTTTGTACCATGCCCCAAGCGGGACCGGCAATCGGATCAGCTCGCAGGACGGGCGATTTCGCCCCGCGCGCGCGGCTCAACCGGCCGTGAAGCCCCCGTCGACATAGAGCGTCTGCCCGGTGATGAACGAGGCCGCGGGCGAGGCAAGGAATACGAGCGCGCCCGTGACGTCGTCGGTCTGGCCCAGGCGGCCGAGCGGCATGCGCTCCAGCACACGCCTGTAGAGTTCAGGCTGGGTTTCGGTGAGCTTGCGGTTGAGATCGGTGACGATCACGGTCGGCGCGATGGCGTTGACCCGCACGCCCGATGGCCCGAGCTCCACGGCCAGGCAGCGCGTGATGCTGATCACGGCGGTTTTGGCGGTCGCGTAGGCGACGCGGTTGGCCATACCGACGCTGGACAGGATGGACCCCATGTTGATGATCGCGCCACGGCCGCGGCGGGTCATCGCCGGCGCGACGGCCTGGCTGCATAGAAACGTTCCGGTCGCGCTGACGTCCAGGGTCCGGCGCCACTCTTCCGCGGACGTGTCAGCTAGGGACTTTGGCGAGATGACGCCCGCATTGTTGAACAGGATGCTTACCGGGCCGAAGTCTTCGGCCGCCTTCGCCAACGCGCGGGTCGAGCCTTCGTCGGTGACGTCGACCGAAACCGCCAGGGCGCGCCGCCCCATGAGGCGGATCTGCTCCGCCACGGCCTCGCATTCGGGCAGGCGCCGCGCGGCCACCACCACATCGGCACCCGCATGTGCGAGCGCCAGAACTCCAGCCTGGCCGAGCCCGCTGCTGCCGCCGGTGACGATGGCCACCTGGCCATCCAGTCGAAAGTCCGGATAGCCCATTGCGTCCTCCTCAGCCCGCCATCTGTCCGCCATCGACCGCAAGCGCCACGCCGGTGATCATGCGGGCTTCGTCCGACGCCAGAAAAAGCGCCGCGTTGGCGGTGTCTTCCGGCTCCGGCATCCGGCCTAGTGGAATGGTGGCCTTGAGCCGCGCCCGGGCCTCGTCCATGTCGGGCGCCATTCCGGGCAGGAACGAGCGCAGCATCGGCGTCTCCGTCACGGTCGGGCAGATCGCGTTCACCCGGATGTTGGCCGGCGCCAGCTCCAGCGCCAGCCCTTTCACGAGGCCGACGACGCCGTGCTTGGAGGCCGTGTAGACCGTGTAATTCGGCCGCGCCTTGATGCCCTGCAGCGAGGACGTGAAGAGGATCGAGGCGCCGTGCGGCCTGCGCGCGGCGCTCTCCCGCAGGGCTGGCAGCGCCGACTGCGTCATCTTGAACACGCCCACCAGGTTGACGCCGATCACCCGCGCCAGCACGGCGTCGTCGGCGCTCTCCACCGGGCCCGCGAAAGGCCCGCCGGCGTTGTTGTGAAGGATATCGAGCGCGCCGAACGCCGCGAGCGTGGCCGCGACGGCGGCCTCCGTCTGGCCGCGGTCGGTGTGGTCGCACCGGACGAAGGCGGCGCCGTCGCCGAGTTCGCGCGCGAGTTCGGCCGCCCGGCCCTCGTCGATGTCGGCGATCATCACCCGGGCGCCTTCGCGCACGAAGGCTCGCGCGGTGGCGGCGCCGAGGCCCGAGGCCCCGCCGGTGATCAGCGCGCTCCGCCCGTCCAGTCGTCCGGCCCTCGTCATGGCTGGCCTCCGGCGGGCGCTCCGCCCGCGTCCAGGATTTCGATCAACGCCTCGATGCGGCCCGCGAGGTGCGCATATTGGCCGCGCAGCAGCGAATCCTGCACGCGCGCTAAAACGGCGGCGGCGCGCCGCATCTCCTCAAGCGCGGCGCGTTGCTGGGCGGTGTCCGGCTGTGTCTCGGCCTGGGTCATGTCAGGCGCTCCGTGCGCATGCCTTCGCGGCGCTCGTCGGTCCAGCGCCGCGCCTTGTAGGAGAAGTTCGGCAGGTCCTCGCGCGGAATCACGCGGACTTGCATCAGCACGTTGGTTGCAGCCTTGATCCGCTCGGCGAGCGTCCGGCAGAGATCTTCACGCCAGGCTTCATCGGCGGGAGCGCCATTCTTCAGCGCCAGCCGCACTTCCACCTCGGTCCGGCCCGCCTGGTCGACAAAGACCCGGCCGGCGTACTCCTCGACATGGGCGTGGCTGAACACCGCGTTGTCGACCGAGAGCGGCCACACGTTGTTGCCGCGGATTTTCATCATGTCGTCATAGCGCGCGATGCCGCCGGCCTCGATGCCGTTCCAGGGCCGGCCACACCCGCAGGCGTGGTGGGGAATGAATCGCGCCCGGTCCCGCGTCGCGAAGCGCAGCACCGGGGAGGCCTCGACGCCGAGGTTGGTGAGTACGATCTCACCCTCTTCGCCCGGGCCGACAGGTTCGCCGGTGTCGGGATCGATGACCTCGGCGTAGTTCTCCCACTCCAGAAAATGCATGCAGCCACGGCCGCCGTCCGGGCGCACCGCGCCGCACTCGCAGGTGCTGGCGATGAAGCCGACGCCCTGGGTGCTGCCATAGCCTTCATGCAGGCGGCAGCCCCAGAACGCCTCCAGCTCCTGGGCCCACTCGGTGGGGTAGCCCTCCGCAGCCGTGAACAGCGTGCGCATCATCGGAAAGGCTTCGGCCGGCCGGATCCCACGTCGGCGGAAGCCTTCGGCCAGGGTGTGGTGATAGTTCGTGGAGGCGTAGATGAAATGCGCTTCCCGGAAGCGGAGCATCATGTCGATCTTCGCATCGGTGGCCAGCGACCCTCCGACGTGGAACGCGGTCGCGCCCGCGATCCTGAAGCCTTCGCCGGGGCCCCAGCCGCCCGTGGTCATGCCGCCGGCCGGGACGCAGTTGAACGCCACGTCGCCGGGGCGCAGCCCGGCCATCGTCCACGGCAGCTGGTGCAGGTAGCCCAGCATGTGGACGTCGCGCTGGGTGCGGCCATAGACCTCCTGCCCTTGTCCAGACGTGCCGCCCGTCAGGGTGACGAGCGCCACCTCCTCGCGGGGGACTCCCAGCCGACGCCCGAAAGGCGGATGCGCCTCCTGGTCTGCCAGGAAGTCCTGCTTGGTGGCGACCGGGATGCGCTTGCGAAAATCCTCAAGGCTGCGGATCTGCTCAGGCCGGACGCCGGCAGCGTCCATGCGGTCGCGATAAAACGGGTTCCGCGCGTAGAGCCGTTCGAGCAGGGCCTGGATGCGCCGCAGCTGCAACGCCTCGAGGCTCGCCCTGTTCATGGCGGCGAGTCGCCCCAGGTGCGGCGACGCCGACGAAAAGGTTTCACCGGTGATCATCGCTCACGCTCGTCCGGGCTTGAACCTGGGAAGGGTGACATCGGGCGTCACATCGTCAAACTGCACCGTGACAGCCATTTCGGCGGTCACGTCCTCGGGGGCGCAGCCCACGATGTTGCTGGGCATGCGCACGCCCTCGTCGAGCGCGATCAACGCGACCACGTAGGGGACATCCTGCCCGTAGACCTCGCGCGGGACGGGGTGGCGCACTACGATCCAGCTGAACACCGTGCCGTTTCCGCTGGCCTGGACCCACTCGGCCTCAGGCGAATGGCAGTGCGGGCAGAGGCGCTGGGACGGGAAGCGGAAGCGCCCGCATCCGCCGCATTTCTGCAGCATCAACCGGTGCTCTTTCGTCCCCGCCCAGAACGGCGCGGAATCGGGATCGGGCTCGGGGAGCGGCTTGGCGTAGGTCATGTCGTTCACCTGCGAAGGACCATGGCGCTCCCGCACGTCATCGCGCCGGCCGTCGTGAGGGCGATCTCGGCGTCGCGCACCTGGCGCTCGCCGGCATCGCCCCGCAACTGGCTGACAGCCTCGATCACGTGGTTGAAGCCGTGGATATAGGCCTCCGACAGGAGGCCGCCGTGGGTGTTGATCGGCAACTCGCCATTGCGGGCGATGCGGCCGCCTTGAACGAAGGAGCCGCCTTCGCCTTCCTTGCAGAAGCCGAGGCCTTCCAGCTGCATCAGCACGCTGTAGGTGAAGCAGTCGTAGATCTCCGCCACGTCGATGTCTTTCGGCGAGACGCCCGCGCCGCCCCAGAGGTCTTCAGCGATGTATTTCGCGTAGTTCTCGGCATGCTCGGGCCAGCGGATGGCGTCGAACAGGTCCTCGCCCTGGTTCGGGCCGCCGCCATAGGCCGCGCCCATCACGTAGACGGGCGGCTTGGCCATGTCCTTGGCGCGATCGGCGGACGTCACCAGCACCGCGCAGGCGCCGTCGCTTTCCAGGCAGATGTCGAGCAGCCTGAACGGCTCCACGATGAAGCGGGACGCCATGTAGTCGTCCATCGTCATCGGGTCGCGCTGCATGGCGCGGGGGTTCAGCGTCGCGTTGGCGCGGCACGTGACGGCCACCTCGCCGAGCTGCTCGGCCGTGGTGCCGTAGCGGATCATGTGTCGGCGGCACCACATCGCCATGGCCTGCGGATAGGTGATCCAGCCGAAGGGGGCCGTGTATTGGGTAATGCCGCGGGCCGCGAGTTCGCGGCCGCCCCCGAGCCGATAGCCCGAGCGGCCGTTCATGGCCCTGTAGCAGAGCACGGTCTTCGCCAGCCCGGCCTCGATGGCCGCGATGGCGTGCATGACGATCAGGTTCGCGGCGTTGCCGCCGCCCGCGATGTCGACGCAGTAATGCGCATGCGGCATGCCCAGGGCCGTCGCGACCGCGATGCCCGGTACGGAATCGCCGAAGTTGAAGCTCACGATCCCGTCGATGTCCTGGACAGGAACGCCGGCGTCGGCGGAGGCCTTCAGGCAGGCCTCGGACGCGAGGTCCAGAACCGTCCGGCCGGATCGCTTGGTGTATTCCGTGTTGCCGATGCCGGCGATGCAATAGCGGTCGCGCAGGGTGAACATGGTCCGCTCCTCAATCGGCGGCGAAATGGGGGCGGCGTTTTTCCGCGAAGGCGCGCAGGCCTTCCATCGCGTCCGGGTGGCCCGTCGCGTAGGCGTGGACGACGTCCATCTCGGCGTCGAGCCCGTCCTGCCAGCCTGTTGTGCGTGTGTCGTTGACCAGCTTCTTCATGGAGGCCAGCACGGTCGCGCTGCGCTGGACGAGGTCGTCCACGAACGCATTCACGTGGCCTGCGAGAGCGTCGGCCGGCGCGACCTCGGCGACGAGGCCGATCCGCTCGGCTTCGCGCGCGTCGAGGAGACGGCCCGAAAGCATCAGGTGCTTGGCCCGCATCACGCCGATGGCCCGGGCCAGCCGCTGCGACCCGCCCGCGCCTGGGATCTGCGCGAAATTAACGTGCCCGTCGCCGATCCGCGCCGTATCCGCCGCGAACGCCAGGTCGCAGGCGAGCAAGAGCTCGAGCCCGCCGGCCACGCAGGTTCCATTCACGGCCGCGATGAAGATCGTGGAAGAGCGCTCGATTAGGCCGCAAACAGCTGCGAAATCGTCGAGGAACAGGCGGAACGCCGGCTTGTCGGCATAGAGGGACAGATAGCCCGCAAGGTCGCCTCCAGCCGAGAAAGCCCGGCCCGCGCCCGTGAACACCACGGCTCGGACGGCCGGATCCGCGTCAAGCGCCTCGATGGCGCGGCGCAGCTCCTTCAGCGTCGCCCAATCCAGCGGATTGAACTTGTCGGGGCGGTTGAAGGTCACCCACGCCCGACCGTCTCCAAGTTTCACAAGCAGATTTTGGTCGACCAACACCGCGCTCCGTCGCTAGCTTATCGCCATTGTCCGACAACCCGACAATGCGGTCAACGGGTTCGGATGCTTTCGCAGCGAACTTGTTGGTGCGAGATGGTAAGGCTGACCGGCTTGGCTGCTAACCGAGCTGACACTTGGATCACCGGTTTGCGGAGATGGGCCCACGCCGGCGCAAAATGAGAAGTTGATGATGGAATAAGGAAGCTGCGGTCTCTAATGGGCCGCCCCTCCGTAGGTCTCCGGCTCGGCTTTGGCTTGGCCAGAGCCAGTTTCCCGATCCAGGTCGCCGCACCGCAAGCCATGTCACGAGCGCGGCAGCAACGTCCGCGGCGCGAAGCCGAACGAGATCACTTCCGCTGAGCTTGCTGTCGATCGCGACGTTGAACATCGCGAGGTCGCGGACACGTCTCTCGATTTGAAGCCGAGTTCTCAATTCCCAGATGTGCTGAGGCTGAGGGGCGGCTTTGCACCAATTATCCGACCCGCGTTCCAGGGCCGCGGCTTCGACTTGGGCCTGGCAGACGTTGCGAACACCTCTTGGAACGCCGCATCCGTGCGAGACTTGGGCAGACACTCCCGAGTTCCTAGGACGGAGTAGGGCAAAGAGGCGCCGGTAGCATACGCTCCTTCATGGACGTCGCCTCCGGCCGAAGAACTTCGCCTCCAGCGAGCTATCGGAGCTTGGCGATCCCGATCCCGTCGAGCTTGGCGCGGTCCTTGATGGATTCTTCGCTGCGTGTCAGCGCCTTCGATATGGCCTTGAGCGCCATGCCCTTCTTGGCGAGCAACCTCAGCTTCTCCAGCTCTTCCTGCGTCCAAGGTTGCCGATGCCGCTCAAATCGCTCAGCCACGATCTACTCCTGCTGTGCCGGACTGTCCGGCATTCGCACGTGTTGTAGCAACATCCTGGCCCCTTACGCTGGCCTTTCCAGGACGATTACGTGCCGGCCCGGTCACTTTAACGCAAAGCCCCGAGCGGCCAGCGCTTCGCCGAGACGGTGGCGGCCACTCAGGGACTCCGGGCCACGTACGCGCTGCAAGGCGGTGTCAGACCAGCCGTTGGCAGCCATGCCCTGTTCCACTTGAAAGCTGCGCAGGGCCGCATCGTAGCCAGCGACAAGGTCCGCAGCGGGCGGCCCGCCGTAGCGCTCCGGGTGGAGAACCGCTTCGACCGGGAGGCGCGGCTTGACCGAAGCTGGGCGGGCCTCGTCCGGCCGGCCGACACATAGGCCGAACACCGCGACCACGTCAGCCGGCAGGCCGAGCGTCGCCGCGACCTCTTCCGGCTTGTTGCGCATTCCGCCGATATAGACCGTGCCATACCCGAGCGACTCCAGGGCGACGACCGCGTTTTGGGCAGCAAGCGCCGCATCGATCACGGCCACGAGAAGGCTTTCCAGGTAGTCGAGTCCGGCGGTGGCGCGGCCCCGTTCCGAGCCAAGGGTCCGCAGGCGCGACAGGTCGGCGAGCCAGACCAGAAACAGGGGACATTCCTCGACGTGCCGCTGTCGCCCCGCGAGCTCCGCCAGGCGGGCCTTGCGCGCCGGATCCTCGATGGCCACGACGCTCCAGACCTGGAGGTTGGACGAGGTGGGCGCCGACTGGGCCGCGGCCACGGCCATTCGGAGCACCTCCGGGGGCACGGGATCGGGCCGAAACGCCCTGACGCTGCGATGCGTCAAAAGCGTGGCGAGCACCGCATTCCACGGAGCGTCGCCAGGCTCCGGGTCGGCACGGTAGCGCGCCGCGAGCGCCGCCATGGCGGCCTCGCGGCTATCGGGATATGCATCGGTCATCGGGATCTTGATCGTTCCAGGTCGGGTCAGCGGTTAGCGAACGTCGTGGCGGAGCCCTCACCCGCGCGATAGCCAGTCGCCCACCGCGTCGCGCAGGAAGGCCGCGTCGGCCGGGTTCGCCGCCGGATTGCCGGCCCGATGCCCCCATATGCTTGGAATCGGCCGCAGTTCCGCGTGGCGGACATGGGCCATTTCGCCCGCGTTGTCAGCCACCGGGAAGTAAAGGTCCGTGCGCGACGGAAGGAGCAGCATGCGGGCCTTGATGGACTGGAGCGCCCGCACGAGATCCCCCTGGTAGAGCGCGTTAGCGCTGATGTCGGAGGCAAGCCACGTCGAGCACTGCGCATAGAGGTCCTCCGCCTTGCGGCGCAGGAATCCGGGCGCCCAGACGCGGTCGAGGAAGTCATTGAGCGACGTGGCGCCTGGTGTGGCGAGGTGCAGGTTCGCGCGGTACCAATCCTGGCTCAGCGCCATGGTGGCGTAGATCCTCGCGAAGGCGCGCATGGCTGCGTCGGGTTGGGACGAGAAGCGTCCGCCGCCAAGGTGCTCGGGAGCCGCCTCCAGGGTGGCCTGGAGCGCCTGCAGAAAGACCTGGTTGTGAACCGCGGTCCGCGCGCTGCCGCAGACCACGATGGCCCTCTCCACGGCGTCGGGATAGAGGGCGGCCCAATGGTAGGCCTGCTGCCCGCCCATCGAGAAGCCGTAGACACAGGCGACGGATTCAATGCCGAAGACGTCGGCCAGAAGCCGCCGCTGCGCGCGGACGTTGTCGGCCGTCGTGACCAGCGATGGATAGTCCGGCGCGTGGCTCGGACTGGACGACAGGCCGTTGCCGAACATGTCCGGGATGACGATGAACCACCGCGTCGGGTCGAGGATCCCTTCGGGGCCGATGAGCCACTCCTGATCGCTATGCTGGGCGGAGTAGCTCGTGGGAAACACGATGACATTGTCGCGGTCGGCCGAGAGTGTCCCGTAGCTCTTCCAGCTCAGGCAGGCGTTCTTCAGGACCTCGCCCGAACCGAGCACGACGTCGCCCGGCTCGTAGCGTCCAGTCCGTGTGTCCCAATCCATCGGCGTCCTGCTCCCTCGCGTCCACCTCCGCAACTTAGGGCGGCAGGGAGCAACGAACCAGCCACGGTCGGAAGCGAGTCATTCTGGCGCATGTACGGTCGCTTTGACGTGGCATCCTGGAAATGACCGCTGGATGTGAGGAGCGCCGGTTTGGCCAAGTCTCCCTCGCGTCACATCTGGACATAAGCTGCCTACGGAAAGCGGCCGGCAGTTTGTGCTTCGACCGGCGCTGCCCAAATACCGACAGCTGCCGCAGACTTCAGCCAAGCCACTTCCCATGCTGCCCCTTGGTGATTTCAACTCGGGGTGTCGGCGACCTCGGCATGGAACGCGCCGCCAGTTCCTGGGTTGCTGACCGATGCCGGTGCGAAGCTGCCGGCGCGAGCCCCGCGCGAGCAAGGATTTATTCCATGACAAAGAAGACACATCCCGGCTCTCGCCCGGCTGAGCAGCGCGGCCATGGCGACGAGTTACACCAGGTCGCCACAAGTCCAGAGCGGCGACTGACGACAAACCACGGCGTTCCTGTCAGCGACAACCAGAACTCGCTGAAAGCCGGGCGGCGCGGGCCGTCCCTCCTCGAAGACTTTGTTCTCCGGGAGAAGATCCAGCACTTCGATCACGAGCGGATCCCGGAGCGTATCGTGCATGCGCGCGGCTCGGCGGCGCACGGCTACTTCGAGCTGACGGAGTCCCTGGCGGACGTGACACGCGCCAAGGTGCTTACCGAGATCGGCGCCAAGACCGAAGTCTTCGTCCGCTTCTCCACGGTCGCGGGCGGCGCCGGCTCCGTCGACACGCCTCGCGACGTGCGCGGGTTTGCGGTGAAGTTCTACACAAAAGAGGGCAACTGGGATCTCGTCGGCAACAACATCCCGGTCTTCTTCATTCAGGACGCCATCAAGTTCCCGGACCTAATCCACTCGGTGAAGATGGAGGCCGACCGCGGCTATCCACAAGCGGCGAGCGCCCACGACACCTTCTGGGACTTCATCGGCCTGATGCCCGAGGCGACCCACATGATCATGTGGGCGATGTCAGACAGGGCGATACCGCGATCCCTGCGCATGATGGAGGGGTTTGGGGTCAACACGTTCCGGTTTCTGAACGACGAGGACGAGGCCACCTTCGTCAAGTTCCACTGGCGCCCTAAGCTTGGCCTCCAGTCGACCTGCTGGGACGAGGCTTTGAAGATCGCCGGAGCCGATCCGGATTATCACCGCCGCGACCTGTACGAGGCGATCGCCAAGGGCGACTTCCCGGAATGGGAGTTCGGCGTACAGTTGCTCACCCAGAAGGAGGCCGACGCGCTGCCCTTCGACATCCTGGACGCCACGAAGGTGATCCCCGAAGAGTTGGCGCCAATCCGGATTGTCGGGCGCATGGTGCTCGACCGGAACCCCGACAATTTTTTCGCCGAGACCGAACAAGTGGCGTTCCTGCCCACCAACATGCCCCCCGGCATAGACGTCTCGGAGGATCCGCTGCTGCAGGGCCGCCTGTTTTCTTACCAGGACACGCAGCTCTCGCGCCTCGGGACCGTCAACTTCCACCAGCTCCCGATCAACCGCGCCAAGGGTTGCCCCTTCCAAAACCTGCAGCGCGACGGGCATATGCAGACGCAAGTTTTCACCGGCCGCGCCAATTACGAGCCGAATACGCTGGGCCAAGCCGGCGAGGACGGCGGCCCGCGCGAGGATCACAGCGGTGGCTTCCGGACCGCGCCGGTCCCGCTCGAGGGAGAAAAGGTCCGCCTGCGCTCGGAGACCTTTGCCGATCATTACAGCCACGCTCGGCTCTTCTATCGCTCGCAGTCCGCCATCGAGCAGGCCCACCTCGCGAGCGCCATCGTATTCGAACTCTCGAAGGTGACGCTGGACCATGTGGTGGCGCGGGTACTGTCCAACCTGCGCAACGTCGACGATGAGCTGGCCAAGCGGGTGGCCGTGGGCCTGAACGTCGAACTGCCAGCCGCGTCGAAGGCGGCGGTCGCGCCCAGCGATATGGCCCCTTCGCCCGGGCTTCGGCTCATCGACAAGTACCCCCCGAGCCTGAAGGGCCGCAAGATCGCGATCCTGGTGACCGACGGTGCGGACGGCGCCCTCGTGTCCGAAGTCCGGGAGGCTGCGGAGGCCGAGGGCGCCACGGTGATGATCGTCGCTCCCAAGATCGGCGGCGTCACCCTGAAGGATGGCGCCCGCCTGAAGGCAGACGGCCAGCTCGCGGGGACGCCGTCGGTCCTGTTCGACGCGGTCGCGTTGGTGCTCTCGAAGGCAGGCTGTGCGGCCCTGTTGAACGAAGGCGCCGCGACCGATTTCGCCAAGAACGCCTTTGGGCATTTGAAGGCGATCGGATACACCAAGGAAGCTCAGCCCTTGCTGGACAAGTCTGGGGTCGCGCCCGATGCAAGCGTCGTCGACCTCGCGAAGGGCGCCGCAGCCTTCATAACGCCGGCACAGTCGCGCCAGTGGGATCGCGAGCCCAAGGTCCGCATGCTGGCTTGAGAACCCTACCGACGGGGGCCGGTATAAAAGGTCGACGGTGACCTTGCCATGCCGGACCTACGTTTCGCACCTTCGAGTATGGGAACGAGATAACTAGGTATTTATTCGAGTGGCCGATGCCGAGACCGGCGTCGGCCGCTTTGGCTTATGACCTTGGCGCAAGGAGACAGGTGATAGAGACCACAGGTCGAGGCTTCTTGGAGTCGATTTTGCTCCTTTTCGAGTTGTTGTGCCCATCGAGCCTGAGAGTGACGCCTGAAGATTTGAGTCCGAGGCGGTCGTTGGCTTGACTGGACGGACACTTCAACGGACGGACACATCCCCGCATCGGGAAGTCCGCAGGCGTACGAAGGTCGTGTAATAATTCGGCCAGAGATTTCCGCCGAGAAGCGGACATTCTGAACGTCGGCAGATGGTCGAAAGCGCGGATTTGAAAGTCTTGTTCGCCAACAACAAAACTTGAGACAGCGTTTGTCGGCCGGCGCAGTGCTCAGGAAGGATGTAAATCACAGCTCTGTTCGGAGGATGGACCCGATCAGGCCGTACTCGACTGATCTTTCTTATCCTAAATGCAGCAGACTATCTAGCTGCGTCGCGCTCGAGACTTCTCACGATATGAGTTGATAGCGCGTCCGACGCCTCCGCGATCTCGCCGGCGGACAATGACCGGATGATGGCTTGGTGTTCGTTGGCGATCAGCTCGCGGTCCGGAATGCCGGTCTCGAAATGAACCCGGGAAAATTGAGCGCCCAGCCAGATCTGATCATAAGCCTTGATCAAGAAGGGGTTCGCGGACATGCCGATGAGCTTGCGATGGAATTCGCGGTTCAGCTCCGAAAACAGCTTCACCCCCGCGAAGTCTTTTCCAAAATGCGCGTTGGCGATCCGTTCGTTGAGTTGGCCCAGCGCGGCCAGGTCTTCGGGTGAGACCCGCGTTGCCGAAGCCTTCAGGGCGCCGACCTCGAGCACAAGACGCGCCTGCATCCAGTGATGATAGTCCGCCATGCTGGGCAGCGGAGCGACCCGGTAGCCAAAGTTGTTCGTGAACGTCGCGACGCCTTCGGCGTGCAGCCGGGCCAAGGCCTCGCGAACCGGCGTCTGGCTTACCCCAAACTCCCGGACGATAGCCGCAATGACGAGCGGCTGGTTCTCTTCAAGTTGCCCTTCGGTGATTTTCCGGCGGAGCGCCTCGTAAACCTGGCCGGCGAGGCTGGACGCCCGGATAACCGGCGGCTCCGTTCCCAGTCTGTGCTGGCCGGCGCTGATGCGCTCCAAGCTTTCGGTTCCCTGCTTGGACATCTTCGGTTTCCCCTCGATCGAGAATGCGATCGGCGCGCTCGGTCTTGAGCATTCTGCGTTGACGGCTTCGGTAGCTGAACCGCGCCGGCGTCTCTAGCCTGATCCGCAGCGTCTGCCCAAAACCGGGCGGCTGGTCCGATACACTCTGGACTGGACAGAATTATATATCGTATATGATTATCGCACAAACAGGCCGATAGCGCCTGTGGTGGGAGGATGATCGATGATCGGACGCCGGAACTTCATCGCTGGAACGCTCGCGGGCGTGGCCCTGGGCGCGGCGGGCCAACGCGCCCAGGCTCAAATGACGAATACGCTGCCGATCAAGGTAGGCGTTTCGACATCGTCCGAATTCGTCGTGATCTACTATGGTGTAGAGGCTGGCATCTTCGCCAAACATGGGCTCGATGCGAAGCCAGTTTCTTACCCGTCCGGCGTGGAGATGGTGAACGGCCTGATCGCCGGCGCCCAGGACGTCAACACGATGGGCTCCCTCCCCTTTCTGTCAGGCGTCGCCCGCGGCTTTCCCATCGTGCTCATTGGCCACCTTCATGGCGATCCGATCGCGACGAGTTACGCGCCGAACCAGTCGATCGTCGCGGCCCCCGCGCTCAAGGCTGCTCCCGGAGACCTCAAGGCCCTGATCGGAAAGACAGTCGGCATGCCGCGCGGAGCCTCCGCGGAGGGCTATCTCCGGGGCATGATGCGGCAAAACAAAATCGCCGACGATCAATACAAGCTGGTCAACCTCGCGCCGCCCAACATGATCGCGTCCCTGCGAGGCGGAGACGTGGACGCCATCGCGGTCTGGGAACCCTGGGCGGAAGGCGCCTTGCGGGCGGTCGAGGGAACGGTGCGCCTGTCGCTGGGCGGATGCGACACTTGCTACGATCCCGGCACAATCCTGACCACCAAGGCGCTGACCGCATCCAAGGCCGAGGAGCTGCGGCGCTTCATGCTCGCCGTGGCCGAATGCCAGCAATGGGTCCGCGCCAACAAGGCCGGCGCCGCCGTCGACGTCGCGATGCGGTGGATCCCGGGCCTGACGCCGGACGCCTGGCGGGCCGGCATTCCGATCGTCAATTACGACCAGCGCATCTCGAAGCGCACGCTCGAGAACTACATGTCTAAGACAATCCCGGATCTCGCCAGCATGGGCGTGCTCCGCAATACGCCGGACATGAAGGATGCGATTGACCCGCAGTTCACGCGGTTCGCGCAGGAGAAGGGTCCGCAATTCTTCTCGGATCTGTCGCCGATTCCCGCGGAGTTGCGGGTTTGAAACAGGGTTCGGACAAGATCGTCGCGTTCATCGGGCTCGGCGTCATGGGCCTGCCGATGGCCGCCAATCTGGCGCGCGGCGGCTTCACGGTTCTCGGCCATGACCTGGCCCACGAAGCCCGGGTCGCGGCGCAATCCCGGCAGGTTGGCTGGGCGGACGACCTGCCCGCGGCGGCGGAAAATGCGGACGTGGTGATCACGATGCTGCCAAACGGAGCGGCCGTGCACGACGTGTCGAATGTTCTGGCCGATCGCATGCGGCCGGAGGCTCTCTACATCGACATGAGCACCATCGCGCCCAGCGAAACGGACGCGCTCGCCAACCGTTTCGCCGCGCGATCCATCGCGATGGTGGACGCCCCGGTGGCGCGTTCGTCCAAGGAGGCCGAGGAGGGAAAACTGCTGATCATGGCGGGCGGACGGGATGAGGACGTCGAGCGCGCACGTCCGTTGTTCTCCCTCCTGTCGGACGCGGTCAAGCATTGCGGACCGGTCGGGAGCGGCAGCCGCATGAAGCTGGTCAACAACTACATGTCGCTGACCATCAATGTGGTGACGGCCGAAGCCCTCGCGATGGCGCAGCGGTCCGGGCTGCAACTCGACACCGTCTACGGCGTGCTTTCGCAAACTGTAGCCGGCAAGGGTCACCTCACCACCACGTACCCTGCCAAGGCCTTCAAGGGAGACCTCGATCCCGGCTTCATGATCGACCTCGCCCGCAAGGACATCGGGCTTATCCTCGCGATGGCGGACGCCGCAGGCGTTCCCGCCGAAACGGCCCGCGCCGCGCTGAGGGTCTACGAAACGGCGACTCGGAACGGCCGAGGTCGGCAAGACCACACGGCCGTTTACGACATGTGCCTGAAGGGTGGGCCATGGAGCTGACCGCCGCGTCCTCCCAGGTCAAGATCGCGGTTCGCGACCTAACCATCGTTTATCCGGGCGCCGCCCCCACCGAACGGCAGCGCGTGCTGGACGGCGTCGATATCGATCTTCACGATGGCGAGTTCCTGTGCGTGGTCGGCCCCAGCGGCTGCGGCAAGTCCACACTGATCAGCGCCATCGCGGGCTTTCTCCAGCCGGAGGCTGGCTCGATCAGTCTTGACGGCAGGCGCGTCCAAGGCCCCGGCGCCGATCGCGGCGTCGTCTTCCAGGAATATGCACTCCTGCCCTGGCGCTCGGTGCTCGACAACGTGGCGCTGGGCCTCAAGATCCGCGGCATGCCCCGGGCCGAGCGCGAGGCCAAGGCGCGCCATTTCTTGGAACTGGTCGGGCTGGCGGACGTCGCCCGTAAGTATCCGCACCAGCTCTCCGGCGGCATGAAGCAGCGAGCCGCCGTAGCCCGCACCCTGACCAGCGAACCCGAAATCGTCCTGATGGACGAGCCCTTCGCGGCCATCGACGCCCAGAATCGGCTGATCCTGCAGGAGGAGGTTCTGCGCCTCTGGTCCACGCTCGGCCTCACCATCCTGTTCGTCACCCACAGCGTCGACGAGGCGGTGTTTCTGGGAGACCGGGTGATCGTGATGGCCCCACATCCTGGCCGGGTAGCCTCCGTGGTGGGCGTCGACATTCCGCGCGCGCGCCGGCGCTGGCCGGCGATCGGATCCGATCCCGACTTCATCCGCATCCGTGACGATGTGCTTGCCAGGGTGCGGGCCGAGCACGGGGCGCGGCGCCAGTGAACGCGATCCTGCGCGCGCCCGCCTTCTGGATCACCGCCGCGATCGCGGTCGCGGTTCTGGGACACGGGGTCGTCCAGGCGCTCGATGGTCGCGCGAAGCGAAGCGCGGCGGGTCTCGCGGCCGCGACCGGCCCTGAAAACATCGCCGTCACCCTCACGGTCGCGCCGGAGCAGTTCCACATGAGCCGGCTCCAGCAATGGGGTACGATGACAGGCGCCGAGGGCCGCACCGTCCGCCTGCGCAACGTCTCGCCCGCCAACATCGACGCTCTCGCGAGCCGGTCCTGGGTGGCGAGCATCCAGAGGCTCGACCGCTGATGACGGCCGCCGTGGAGCTCGGGACGACGCCCCCGCGTTCGATGCGCCGGGATCGCTGGTGGGCGAAGGCGTGGCGGGACGGCGTCGAGCCGCTGCTGGGCTTCGCCATCGTGATCGCCGCCTGGCAGGCGGCGTCCAGCCTCTCGGGCGTGCCCAAGGTGCTGTTCCCCTCCCCGGCCGACGTGGCTCGGGCGCTGTTCGATCTGTTCAACACCGGAATCCTGTTCGAGTACGTCAAGCTCAGCCTGCTGCACTACCTCACGGGCGTAGCGATCGGCGCGCTGGCGGGCGTCGCGCTGGGGCTCGCGATCGCGTCCAACAGGCGCGTGTCTGATCTCCTGATGCCGTTGGTGAACTTCACCTACGCGATCGTGGAAGTGGCATGGATCCCGCTACTGATCCTGTGGTGGGGCTACGGGCCGTCCATCATCATCGTCGCGGTCGCGTATGTGGTCGCGTCGCCGCTCGTCCACAACGTGGTGACGGGCGTCCGGTCGGTGCCGCCGGTCTATGGCCGGGTCATCCGATCCCTTGGCGGAAGCTCCTGGTCCGTGCTGCGCGAGGTCACGTTGCCCGCCATCCTGCCCTCCGTGTTCAACGGCGTGCGGGTGGGCGCCGGCTTTGGCTTCCGGGCTTTGATTTTCGCCGAGATGATCGCCCAGCAGGAAGGGGTCGGTTATCTCATCTTCACGTCGGCCGCGACCCAGCAGACCGCCCGCACAGTGGCCGGAATGGTGGTCATGGGCGTGCTCTGGCTGTTCCTCGACCGCGTTTACCTGCGGCCGCTCGAACGCGCCTCGGTGGAGAGGTGGGGCCTGTCCAGCGATGCGGGCGAGCGATGACGGGAGGGCAAAAGTTCCGATCCGCTCTGCTCGGCCTCACGCCGTTCGTCGCCCTCGTGCTGATCTGGCAGGCGGCGCCATCCGTGTTCAGCTATCCGGCCTATATGCTGCCGACCGTCTCGGAGGTGGGCCGGCGGTTCATCGAGCTCACGCTGAACGGCGAACTCGCGCGGTCTGTCGGGGCCAGTCTGCTGCGGCTTACGGCCGCGTTCATGGTCGGCAACCTCATCGCGATCCCGCTCGGCGTGCTGCTGGCCATGAACGCACGGGTGTCGCGGATCGTGATGCCGGTCGCCGTGTTCCTGCAGGCTGTCGCCGGCATAGCCTGGGCGCCGCTCGCAGTGCTGTGGTTCGGGCTCGGCAACACGGCCGTGACGTTCCTGGTGGTGAACTCGGTCTTTTTCAGCTCCTTCTACAACGCCATCTCGGGCGTCCGCTCCATTCCGCCGGTGCTGTGGCGCGCAGTGCGCTCGCTAGGCGCCTCGCCCTGGCAGGTCGTGCGCGAGCTGGTCCTGCCCGGCGCCATGGTCCAACTGCTGCTTGGCCTGCGCACCTCGCTGGCGCTCGGCTGGCGAGCGCTAGTGGCGGCCGAGCTCATCATCGGCACCAACGGCATCGGCTTCCTGATGATGGACGCCACCAAATGGTACGGCACCGACACCATTATCTGCGGGATCGTGGTGATCGGCGTGCTCTGGCTGGCCTTCGACCGCTTCATCTTCGCGTCCATCGAACGCAACACGGTCCGCCGCTGGGGCATGGTCAACGACAACTGAGAGAACGGCGCATGCGGCTCGTCTACCTGCTCTTCGACTCCCTGAACCGCCATGCGCTCGGCTGCTACGGCGGCAAAGCCATCGAAACGCCGGCTTTCGATCGCCTGGCCCGGAAAACGGCCGTGTTCGACAACGCCTATGTGGGCAGCCTGCCCTGCATGCCGGCGCGGCGCGACCTCCACACCGGGCGGCTCAACTTCCTGCATCGCCCGTGGGGACCGCTGGAGCCATTCGACAACTCCTTTCCGCAGATCCTGGGCGAGCGCGGCGTCTACTCGCACCTCATCACCGACCACTACCACTACTTCGAGGATGGCGGCGTCGGCTTCCATGGGCGCTATTCGTCGTGGGAGTTCATCCGCGGACAGGAAAAGGACAAGTGGCAAGGCGTCGCCAAGCCGGACGTCGCCGGGCTGCAGCAGACCTATCATCCGCTCGTCTTCAACGGCCAGACCGGCCCCAACTCCAACCTCCCCTACGTGTTGTCGCGCGAGGCCATGCAGGGCGAGAGCGACTTCCCCCTTGTGCAGTGCTTCGAAGGCGCGCTGCACTTCCTCGAGCGCAACAAGAGTGACGACGACTGGATCCTCCATCTCGAATGCTTCGATCCGCACGAGCCGTTCTTCGCCGCCAACCGCTTTCGGCAGGGCCTGCCGACCGGCTACCAGGGGCCCGTGCTCGACTGGCCACCTTATGGCCGCATGGACCTCTCCGGTCCGGAAGGTGACGAGCTGCGCGCCAACTACCTGGCGCTGGTGAAGATGTGCGACGAGTATCTCGGCAGGCTCCTCGACTATTTCGACGAGAACGACCTGTGGTCAGACACCGCCCTGATCGTGTCGACCGACCACGGCCTTCTGCTCGGCGAGCATGAGTTCTGGGGCAAGAACAGGCCGCCCTTCTTCAACGAAGTGACCCACATCCCACTGTTCATCCATGACCCCCGCCAGCCAGCGGCGGATGGCCAGCGGCGCTCGGCGCTGACGCAGACGACAGACCTCATGCCGACGGTGCTCGACCTGTTCGGCGCGCCCATCCCGCCGGAGGTGCGTGGCCGCTCGCTGCTGCCGACGCTGGGCGACGACAGGCCCGTACGGCCCGCCTGCATCTACGGACAGTTCGGCGGAGCCGTGAACGTCACGGACGGACGCTACACCTACTTCCGCTACCCGGAAGGGGACGAGCAGCTCTACCACTACACGCTGATGCCGGTGCACATGCGCAGCTTCTTCGAGCCCATCGAGCTCGCGCGCGCGACGCTGTTCGGACCCTTCGACTTCACCAAGGGATGCCAGGTTCTGCGCCTGCCGGTGGTCGCGGACGCCAAGGCCAACATGGTCTCGCGCTATCCGCTGCTCGACGCCGGCACGGCGCTTTACGACCTCTCGAGCGATCCCGGCCAGACGGCGCCGCGCCAGATCGCCGACGTCGAGGCGCGGATGATCGACCTGCTCATTGGCGAGATGCGGGCGCATGACGCCCCGGTCGAAGTATTCCGCCGCCTAGGATTGCATGAGCGCTACGCCGCCATGGCAGGCCACAAGGAGGACGCATGATGAGATCAGTGTTGGCGGCCATTCTGCTGCTCTGCTCGGGCGCCGCGGCCGGCGCGGATAACTACCCGACGAGGCCGATCATTCTGGTGGTCGGGTTCGCGCCCGGCGGAGGCGTCGATGTCGTCGCGAGGCAACTGGCCGAGCAGCTGAGCAAGCAAATGGGCCAGCGCGTCACCGTGCTGAACAAGGCCGGCGCGGGCGGCAACATCGCGGCCGAAAGCGTCGCGAAAGCGGAGCCGGACGGCTACACGCTCCTGGCCGAAAATCTCGGCATCGTGTCGATCAACCCCTACCTCTACGAGATGAAGTCCTTTGATCCCGAAAAGGACTTCGTCCATATCGCACGCACGGTGGTCACCCCGCTGCTAATGGCGGTGCCCAAGACCTCTCCGGCCAAAACGGTTTCCGATTTCGTGGCGCTCGCAAAGCAGAAGCCTGGAGCCCTTAACTATGGCTCGGGCGGCGTTGGGAACATCAATCATCTCGCCGTGGAGCTGTTCGCCAGCCGCGAAGGCGTGAAGCTGCAGCACGTGCCCTTTCGCGGCAGCGCCCCGGCCATCAACGAACTCGTGGCAGGGCGTATCGACCTGGTCGTTGATGGCGTGAACCTGGTTCAACCTTTCGCCGAATCCGGCGACGTGCGGCCGCTGGCGCTGACTGGCTCGGCGCGGTCGAGCACCGCTCCCGACGTGCCGACCGCCGCGGAGGCGGGCGTCAAGGACTTCGTCGTGCTGGGCTGGCAAGGCGTCGCCGCGCCGGCCGGAACACCCGCGGATGTGGTCGCGCGGCTCGATAAAGAGGTGAACGCCGCCCTGCAGGACCCGGTTCTGGCCGGCGTGCTCAGCAAGCAGGGCACCGACCCGGCCTACTTGGCGCCGAACGATTACGCGGCGTTTATCACAACCGAAAAGCAGCGCTGGAAGACCGTCGTAGAGGAAACGGGCGCGCGCATCAGGTAAGCGCGGGGCGCCACACGCCCGCTCACGCAAAATCGCAGTCAGGACAGAGAGGTTTCCGCCTTGCCCACAGTTCTGGTTACAGGCTGCGACACCGGCCTCGGGCGAGAGTTCGCGCGCCAATACGCGGCCGAAGGCCATCGCGTTCTGGCGACCTTCCTGAATCCCGCAACCGCGCAGGGCGCGTCCGATCTCGTCGGAAACGTCGAGGCGATCGGCCTCGACGTCACCGACCATGCGGCGATCGCGGCGCTGGCCGCGCGCCTCTCGGGCGAGCCGATCGACATCCTGGTCAGCAATGCCGGCATCGGCCATCCGCACAAGCCATTTGGGCAGATGGACTACCATCACTGGCGGCGTGTGCTGGAAACGAACCTGATCGGGCCGATGATGATTGCCGAATCCTTCGCCGATCACGTCGCCCGTAGCGATTTTCGGCTAATGGCCTTCGTGTCCAGCCGAATGGGATCCATCAACCTCAACCTGACCGGCGGCGCCTACGCGTACCGGACCAGCAAAGCAGGGCTGAACATGATGGTCCGTTCGCTCGCGGTGGACCTTGCGCCGCGCCGGATCTGCGTCATGGCGCTTCATCCCGGCTGGGCAGCCACGGAGCCAGGCGGTCGCATCCCGGTCGAGGAAAGCGTCGCCGGCATGCGGGGCGTGCTGCACAGGGCCGGTCCGCATCACAGCGGCAGTTTCGTGACCTACCATGACCAGCCGCTTCCTTGGTGAGGAGGTGGGGCCAAGTATCGGAGCCAGCACTCGACAGCGCAGATCTGACAAGAAGCCGCAAGCTCAAGCCGATTGGGTCCAAGACCGCAACCAAGCGCCTGGCTACACTTAAGCGGCCGGACATCCTCTCCGGGTGAACAGAGCAATTTGTGGGTCCGCATCGCTCGGGCTTGGCGTTTTCGACCAGTCGCCCCGCCAAAATGTGTGAGAAATGGACCTGAATGGTTCAGCAGCCTGACTTAATGTCAGGTCGCCCGCGCTATCCAGGCGGATAGAAGTTCGGAGAGGTCGCCGTTGTTTCGGTCCATCATCAACATGTGCGTGTTGCCGAGCACGCCGTGGTCAGGAAGGACATGGTGCGTTGCGTCGCCTCCCGCCGCAGCGAGGGCGACCGCGAGATCGTGCGCGTCGTTGCGGCGCGCGTCGCCATTTGCGCCAACCGCGCCAATGCTGTTGTCGCCCCAAAGAGAGAAAAAGGGAATCGCTCGCATCGCCGCTATCGTCGCCTCGTCGATCGGAGCGCAGCCGCCCTCGACGCTGATCAGCGCCAGAACGCCATCTCGACAGCGCCTCGCCACTTCCAACCCGTAAAGCCCGGCCTGTGAGTGTGTGATCAGCACAGCGGGTCCGACACGCTCGAGCAAGCTGACCAACGCTTCGATTGTCGCCTCGCCCGACCGCCCTGCCGCAAGTTCCTCCGCATTGGGCACGAGCTGGGCCATGTAGTGGTCGAGATAATCGACGGGAAATTGAACATTCGAAAAGGGTTCAGGATATCGAGGCCCGAAACGGAAGTTCACCCATGCGCCAGCACGAGCGTAGAGCGGCGCTTTGTGCGTGAGCGACATGTCGCGTTGATCGATCGCTTCGTTCAGGGCCGTCGGATCAAAGCCCGATCGGCCGCGGCCGACTTGGTCCACGACGTAGACCGGATGCCCCAGCCGCACGAACAGGGTCGCCCAACCTTCCCGGCCATCCGGCGTCGTCTCGAAGGTTGCGCCGGTGTGGTTGGAACCGTGGATGAGAATGATCGGCGGACGTGTCGCTGCCTCCGGGCAGCGGAAATGCACATACATCTGCCCGTAGGAGATTTCGCCGGCGCCGGCGAGCCCGGTGCGCCCGTAATACGGAGCAGCGACCGTCCGCGTCCGGACGCCAACAAAGAAGCTGCGTTCGCACTTCAGCCGCAGCGGGCCGAAGTATCCGACGAGAGGCGGGATTTTCGCCTGTTCGGGGCCATCACTGGCGCCATCAACCGCCGTTGGCCGCTTGCTCGCCGTCATGCGCGCTCCGCAATCAAGCGATGTCCAGTTACGGCCGCAGGTAATGGCCTCAGGAGCCACCGAAACGACGCCGATGTGCGCCGGCACGACGAGCGCGCCGGCGTTATGCTCGGCCCGGGGTAAGTATCGAAATCGGCTGCGGTTCGCCGGCGGAGTTTTAGTTCCGCAGCAACATCGCGAAGGTTTGCACCGAGCCAAGGTCGTAGGACGACGGCGCGGGCGGAGCCTCGGGCGCGCTCTTGGCGAGCCGGGTGGTTGCGGCGCGCAGGCCCGCGAACACACGGGCCACGAAAACACTGCGCAACTCGCTGCGGCGATGCAGGGTGTAGAACGTCATCATCCAGTCTCCGCACACGGTGCTGCGCCGTTGTGCGGAGGGCTATACCGCGAATTGCTGCACTGCGGTATGGCGATGCTGCATGGCACCTCATACCGAAATCAGAGACCAACCCGCTTCATCTGCGGTTCCGGGTAGCGCGTTCCTCTCGCGGCTCCAGCCGGGAAGGCCGAGTCCAGGGCGGCGAGCGTTTCGGCGGACCGGGCCAATGCGACAGCTTCGACGTTCTCCTCCAGCCATTGTCGCTGTTTCGTTCCAGGCAGCGGAACCACGAAGGGGCGCCGGGAGAGCAGCCAGGCGATCGCCAACTGCGCCGGAGTGCAGTTCTCTCCCCGCGCCAGCTCCTGCAGCTTCTCCACGAGCTGCAGGTTGTGGCCCAGGTTTTCGCCCTGGAAGCGCGGCATGTCGCGGCGCCGGTCCGTCGGCCCGAGCACGTCGAGCGTCGGAACCGTCCCGGTGAGGAAGCCCCGCCCGAGCGGGCTATAGGCGACGAAACCGACGCCAAGCTCCTCGCAGATCGGCAGCATCTCGTTTTCCACGTCACGCGTCCAGAGCGAGTACTCGGTCTGGAGCGCCGCCATCGGATGGGTCGCGTGGGCGCGCCGCAGCGTTTGCGGGGCGGCCTCCGAGATGCCGAGGTGGCGCACCTTGCCCTGCTCGACCAGGCGCGCCATCGCGCCCACGGTTTCCTCGATCGGCACCGACGTATCAATGCGGTGAATGTAGTAGAGGTCGATGACGTCGACCCCGAGACGCTTCAGGCTCGCCTCACAGGCCTGGGGGACGTAGTCCGGCCGGCCAACGACCTCCTGCTTGCCGTCGGGATGGCGGACATTGCCGAACTTCGTCGCCACCACGTAGCGGTCGCGCTTGCCCTTGATCGCGCGGCCAACCAGCTCTTCGTTCTTGCCGAAGGCGTAGGCGTCCGAGCTGTCCACGAGCGTTACGCCGAGTTCAGCGGCCCGGTGCAGCGTCGCGATGGCCTCGCCCTCATCCGGCGCCCCGTAGATCGGCGTCATGCTCATGCAGCCGAGCCCGATGGCGGAGACCTCCAGGCCCCCGAGGCGACGCGTCGTCATGGCCATGTGCTTAGCTCCTACTGGAAGACCTCGGTGAACTTCTTCTTGATCCGCTGGCCTTCCTTCTCGATGAAATCATAGTCGACCGTCGAGATCTTCAGGCTGGAGAGCGGCGGGCTTCCATCCGGGGCCGGCACGTCGAGGCGCGCCGCATAGCCGCCGTCGCCCGGAAACAGGCTCTGCACCTCGAAGGTCAGCATGAAGTCGGCGAAGGCCTTTGCGGCGTTCGGGTTCGGCGAACCTTTCACCACCGCTGTCGGGGACGGGATCATGAAGGTGCCGTCCTCGGGGTACACAGTCAGGATTGGATGCCCATCCTTACGGTCGTCCGCCGCGTAGGAATCGCTGGCTCCCACCGCAATCACGCGTTCGGCCCGCTTGATGTTGTCCGAGACCTGCTGGTTCCCCTGCACGATCATGATGTCGTTCTGGCGCAGTTTCTCGAAGTAGTCCCAGCCCAGCTTCTTCGACATCATGCCGATCACGGAAAGCTGGAGCGACGTGAAGGACGGGTCGGTCGTCACCAGCTTGCCCTTGTATTTGGGATCGACCAGCTGAGCCCAGGTCTTCGGCTGATCGGCCGGCGCCACCTTGTCCGAGCGCATGTAGATCGTCATCATGTTGAGACGCTGGGCGACGAAGTAGCCGTCCTCGTTGCGCGCCTCCTTGGGCACCTTGTCGAAGTCCGTCGGCTTGAAAGCCACGAACACGCCCTTGCGGGCGAACTGCTCCGACGCGGCAGGATCCGACGTGGTGAGCACGTCACACGCAATGCGCCCGGCCTGCATCTCCTGCTGGAAGCGGCGCAGGATTGCCGATCCGCCGGAGCGGAACAGCTCCACCTTGATGCCCATCTTGGCTTCGAAAAGGTTGGCGATCTTCTGCGCCGTCTCGATCGGGGTCGACGTGTACCAGACGACCTTGCCTTCCTTCTTGGCGGCCGCGATATCGACGTCGGCCGCCCATGCGGCTGGCGCCATCATGGCGATGCTCAGCGCCACGGCGCCTGCGAGCACGGATCTACGGCTTGAACGGGTCACGGCATCCTCCCTTGTCGGCGACGGCGCCCTTCTTTGAGGCGCTCAGACGGTGGTGGTCATTGATGATCGCCCCGATAAACGGGTTCGGGCTGGGTGAAGAAGTTGAACAGGATTTGGTAGGCCATCAGGTAGTTCTTTTGCTGAAACGATGCGTGCGAGATGCCGGCCATCACCGAAAAGCACTTGTCGGCGTTGGGCAGTTTCTTGAAGAAGGCCAGCAGATCGTCGATGCCCGCGATGCCATCGAACTCGCCGCGCATCACGATGGTGGGAACCGTGATCTTCTCGGGGCTCACGACCGGCAACCGCGAGCACATGTCCACATAGGTGCCGGTCGGCACGCTGTCGTCGAGCGCCAGGATCGCGTCCGCGAACGCCTCAACGACCTTCTTCTCGGCCGTGTCCGGATGATCGCGATTGAAGATGCTGTACACGAAGGCCCGGTCGATCGGCCGACGGTTCTTGGCCTGGAACTCCGGAAGTTTCTTGCGCCGCTCGACCAGGGTCGGCGCGCCCTCCCCGGTCCATACGAACGCGTCCAGCGCAAGCCGCTTCACCCGTTCCGGATGCCGCTCCGTGAAGGCGGCGGCCCGCAGCGCGCCGGACGAGATGCCGTAGACCAACATCGGGCCGCAGTTGCGCGTCTTCAGGATGTAGTCGCTGGCGGCGCTGAGGTCGTCGGCCCCGTTGGCGATGTCCGCGTTGTTCGGGCGGTTCTTGTCGGACCGGCCATAGCCCTCCATGTCGACGCACCACGTGTCGAAGCCCTGCTTGGCGAACCAGTTCATGACGGAGGAGTCCGGGCGACCCTCGACCTGTAGATCGAACGTGGGCTGCGACGCCATCGAGGACCCGTGAACGAACAGTACCGTGCCGCGAGGCGCGCCCGGCGTCACGGCGCGTTTTTCCCAAAGGAACAGATTGACGTCGCCTTTCTTGGTCCAGTGCTCCACTCCGGCGACGGTCTCTTCGATGGCCATGGCTTATCCCTGCATGCGAGAAGTTGAAGTAGACGCGCCGGCGCGCATGAAGATGCTGCACTGGCTCGCGTCGATGGTGACCGCAACCGTGTCGCCCACGTCGAACTGCTGGAGCGGATGGGTTTGCACCCGCAGCACCTGCCCGGAGTTCAGGGTCGCGTAATATTCGTTGATGTTGCCGAGAAAGGTCCGCTCGGTGACAGTCGCAACGGCGGCGGCCGTATCTGCGCCCCGGGATCTGATCTCGATGTTCTCGGGACGAATTGCGAGTTCGATGGCGTCACCGGCCTTCGCCCAATCGGGCACCGGTAAGTCGAGCGCCAGATGCGGCCCCGCGATGTGGCCACGACCGCCCGCCACGGCGTCGAGCTGCGCCGGGACGATGTTCACCAGCCCCATGAAGTCCGCCACCACCCTGTTGGACGGCTTGGCGTAGACCTCGAAGGGCGAGCCGAACTGCTGCAGCTTGCCCTGGTGCATCACGGCGATCTGGTCGGAGAGCGCCAGGGCCTCGGCCTGGTCATGCGTGACGTAGATGAACGTGATGCCGGTGCGCCGCTGCAGTTGCTTCAACTCCACGCGCATGCGCTCGCGCAACTTGGCGTCGAGATTGGACAGGGGCTCGTCCAGCAGCAGGATCTCGGGCTCGACCACGAGGCTGCGGGCGAGCGCCACACGCTGCTGCTGGCCGCCGCTCAGTTCGTTGGGGTAGCGTCCCTCGAGGCCGGTCATGTTGACGAGGTCCAGCGCCCGCGCGACCCGGTCACGCGCGTCTCCGGCCGACATCTTCCGGATCTTGAGGCCGAAGACGACGTTCTCGAACACCGTCTTGTGTGGCCACACGGCGTAGTTCTGGAACACCATGCCCATGCCGCGCGAGTCGGGCGGGACCACGGACCCGGGCGACGACACCAGCCTGCCATCGACGTGGATCGTGCCGCGATCAGGCGTGATGTAGCCCGCGATGGCCCGCAGGGTCGTGGTCTTGCCGCATCCGCTCGGACCCAGAAGTGTCACGAACTGGTTGTCGGCGATATCGAGCGACAAGTCTGTCAGCGCCGCCGCGGCGGCGTCGCCCGTGTAGCTCTTTGTCAAGTTGCGGATCGTAATCCCTGCCATGAGCGGCTCCCGAGGCCCGGCCGCGGGCCGGGCGTTGCAATCACGCACCCTGCGCGGCGGCTTCGCTGCGGGCGCCGAAGCGCCCCTGCCCGACCCGACTGGCAAGCCAGATCGCCGCTCCGATGATGATCATGTTGACGAGGGCGAGAGCCGAAACGGGCTCCGTGTACCCGGTCTCGTAGAGGTTGTAGATCGCTACCGCGAGCGTAATGGAGCTCGAGCTGAACAGCAGGATCGAGGCGCTGAGCTCCTGAACGACAGGTACGAACACCAGCAGCCAGCCGGCGAACAGGCCCGGGCCCATCAGCGGCAAAGTGATCTCGCGCATGGTCACGCCCCACCCCGCGCCGAGAATGCGGGCGCTTTCCTCCAGCGACGGATCGATCTGGCGCAAGGCCGTGTTGGCCGCGCGGACGCCGAGCGGAATGTAGCGCCCCACATAGGCCAGCAGCAGGATGCCCAAGGTGCCGTAGAGCGCGAAGGGCAGCGCCAGCCAAAACTGGATCAACGCCACCGCCATCACGATGCCGGGCAGGCCAAGCGGCACCAGCGCGATGTAGTCGAGCAGGCGGCGGCCTGGAACCTTGGTGCGCAGGTCAATCCAGCTGATCACCGAGCCCAGCAGCACCGCGATGGTGGACGCCAACACGGCGAGAAGCAGGCTGTTCATGATCGCGCGGCGGGTAATGTCGTACTCGAACAGCACGAATCTGTAGTTTGCGAGCGTCAGGCCCTTCCAGAAGTTCAGGCCCCAGGACTTGGAGAACGACACCGCCAAGAGCGTGCCATAGGGCAGCAGCACCGCCAGAATGAAGATCACGATGCAAAAACCCAACACGGCCCAGCGCAGTGGCCCGAGCGTGATCAATTGCGGCCGCGAGCCCTTGCCGCCCAGCGTCACGAAGGAGCGCTTCGCGAGGTAGCGCCGTTGCAGAAACAGCGCCGCCACGGTGATCAGCACGAACATCAGCGAGAGCGCCGACGCCAGCCCGTATTGCGGCGGATAGTCGAACAGCGAGTAGATCCGCGTCGGAAGCGTCACGATGCGACCCGGCAGGCCGATGATGGCCTGCGACCCAAACAGCGCGATGGCGTTGACGAAGGCCAGCAGCACGCCCGACAAGATCGCGGGGGCGACCAGCGGGGCCGTGATCAGCAACGCGGTGCGGAATTTGCCCGCGCCCAGGATCTGCGCCGCTTCCTCATAGGAGGCGTCCACCGACTGCAACGCGCTGGACGCGAGTAGGTACACGAATGGAAACGTGTGCAGCACGGTGACGAGCACCAGGCCGGTCATCGTGAAGACGTTGACGGTCAGGAACGGCATTCCGGCGACGTCGCGGAAGAACACGTTCACGAGCCCCGCATTAGGGCTGAACAGGTTCACATATGCGATGGCTACCAGAAAGGGTGGAGACAGATAGGCGACGCTGGCGGTGAACTTGATCAGCTTCTTGCCCGGCACGTCGGTGCGGCTCACCGCCCAGGCTAGCGGCACGCCGATCACGACGCTGAACAGTCCCGTCCAGAAGCCCAGCACCAGCGAGTTCCAGAGCGCGGTGAGATAAAGCCGACCCTCGAGCGCCTCGCGGAAGTGCTCCAGCGTCGGGCTGTCCTCGCCCCAGATGCTGCTCTTCATCAACGTCGCGAGCGGCAGCACCACAAGAATGGCGAGCAGCGCCACGCCGAGGATCATGACGACGTGCTCGAGCCGCAGTCCGCGGCGCGCGCCGCTCTTCAGGGTCGGGATCGCGACAAGCGGATCCCGCGAGGCGGAGCCGTCCTGACCCTGTCCGGCATGATCGGCGACGCTCATGGGCGGCTTCACTCCCCGAGAGGCTTATTGATTTTGAGGAGATCATTTCCCGTCACCCCTCTACTGTCAACCAAAGTCTGTTGAAATGAAATTGGTTGCACTTGGTCGGCATTGGTTTGATGATGACGCCTCGTAGGAGGAAGCCCGATGCTGACGCGACGCCTCGGCCTGTCCGGCCCCGCCGTTTCGGCGATCGGGCTTGGTTGTTCCGGCATGACATCGGACTACGGCACGCCCAACGACGCCGAGTCGACGGCCGCCATCGCGCTTGCGCTCGACCTTGGCGTGACGCTGTTCGACACCTCCGACGCGTATGGAGCCGGCCGCAACGAGGAGCTTCTCGGCGCGGCGCTGGGCCAGCGGCGGGGCGAGGCGATGATCGCCAGTAAGTTCGGCAATATCCGTGGCCCGAACGGCGAGCGCGGCGGCGTGAACGGCAGGCCGGAATACGTCGCGGCGGCGTGCGACGCCAGCCTGCGCCGGCTGAATACCGACGTGATCGACCTCTACTACCAGCACCGAATCGACCCAGCCGTGCCGATCGAGGACACCGTCGGGGCCATGGCGCGGCTGGTGGAGTGCGGCAAGGTCCGCCGGATCGGGCTGTGCGAGGCCGGCGTCGACACCATCCGGCGCGCCCACGCGACTCACCCCCTCGCGGCCGTTCAGATGGAGTACTCGCTCTGGACCCGCGACGCCGAGCGCGAGATCTTGCCGTGCCTGCGGGAGCTCGGCGTCGCCTTGGTGGCCTACAGCCCGCTTGGCCGCGGCTTTCTCACCGGCTCCTTCCGGTCCCGCGACGACCTCATCGCCAGCGATCGGCGCCACGCGCATCCTCGGTTCCAGGACGGCAACTTCGAGCAGAATCTCGCGCTGCTCGGCCCTATCGAGCAGGTCGCGGCGCGGCGCGGCTGCGCGCCCGCCCAAGTCGCGCTGGCCTGGTTGCTCGCCCGGGGCGACGACATCGTCCCGATCCCGGGCACCAAGCGGCGCGCATGGCTGCGGCAGAATGTCGATGCTCTCGAGCTCGGGCTTGACGAAAACGACCTTTCGGCGTTGAACGCCGCCTTCCCGCCCGGCGCGGCGGCGGGCGCCCGATACCCCGAGAAGCAATTGCGAGGGCTTGGGATCTGATCCGGCAGGATCACAGCGCCGGATACACGAAAAGAGAGACCAGATGAGCGTCGCCGAGGACATGGACGATGCCGGCGCGAAGCGGGACCCCTCAGAGGCCCGCCCGTCCGATGTGTTGCCGCGCATCCGGGCCTTTCTCACGCAGGCCGACACGCTCGACGATGGCCGCGTGCCGCCCGAGCGCGAGATGGCGCAGGCCTTGGGCGTCACCCGCGCCGAACTGCGCAAGGCCCTCGCAAAGCTCGAGGCCGAGGGCCAGCTCTGGCGCCATGTCGGCAAGGGGACCTTTTTGGGCGCCCGGCCGGCTGATCCAGCCGCCGACGTCGCCAGCATGGCTCGCCTCACCAATCCGGCCGAGGTGATGCGGACCCGCCTCGCCATCGAGCCCGAAATCGCCCGCCTCGCTGCGCTCAATGCGACGCCGGCGCAGATCTCCGAGATGCACGCCCTCTTGCGCAAGAGCCGGCAGGCCCAGACATGGCGGCAATACGAAAGCTATGACACCCGTTTGCACCGCGTGATCGGCGCCGCGACGCAAAACACGTTGCTTCTCAGTCTTCTGGACACGCTCAGCGCGGTGCGTCAGGCCGTGAACTGGGGGCGGCTGCGCGCTTCGCCGAAGCGCCCGAGCGAGGACCATCACAGCTTCGCCGAGCACGAGGCCATCGTGGCGGCCATCGAGGATCGCGACGTCGCACGCGCCGGCCAGGCCATGCGGGCGCATCTCAGCAGCGTCGGGCGCAACCTGCTCGGCCGCGCCGAAGAGGAGTAAGGAGGCGCCCCGGCGGGCTCAGCCTTCATACGCCAGGACGTCGAAGCCGTGGTTGCGGTCGATCAGCGTCACGACGCCGCTTGCGTCCACGTCGACGTCGTTGGTCTGCGGGCTGCTATGCCCGGCGCGCGGCGTCGGGATGAAATGCCCCACCTCGCGCGGCTCCTCCGGATTGGCGATGTCCACGACCCGCAGCCCGCCGGAAAACCATGCGCAGAACAGCAGCGTGTCGTCGATGTGCTCCTGGAACTGATGCGCGCCGAAACGCCCCTCCCGCGCGTAGGGGCTGTCGAGTTCGGAAACGTGAAACGTCGAGATCGGCCTGAACTCGCCATCTGACACGTCGAAGATCCACAGATGCGCATGCGGCTGGCCGGGCGTGTGATCGTGCTCCTCGTCCACCCCGACGGCGATGCGGCGTCCCCCGATCGGCTTCAGCGCCGGCAGGATCGTGTGGGTCGGCTCGGGTGTCGGCGGATGGTAGTTGAACTCCGCCACCGTGCGAGGATTGCAAATGTCCGAAACATCGATCCGGCGCACGCCCGCATACCAGACCGCCGCCCAGAGTTCGTCGCCCACCCGCATGGCATGGTGCAGGCGGTTGCTCTCGCCGCGCCAGAACGGCGTCTCGCCACCGGCTTCATGCTGGCCCGGCATCCACCAGCGGGACACCTCTTCGGGGCGCTCCGGGTTGCGGATATCGTAGATGACGAGGATGTTGCCGCGGTACCCCTCCATCTCGGTGGAGATGTAGGCGTAGTTCTCGTCCATGTCGAAGCGGTGGACGCCGAACCCGAAGGTGCGCTGATAGGCCAGGAACCGAGGCTGGGCGCGGTTCGAGATGTCCCAAATCTTGAAGCCGCCGTCGTCATAAGGCTGCGGCTGGATCTTGCGCAGCGCCGGCAGGCTCTCAGGCTTCAACCTGAGCTCGGCTGCGAGCTCCGCGTCGGAGGCTGGCGCGCCGCGCTCGGCGAGCCAGCGCTGCTCCAGGGCGCGCAGTCGGGCGGCGCGGCGCTTCGGGTGCCGCTCATTCTGCTCCACATTGGTGATCATGATGTCGCCCACGACCCGCACCTTGTGCGTGTGGGAGCGATCATCGTCGAGCCGGATCTGCGAGACGATGCGGGGGTCCGACGGGTTGGAGACGTCGATGATGCTCGTCCCGAAGGGCGGCTTCATGTGCCCCACATAGGCAAAGCCCTTGCCGTCCATCACGACCTGCCCGCCGCCCGGAATGTCGACCTGGCCGAGCTTGCGCACATTCTTCGCGATCTCGTCCTGCATGTCGCCTCCGCGCTATTCGAACCTGTTGCTCAACTCGCCGATGCCCTGGATGCTCATCCGGACGACGTCGCCGCTCTGCAGAAAGCGCGGCGGCTTGAGGCCGATACCGACGCCGGCCGGGGTGCCGGTCGAGATGATGTCGCCCGGCAGCAGCGTCATGCCGGCCGAGAGCGTCTCGATCAGGCCAGGAATGTCGAAGATCAGGTCACGAGTGTTGGCGTGCTGGCGCAACTCGTCGTTCACCCAACAGCTCACCTCGAGGTTCTCGGGGTCGATCTCGTCGCGCGTAACGATCCAGGGACCCATGGGGCAGAAGCCGTCGAGCGCCTTGCCGAGAAACCACTGCTTGTGGTTTCGCTGCCGGTCGCGCGCCGTCACGTCATTGATGATCGTGTAGCCGAAGATGTGGTCGAAGGCCCGGGCGCGGGGGATGTCGCGCCCTCCCCGGCCGATGATCACCGCCAATTCGACCTCGTAATCCACCATGCTGGTGACGGCGGCATGAAGGTCCACGAGATCGTCCGGGCCGACGATGCAACTTGCCGGCTTGGTGAACACCGCCGGGAACGCGTCGATCTCGGCGCCCTGCACGGCGCTGGCCTCGAAGCCGCTCTGCGCAAACTCCCGGGCATGCTCCCGGTAGTTCTTGCCGACGCAGAAGATGTTGCGCGGCGGCACGAGCGGCGCGCACAACCGTGCGCCCGCGAACGCCATGGGCTGGCCGGCGGGCGCACGGGCGCGGCCCTCCGAGGACGCCTGAATCCAATCGAGCATCGAACCCGCGCCGAGCGACGTCATGAGCCCGCGCTCCGGATCCAAGGCGACAGGCAAGGTTGCGCCCTCGTGCGACACGGTCGCGAGCTTCATGTCGATCCTCCCAGCCTCGTTGTCGCCAGTGTCTCTTTGCGGGGCGCGTGCTGTCAACCAATTAGGCGTTCATGTGACCCAATTGGTTCAATTGGTTTATCCGTGCAGATCGATGTTGGCTTTCATCGCGTCGCGCTTGGAAAAAATCATAACCTACGCTGCAATCCAGAAATCTCGATATTTCGGCCGGCAGCCCGGCGTGGTATGCAAGTCTCTGACGCTGAGCCAAGAAGCACCCCGCCATGAACCACCAAGCCATCATCCGGACCACGGCCACCACCGTGTACGAGCGCATCCGCGACGACATCCTGTCGGGTTCGCTCGCCCCCGGCCTGAAGCTTCGGATCGAGTTCGTCTGCGAGCGGTACGGCATCGGCGCCAGCCCGGTACGAGAAGCGCTGAACCGATTGTCGCAGGACGGCTTGGTGGTGCGGCGCGACCAGCGCGGCTTCCTGGTGGCGCCGGTGAGCCGGGAGCAATTCGCCGAACTGGTGAAGACCCGCTGCTGGCTGGAATCCATCGGGCTGCGCGAGTCGATCGCCAACCGGTCCACCGAATGGGAGGAAGCGCTCGTACTGGCCTTTCATCGCCTGTCCCGCACCAAGCGGTCGCTCGACGACGGCGCCTACACGTTCAATCCGGAGTGGGAAGAGCGGCACCGCGCGTTTCATCATGCGCTCATTTCGAATTGCGGCTCGGCGTGGCTCCTGGCGTTCTGCGCCGAAATGCGCGACCAGGCGGATCGGTACCGCAAGCTGGCGGCCGCCCGGGTCTATCCGCAGCGCCAGGGACCCGATGAACATCGCGCCATCCTGGACGCCACCGTCGAGGGCGATGTCGAGCGCGCGGTCGGGCTTCTGCAGAACCATTACCGGAAGACCCAGTCGATCGTCGAACAAGACCTCAAGTAATCGCGACTTCGTTACGGCCCGGTCGCGATCCAGCCCCACACCATCGGCCCGCCGGATGCGGGCCGAAGCGCCAGGCGCTCCGGCCTCACGCGGCTCACACCACCGTGACGGTGATTTCGCCCACGCCCTCGACGACGCCGCGCATGCGGTCGCCCTTGTTCACCGCGCCCACGCCCGCCGGGGTGCCGGACATGATCAGGTCGCCCGGCGCCAGCGTGAAGTAGTCTGACAGGTACGAGATCATCTCGGGGATCTTCCAGATCATCTGGTTGACGTCGCCCTTCTGCCGCAGCTCGCCATTCACCTCCAGGGTGACTGCACCCTGCGTCAGCGGACCGACGCGGTCGGCCGGCACGAGGGGCCCGCAGGGCGCGGAGCGCTCGAAGGCTTTGCCGATCTCCCATGGGCGGCCGAGCTTCTTGGCTTCGCCCTGGAGGTCGCGGCGGGTCATGTCGAGCCCGACCGCGTAGCCGAACACGTGGTTTATCGCCTGGTCGACCGGGATGTTCGCGCCGCCGCTCTTCAGCGCCACCACGAGCTCGATCTCGAAATGAACGTCGCTGCTCTTGGGCGGATACGGAAATTCACCGCTGAGCTCAATGTTGTCGGGGTTCTTCTGGAAGAAGAACGGCGGCTCCTTGTTCGGGTCATGGCCCATTTCGATCGCATGCTCGGCATAGTTACGGCCGATGCAGTAGATCCGGCGCACCGGGAACTGCTGGTCGGACCCGGCCACCGGCAGGGTCGGAACGGGAGGAGGCGAAATCACATATTGCACGACAGGCTCCGTCGTTGTGGTCAGTTGCGGGAAGACGCGAAGTGTTCGACACGCCGCTCGATCAGCCCGAAGGCCATGTCGATGGCGGAAGCGAGCGCGAAGAGCACGAGCAGCAGCGCCCACATGTGCTCCATGAGGAAGTTCGACGAGTAGATCTCGAACAGCCGGCCGAAGCCGACGACCGACACCAGAAGCTGGCCGATGATCACGCCCTTCACGGCGCGCAACAGCCCGAGCCGCACGCCGGTGAGGATTTCGGGCATCGCCGACAGGACGAAGATCTTGCTGAAGGCTTGCCAATTGGTGGCGCCGTAGACGCGCGCCATCTCGACCAGCGACGGCGAGATCGCATGCGCGCCGGCCCGCGCGTCCAGGATGATGATCCAGATCGCGAAGAGCACCACCGTCAGGATGATCGTCGTCTCTCCGAAGCCGAACAGGGCCATGACGACCGGGACCAGCGCCGACAGGGGCGCGCTGATGAAGGTGTTGACCCAGGGCAGCAGCAGGCGGTCCAGCACCGGCAAGCGCCCCATCAGGATCCCGATCGGCACTCCCGCCAGGATCGAGATGGCGCTGCCGATCACGAAAGTTTTCAGCGTCAGCGCCAGAGCGTCCCAAAAGCCCGGCGTGCCGACGATCTCGATAAGCTTCTCGATCGTCGTCGACAGCGGAGGGATCAGGATTGTGAGGCCGAGGCGCCCGACGATCTCCCACAACACCGCCCAAAGCAGGAGCGAAAACGCGGCCGGGATGCGCATTCCATTGATGATCATCGCCCTGCCTCAGTCCAGATAGCGCTTCAGGGTCTGCCAAATTCCCTCCACGGTATCGAGATAGGCGGGATGGCGACGGATCTGGTCCGGCTCGGCGTCACGCGGCAGGTTGACGTCTATGATCTCCGAAACGCGGCTCGGGCGGCGCGACAGCAGCACGATGCGGTTGGAGACGTAAACGGCCTCCTCGATGCTGTGCGTGACGAACAGGAACGTCTTGCGCTCCTGAGCGACGAGACGCAGCAGATCCTCCTGGAACTGCCGGCGGGTCTGCTCGTCCACGGCCGAGAATGGTTCGTCCATCATGACGATGTCGGCGTTGACGGCGAGCGCCCGCGCGAGGCCAACACGCTGGCGCATGCCGCCGGAGAGTTCGTGCGGATACTTCGTCTCGAAGCCTTTCAGGCCCACCGACGCGATGTGTTTCTCCGCCACCGCCTCGCGCTCGGAGCGCGGGACGCCGCGCAACTCGAGCCCGAAGGCGGCGTTGCGGATCACGGTCGCCCAGGGCATCAGGGCGAAGTCCTGGAACACGAAGGAACGCTCCGGGCCGGGGAAGGAAACCGCCCTGCCCCGCACCCTCACCTCGCCGCCGGTCGGCTGGAGCAGACCCGCGATGATCTTCAGCAGGGTGGTCTTGCCGCAGCCGGAGGGTCCAAGAAGCGTCGTCAGTTCGCCTTCCGGGAAGCTGAGGCTGATGTCGTTCAGCGCTTCCACGCCGCCCGGATAGATCTTGGACAGTCCACACACCTCGACGATGGGGGCGGCGACCGCCGCCAGTGGCGGCGCGGCTGTTTGTGATTGCAACCCGATCATGATGCGCTCCGCTTTTCGGGCCGGAGAAAACGCTGCTCGACCCATCCGAGGCCCTCGATGAACAGCACCGAAACAATGATTACGCCCGCAATGGCGGCGTACATCCGCGGGTAGTCCGCGGTGGATTGGCTGTAGGTGATGATGTCGCCCACGCCAGTGGGGGTCACCAGCAGCTCGGCCAGGATCGCGCCGACGAAGCCGGCCGCCGTGCCGAGCCGCAGCCCGGCAAAGATCACGGGCGTCGCCGAGCGCAGGATGATCTTGCCGATGAGCTGCGGCCGGTTGGCCATGAAGCTGCGGCCCATCTCGATCAGCGAGTGCGGCGTGTGCCGCACCGCCTTGAACGAGTTCAGCACGATCACCGGCATCGCCATGATGCAGACCACGAACACCTTGGTGGTCACCCCGATACCGTAGGCGAGCACCAGCAGGGGCACGAGCGCGGCCAGGGGCGCGGCCTGAAGAACGATGAAGATCGGCACGCCGAACCACTCGACCTTCTCGTTCAACCCCATCGCGACGCCGATCGCGACGCCCACCACGGACGACAACGCGATTCCGATCGCGAGCGGAACGAGCGTGTTCGCAAAGGCGGTCGGCAGCGAGCCGTCGGCCAGCATGGCGAACAGCGCAGCCGCGGTCTCGCCGAATGTCGGGAACGACGGGCTCACGGGAACACGCCCGGCCCATTCCCAGGCAAGCGCCACGATGGCGAAGGATACGAGGCGCAGCGCGTAGGGGTTGCGCGCCAGCGCATGCAGGGACAGCGAAGGCGAAGCCGGCCTGCCCAACGGGACGGCGGCGGGAACGAACTCACGGGTCGTCGGCGTCATGCGGCGATACCGGCTGGTACGAGGGAGGGGGCGGCGCTCAGAACGGCGGCCGGCGGGAACACCCGGCCGCAATGCGCGCGGCCGGGCTGCGGGACGGTAGGCTCAGCTGCCGATCTTCTTGCGAGCCCGCTCCAGCGGCCCAAAATCCCAGAAGTCCTCGACCTTGAGCTCGTCCGGCTTGCCGGTCATCTGTCCGGCCTGGGTGTAGAAGACGAAGTCGGCCTTGATGGCGGTCGGGCTGCCGCCAGTCTTGTCGAACACCCCGTTCTGCACCGCTTCGGCGTAGAACTTGGTGACGTCCGCCAGCAGCTCCTTCGGCACGTCCTTGAGCAGGCCGCGCTTCTGCCGCTCCTGGTCGGCGACGGCCGGATTGGCCGCCAGTTCGTTCCAGAACCGCGCGAACTCCTCAACGATGATGTCGACCTTCTGTTGGTTCTGCGCCATCCAGTCGGACTTCACGAACAGAATTTCGTCGCTCGCCTTCTCGTCGAGGCCAGGCAGAACTGTAAATCGATCTCCGGCCTTGCTCATAAGCAGGTTCTTGTTGGCGAGATCCAGGATGGTGGCCTTGATTTGGCCGTTCATCATCGCGATCACGCGATTTTCGGATCCCGCCACGTAATTGCGCTGGCCGAACTTGATGCCGTTGCGCTCTGCCAAGATGTTGCCGATCGCTTCCGTGCCGGTGCCGCGCGCATGAAACGTCATCGGCTGGCCGTCAAGATCCTTCCAGGTCTTGATGGACTTCTCGGCGACCGGGAAAAACACGAGGCGCGTCACCTGGAACACGCCGCGCAACGGCGCCTTGGACTTCTGAGCGACCGCGTAGGGCGTCCCGATCCCGAGATCCGCCTGCCCGTTCACGACCGCCTGGATCGCGAGGTCCTCCTTGGCGAAGGAGGTCAGCTCGTAGTCGACTCCGCGTTCCTTGGCGCGCTCCAGCGCGACCACGTAGGCGAGTGTTTCGACCGAGATCGTGTCACCCAGCGCGACCCTCACCTTGGTGGTCTGCGAAACGGCGGGCGCGATCAGCGCTCCAGTCAGGCAAGCGCCCGCGAGCGCTCCCTTGATCAGCGAGAGAAAGGTCATGGCGTGCACCTCGATTGCATTTCCTGCTCTGCAGCCGGCCGGATTGTTTCCGGTTACCATCCTGCAGAGCAGAAGCAGCATATCGCTTATGTGGGGCAGGTAAACTGTTTTATCGATATTTTTAGCGCGCGACGGCCCGCGCCTTTGCCTGACAGCTGTGAGGTGACAAGCTGCGGATCGCCAAACAGACCTCCGCAGGCGTCGACCTTGGTCCAAAAGCGCCGATCTATATCGGTCCGCCTCGCGCCGGAGCTGAAGTACGGTTGAGCGCCTGGAGCGGACCTTCGGCGGGGCCGGCGTCGATCACGCCCCACTTTCCGTGCGGCGTTCGCGGGGGGTCAGCGCCCGATTAGCCCACGCTCCGACTGGGGCGCCGTCATCGGGCCTTCCCGGGTCAATTCCTCCACCAGGACGGTTCTGACATGCAGCGACACGTCGCGGCCCGTAGCCTTGTCGATCGTATCGTCGAGGCGGGCGACGGTCTCCCGCGTGAAAGGGCGAGGCGTCCTGATGACCGCAGTGGCGACGCGCCGCGATCCTTCGCGCGCCAGTTGGACCTCGATCACCCGCGCGCCGGGGTTGTCGGCAATATCGGACTCCAGCGAGCGCTGGATCGTGTCCCGCAGGGTCGTGTCCTCGATCGTCGCCCGGAACGCGTCGACGAGGTAGATTCCGAGCACGAGTAAAATCAAGAGAGGGGCTGCCCGCGCCGCCCAGGTGGTCCGGACGGCGCCTTCGGACCGGCGAGCCCGGTGTCCCATGGCAAGGAAGACCGCCATCGCCGCGGCCGCGATGGCCGTCAGATTCGTGAAGAACAGGATGAAGGCGCCCAGCGCCAGCCGCGGGTAGCCATGGGCGACGAGAATGCCGCAGGCCGTCAGGGGCGGACAGAGCGCGGTCGCGATGGCGACGCCGACCACCGCCGCGCTCACGCGCGGAGCCGCCGCCGCATAAGCTCCGGCCGCTCCCCCGACGAGAGCAATCATCAAGTCCAGAATGTTCGGCGCGGTCCGCGAGAGCATCTGGTCGCTGACGGGCACCCTGAAGTGAAGCCAGCCGAGAAGCAGCCCGATCGAGAAAACCCACAACGCGCCCACTATCTCCGCAATCAGCGCGCGCCCGAGGAGCTTACCGTCGAGCTCCGCGAAAGCGAGGCCAATGGCGAGAATCGGCCCGTAGAGCATGGCGATCAGCATCGCGCCGATGATGACCGCCTCCGAATTGGCGAGAAGGCCATAGCCTGCAATGAGCGTGGCCGCCGCATTCATCACGAGGTAGTTCACGGACAGTCGTGCGCCGTCGGTCACCAACTGGCGTGTTTCGTCAGGGGCTCGCAACGGATCGGCGCCGATCCTGAGCCATGATCTGGCCCCGGCTAAAGATGCGGACGGCGGGTGGCTCATCTCGTCATTGGCCATCGGCGCTCGAGCTTTGCTTGCACCGCGGCCCTCCCCCGCAACGATCCTGGGCTCATCTTGCGCCGAAAACAGGCGCCTCGGCCTGATATGGATCAGGAAACAGAGGCGCTCGGCTGCATACACTGACCGGGGCTGCGACCCCGCTCTCGTCCGGTTCGGCCGGACCCTCAAGGCCCGAATCCGCGTAAGGTCGGAGCAACGCAATGTGCATCATGTGCAACTCGGCCTTCGCCGAAGCATTCCGGAGCTCTGCGTTCCCCTCGCGCCGCCAAATCCTGAGGTCCGCAGCCGCTGCCACGGCCGGAGCCTTTATTTGCGAGGCGACGCCCTCGACGCCGGCGCTGGCCCGGGAGGGATCCCTCCAGGACATGGCCAGCCAGTTCGATCGCAAAGCGCTGCCGCGGGTCACGATCTTTCGGGCAAAGGAGATCATCACGCTCGATCCCGACAAGCCTTCGGCAACGGCTATCGCGGTGCTGGGCGACCGAATTCTAGCGGTCGGGGCCGTCGAGGAGCTGAAAGCGGCGGCGGGCAGCCAACCTTACGCAGTCGACGAGACCTTCGCCGACAAGGTGATCACGCCCGGCCTGATCGCGCAGCATGACCACCCCCTCCTCACGGGTCTCACGATGGTATCGGAGATCATCGCGATCGAGGACTGGGTTTTGCCCTCCGGTGTCGTGCCCGCCGCCAAAAGCCCGGGTGAGTATCGCGCGCGGCTCTCCGAAGCCAATGCGAAGCTCAACAATCCTGCTGAGCTGCTTGTGACCTGGGGCTATCACCCCGTCTTCCATGGCCCCCTGACCCGGTCCGATCTCGACCGCATCAGCACCGCAAGGCCCATCATCGTCTGGCACAGGTCCGCTCACGAGTTCATCGTCAACAGCAAGGCGCTGGAGGCGTATGGCGTCGACGCGGCTTTCGTTTCGGGCTTTCCGGACGGCGCGCGCAAACAGGCCGACCTTCAGGACGGGCACTTCTGGGAAGGCGGCATGTTCGCCGTCATCCCGAAATTGCTGCCGGCCATCGCCACGCCGGACCGGCTTCGGCGTGGCCTCGAATTCGTCGTGCGCTACTACCACGCCAATGGCGTGACCTTGGGCTGCGAGCCCGGCGGGCTGTTCTCGAAACAGTTGCAGGACGCCCAGAACGCAGTTCTCTCGCGGCCCGACAGCCCGTTTCGCTTCTATTTCATCCCGGACGGCAAATCGATCAGCGCGGCCTTCCCGGACTCGACGATCAGCGAGACGCAGAAGGTTCTCAACTGGGGCGCTGGCATGACCGCGATGATGCCCGGCGCGATCAAGCTGTTCGCGGACGGCGCCATCTATTCCCTCGCGATGCGGGTGCGCGAGCCTTATCTCGGCGGCGGAACGGGCGAGTGGATCATGGAGCCCGAGGTCTTCGCGCGGGCCTTCAGGATCTACTGGGACGCCGGCTACCATATCCACGTCCATGTCAACGGCGACGCCGGTCTCGACACGGTTCTCGACAATGTCGAGACAAATATGCGCCGCCAACCGCGCCACGATCATCGCACGGTCGCCATTCACCTCGCGGTGTCGCAGAAGGATCAGGTCGACCGCATGAGGCGGCTTGGCGTCATCGTCAGCGCCAACCCCTATTACGTACAGGCGCTGGCCGACGCCTACTCGAAGGACGGCCTCGGCCCGGAGCGGGCCGACACCATGGTGCGCATTGGCGACATCGAGCGGGCCGGCATTTCCTACTCGCTGCACTCCGACATGCCCATGGCGCCCGGTCAGCCGTTGCTCCTGGTGCACTGCGCGGTGAACCGCACGACAGTCTCCGGGCGGGTCGCCGCGCCGGACCAGCGCGCGACGCGCCTCGGCGCGCTGAAGGGCGTCACCCTCAGCGCAGCGCATTCCCTGCGCCTGGAGAACGACATGGGCAGCATCGTCCCGGGCAAGCTCGCCAATTTCAGCATCCTCGAGGACAACCCGCTGACCATCGACGCTTCCAAGATCAAGGACATCCCCGTGTGGGGAACCGTGTTCGAAGGGAAGGTCCTGCCCGTCGCGCAATCCTGAAGGATCTGCGGCGCTCTCCTGGCGTGTCGCGATCTGGTCCCCGCGGCTTCTATAGCCGCCGGGATCTTGGCCCGACGAAACGAGGCCGAAGCCGTCACCGGCCACAATGATTTCTTGGAAGGGAGCGAAAAACCATGTGCATCGCTTGCAGTCCCTTCGCCGGCGCGCTCTCTGCCGCCCTGTCGCGCCGCTCGCTCCTGAAACACACGGTCGCGGGCGCAGCCTGGGCCGGGGTCGCGGGAGCGGCAGGCAGGTTCAGTTGCAGTCCTGCCGAAGCAGCCGGCGAGAACGTCGACACGCTTTATGTCGGCGGCCCGATCGTCACGATCAACGAAACGCAGCCGACCGCCGAGGCGGTGCTTGTGCGCGGCGGCAGGATCATCGCCGTGGGAGCGCGGAACGAGGTCGAAAAGCAGGCGAACGGCCCCACCATCATCGACCTCAAGGGCAAGGCGCTGCTCCCGGGGTTCGTCGATCCTCACGGCCATGTCGTCATGGTCGGGCTGCAGGCGCTTGCCGCGAACCTCCTGCCGATGCCCGACGGCGAAGGCAACGCAATTCCTGCGCTGCAACGGATCCTCCGCGACTGGGTCGGCAAGAACGGGAAGATCATCGCACGCTACGGCGTGATCATCGGCTTCGGCTACGATGACTCGCAGCTCCAGGAACAGCGGCACCCCACCCGCGCCGACCTCGACGCTGTGTCGACGGACATTCCGATCCTGATCGTGCATCAGTCCGGCCATCTGGGCGTTCTCAACAGCAAGGCGCTCACGGAGGCGGGTGTTGCGAGAGGCGCCCCCAATCCGCCCGGCGGCGCGTTCCGTCGCGAGGCCGACGGAGAAAGCCCGAACGGCGTCTGCGAGGAGGCGGCCTTCTTTGCCTCCGCAGGCAAGCTGCTGAGCCGGCTCGACGAGCAGGCCTATCTCGACATGATCAAGGCAGGCGCGGCTTTCTACGCCTCGTTCGGCTACACGACGGTCCAGGAAGGACGCGCCATGCCGGGTAGCGCGACCATGCTCGCAAAGGCGGGCGAGGCCGGCCTGCTCGACGTCGACGTCGTCGTGTACCCCGACATCTTCGGATCCGTGAAAGATATCGCGCCCTCGCGCGACTACAGAAACCGTGTCCGCATCGGCGGGGCCAAGGCGACGATCGATGGCTCGCCGCAGGGGAAGACCGCCTTTCTTTCGCAGCCCTATTACAAGCCGCCGGAGGGACAGGGCCCCGACTACCGCGGCTACGCGGCGATCACGAAGCAGCAGATCATCGACGCTGTCGACCTCGCCTTCACCAATGGCTGGCAGGTCATCACCCACGCCAATGGCGACGCGGCGGTGGACTGGCTCATCGATGCCGTCGGCCAGGCGACGGCGAAGCATGGCCAAGGCGATCGGCGCGCCGTCCTGATCCACGGCCAGACTGCGAGGCTCGACCAGCTGCCACGGCTGAAGGAACTGGCGATCCTGCCGTCCTTTTTCCCGATGCACACTTATTACTGGGGCGATTGGCATCGCAGCTCGGTTCTGGGGCCGGAGCGTGCTGAACGCATCTCGCCCTGCAACTCGGCGCGCAAGCTCGGCATGATCTTCACCACTCACCACGACGCGCCTGTTGCAAACCCGGACGCGATCCGCGTGCTGTCCGCGACCGTGACGCGCACGACGCGGTCAGGCTATGTGCTCGGCCCCGAGGAGCGCGTCGACACTCTCACGGCGCTCAAAGCCATGACGATCTGGCCTGCGGTTCAGTATTTCGAGGAGGCGAGCAAGGGGACGATCGAGCCCGGCAAGTTGGCCGACTTCGTGATCCTGAGCGAAAACCCGCTTGCGCTGAAACCCGAGCAGCTGATCACGCTCAAGGTCGTCGAGACGATCAAGGAAGGAAAGAGCGTCTACAGGGCGACCTGAGCGGTCGCAGCAAGACGCGCAGCCGCCGACTGCGGGATGCACGAGGCCAGGAGGGGGAACAAATGAGCGCTGGAGCCTTGAAGATTACGTCGACGCGTTAATTCACCGGGGCCGCAGCGGCAGTCGGCGCCGCCAGCCTGGCGTCGATCCCCCAGGCGAACGCGAGCAACGATCGGCGCAAGTTGATCCCCGCGCTGGACGCGATGGCCTTGGCCAGCTCCGCCAACTGCGACGGTCACACCATCGAGGCCTTCGTCTTCAGCGAAGGACCAAAAACGCTGATCATGGCGGCCGGTCACCTACGGGGAGCACGCGGCTCCAAGACGTCCATATCGCGCGCGTGATGGCGCACGCGGCGCCGATACCGTCAGGGGGGCGTATCCTCTTCACCACTGCGGCCCACTGAGCATCAAGACGAGCCTTGGCGGCCAGTTCCCTCCTCACCGCGCCAGCATGGCCCGCAGCGCATCGGGGGAGAGGATGCGGATATGGCGATAGGCGTGCTCGATGTGGCCCTCGCTGGCGAGCCGGCGAAGGACCGTCCCGGCGGTCGTGCGGGCGATGTTGGCGAGGTGCGCCAGATCGTTCTGGTTCACCTGGACAGCCGGCGGATCATCGCCCGCGGGGGTTGATAGCCGGCAGCCGCTGAGCCGCAGAAGGATGGCGACACAGCGCTGGACATGGTCGCGGATCTTCAAGTCGTCCGCGGCTCCTATGGCGGTGACCAGATGAAGCGTGGTCAGGAGGGAGATCCACCGCCACCCCGTGGGATCCTTGAACAGGATCTCCTGCAGGGCCTGCAGCGGCAAGTGGAGCAGGACGCTGTCTTGCGTGGCCGCAAGGCCGACGATGCGCGGCCCTCCGGTAACGGCGGAACCCTCGCCCATCCAGGTTCCTGGCCTGACGAAGTGGGCGAGATAGGGCCCGTCATCGCCCGGCGCAACGGAGACGCCCAGACTGCCCGAAACGAGACCGTACAGCCCACCGGGTTCGTCTCCGACTTGAAAAAGGGTCTCCCCCGCTGCGGCAGTCACGACAAGGCTGCGGCCCAGCACAGCGTCCCGGAAAGACGACGGGACCAGGCTCAACCACCCCTGGCCCGCGACGAGCGCCTGGGCCGGAGATATTTTCATGGCGCCCTCCCAAACTGATCGTGGGCGGACAATGTCGCACGGTTAGTCGTGTTAAAGCATCAGTGACTTTAGCTTAACGGGAGACTTGCAGGTCATCGACGACGCCCTAAGAGCGAACCGGCTGCGTTGCTGGGACCAATACTTAACGCTTGAAAAGTGGTCGTGCCTCTATTGAGGGCACGCACACCGCCTTGTGCAACTCCGTCCTGCACGCCCGGGGCCCAAGGTCGTCCGGGCTGGTCTCCCGCCGAATAGCAGAGCTGACGGCCGATCCACGGACAGGCGGAGGACAACCCATGGGTTTTACGCTGCAGGCTTTCGGGCCGTTCCTGCACTGGCTCACGCTTGGCGTCCTCGCCGTCGCGCCGGTCCTGGGAGCCGTCGTGATCTACAAGCTCGGGAGCCTTCCGGGCACGATCGCCAAGGCGCGGCGCCACCCGCAGGCCGAGGCGATCAATATCTGCGGCTGGATGGGGATCGTCACACTCGTGCTGTGGCCGGTCGCGATGGTCTGGGCTTATCTCGTTCCGGGCCAGCCGCTCGGCGGAGCGGAGCAGGCGGCTGGCCAAGATGACGCCGCGCTGCTGCAGCGGCTTCACGCGGCTTCCCTCCGTGTGGCCGTGATCGACGCGCGCGTCGCGAAGCTCGCCGATCAGGGAGCATAGCCATGCTCTGGGCCCTCGTGAGCTCCGCCTACATCTTCTACCTCTACCGAAAGCTCAAGCCGGGGGCCGAGCAGCCCCAGATTGCGCTGCCCAAACTTTCCGGCGACCTCGGCACGACGTTTGATGCGCTCGACCGACGCCTCGCTTCGATCGAGGCGCGGCTGGTCGAGCGGCAGACCAAGGATCCCGTCCGATGATGGCGGCGATCTTCATCACCTACATCGCCATCGTCTGGCTCGTCTTCGACAAGCTGCGTGTCGTACGCCTGAGCCTTCCGCTGGCGCTGGCGCTTTCGGCCGTGGGGCCGCTCTTCGCCTTTTTTATTCTCGTCGCCATGAACAATTTCCATCCGTCGTCCTCGGACGCACGGGTGTTCCAGCGTGTGGTGTCCATCGTGCCGCACATCACGGCGCCGGGCCGGGTCTTGGAGGTCGTCGCCCAGCCCAACACGCCTTTGCGCAAGGGCGACGTGCTCTTCACCATCGATCCCCGGCAGTTCCAGTTCGACGTGAAGCGGCTCGAGGCCGCCCTGGCGGCCGCCGAGCAAGCCGTGCCGCAGCTCAAATCGTCGCTCGACCAGGCCACGGCTGCCGCCGAAAAGGCAAGGACGCAGCTCGATCTCGCGCAGGCCGAACTCGATCGGCAGACGGAGCTCTTCCAGAAGCAGGTCATCGCCCAGGCGCTGCTCGACAAAGTCGAACGCAACCGCGACACGGCGCAGCAATCCCTCGCGGGCGCGCAGGCGGCCGAGCAGCGGGCGCAGCTCGCTTATCAGTCCAATATAGGCAACGAGAACACGGCCGTCGCGCAGGCCAGGCAACAACTGGCGCTGGCGCAGTACAACGTCGAGGAATCGACCGTCCGCGCGCCGTGCGACGGGTACGCCACGAACGTTCAACTCGTGCCCGGCGCTGTCGTGAGCGCGGCGGCCTCGGTGGTGCCCTTCGTTTGCGACCGCGACGACAGCAACCGGGGCGTTGTCGTCGCCAGCTTCATGCAAGGCCCGTATCTGCAGATCGCGCCGGGCGACTACGCGGAGGCGGTGTTCCCGCTTTATCCAGGCGACGTCTTCTCCGGCCGCGTCATCACCACCGTCGACATGGCGAGCGAGGGCCAGCTCAGCGCGAGCGGCCTGTTCCCGGGCACGAACGCGCCGGGTGTCGCCCGCTTCGCCGTCCGCATCAGGCTCGACGACGCCGACACCCTGCGCCTTCCAGCCGGCGCGCAGGGCAGCGCCGCGATCTACACCGGGAACGTCCAGATCGCGGGCGTGATCCGCATGGCGCTGATGCGGCTTTCGAGCTGGACGAATTACCTCTTCTTCACGGCCTAGCCACCGGAGCGGCCCGGCTGAAGCACACGACAGTGAAGCGCGTTGGGGGCGTAGGGCATGACACGGATCACAAGGGCGACCCGCCAAGCCGGGGCCGTAGCGCTGGCCCTCGTGAGCGGGGCGCTTCCATCGGAGCCCGTATCGGCGGCCGAAGGCGGCCACGGCGTGTACCTGCTGGGTCTCAAGGGTCCAGGCGCCGGAATCACGCCGCCCCCGGGCGTCTTCGTGACCAACAACGTCTACTGGTACGAGGGCTCGAACGGCGCCAACCGTCCGTTTCCGGTTGTCGGAGGCAGCACCGTCGCCGACGTGAAGGCCACCGTTTGGCTGGACTTGCCGGCCCTCACCGTCGTGACGCCGCTGGAGCTGCTGGGCGGTCATCTCGGCTTCAACTTCCTCGTCCCGCTCGGAGGCCCGAACGTCGACGCGAACGCCCGGCTGACGTCCCCCTTCCTGCCGGGCTCGCCCGCACGGGCGCTGCATGATTCAGCCAGCACCTATGGCGACCCGGCGCTGACCACGTTCATGGGTTGGCGCCAGGGCAACTTCCATTGGACGGCCGGGGTCACGACCTTCTTCCCGATCGGAGACTTCCAGAAGGGAGCCTTGGCCAATGTCGCCAATCATCGCGCCGCGGCCGACTTCAATGCGGCGGTGACCTGGCTCGATCCTGCCATTGGCCTCGACGTGTCGCTGGCGGCGGGCGTCACGACGAACTTGGATAACACGGCCACCAACTACAGAACTGGCAACGAGCTGCATCTGGAGGGCGCCGTCACCCAGAACTTCAGCTCCCAGTTCTCCGTGGGGCTCGTCGGCTACTACTACCAGCAGCTCAACGGCGACAGCGGTTCGGGCGCAATCCTGGGCGACTTCAAGGGCCGCGTGGCGGCGCTCGGCGGGTCCGTCGGGTACACGTTCAAGGTGGGGGACCTGCCCGTCTCCACCCGGCTGAAGGTCTATCGCGAGTTCGACGTCAAGAACCGCCTGGAAGGGACCGCCGGCTTCTTCACGCTGTCAATGCCGCTCTACGTCGTTCCGAAGAGCGCTACCGCCGAGCAGGCCGCGGTTGTCGCCAAGTTCTGATTGCGTCGTCACGTCAGGGGGTTAGCCATGCGCCGGACCAGGACCTATCTCACGCCCAGCCGCAGCGTTCTCATCTTGACATCGGCGCTCGCCGTGCTGCCGCTGTTATCCGGTCCGGGACACGCCCAGGACGCCACGTCCTCGGACCCCAGCCCCGCCGACATCAAAGGCGCCTTTGACGCGGACGACCTCGTCGCAGACGAGGCGAAGGCCCCCGGCGGTGAAGCCGGCAAGGGCGCGGCCTATTCCGCCTATGCCGGCCGTTCCTATCCGATGCGGCCCTTCTTCGGCGACACGCATCATCACACCGCCAATTCGGGCGATGCCTTCATGGGCGGCAACCGGCTGACGCCCGAGCAGGCCTATCGCTTCGCCCGCGGCGAGGAGGTGATTTCCTCCAGCGGCGTGCCCGCCAGGCTTGCGCGCCCGCTCGACTTTCTTGTGATCTCCGATCACGCCGAGGGTCTCGGAGTGATGCTGCAGGTCTACGAAGGCAACCCGGCCTTCGCGACGGACCCGACCTTGCAGCGCTGGGGCAAGGCCATGAAGACGGGTGGCGAGGAGGCCTCGGTGACCATGCGCGAGCTCGTTTCGGCGCAGGCGCAAGGCAAGCTCCCGGCCCCGGTGAAGGACCCCAAGGTTGTCGTGCCGATCATGAAGTCGGTCTGGCAGCAATATACGGCCACGGCCGAGAAGTTCAACGATCCGGGCAAGTTCACGGCCCTCATCGGCTACGAGTGGACGTCGGTGCCCGGCGGCAACAACCTCCATCGCAACATCATATTCCGCGACAACAAGGAAAAGGCGGACCAGATCCTCCCCTTCTCGGCCTGGCAGAGTGAGGATCCGGAAAAGCTTTGGGACTGGATGGACAGGTACGAGGCCAAGACCGGCGGTAGTCTCCTCGCCATCCCGCACAACGGCAATCTTTCCAACGGCCGCATGTTCGAGCTGATCGACTTCGCGGGCAAGCCGCTGTCGAAGGACTACGCCGAGCGCCGGGCCCGTTGGGAGGTGCTGCAGGAAGTCATGCAGACGAAGGGCAGCAGCGAGACGCACCCGACGCTTTCGCCTAACGACGAGTTCGCCGACTTCGGCGTCCAGGGCTGGGACTACGGCAACCTGACGCTGGAAGGATCGCCCGAGACGCCGGAGATGCGGCCATACATGTACCTGCGCGGCGGCCTGCTGCAGGGCCTCGCGCAGGAGCAGAAGCTCGGCGTCAACCCCTTCAAGTTCGGCTTCATCGGCGGCACCGACGTCCACAACTCGCTCACCGCGATCGAAGAAGACAACTTCTACGGCAAGCATGTCGACCAGGAGCCGAGCCCGACGCGCTGGTCCAAGGTGGCCAAGAAGGGCTTCGGCAAGACGCGGTACAACTGGATCTACGAGGCGGCGGGCTACGCCGGCGTTTGGGCCACCGAAAACACGCGCGAATCCCTCTGGGACGCGATGAAGCGTAAGGAGACCTACGCCACCTCCGGCACGCGAATGACCGTGCGCTTCTTTGGCGGCTGGCAGTACACGTCCGACGATGCGCAGCCGCAGAATGTCGCCGACGCGGGCTATCGCAAGGGCGTGCCGATGGGCGGCGACCTGCCCAGATCCCCCGCTTCTGCGAAGGCCCCGACGTTTCTCGTCGCGGCCCTGAAGGACCCCGTGGGCGCCAATCTCGACCGCGCCCAGATCATCAAAGGATGGGTCGACAAGGACGGCAAGCCCCACGAGCAGATCTACGACGTGGCCTTGGGCGAGGCGAAGCGCCGTGCGCGAGGCTCCGACGGCCGTGTTCCGGCGGTCGGCGACACGGTGGATGTTTCAAAGGCGACATGGACCAACACGATCGGCGATCCCGACCTCTCGGCTGCCTGGACCGACCCCGACTTCGACCCGAGCCTGCGCGCCTTCTACTACGCCCGGGTGATCGAGATCCCGACGCCGCGCTGGACCGCCTACGATCAGGTCCGCTTCGGCGTCACGATGGGGCCGGAGGTGCTGATGAAGCACCAGGAGCGGGCCTGGACCTCGCCCATCTGGTACACGCCCTGACCTTCCCGCGGCGCGGCACCTGCCGCGTCAGCTGCGCCGCTTCAAAGCCGTTTCCGCCGACCGGATTGGGAAGGACCACCGCGATGACACAGCGCCCACGCGACTTCTGGCCAACCGGAAAGGCATTCTCAGCCGCTGGCCCGACTCTGGCTCTGGTGACCTGCCTGCTCGCCCCGAGCGCCTGGGCGGATGACCTCAGGCTGATGACGCCTGGTCCGACAATCCGGACCGAGCAGGCCCGGATCGCCGCCGCGGAGGCCAGGGCTCGGACAAACCCTTTGCGGGACGCCTATTTCGGCGAGACGCACGTCCACACATCCTACTCCCTGGACGCCTATCTCGGGGGCACGCGCCTAAGCCCTGACTTGGCCTACAAGTTCGCGCAGGGCGAGAAGATGATGGTCAACGGCCAGATGCATCGCATCGTCGAGCCGCTCGACTTCGCCGCCGTGACCGACCACGCTGAATACCTCGGCGAAATGTATTCAACGATGGTCGACGGGGCCCCCGGCCACGACCAAGAAAAGCTGAAAGAACTACGCTCGCTTACGTCGTACGAGGACCGCGAGAAGTGGTTCCTGGACTATGTCGTCAAGAACAACCGTTCCGGCGTTCCGCAGCATCCGCCCTTCTTCGCCGGGCCGGATACGGTAAAGAGCGCCTGGACCATCGAACTCGAAGCCGCGGAACGCAACTACAAGCCGGGCAAGTTCACGACCATCCCGGCCTTCGAATGGAGTGCTGCGCCGAAGGGCGGAAACCTGCACCGCAACGTTTTCTTCCGGGACATCCGCGTTCCCGAGACCCCGATGAGTTCCATCGAAATCGTCCGCGAGGACGGCCTCTGGGCGTGGATGGGCGGCCTCGAAAAACTTGGGGCGACGGTGCTGGCCATTCCGCACAACTCGAACGCCAGCAAGGCCATGATGTTCGATCCGCTCGACCCAGAGGGGAAGCCGATCGACGCTGCCTATGCGAGGACGCGGGCGCATTTCGAGCCGCTTATCAAGATGATGCAGATCAAAGGAAATTCCGAGGTTCACCCGAACTTCTGGGGGGCGGACGAGTTCGCGAACTTCGAAAACGCCAATTCGATCGCCAACTACAGCGCACGCGAGTTCAAGAAGGAGAATTTTGTCCGGTCTGGTGTGATCAAGGGGCTCGAATACCAGCGAGACATCGGCGCGAACCCCTACAAGTATGGGTTTGTCGGCGGCACGGACAGCCACAACGGCACGCCGGCCGACACCGCCGAAAACAACTTCGCAATTGGCAGCCATGGCGCCGCCGACGGCTCCATCGAGCGCCGCCGAACCGGCGAAGTGGGCGGCTGGCTTGCCGGCGTAGACCTGAACCCCGGCGCGCTGACGGGCGTCTGGGCGACCAGCAACACGCGCGGCGCCATCTGGGACGCGATGAAGGCCAAGGAGACCTTCGCCACCAGCGGCGTGCGCATCAAGGTGCGGATGTTCGCGGGCTTCGATCTCCCCGGCCCTGACGCCAACCCGATGGCCACCGTGGCGGCTGGCTACCGCGCTGGCGTGCCCATGGGCGGGACGCTTCCCTCTGTCGCCGTGGGCGAGAAGCGTCCCCTGCGCTTCAACGTTATGGCCATCAAGGGGGCCAAGGACGCCAATCTCGACCGCATCCAGATCATCAAGGGCTGGATCGGGTCGGACGGAACGCCGCGAGAGACCATCGTCAACGTCGCCTGGTCGGGCGACCGCACGCCTGGCGGCGACGGAAAACTTCCCTCGGTCGGCAATACCGTCGACCTCAAGACGGCCACCTACAGCAACACGGTGGGCAGCCCGCAGCTGACGGGGAGCTGGGTCGACGACCAGTTCGATCCCGCCCAGCACGCGCTTTACTATGCAAGGGTCCTGCAAATTCCGACGCCGCGTTGGAGCACGTACGACGCCGTGCGCGCGAAATTGCCCCTGCTGGAAGGCGTCGCCGCCACGGTCCAGGAGCGGGCCTGGACCTCGCCCATCTGGTACACGCCCTGAGGAGACTGGCCATGCTCAGCCGGATCCTGCGCGAGCCACTTCTCCACTTCCTCGCCTTGGGTGCGCTCGTCTTCGTGACCTATGCGCTCCTGCATCGCGGGGACCGGACCGAGAGCGGTGCGATCGTCATTGGCGCCGCCAAGGTCGGGCAGCTGGCCGCGGTTTTCACGAGGACCTGGCAGCGCCCGCCCACCTCGGCCGAGATGAAGGGTCTCGTCGACGACGCCGTGAAGGACGAACTCTACGTGCGAGAGGCGACGGCGCTCGGCCTCGACCGTGACGACGAAGCGATCCGCCGTCGGCTGCGCGCCAAGGTGCAGTACCTATACGAGGCCGAGGTGGAGGCCATGCCGGTGGATGAGGCCGCGCTGCAGGCCTTTCTGGCCAGCCATCCCGACCGGTTCGCGACCGAGCCGGTCTACAGCTTCCGCCAGATCGTGCTGAGGCCCGACACGCGCGGCGACCGAATCGACAGCGACGCCGCCGCCGCGCTCGCGATCCTGCGCAGCGGCCAGACGCCGGACCCCTCGACGCTGGGCGATCCCATGATGCTTCCGGCGGTCCTCTCCGGCATCGCAAACGGCACGGTCGAGCAGATGTTCGGCGCCGACTTCGCGGCCGCCCTTGCGGCGGCTCCCGTAGGAGAGTGGGGTCCGCCCATCGCGTCCCCCTACGGCCTTCACCTCGTCCATATAACGGAACAGCGCCCCGGCCGGCTGCCGGTTCTGGAGGAGATCCGCCCCGCCGTTGAACGGGAATGGCGGGGCGAGGCCCGCCAGGCGCTGGAAAGGCAGCGCCTCGACTCCATGCTGGCCCGCACCAAGGTCGTGATCGAGCCCGTGGCGCCCTCCAAACAGGCGGCCGCGCCTTGAGCCCCGCGATTCTTCTCACTCGTGTCCTGAGCTTGCTGGCAATTCTCTACGCGGGAGGCGCCCGGGCCGATGAGCTGCGGCCGGGCTACCTCGACCTGCGCGAACGGGCCGCCGACAGCTTCGCGGTGCTCTGGCGCGTCCCGGCCTCTGGCGACCGCAAGCTCGCCATCGATCCCCGCTTTCCGTCTACTTGTCGGGCCCTGGCAGAGCCCAGCCGCGCCTTCGAGGCGTCCTTCTTCACGGCGCGCTGGAACATCCGCTGTTCCGCCGGCCTTCAGGGCGCGACGCTCACGGTGGACGGACTGGCCACGAGCGCGACTGACGTGCTGGTGCGCATCGCCCATCTCGACGGCACGGTGCAAATGGGGCGGCTCACGCCCGACAACCCGGTCCTGGCTATCGCCGCGGCGCCCCGATGGCGCGAGACCGCCTGGACCTATTTCGCCATCGGCGTCGAACACATCCTGACCGGGTTCGACCACCTGCTCTTCGTGCTGGCTCTGCTGGTGCTCATCCGCGACGGCAGGAAACTGGTCCAGACGATCACGGCCTTCACGCTGGCGCACAGCATCACGCTGGCGGGCGCCTCGCTTGGCTACATCGCGCTGCCCCAGCCACCGGTCGAGGCCTGCATCGCGCTCAGCATCGCGTTCGTGGCATGCGAGATCGTGAAGAGTGAATCAGGTCGGCCCCGCCTGTCGGAGCGCGCGCCATGGGCGGTGGCCTTCTCCTTCGGCCTCCTGCACGGCCTCGGCTTCGCCGGCGCGCTCAAGGAGGTCGGCCTGCCGCAGCAGGACCTGGCGACGGCGTTGCTGACTTTCAATCTGGGCGTCGAGGCCGGGCAACTTCTCTTCGTCGGCGCCATTCTGCTGAGCATGGCCACCGCCCGGCAGCTCTCCCGCTCGTGGATGGCGGCGACAAGCAGCGGCCGTGCGGGGGAGCGCCTTCGCGTCGGGACGGGCTACGCCATCGGGACACTCGCGTCCGCGTGGCTCATCGAGCGCCTCGTCGGCTTTGGACCCATGTTGCCATAGCCACGAAACCGTCGAGGCAAGCGGCCAGGACGCTGTGCGGAAGCGTTTGTGCCCTGCGATCACGAAGGTTGTGCTGAAACCGTATTATTGGCGGTTAGAAGCGATAAGGCCAAGAATGATTCCAGTACAAGCAGGCCCACGCAAAATAATGCGTCAGCGCCGCCGCCTGCTGCGCACCTTCACGAACAGAAACCAAAGCCGTCTCGAGAACAGGGATTCCGGCGTTATTCGCCTGACCCTTGTTGAACGTCGAGTGCTCTCGGGCGCAATGGAGAGAACTGATTCATAGACTGCGAGAAGTATCTGCGCGTGACGTCGCCCCAAAACGAAAGCCCCGGAGACCGCTTTAGTTAGCGGTTTCCAGGGCTTGGAAGATGGTGGGCGCGACAGGGATCGAACCTGTGACCCCTACGATGTCAACGTAGTGCTCTCCCGCTGAGCTACGCGCCCGGCGTCGACGCGAGGTCGACCGCGAGTGGCGCGGGTATAGCCACTCGATTCAAAGATGGCAAGCCTCGATCAGGCCGCCTGGAGCAGCTTCTGGACCTCGTTCACGAGGTCGCGCAGGTGGAAGGGCTTCGACAGCACCTTGGCGTCTTTCGGGGCCTGCGAATCGGGGTTCAGGGCCACGGCCGCGAAGCCCGTGATGAACATGACCTTGATGTCGGGGTCGAGCTCGGTGGCGCGGCGCGCCAGCTCGATGCCGTCCATCTCGGGCATCACGATATCGGTGAGCAGCAGCTCGAACGGTTCCTCGCGCAAACGATTATAGGCCGAGAGGCCATTGTCGAACGACGCGACGTTGTACCCGGCGTTCTCCAGCGCCTTGACCAGGAATCGACGCATGTCGTTGTCGTCTTCGGCCAGGAGGATGCGGGTCGTGATGGTGGATTCAGCGGACATGGAGAACTCCGGACGACAGCCTCATGAAGCGCGATGAGGGTAAATTTCCCGTGAAAGGCGATATCCGTCCCGATCGTGGACAGCTCGGACGGTTGCAGGCAGACTTCATACCAGCCTTTGCGCTCGCGGACACCCGATGACACACAGCCCCGCCGACCTGTTCGCTCCCGCCTTCCAGATCCACGAACCGGCCGCGCTGGCGACCCCGCTGGTGTTCAACTCCCCGCACTCCGGCCGGACCTACCCAGAGAGCTTCGTGGCGGCCTCCCGCCTCGACGCCATGACGCTGCGCCGCTCGGAAGACACCTTCGTGGACGAGCTCTTCGCCGACGTGGTCGGCCGCGGCGCGCCCCTGATGACGGCTCACTTTCCGCGCGCCTACCTGGACGTGAACCGCGAGCCCTACGAGCTCGACCCGCGCATGTTCGACGGCCGGCTCCCGGCCTACGCCAACACGCGCTCGATGCGGGTTGCGGGCGGGCTCGGCACCATCGCGCGCATCGTCGGCGACGCGCAGGAGATCTACGCCAGGCGCCTGCCCGTCGACGAGGCGCTGCAGCGCATCGACCAGATCTACAAGCCCTATCATCGCGCCCTCGACAAGCTGCTGCAGCGAAGCCTGCGCCGTTTCGGCACGGTCTTGCTGGTGGACTGCCATTCCATGCCGACCGGCGTGGCGAACCGGGATGACCATTCGCGCGCCGACGTGGTGATCGGCGATCGCTACGGGTCCAGCGCGGCGGGCCTGTTCGCAGACGTGATCGAGCATGAGCTCTACAACCGCGGCTATGTGGTGGCCCGCAACAAGCCCTATGCGGGCGGCTTCATCACGGAGCACTACGGCGATCCGGCCGGCGGCTGCCACGCGATCCAGATCGAGATCTGCCGCGGCCTCTACATGGATGAGCGTAAGTTCACCCGCACGGCCAACTTCGCCAGGGTGTCGCAGGACCTGATGGCGGTCGCGGACGCGCTGATTCGGGAAATCGATCTCTACCGGAGCGCGGGCCGGCTCGCGGCCGAATAGCCGGGCCGCTCCCCCAAAAAGAAAGAGGCCGCCAGCGATGCCGGCGGCCCAAGTCTAGGGAGGAAACGCCCAAGGAGGGCTACGTCGAACGCGCGAGGCGCGTCCCAACGCCCGATGAATATCGCATTGCACTGCACAATTTACAAGGACCTTTTCGCCCGGCTCCGCAGGCCGCCTCGCGTCAGAATTCGTTGCTGCGCCTCGGATCGCCGCCATTCTGCGGCATGCGTGCACTGCAGCACAGACCCCACGCGAACCTGATAGTTCGTCTATGAACCCTTCGGAGCCCCACCCGGGCCGGCTCCGTTTGCCAACGCGACGCCGTTTCACTATCACGGCCGGGCTTCGTCCTCCGAACGCGGCTTGCGCGGCTTTGGCGGAACGCTGCATTCTGCGCCGGGCGGGCGGCCAGTCCGTTCAAGCGCCCTTGCGTCAAACGGGATGGATCGATGACGGCCGTCGACTTCGCTGCATTCGTGGACGATCTCGCCACCCTGTCCGGCAAGGCCATCCTGCCGTTCTTCCGCACCACCATGGCGGCGGCCGACAAGTCGCGCGGCGGCGTGTTCGATCCCGTCACCGAGGCCGACCGCGCCGGCGAGGCCGCCATGCGGCAGATGATCAAACGCATCTTTCCGTCGCACGGCATTGTCGGCGAGGAATATGGCGACGAGCGCACCGACGCCGAGTTCGTCTGGGTGCTCGACCCGATCGACGGCACCAAGGCGTTCATCTCCGGCCTGCCCACCTGGGGCACGCTGATCGGGCTCACCCGCCACGGCGAGCCCTGCTACGGCATGATGCACCAGCCCTTCACGCGGGAGCGTTTCGCCGGCGACGGCGGCGAGGCGAAATGGCGCGGGCCGACCGGCGAGCGCGTGCTGCGCAGCCGCACGGGCGTGAGCCTGGCCGAGGCGACGATCTCCTGCACCACGCCCCGGATGTTCGAGGGCGCGGAGCTCGAGGCTTTCGAGCGGGTCGAGAAGGAAGCGCGCCTGGCCCGCTTCGGCTGCGACTGCTACGCTTATTGCATGCTGGCGGCCGGCCTCATCGACGTCGTGATCGAAACCAGCCTCAAGCCCTACGACATCGTCGCGCTCGCGCCGATCATCCAGGGCGCCGGCGGCGTGGTGACGACCTGGTCCGGCGAGTCCCCGGCCAAGGGCGGCGCCGTCGTGGCGGCCGGCGATCCGCGGCTGCACGAACAGGTGTTGCGGCTGCTGAACGCCTGATCAAGCCAAAGCGGGTTCGGCGCCGGTTTCCGCCGCGTCCGCCCGCGCCGGGCGCGCCGCGCCCGGAATGAACGCGTCGAACGCGGCCCAGAACAGGCTGCGATAAGCGTCGCGCTCCACCAGCAATTCGTGCATCGCGCCCGGCAGGATCACGGCCCGCCCGGCCTTGAGGCGCGCCGCGAACCGCTCGGCCGCCGCCGTCACGGTGACGACGTCGGCCGTCCCGGCCACGATCAACATCGGGGTCGCGATCTGCAGCGGCACGTTCGGGTCGCGAAACGGCTCCATGGCGCGAAACGCCGCATGCACCCAGCCGATGGTGGGATCGCCGAGCGCCAGGCCGGGCGCAGCCGCGATGATGTCGCCTGTCCGCGCATAACGAGCCGGATCGGAGGTCAGCGGATTGTCGGCGAATGGCTTGGTGTTCACGGCCGTCTGGCCGCCTCCCGGAATGTAGGCTCCGCCGAGCCCCAGCACGTCGAGCGCAGCCGCGAGCAGGCGAACCCGCCGGGGGCGGCGCAGGCCCGAGATCTCGATCATCGGCGCGGACAGGACGACCCGGTCGAACAGGTCCGGCGTTTGCATCAGCGCGCGCAGCAGCACGCAGCCGCCCATCGAGTGCGCAAGGGCGAAATAGGGCGCCGGGCACGAGCGGCGCACCACGCCGTCCATCACGGCGTGGAGATCGGCGTCGAAGTCCGCGAAGTCGTCGACATGCCCCTTCCGGGGATCGAGCAGCAGCCGCTCCGAGCCGCCCTGCCCGCGCCAGTCGAACGCCACCACGGCGAAACCGCGCCGGCGCAGCTCGGCGATCACCTCGAAATATTTTTCGATGAACTCGGACCGGCCCTGGAGGATGCACACCGTCCCGCGGTTCCGCCGGGATGTCGGCCGCCAGCGCGCGACGCGCAGGCGCACGCCGCCCGCGCTGGTCACCGTTGTGGTGACGTGGTTGGACGGGATCGGATTACCGGGGGTCGCGACGAGGTCCACGATCGCTCCTGCAGCTGCGGCGACGCGTTTATACGCCATCGACGACCAACTGACAGGCGCCGCGTTCAGAGTCGTGCGTCGGCGGACTTCCGCGCGCCCGGCTCGGCGCCGCCCTGGACGGGCGCCAGCCCGGTGATTTCCCCCGTGAAGGCGTCCACCACCGTGCGCACGCGTTGGCCGCGCGGGCTGGACGCCTCGGCCAGCCAGAGCGCGCCTTTGCGCCGGATATTCCTGATGTCCGAATAGCCCTGCCGGCCGAGAACCGTCTCCACCGCGCCCGGCTCCAGGCCGCCTCGCGAGACGTCGTCGCCGGCGCGCGCAGCCGGCGGGCCGAACGCCAGCGCGCCCGCAAGCAGGCAGGAGCAGACGAGAGCTGATCGAACGAAAGCACGCATGGGGTCAAACTTTCGGGAGCCGCCGCTGGTCCCGCCTTGGCGTCTCCTATGGCGCCCTCACCCTGAACGGCTGTGGAAAACTTCGTTCACCCGCCATTCATGCGCGCCATCGCGATCACGCGCACGGGGGTTTTGCAGGGGGACTTGAACAGCGGAAAACTGATGCCCACCTGAGGGATGCGCAGGCCACAATGGCTGCGCAGAACGGCCGGTCCGGCCATTCGGCGGACCGCCCGCATGTCGCTTCTAGGAGGATATGCTATGCGTAACTACGATCTTTCGCCCCTCTACCGCTCCACCGTGGGCTTCGACCGCCTGTTCTCCATGCTCGACCAGATGGGCAATGGCGACCCGGCCGCGAGCTACCCGCCCTATAATATCGAGCGCACCGGCGAGAACGCCTACCGCATTTCGATCGCGGTTGCGGGCTTCACCAACCAGGACATCGCCATCGAGGCCAAGGAAAACGGCCTGACGGTGCGCGGCGAGAAGCAGGCCGCCGGCGGCGACCGCGCCAGCGAGGTGCTCTATCAGGGCATCGCGGCCCGCAGCTTCGAGCGCCGCTTCCAGCTGGCCGATTACGTCCAGGTGACGGGCGCGAGCCTCGAGAACGGCTTGCTGCACATTGACCTCGTGCGCGAGATCCCGGAGGCCAAGAAGCCCCGCCTGATCCCGATCAGCGCCGGTCAGAAGACCGTGATCGACACCACCGCGAAGGTGGCTGCGTAATCGCACGCACATGCGTTGACCAGAAGGGCGGCCGTTTGGCCGCCCTTTTTGTTACGCCCTGGGTCGCCCCGCAGCTTAGTCCAGCGCGGCGGGGGGCACGCTCGGGGTCGACGACGGCGCCTTGCTGCTGGAATCGTCCAGCGGCGCGACCGGAACCGCTCCGTTCGGCTGCCCGGTCTTGGGATCCACCAACGGCTCGGGGATCCGCTGCGGCGCCGGCGCGGCCTGGCGAACCGCCGGAGCGGCGGGCTCCTCGGCGGCCGGCTTAGGCGGCGCGACCACGGGCGGCGTCGTGCTGGGCGGCACGACCGTCGGAGCGGGGGCGGGAACCGCCTGCGGGGCGGCGGGCTTGGCGGCGTCCGGCTCCGGCGCGACTGGACGGGCCGCCGTGCTGGCAGGCTTCTCGGGAACGGGCGCGGGCTGCGGAACGGCCTGTTCGGTCGGCTTCGGCGGGGTCGGCACCGCCTTTGGCTTGCGCGGCGCGGCCGGCGCCGTAGCGGCGTCCGGGGTGCGGGCCTCCCGGCTGCGCGGCGGCCGTGCGGGCGTGCGCTCGCCGCTCAACCCGTCCGGGGCCGGTCGGACGCTGCGCCGCTCGACCTCTTCGCCCGGGAAGGACGGCAGGTCGCGATAAGGATCGCGATAAGCGCCGCCGGGCACGCCGCGGGGCGGCGTCGGGACCGGCGCATCATAGGCGCGGCCGCCGACCACGAAACTCTCCAGCATGCGGCCGCTCTGGGCGTCCAGGGTCAGGTGGACCCGAAAGCCGCGCCGATCCACCGCGTCGGCTTCGTACACGTCGCCCACGGAACGGATGCGCATCACGCGCTGCATGCCGTACCGGGCGTAAAGAATGTCGGCGATCTCCTCCGGCGCCACGCGGAAGCCGAACCACTGGGCGCGCTCGACCAGAGCGCCAGCCGGCGCATCGATGAAACCGAGCGGCGCCGCCAGGGCGGGCGTGGCGGCCGTGAGCGCCGCAAGCGCAAAAGCGCCCCGGCGGGCAAAGCGACGGACGGCCCCGGCGTGAACGCCGGCGGCGATGAACGCGAACATACGGGCTTGCTCCCTCGAATGGCAGGCGATCGAGGGTTAAAGAGCGATTAAGGCGGCGCTGCGACGGACAAACGTCCTGATTCGTCGCAGGCGACGCTAACCCCGCGCGATCGTGACAAGCTTCGCGATGTCGTCCTCGCGGGTCGCGAAGGACGTCACGAAGCGCGCGAAGACCTCGTCGGTCGCGATCGCGAACCCGTCCGGCATGCTGCCGCTGGACCAGGGCGCGAAACGAACGCCGGCGTCCTTCAGCCGCGCCGCCACGGCGCCCGGCAACGACACGAACACTTCGTTGGCCTGCGTCGGCCAAACGCGCCGCACGCCCGCGACGGCGGCCAGCTCCTCGGACAACTTGCTCGCGACCGCGTTGGCGTGCCGCGCATTCTGCATCCAGTGGTCGTCCTGCAGGTAGCCGACCATCTGGGCCCCGAGGAGGCGGCCCTTGGACACGGTGTGGCCGCCGCGCTTGCGCCGGAAGGTGAAATTTTCGGCCGTAGCCTTGTCGAAGAACACCACGGCCTCGCAGGCGAGGCCGCCATTTTTGGTGGCCCCGAACGACACCACGTCCACGCCCGCCATCCAGGTCATCTCGGCGGCCGTGCAGCCGAGGCCGACCAGCGCATTGGCGAAGCGCGCGCCATCGAGGTGGACCTTCAGGCCGTGACGCTTCGCCGTGTCGGCGATCGCCCGGATCTCCTCCAGCGTGTAGAGCGTGCCCGCCTCGGTGACCTGCGAGATGGACACGCAGGCCGGCTGGACCGCCTTCGCGACACCCTTAGGGAAGCGCTCCAGCGCGGCTTCCAGCCCGGCGGGCGTGAACTTGCCGGCGACGCCCGGGATTCCGACGATCTTGGCCCCGGCCGTGAACATCTCGGGCGCGCCACACTCGTCGTCGAGCACATGCGCTTCGGCGTGGCAGAACACCGCTCCCCAAGGCGGCGTGAGGGCCGCGAGCGCCAGCGCATTCGCGCCCGTGCCGGTCGCCACCAGGGAGGACACGCACTCCCGCTCAAACACGGCCGACAGCATGGCTTCCGCCTTGGCCGTATGGGCGTCCGCCCCGTAGGCGCCCTCGGCGCCGTCATTGGCGGCCAGAAGGGCTTCGAGCACCGGCCGGCTGGCGCCGACCACGTTGTCGCTGGCGAGGTTCATGCGTGGGTACCCATCGATCGAAGGCGTCGCGCCGCACGATGCATTTCTGCGCCGGGCGAGCAAGCCCCCGCACCGCACGGAGGCCGTGCGCCCGGCGAGACCCGCGACGCCCGCGAGGGTCAGACACTTGCGCGCCCGCAGCCGCGACGTTCCGTTCCTTGCGCGATGGAAACCGGCACCGCAACATTCTTGCGAAAACGACGAAAAATGGCCCTTGTGCGGCGTATGGTTATCTGGCATTGTCCGGCCCGGATAGGACAGCCTTGCTGTCCCAATTTACAGGGCTGCGGCCCTTCTTTTATGGCGGACGCCACGTGCGGATGATGGGTGCGGATACGACGATGACGGTGCGCGGCAAGGCCGCCACGCGCGATCGTAAACGCGCCACCCGCAAACACGCGGGCTGAGCGGGCGCACGCCGGTTCCTCGGAACCGGACGCCCGCGGGGAGCGGGCGCAAACGGGGCGCGACCGGACCTCCCAATCACAAGACAGGCCCCGACCCGGATGGCGCAAGCCTGCTTCTTCGAGCAGGGCCGCGCCGACCGGCCGAAGCAGGATGGGCCGCGTCAGAGACGGCTCGAGGGACGACACCGGACCACACGAGGGCGACCATGAGCGAGCGGACAGGACAGGCCCCCATCGGCGCGAGCTTCGAGGCTTCGAAGCGCGCGACGGCCGATCGCATGCCCCTCGTCGTGCGCGACCCCGGCCTGCCCGAGGCCCAGGGCCTTTATGATCCGGCGCGCGAAAGCGACGCCTGCGGGGTCGGCATGGTCGCCGACATGAAGAACCGCAAGTCACACGCCATCGTCGAGATGGGCTTGCAGATCCTGCTCAACCTCGACCACCGCGGCGCGGTTGGCGCCGATCCCAAGGCCGGCGACGGCTGCGGCATGCTGGTGCAGATCCCGCACGCCTTCTTCGCCGAGGAGGCGACCCGCCTCGGCTTCGCGCTGCCGCAGGCTGGCGATTACGCGGCCGGCATGCTGTTCCTGCCGCGCGACCCCGAGGGGCGGAAGCTCTGCGAAAGCATCGTCGAGAAGGTGATTGCCGACGAGGGCCAGCAGTTCCTCGGCTGGCGCGACGTGCCGGTGGACAGCTCCGGCCTGGGCGAGAGCGTGAAGCCGACCGAGCCCTGCATCCGGCAGGTCTTCATCGGCCGCGCCGCCTCCACGGAGGCCGGCGACGCCTTCGAACGCCGGCTCTTCATTCTCCGCAAGGTGATCTCCAACACCATCTACGACATGCGCGACGCGCGCACGAAGGGGTTCTATCCCGTGTCGCTGTCGTCCCGCACGATCACCTACAAGGGCATGCTGCTGGCCGGCCAGCTCGGCGAGTACTTCAAGGACCTCACCGACCCGCGCTTCGCCTCGGCGCTCGCGCTCGTGCACCAGCGCTTCTCCACCAACACCTTCCCGACCTGGTCGCTGGCCCACCCCTACCGGATGGTCGCCCACAACGGCGAGATCAACACGCTGCGTGGCAACGTGAACTGGATGGCGGCCCGCCAGGCCTCCGTCGACAGCGACCTGTTCGACGCTGAGATCTCCAAGCTCTGGCCCATCTCCTACGAAGGCCAGTCCGACACCGCCTGCTTCGACAACGCGCTCGAGTTCCTGGTGCAGGGCGGCTACTCGCTCGCCCACGCGGTGATGATGCTGATCCCCGAGGCCTGGGCCGGCAACCCGCTGATGGACGAGGACCGGCGCGCCTTCTACGAGTACCACGCCGCCCTGATGGAGCCGTGGGACGGCCCCGCCGCGGTGTGCTTCACGGACGGCCGCCAGATCGGCGCGACGCTGGACCGCAATGGCCTGCGCCCGGCCCGCTATCTCGTCACCGACGACGGCCTCGTCGTGCTGGCGTCCGAGTTCGGCGTGCTGCCGATCCCGGAGGACAAGATCGTCACCAAGTGGCGCCTCCAGCCCGGCAAGATGCTGCTGATCGACCTCGAGCAGGGCCGCATCGTCTCCGACGACGAGATCAAGACCTCGCTCTCCACCGCGAACCCCTATCGCGAGTGGCTTAAGCGCGGCCAGATCATCCTGGAGGACCTGAAGCCCGTCGAGCCGCGCCAGTCGCGCACCGACGTGAGCCTGCTGGATCGCCAGCAGGCCTTCGGCTACACGCAGGAAGACCTCAAGCTGCTGATGTCCCCCATGGCGGTCACCGGCCAGGAGGCCGTCGGCTCCATGGGCACCGACACGCCGATCTCGGCGCTGTCGTCGCGCTCCAAGCCGCTCTTCACCTATTTCAAGCAGAACTTCGCCCAGGTCACGAACCCGCCGATCGACCCGATCCGCGAGGAGCTCGTGATGAGCCTGGTGTCGTTCATCGGCCCGCGGCCCAACATCTTCGACCTGGAAGGCTCCTCGCGCCGCAAGCGCCTCGAGGTGCGCCAGCCGATCCTCACCAACGGCGACCTGGAGAAGATCCGCTGCATCGGTCATTTCGAGGACCGCTTCGACACCAAGACGATCGACTTCACCTACCCGACCGAGCAGGGGGCCGCCGGCATGGCGGGCGCTCTCGACCGCCTGTGCGAGCGCGCCGAGGCGGCCGTGCATGGCGGTTACAACATCATCATCCTGTCGGACCGCCAGGTCGGGCCGGACCGCATCGCGATCCCGTCGTTGCTCGCCACCGCGGCCGTGCACCATCACCTGATCCGCAAGGGGCTGCGCACCTCTGCGGGCCTCGTGGTCGAGACCGGCGAACCGCGCGAGGTGCACCATTTCTGCTGCCTCGCCGGCTACGGCGCGGAGGCCATCAACCCCTACCTCGCCTTTGACACCCTGGCCGCCATGCGGGGCGAGATTCCCGAGGAGGTCGACGAGGACGAGATCGTCAAGCGCTACATCAAGTCGGTCGACAAGGGCATCCTGAAGGTCATGTCCAAGATGGGCATCTCGACCTACCAGTCCTACTGCGGCGCGCAGATCTTCGACGCCGTCGGCCTGCAGAGCGCCTTCGTGCAGAAGTTCTTCTTCGGCACCGCCACCACCATCGAGGGCGTCGGCCTGGAGGAGATCGCCGAGGAAACCGTGCGCCGCCACCGCGACGCCTTTGGGGACGCGCCGGTGTACCGCAACGCGCTCGATGTCGGCGGCGAATACGCCTACCGCATCCGCGGAGAGGACCATGTCTGGACGCCCGACACCGTCGCGACGCTGCAGCACGCCGTGCGCCACAACGCCCAGGACCGCTATCGCGAGTTCGCCCGGCAGGTGAACGAGCAGGAGAGCCGGTTCACCACCATCCGCGGCCTGTTCAAGATCCAGACCGCCGCCGAGCGGGGCCTCAGCCCCGTGCCGCTGGACGAGGTTGAGCCCGCGGCCGACATCGTGAAGCGCTTCGCCACCGGCGCCATGTCGTTCGGCTCCATTTCCAAGGAGGCGCACGAGACGCTCGCGATCGCGCTGAACCGCATCGGCGGCAAGTCCAACACCGGCGAAGGCGGCGAGGAGCCGGAGCGCTTCGTTCCGCTGCCGGACGGGCGCTCCAAGCGCTCGGCGATCAAGCAGGTCGCGTCGGGCCGCTTCGGCGTCACGGCCGAGTACCTCGTCAACGCCGACGTCATGCAGATCAAGATCGCGCAGGGCGCCAAGCCCGGCGAAGGCGGCCAGCTGCCCGGCCACAAGGTCGACGCCGTGATCGCCAAGGTCCGGCACTCGACCCCGGGCGTCGGCCTGATCTCGCCGCCGCCGCACCACGACATCTACTCGATCGAGGATCTCGCGCAGCTGATCTTCGACCTGAAGAACGTGAACCCGGCCGCCGACGTGTCGGTGAAGCTCGTCTCCGAGGTGGGCGTCGGCACCGTCGCGGCGGGCGTCGCCAAGGCGCGCGCCGACCACATCACGATCTCGGGCTTTGAGGGCGGCACGGGCGCGAGCCCGCTCACCTCCCTGAAGCACGCCGGCTCGCCCTGGGAGATGGGCCTCGCCGAGACCCAGCAGACGCTGGTGCTGAACCGCCTGCGCGGCCGCATCGCCCTGCAGGTCGACGGCGGCCTGCGCACCGGGCGGGACGTCATCATCGGCGCGCTGCTGGGGGCCGACGAGTTCGGCTTCTCCACAGCGCCGCTGATCGCGGCCGGCTGCATCATGATGCGCAAGTGCCATCTCAACACCTGCCCGGTCGGCGTCGCCACGCAGGACCCGGTGCTGCGCAAGCGGTTCAAGGGCACGCCCGAGCACGTCATCAACTACTTCTTCTTCGTCGCCGAGGAAGTGCGCGAGATGATGGCCGAGATGGGCTTCCGCCGCTTCGAGGACCTGGTCGGCTGCTCCGAGCTGCTCGACAAGCGCGAGGCCGTGGACCACTGGAAGGCGCGCGGGCTCGATTTCTCCCGCATCTTCCACAAGCCCGATGTCGGCCCGGACGTGCCGGTCCGCCACGTCGAGCGCCAGAAGCACCCGATCGACGCGGTGCTGGACCGCAAGCTCATCGCCGAGGCCATGCCGGCCATCGAGGGCGGCGCTCCGGTGCAGCTCCGCTCCACGATCCGCAACGTCGACCGCACCACCGGCGCTATGCTGTCGGGCGAGGTCGCCAAGCGCTACGGCTACGCCGGGCTGCCGGACGACACCATCCGGATCCGCCTCGACGGCACCGCCGGCCAGAGCTTCGGCTCGTTCCTGGCCGCCGGCGTCACGCTGGAGCTGGTCGGGCAGGCCAACGACTATGTCGGCAAGGGCCTGTCGGGCGGCAAGCTCATCATCCGCCCGGCGGATGACGCCCGCGCCCCGGCCGAGCAGTCCATCATCGTCGGCAACACCGTGCTGTATGGCGCGATCTCGGGCGAGTGCTACTTCCGCGGCGTCGCCGGCGAGCGCTTCGGCGTGCGCAACTCCGGCGCTGTCGCGGTGGTCGAGGGCACGGGCGACCACGGCTGCGAGTACATGACGGGCGGCGTCGTTGTGGTGATCGGCCCGACTGGCCGCAACTTCGCGGCCGGCATGTCGGGCGGCATCGCCTACGTGCTCGACGAGGACAAGACGTTCCGCAAGCGCTGCAACCTCAGCATGGTCGATCTGGAGCCCGTCGAGGAGGAGGAGGAGCTTTTGGAGCGCCTCCACCACCATGGCGGCGATCTGGAGACCAAGGGGCGCATCGACATCATGGCCGACATGTCCGGCCACGACGAGGAGCGCCTCCACCAGCTCATCAGCGATCACCTGCGCCACACGGGCTCGACCCGCGCCAAGGAGATCCTGGAGAACTGGGCCGACTACCGCACCCGCTTCGTGAAGGTCATGCCGGTGGAATACCGCCGGGCGCTTCAGGAAATGGACAAGCTGCGCACGCTTCAGGCGGCGGAGTAAGGCTCACCCGGACCGCGGGCCTTCGGGCCCGCATCTTTGAACGCCACCGTGCGACGCTGCGGGCCCGAGGGCCCGCGGTCCAACGCAGCCGGGTGCGAAAATTGAGGCGAGGCCTCGGAGACGACGATGGGCAAGGTCACAGGCTTTCTGGAGTTCGACCGGCAGGAGCAGAAGTATCAGCTCGCCGGCGACCGCATTCGCCATTTCCGCGAGTTCACGCTGCCGCTGGACGAGAAGGATGTCGGCCGCCAGGCCGCGCGCTGCATGGATTGCGGCGTGCCCTTCTGCCATTCCGGCCCGGGCTGCCCGGTCAACAACCAGATCCCGGACTGGAACGACCTGATCTACGCCAACAACTGGCGCGAGGCGGCCCGCAACCTCCATTCCACCAATAATTTCCCGGAGTTCACCGGCCGCATCTGCCCTGCGCCCTGCGAGGAAGCCTGCACGCTGAACCTCGAGGACATGCCGGTCACCATCAAGACCATCGAGCAGGCCATCGCCGACAAGGCCTGGGCCGAAGGCTGGGTCGTGCCCGAGCCGCCCGAGCAGAAGACCGGCAAGCGCGTCGCCGTGGTGGGCTCCGGCCCGGCCGGCATGGCTGCCGCCCAGCAGCTCGCCCGCGTCGGCCATGACGTCCATGTCTTCGAGCGCGAAAGCCGCGCCGGCGGCCTGCTGCGCTACGGCATCCCGGACTTCAAGATGGAGAAGCGCCACATCGACCGGCGCGTCGCCCAGATGGAGCAGGAGGGCGTGACCTTCCACTACGGCGTCAACATTGGCGTCACCAAGCCCTTCGCCGAGCTCACGGCCGAGTTCGACGCCGTGCTGATGGCGGGCGGCGCCGAGGACCCGCGCGATCCGCGCCTGCCCGGGCAGGAGTTGGCCGGCGTCCACTACGCCATGCCGTATCTCACCCAGCAGAACCGCCGCGTCGGCCAGGAGCCCGTCGAGGAGGTTCCGATCACGGCCGGCGGCAAGCACGTCGTGGTGATCGGCGGCGGCGACACGGCCTCCGACTGCGTCGGCACCTCCTTCCGCCAGGGTGCGCTGTCAGTCACGCAACTCGACATCCGCCCCAAGCCCCCGGTGCGCGAGGACAAGCTCGCCGTGTGGCCCTACTGGCCGACCAAGATGCGGACCTCGTCCTCTCAGGCCGAGGGCGCGGAGCGCGAGTTCCAGGCCGCCACGCTCGGCATCGAGGGCAAGAACGGCAAGGTCACGGGCGTGAAATGCGCCCGCGTGGACGAGAAGCGCGTGCCGATCCCCGGCAGCGAGTTCATTCTGCGCGCCGACCTCGTGTTCCTGGCCATCGGCTTTGCGGGCTCCCAGGTGCCCGGCATGGTGGAAACGTCCGGCGTCGCGCTGGACCGCCGCAACAACGTGGTGGCCGACGAACTCGCCTACCGCACCTCGCAGGATAAGGTCTGGGCCGCCGGCGACATGCGCCGCGGCCAGTCGCTGGTGGTCTGGGCCATCCGCGAGGGCCGCCAGGCCGCCCACGCCATCGACCTGCATCTCATGGGCGAGACCATCCTGCCCCGGTAGGGCCCCCTCGCCGTCATTGCGAGCCGGAGGCGAAGCAATCCAGTCTTATGGCCCGGCTTTTAGGCTGGATTGCTTCGCTGTCGCTCGCAATGACGGCCTCAGCCCGCCGATCTCTCCACCGTCATCCCCGGCGACCTGCGCAGCAGGTCGGGAAGGGGATCCAGGGCAAAGCGCTCACCCCTGGATCCCCTTCCCGGCCCTTCGGGCCGCCGGGGATGACGGAGAGAATTCGCCCACTCGTCAACAAAGACGACGGCAAGAAGCTGTCCCTACCAACCCCCGTCATTTCCTTGCAGCGCTCAAGCCCCCATATGATGCTGGCGGCCTCGGGCCGAATCAGGGGGCGGGCATGGTCATTTCGGGATTCACGATCTTCGCGATCGTGCTGGTCATCTTCGTGATCGTCACCCTGATGGCGGGCGTGAAGACGGTGCCGCAGGGCTACCAGTACACGGTGGAGCGCTTCGGCCGCTATTCGCGCACGCTCAGCCCGGGGCTCGGCCTCATCGTCCCCTATGTGGAGACCATCGGCCACAAGCTGAACATCATGGAGCAGGTGCTCGACGTTCCCAGCCAGGAGGTCATCACCCGCGACAACGCCATCGTGACGGTGGACGGCGTCGCTTTCTACACGGTTCTGGACGCCGCGCTTGCCTCCTACGAGGTATCGAACCTCCAGCAGGCCATCCTGACGCTGACGATGACCAACATCCGCACCGTCATGGGCTCCATGGACCTCGACCAGCTGCTCTCGCATCGCGACGAGATCAATGAGCGCCTGCTGCGCGTGGTGGACGCCGCGACCTCGCCCTGGGGCATCAAGATCAACCGCGTCGAGATCAAGGATATCGTGCCGCCGCGCGACCTCGTGGACGCCATGGGCCGGCAGATGAAGGCCGAGCGCGAGAAGCGCGCCGTGGTGCTGGAGGCCGAGGGCCAGCGCCAGGCCGAGGTGCTGCGCGCCGAGGGCCACAAGACCGCGCAAATCCTCGAAGCCGAGGGCCGCAAGGAAGCCGCCTTCCGGGACGCCGAGGCGCGCGAGCGCTCCGCCGAGGCCGAGGCGAAAGCCACCCAGATGGTCAGCGAGGCCATCGCCAAGGGCGACGTCAATGCGATCAACTACTTCGTGGCCCAGCAATACGTGAAGGCCCTGCAGGCCGTGGCGTCGGCCCCGAACCAGAAGGTCATCATGATGCCGCTGGAGGCGTCGTCGGTCATTGGCTCCATCGCCGGCATCGCCGAGCTGTCGCGCGGCGCGTTCGGGCCGGACAGCGCGCAGTCGGCCGGACGCCGCGGCTCGGTGCCGTCGACCGGCGCCGGCGCGCCCAAGAGCTGAGGGCGCGATGATCGATCTCTCGCTCGGCCCCTGGGGCTGGATCATCGCCGGGCTGGTGCTGGTGGGCGTCGAGGTGCTGGCGCCCGGCGCCTTCATGCTCTGGCTCGGCGTCGCCGCCATCGCGACGGGCGTGATCACCTTCGTGGTGACGTTGTCGGGCGAAGCCACCGCGCTGCTGTTCGCCGCGCTCGCGATCGGGTCCGTGGCGGTCGGCCGCCATTTCATGCGCGACCTGAAGCCCAAGGCGCAGGACCGCATCATCAACGACCGCGGCGGCGCGATGGTGGGCCGGTTGGTGATGCTCACGGAGCCAATCGCCGAAGGCCGCGGCCGCGTGCGCATCGACGACACGGTCTGGCGCGTCGAAGGCCCGGACCTGCCGAGCGGAACCGAGGTGAAGGTGGTCGGCGTCGACGGCACGCTGCTGCGGGTCGCGCCGGCGCGCTAAAAATCTAGACGGCCCCGATGCGCAGCAGGTCGAGCACGTGGACGAGGCCCACCGGCCTGCCATTCTCGGCCACGATCAGCGCGCCGATCTTGCGCGTCTCGACGATCTCCAGCGCCTCGGCGACGAGCAGGCTGGGCTCCACCGTGGTCGGGTGCGGCGTCATCACGACATCGACGGTCAGCGCCATGAGGTCCGGCTGCATGTGGCGGCGCAGGTCGCCATCCGTGACGATGCCCGCGATGGCGCCGTCGTCCTCGACCACCACAACGCAGCCGAAGCCCTTCTCGCTCATGCGCACCAGCGCGTCCGACATCCGCATGCCGCGCGACACAAGCGGCAGCCGCTCGCCCGTGTGCATCACGGAGCGCACCTGCTTCAGTTGCGCGCCGAGCTTGCCGCCCGGGTGGAACACGCGGAAATCATGCGAGCTGAAAGCCCTGCCCTCCAGCAGCGCCACCGCGAGCGCGTCGCCCAGCGCCAGCTGCATGGTGGTGGACGTGGTGGGCGCCAGCCCATTCGGGCAGGCCTCGCGCGCCTTCGGCAGCGTCAGGCAGACATCCGCCTCCCGGCCGAGCGCGCTGTCCCGGTTGGCCGTGATGGCGATGAGCCCTACCCGGAACCGCCGCGCATAGGCGACGAGGTCCGACAATTCTGACGTCTCGCCCGACCATGACAGCGCCAGGATGACGTCATCGGCCTGGATGGCGCCGAGGTCGCCGTGGCTTGCCTCGGCCGGATGCACGAAATAGGCGGGCGTGCCCGTGGACGAGAGCGTCGCCGCGATCTTGCGGCCGACATGGCCGGACTTGCCCATGCCGGACACGATCACGCGCCCGGCCGCCGCCGCGATCAGCGACACGGCCTGCTGGAAGGGAACGCCGAGACCGTTCTGCAGCGCTTCCAGCAAGGCGTCGAGACCGGCCCGCTCGGCCTCGATGGCGCGGAGGGCGGACGGCAGCGCCGGAAGCGCAGGCGCGACTCGCGCGCCGGGTGCGGACTTGGACATGGCCCGCCCATAGCACGTGGACGCGGCCGACGGAACGCCGGAGCCGCATCTGCTTACCGGCTGTTAACCATCGATCTTATAGACCTGTTAACGGAGCCGGTCCGCATTCGCGCCGGCCGTTCCGCATTCCCCGGGCCGGAGCCTTCCTTGGCCGCTTTTCGCCAGAACGCCTCTGTGACGGCCCTTCTCGGGCTGGTCGCCGCCTTGGCGCATGCGAGCGCGGCCTCCGCACAGGATGTCGGCCCCGACCCGTCCGCACGCGCCGTCGCCGCGCCGCCGGTCCCACAGGCCGCGAAGCCCAGCTTTCGCGGCTCCTACCCGGCCGTGGGTGCGCCGATCCGCCCCGCCAAGCCGGCGAAATCGCGCCGCCTGCGCCAGAGCGCCCCGCTCGCGCCCGTCGTCCCGGCCGCGACCGTCGCGGCGTCGCCGGCTCCCATCCTCGCGGCCCCGGGCTTGCCGCCGCTCGACCCGCCCCGCAAGAGCCGCCGCAAGACAGAGGCCGACCCCTACGAGCCGCTCGGCATCGACACCGGCGGCCTCGTGTTTCGCCCCTCGATCGAGGCCTCGGGCGGCTACGACACGAACCCGAACCGCACCCCGGGCCCCCACAAGGGCTCGGCGGCGTTCCGTCAGGAAGGCGGCCTGCGGGTCGACAGCGAGTGGGAACGCCACGCTTTCAGGGCCGACCTGCGCGGCGCCTACATGGAATATCCGGCGGTCCGCTCCGCCAACCGGCCCGAGGGCCAGGGCGAAGTCAATCTGCGCCTCGACGTGCTGCGCGACACGCAGCTCGATCTCGGCGCCGCCTACGCGATCGCGACCGAACGTCCCGGCAGCATCGAGCAGCCTCTCGCGACCAGCAAGCGGTCCACCATCCTCAACACGGGCGTGAACGCCACGCTGACGCAGCGCTTCGGACCAGCCCTCGTCTCGGTGCGCGGCGCGGTCGACCGCACCGCATACGGGGCGGTCACGCAGCCGGACGGCGTCGAAGTCAGCCAGGACAATCGCGACCTCAACGCCTATTCGCTGCGCCTGCGCGGCGGCTACGAGCTGACGCCGGGCGTGATCCCATTTGTCGAGGCCCTGGTGGATCGCCGCGTCTACGATGCGACCATCAATGTGGGCGGCTACGAGCGCTCGTCCTCGGGCGTGCAGGGCCGTGTCGGCTCCACCTTCGAGATCACCCGCACGCTCACGGGCGAAGCCTCGGCCGGCTACGGAACCCGCGACTACGAGGATCCGCGCCTGAGCGGGCTGCGCGGCCCCGTCGCGGACGCGGCCCTGATCTGGTCGGCGACGCCGCTCACCACCGTGACGCTGCGCGGCACGTCGTCGCTGGCCGAGACAACCGTGGTGGGCGCCGCCGGCGCGCAGGTGCGGACGGTCGCGGTGGACGTCTCGCACGCGCTGCTGCGCAACCTGATCATCTCGGCCGTGGGCGCGTTCTACCAGAACGACTATGTGGGCCAGCCGCTGCGCGAAAGCGGCTACACGGCCGGCCTCAAGCTCGAATACAAGCTCACGCGCTCGGTCGCCATGAAGGCGAGCTTCACGCATGAGCGCCTGAACGCCGCCACGGCGGGCTCGGACTACACCGCCAACGTGTTCATGGTAGGCCTGAAGCTCCAGCCGTGAGCGAACGGCTGGGCTGGCTCAAGACAATGACCGAAACCGCTTCGATACCCTCATCCTGAGGAGCATGCCGTCTTCGGCCTGCGTCTCGAAGGACGAGGGAATCCAGCGTGGACGAAGGCTCCAGCCTCCTGAGCCCCTCGTCCTTCGAGACGCCATGCGAAGCCGCATGGCTCCTCAGGATGAGGGGTGTGGAGTAGGAAACTTCTGCCTCAGCGCCCCAGCAGCTTGTGCAGCTCGACCGAGAAGGCGGCCGACACGTCCTCGCGGCTGAGCGCATAGGCGACGTTCGCCATCAGGAAGCCGATCTTGGAGCCGGTGTCGTAGATTTCGCCCGCGAAGGTGTGGGCGAAGAACGGCTCGCTCTTGGCCAGCGTGATCATCGCGTCGGTGAGCTGGATCTCGCCGCCCGCGCCGCGCTCCTGGTTTTCCAGGATGTCGAAGATCGCGGGGCTCAGGATGTAGCGGCCCGAAATTGCCAGGTTGGAGGGGGCCGTGCCCTTGGCGGGCTTCTCCACCATCGAGGTGATGCGCTGGTGGCCGCCCTCGTCCTGCACGCCGACGATGCCGTACTGGTGCGTCTCGCTGTCCGGCACCTCGTAGGCGGCGATCATGTTGCCGCCATGCACGTCATAGCCGCGGATCATGTCGCCGAGGCAGGACGTCTTGCCGAGGTGCAGCATGTCGGGCAGCAGCAGCGCGAAGGGCTCGTCGCCGATGATGTCGCGCGCGCACCACACCGCGTGGCCGAGGCCGAGCGGCGCCTGCTGGCGGGTGAAGCTCGTCTGCCCGGCGCCGGGCAGGTCGCGCTTCAGCGCCTCGAGTTCCTTGTTCTTGTTGCGCTCGGCCAGCGTCCGGTCGAGCTCGAAATTGATGTCGAAGTGATCCTCGATCACCGCCTTGCCACGTCCGGTGACGAACACGAAATGCTCGATTCCGGCGGCTTTCGCCTCGTCCACCACGTGCTGGATGACAGGGCGGTCCACCACGGTCATCATTTCCTTCGGCACCGCCTTGGTGGCGGGCAGAAAGCGGGTGCCCAGGCCCGCGACAGGAAAGACGGCTTTGCGAATTTTCTTGGTCATGGATCGCAACTGCTTCGACTGGAGGGGATCGGGACGGGTCGCCCCTCAAGGCGCCGGTCGTGGTTCGCGGGCAAACCGTTAGCACGACCATCCGTTCCGGACGAGTTCAGGAAAGTTTATGCACTCTGGGGCAGATTGCACCCCTGGAATTTCTGGAGATGACGCAATGGCTGTGATGGTGACGGGCGGGGCGGGCTATATCGGCTCCCACATGGTGCTGGCCCTCTTGGACCGCGGCGAGAAGGTCGTGGTGCTCGACAATCTCAGCACCGGCTTCGCATCGGCGGTGCCGACCAACGTTCCGCTCGTGGTCGGCGACATGGGCGACCAGGCTCTCGTGGCCTCGGTGATGCGCGAGCACGACGTCGATACCGTGGTGCACTTCGCGGCCAAGATCGTGGTGCCCGAATCCGTGTCGGACCCGCTGGGCTATTACCTGAACAACACCGTGAAGGCCCGCGCGCTGATCGAGACCGCCGTGGAGTGCGGCGTGAAGCACTTCGTGTTCTCGTCCACGGCCGCCGTTTATGGCGACGTCAGCGGCGACCCGGTCAACGAGGACGACCCGACCTCGCCGGTGTCCCCCTATGGCCGCTCCAAGCTGATGACGGAGTGGATCCTGCGCGACACGGCCGCCGCCCACCCGCTGAAATTCGTGGTGCTGCGCTACTTCAACGTGGCGGGCGCCGACCCCAAGGGCCGGACCGGCCAGTCCACGCCGGCCGCCACGCACCTCATCAAGGTCGCGTGCCAGACCGCGCTGGGCCAGCGCCCCTATCTGGAGATCTTCGGCACCGACTTCCCGACCCGCGACGGCTCGTGCCTGCGCGACTACATTCACGTCACCGACCTCGCCAACGCCCATATCGCGTCACTCGACCATCTGCGCGCGGGCGGCGATAATCTGACGCTGAACTGCGGCTACGGGCAGGGCTACTCGGTGCTGGAGGTGGTCGAGACCGTGAAGCGCGTGTCGGGCGTGGATTTCGAGGCCCGCCGGTCCGGCCGCCGCGCCGGCGACCCTGCCGCCATCGTGGCCACCGGCGAGCGCGTGCGCGAAGTGCTCGGCTGGACGCCCCAATATGACGACCTCGACACCATCGTGACCCACGCGCTCGAATGGGAAAAACACCTGACAACGCCCAACGCGCGCTGAACCTGCCGTAGCGCTCGAGCTGGCCGGTTAAGCTCCCCTTCACCACGCCCTTCCATGCTGGCTTTGAGCCGCGAAGGGCGCGGTGGAGGTGCTGGCATGCGGTGGTGGATTGTTGCGGCGATCGGAACGGGCGCGCTGTTTGGCGCGGCAGGCGCCGTGGCCCAGCCCATTCGCTCCGCCCTGGCCGACCCGGTCAACACGGGATCGCTCGGCTCGCCCGGCTTCACGCCCGAGGCCCGGCCGGCGTCCGCGTCGTTCGACGCCTTCGTGGCCGGCCTCTGGCCCGCCGCCAAGGCGCGCGGTGTTTCACGCAAGATTTTCGACCAGGCCTTCGCGGGCGTCACCCCCGACGGCAAGATCATCGAGCTCACCCGCAAGCAGTCCGAGTTTGTGAAGCCGATCTGGTCCTACCTGGACGGCGCGGTGTCGGAGGCCCGGCTGGCGCGAGGCCGCGAGGTCGCGTTCCAATACGCCTCCACGCTGGCCGCCATCGAGCGCCGTTACGGCGTCGAACGCTCGGTGGTGCTGGGCGTCTGGGGCATGGAGACGAATTACGGGTCATTCACGGGCGGCAAGGACGTGATCCGCTCGCTCGCCACCCTGGCGCATATCCGCTATCGCGGGACGTTTTTCCGCCACGAGCTCATCACCGCGCTGGTGATCCTGCAGCAGGGCCATGTGGCGCGCGCCGACATGAAGGGCTCATGGGCGGGCGCCATGGGGCAGACGCAGTTCATGCCGTCGAGCTTCACCAAGTGGGCCGTCGACCAGGACGGCGACGGCCACAAGGACATCTGGACCTCGATCCCGGACGCGCTCGCGTCCACGGCGAACTACCTGAAGAAGCACGGCTGGAAGCATGGGCTGCCCTGGGCCGTGGAGGTGCGCCTGCCGCGCCGCTTCGATTACCGCACCCACGCGTCGAGCTTCGCCCACTGGGCCGTGCTGGGCGCGCAGCGGGCCGACGGCCGGCGCCTGCCGCAGCATGGAGAGGCCTCGCTTTTCATGCCCGCCGGATCACGCGGCCCCGTGTTCCTGGTCACGTCCAACTTCAAGGCCATCAAGGCCTACAACAGCTCGGACGCCTATGCGCTCGGCGTCGGCCATCTCGGCGACCGCGTGACGGGCGGGGCCCCGATCGCGGCCGCGTGGCCGAAGCACGAGCCGCAACTCGACCACGGCCAGCGCCGCGAGCTCCAGAGCCGCCTCGCGGCGCTCGGCTTCTCAATCGGCGAGCCGGACGGGCGCATCGGAACCAAGACCCGCGACGCTCTCCGCAGCTTCCAGCAGCGCCGTGGCCTGACGCCCGACGGCTATCCCACGCTCGCCATGCTCGAGGCGCTGCGCACCTACCGTTGAGAGCGGCCGAGCCCGTGCGGGTTTTGATCCGCGCCGATCCGCACTAGAATGGCTCCGCGCGCCGACGGTCCGGCGACGCGGAGGCGATCCTTGCGGCATCTGTGGAAACTCGCGATCCTCATCCTGCTGGCGGTCAGCGCGATCCCGGTCGCGCAGGCGCAGACCGCTTGGGACGACCGCTACCCGCACCTCTTCGCCCCCCAGTTCCAGGCGCGTCCGCGCGCCTATCGGCCGCCGCCGCCCGCCGCGCGTGTTGAGCGGCGCCGCCCCGCACCGGCCGCCACCGTGGTGGTTGGCGACAGCCCCGAGAAGCCCTCCATCGAGCCGACCGCCTTCGTGCTGGTGCTGGGCGACACCATGGCCGAGCAGGTCGCCACCGGCCTCGGCGAAGCGTTCGAGGACAATCCCGACGTCCGGATCCTGCGTCGCACCGTCACCTCCAGCGGGCTCGTGCGCGAGGACTTCCACGATTGGCGCAAGACCGTCCGCGAGGTGCTGGCCTCGCCCGACAAGCTCACCCACGCGGTGATGTTGATCGGCTCCAACGACCGTCAGGCTATCCGGGACGGCTCTGGCGCGCCGATCGAGGCCTTTTCGGACCCCTGGAAGGAAGCCTACGCGGCCCGCGTCGACGAAATCGGCAAGGCCTTCGCCGACAAGGGCGTCCCGCTGTTCTGGGTCGGCCTGCCGATCATGGAGGGCGCCCGCGTGTCCGCCGACATGCGCAGCCTGAACGAGATCTACCGCGCCTCGGCGCGCAAGACCGGCGCAGTCTATATCGACCTGTTCGAACCCTTCGGCGACGCCCAGGGCCGATATTCTTCCTTCGGGCCGGACCTCGCCGGCGACAGCGTCAAGCTTCGCGCCGGCGACGGGGTGCATTTCACCAAGGCGGGCGCCCGCAAGGCGGCGCATTTCGTCGAGGTCGAAATCCGGCGGGTGCTGGACCAGCGCGCCCCGGCCGTGGTCGCGGTGCCGGGCGCGGACCCGGATGATCCCGCGTCCCGCGATCCCGCCTTGCAGCCTGGCGGCGTCGAGCGCGTCATCGACCAGGCGGTGCTGCGCGGCCTCGACGGCCTGCCGCCCGCCCCGCTCGCGATCCCGCAGCGGCCCGTCGCCGGGCCCATCCTGCCCCTGACCGGCCCCGAAGCCGCGCCGGGCGGAACCTTGATCGCCGGCGCCAGCCGCCGCGCCGTCACGGACGCCGGCCAGCTCATCGAGCGCGCCCTCGTGCAGGGCCGCGCGCCGGACCCCAAGCCCGGCCGCGCCGACGACTTCAGCTGGCCGGGGCGCTGATCCTCGAGCTCAGATCCAGCCCTGCAGCTCCCGCTCCACCACGGCGCGGATGACGTCCATGCCCTCCGGGGAGTCGTTCAGGCACGGCACATAGGCGAACTTCTCGCCACCGTGGTGCATGAAGTGCTCCATGTTCTCGCCCTCGATCTCCTCGAGAGTCTCCAGGCAGTCGGACGAGAAGCCCGGCGCGATCACCAGCACCTTCTTGACGCCGCGGCCCGGCAGCTCGCCCATGGTGTCGATCAGGTAGGGCTTCAGCCACTCGTCCGGCCCGAAGCGCGACTGGAAGCAGACCATGAAGCGGTCCTTGTCGAGCCCCAGCGCTTCGCGCAGCAGCCGTCCGGTCTTCATGCATTGGCAGTGGTAGGGGTCGCCCTTGAGCAGGTACTCCATCGGCACGCCATGGAACGACGCCACGATCATATCAGGCTCGAAGTCGATGCTGGCCAGCTTCGCCTTCACGGTCTTGGCCAGCGCGTCGATATAGACCGGGTCGTCGTGCCAGGGGGGCGTGACCCGCACGGCCGGCTGCCAGCGCATGTCCATCAGCGCCTCGAAAGCCTTGTCGCAGGCCGTCGCCGTCGTGGCCGCGCAGGACTGCGGATAGAGCGGCACGAGCAGGATGCGGTCGCAACCCTGCTCCTGCAGCGCCTTGATGCGCGACGGCGTCGACGGATTGCCGTAGCGCATGCCCCAGTCCACCACGATCCGGGGATCGCGCGTCGACACCATGGCGGCGAGCTTCTCGGCCTGCGAGCGCGTGATGGTCTTCAGCGGGCTCTCGTTCGCGTCTTTGTTCCAGATGATGTCGTAGTCCTTGCCCTTCGGGCCGGGACGAACGCTCAGGATGATGAGGTTGAGGATCGGCCACCACAGCCAGCGCGGCTTCTCGATCACGCGCTGGTCGGACAGGAACTCCTTGAGGTAGCGCCGCATCGACCAGTAGTCGGTCGCGTCCGGGGTGCCGAGATTGAGCAGCAGGACGCCGATCTTGCCCATGCGGACGGGCGGATGCGCCTCCGGCAGCGGGCCGACGGCTTTGAAGTCCGCATCGGGACGGGGCATCACGGTCATCGCATCCTCATCGCGTCAAAACGAACAATTTCTGCGGCCCTGGGTCGCTTGCCAAACCCGGAAGGCTCGGTTCCATTATCACCGAACGCCGCCAAGACACCGCTGCCACGAGCCTTCTACGGAGACCGCCATGCGTCCGATCACCCGCCGAGACACGTTGCGCATCGGCCTGGGAGCCGGCGCGGTCGCGATCCTGTCGCAAACCGCCGCCCATGCGCAGGGCGCCGTGAAGGCGTCCTTCGTTCTCACCAACGACATCTACGAGATGAGCGAGAAGAAAGGCCGTGGTGGCATGGCCCGCCTCGCCGCGGTGGTCAAGGCCGAGCGTGAGAAGAACCCCAACACGATCTTCGTTCACGCCGGCGACACGCTATCGCCCAGCCTGATGTCGGGCTTCGACCAGGGCGCGCACATGATCGAGTTCCTGAACGCCATGAAGCTCGACGCCTTCACGCCCGGCAACCACGAGTTCGACTTCGGCAAGGACGTGTTCCTGAAGCGCATGGCCGAGGCCAAATTCCCGGTCCACGCAGCCAATATCCGCATGGCGGACGGTTCGGCGGTTCCGGGCGTGCAGCCCAGCGCGATCCGCGAGGTCGGTGGCGTCCGCATCGGCCTCATCGGCTCGGCGCTGGAGACCACCGCCCAGCTGTCGAGCCCGGGCGACCTGAAGTTCTCGCCCTCCGTCGACTCCATCCGGGCCGAGGCCAAGGCGCTGAAGGAAAAGGGCGCGGACTTCATCGTCGCGCTCACCCATACCGACCGATCGACAGACCTGCGCCTCTTCGACATGCGAGCCGTCGATCTCCTGCTCAGCGGTCACGACCACGACCTGCGGGTGAACTACGACGGCAAGACCGCCATGGCGGAGTCGGGCGAGGACGCCGAATATGTCGTGGTGGTCGAGGTCGCGTTCGACCTGAAGGTCGACGCCGCAGGCAAGCGCACGCTCGCGTGGTCGCCGCAGTTCCGCATCATCGACACTGCCACGGTGACGCCCGATCCGGAGGTGCTCGCCATAGTGAAGCGTTACGAGTCCGAGCTCTCCAAGGAGCTCGACGTCACGGTGGCGTCGCTCGACGTGGAACTGGATAGCCGCAACGCCACGGTGCGCGGCGGCGAGGCCGCGATCGGCAACTTCATCGCGGACGCGATGCGCGACGTGACGGGCGCCGACGTGGCGATCACGAACGGCGGCGGCATCCGCGCCAACAGGCAATATGCAGCGGGCGCCAAGCTGTCGCGCCGCGACATCCTCAGCGAGCTGCCCTTCGGCAACAAGACGGCCCTCACCGAGATCACCGGAGCCGCCTTAAAGGCCGCGCTGGAGAACGGCTTCAGCCAGCTCGAGAACCGCGGCGGCCGCTTCCCGCAGGTGTCGGGCCTCAAGATCGAGGTCGATTCCAAACAGCCGGTCGGCAAGCGGGTCGTGTCCGTGCTGGTCAACGGCGCGCCGCTGGACGAGGCGAAGCTCTACAAGGTCGCCACCAACGACTTCATGCTGCGCGGCGGCGACGGCTACACGGCGCTCGCCGGCAAGGTCGCGGCCACGATCGACTCCGGCGGCTCGCTGATGGCCAACGACGTCATGGTCTACGCGCGCAAGGTCGGCACGGTGAACGCCCGCGTGGAGGGCCGCACGGTGGTGCGGTGATCGCGCCGGCCGCCGCCGCCCCGCTTTCGCCCCGGTTCCGCGTCATCGGATCGCGGCTGCGGAGGGGATGCGCGTGATTCGATTGCTGAGGTTCGGCCTCACGGCCCTGCTGGCGCTGTGCACCGCGACGCTCCCGGCGCTCGCCCACCCGCATGTCTGGGTGATCGTGAAGGTCGAGGTCGTCTGGACGCCGGACGGCAAGGTCGCGGCCGTGAAGCACCGCTGGCAGTTCGACGACGCTTATTCGAGCTACGCCGTACAGGGCCTCGACGCCAACCGCGACGGCGTCTACTCGCGTGAGGAGCTGGCCGACCTCGCCAAGGTCAACACAGAGTCCCTCGCCGACACCGAGTTCTTCACCGTCGTGAAGGCGGACGGCAAGCGCCAAAGCTTCGGCGCCCCGACCGACTACTGGCTCGACCATGCCGACGGCAAGCTGACGCTGAACTACACGCTGCCCCTTCGCGAGCCTGTCGCCGCCAAGCGAACCCTGATCCTCGACGTCTACGACCCGACCTTCTTTGTCGACTTCAGTTATGCGGACGGCGACGACGCCGTGAAGCTCGCCGGCGGCCCTGCGGGCTGCGCGGTTCAGCTTTCACGGCCGAAGAAGCCCGACCCCAAGGGGGCGCTCAGCGAGGATTACTTCGCCAACGCCAACATGGGCTTCCAGTTCGCCTCCAAGGTCATCATCGCGTGCCCCTAGGAACCAGCCGATGACGCTCGCCGCAGGAGCCGCGCGTCCGATTGCTCCACGCCGCCGCCGCATCCTGGCGGCGCTCGCCATCGCGCTCGGCGCGCTCGCGCTCGTCGGCCTGGCCGGCGCGGTCCTGTCCTGGGCGCTCGGCGGCATCGGCGCGGCGCCGCCGCCCAAGAGCCCGTTCGGCATCGGCCTGCGCGAGGGGGGCGGATCCGCCACGGGCCTGACAGGCTGGATCCTGGCGACCCAGAGCCGCTTTTTCCAAAGCCTCACCGACGCGGTCCGGACCATGAAGGCCAGCGGGGACGCCGGCTGGGCTCTGATCGGGATCAGCTTCGCGTATGGGGTGTTTCACGCCGCCGGCCCGGGTCACGGCAAGGCCGTGATCGCGGCCTGGATCGTCGCCAACGAGAACGCGCTGAAGCGCGGCCTCGCGATGGCGTTCGCGGCGGCGGCCGTTCAGGCCCTCGTGGCGATCGCGATCGTCACGGTGGCGGCTGGCGTTCTCCGCGCCACCGCTGCCCGCATGACCGGCCTCACCAACGCGGTCGAGCTTGCGAGCTTCGCCGCGGTCGCGCTGGTCGGCGCGGCGCTCACCTGGCGCAAGGCCTGGCGGCTCGCGGGCAGGATCGCGCCGGACGGCGCCGCTCACGCCCATGCGCCCGGGGAGCCTTGCGGTCCCGATTGCGGCCACGCGCATCTGCCTGGCCCCGAGCGCGCCTCCGGCTCCTGGCGCGCGATGGCCGGGGCCGTGCTGGCGGCCGGGATCAGGCCCTGCTCGGGCGCCATCCTGGTGCTGGTCTTCGCGATGGCGCAGGGCCTCTACGCGGCCGGCGTCGGGTCGGTGCTCGCGATGGGGCTCGGGACCGCGCTCACCACGGGAGCCTTGGCGACCCTGGCGGTATTCGCCAAGGGGGCGGCGCTGCGGCTCGCATCGGGCCGCGGCCAAGGCGCCGAATGGGCGATGGGCGGGCTGGAAGTTCTGGCCGGCGCCGTCGTGCTGGCGCTCGGCCTCGCGCTCGCCTTCGGGGTCGCGTCCGCCGGCGCGGGCTAGCCGGGCCGGCTCGGTTCGAAGCCGATCAGGCCACTGTCTCGACGAAGCGTGTCAGCTCGATCAACAGCAGCGCCGTGAGGCCGCCCATGATCATCACGTCAATCAGCCGATAGGCTTCGGTGCGGCGAAATCGTGCGAGCGTCATGGCTTTCATGGTCGCCTCCCGGCGGAGGGGGCTCGACCTGAACCCCACTCCGCGACCATGGCGGCCCGCGCTGAATCATTGATGAATCCTTTGTTTCGGATTCGCCGCGATCAGGCGATTTGCACAGCCATCGCCCGGCTGATTTTGGCCGCCAGCCGGACCAGCGAAAGATCGGACCCCGCCGGCCCGATCACCGACAGGCCGAACGGCCCGCCCTCGTGCGTTCCGGCCGGAATCGTCACCTGCGGGAAGCCCGACAGGCCCGACAGGCACAGCAGCCGAAGCGACTGAGCACGCGAGGCCTCCAACGCCGCGTCGTCCGCCGCCAGCAGGGGCGCAGGCCCGGGCACGGTGGGCAGCAGCAGCACGCCGTCGCGCCCGAGCAGGGCGCCGAGATGCCGGCGGAAAGCCTCGCGCACCGCGCGACCCTTCTCGGCGTCCGCGGCCGGCACGTCGCGGCCGTATGCGAAGCGCTCGCCGATGCCGGGCCCCAGCGCCGGCTTCCAGGCCTCGATGAAGGCGCCATGCGACTGCCAGGATTCGACGCCCTGCAGCCAGCGGAACGCCCAGTAGAGCGCATCGAAGCCGCCATCCGCCACGGTCACGCCCTGCACGGGCTGCAACATGCGGTCGATCCGGGCCACCAGCGTTTCGAGCTGGCGCGCCGGCTCGGCCTCGGCCAGCGCGAAGCAATCCTCGGCCTTCAGCAGGCGGACCGCCTCCGGCAGCGCATGCGGATCCTCGCCCAGGATGGCTTCGCCAACGCGCAGGAAGGTCTTGTCGTCCCGGCAGAACCAGCCGGGCGTGTCGAAGCTGGCGGCCAGCGGCATCGTCAGGTCCAGCGGCAGGCGACCGTGCGTCGGCCGGATGCCGAACAGGCCCTGGTAGCTGGCCGGCCCGCGCACCGAGCCGCCGGTGTCGGAGCCGAGCCCGATGTCGCAGAGCCGCGCGCCCGTGGCGGATGCGGAGCCCGACGACGATCCGCCCGGCACCCGGTCCGGCGCGGCGCCGTTGATGGGCGTGCCGAAATGGTTGTTGAGCCCGTTCAGCGAATAGGCGAGCTCCACCGTGTGGGTCTTGCCGACGAACCGGGCCCCGGCGTCCAGGAAGCGCTGCACGATGGGGGCGCTCGCGGGTTTCACGTCCGATTGCGCCAGCTTGGTCGGCTGCCCGCAGCCGGTGCGGTAGCCGGCGACGTCGAAGATGTCCTTCACGGCCAGCGTCAGCCCGGCGAGCGGGCCGGACGGGGCGCTCGCGACCGGAACCTCGGGGTAGGGCATGAAGGCGTGAACGGGATCGTCCTGGACGGGCATGGGAGTGTCTCGCGGTTGAACGGAGTGTCAGACGCCGGCCGAGCCGCCGTCCGAGCGGGGATCGTGCACGGCCGCCACCGAGCCGTTGCGCGGGTCGCGCACCAGCATGCCGGCGTGGCCAACCGTGTCGGAATAGCTGTCCGGCAGCACCTCGACCTCGTGCCCGGCCTGCTCCAGCGCGCGCACCAGCGAGGGATCGAAGCGGTTCTCCAGCTTCAGCGAGGTCGAGGCCGAGCCCCAGGTCTTGCCCAGCAGCCAGCGCGGCGCGTCCACGGCGGCCGCCGGATCCATGCCGAACTGGGCGTAGCGGCTCAGGATCGCGGCCTGGAACTGCGGCTGGCCGTCGCCGCCCATGGAGCCGTAGGACACCACGCGGCCGTCATCGAGCACGGCCAGCGCCGGGTTGAGCGTGTGGAACGGCTTGCGGCCGGGCTCCAGCGGGTTCACGGCGTCCTTGTCCAGCGAGAAAGAGATGCCGCGGTTCTGCCAGAGCATCCCGGTGCGCGGCAGCACGCAGCCCGAGCCATATTCCCAATAGGTCGACTGGATGTACGAGACCGCCATCCCCTTGGTGTCGATGGCCCCCATCCAGACCGTGTCGCCCTCGCCCCAGGCGAGCGGGAAGCGCGCCGCCTTGCTCATGCTGATCTGGGCGGCCTGCTCGTTCAGGAATGCGTCGGTCAGGTAGTCGGCCGGCTCGTAGACGAGCCGCGCCGGGTCGGTCACCACGGCGTCGCGCACCCGGAAGGCGCGCTTGGTGGCCTCCACCAGCCCATGCAGGTGCTCGAAGCCCTCGCCGCGCGAAACGCCGAGGCGCGCGAAGAGGCCGAGGATGATCAACGACGCCAGCCCCTGCGTGGGCGGCGGGAAGTTGTAGAGCTTGGCCCCCGCGACCGAAAGGCTGAGCGGCTTCACCAGGCGGGCGTGGAATCGCGCCAGGTCGGCGCGCGTGACCGGCGCCTCGAGCTGCTCGAGGTCCGCCCCGATCTCGCGGCCGATGTCGCCGCGATAGAAGTCGTCCAGCCCCGCGTGGCCGAGCTGCTCCAGCGTGTCGGCCAAGCGCGGCATGGTGCGAATGGCGCCGGCCTTGGGCAGCGCGCCGTCCTGGAGGAACTGCGCCGCGAAGCCCGGCGCCTGCTTCAGCTCATCGAACAGGTTGGGCACGCCCCGCGCCTCCGAGGCGCTCACCGCGCAGCCTTCGCGCGCATGCCGGACGGCGTCTTCGAGCAATGTCGACAACGGCAGGCGCCCACCCGTCTGCGCCTTGGAGAACTCGTTGGCGAGCGCCCAGCCGCCCACCGCCCCCGCCACCGTGACGGCGGCGTCCGGTCCGCGCCCCGGGATCACGTCATGGCCCTTGTCGCGATAGCGCGCGATCGTCGCCAGGCTTCCGGCCGGCCCGCAGGCCTCGATCGCCCGCATCTGGCCGGTCGGCTCGCGGATGAGCCAGAAGGCGTCGCCCCCGATGGCGTTCATGTGGGGGTAGACCACCGCGATGGTGGCCGCCATCGCGATCATGGCCTCCACGGCGTCGCCGCCCTCGGCCAGCACGGCCCGGCCGCTCTCGGCCGCAAGGTGGTGGGGCGCAGCGGCTGCGGCGCGGGAGAACACGGGAGTATCGGCCATGGCGGAGGATCTTCGAGGTTGCGCGGCCGCCTCGAAGCGGCCCAGGTGGGCTGTCATCCTTGCACGCTGGCGCGGCTCGATATAGTGCAGGAGCCGCAGATCGAGCGAGATCGGAACGAGGAGTTGCGCGTGGCTGCGTCCGGACGGCTGAACACCAAGAACCTGACCACCATCGTGAGCGTCGGCATCCTGGTCGGCACCGAGGTGATCGGACTGGCGCTCGCGGCCGGCTGGGGTCTGGCGGGCATCTTTCAGCTTGGCGCGGCCTATGAGTACGCCTTCATGGCGATCTTCACCGTCTTGGGGATGTACGCGCTCTACCGCTTCATGCAGCGCGCCGTGAAGGTCGAGCCCATCCGCGGCTGAGCCGCTTCAGCCCGGCTCGCATGACTTCATCGTCACCGGGTCGGCATCGCCCGGGGCCAGCTCGCCCATCGGCTGGCACCGACCTTCGGCGCATAGTCTCCAGTCATCCGTCACGCCGGCCCTGCGCAGCGCCACCTCCGGGAGCGGCGGAACGCGCGGCGCCCAGCGCCAGAAGCCGTCGGCCAGCACCGCCTCGGGCGGGGGCTCCATGCCGGCCCCCATTCCCTTGACCCGCGCCTCTACGAGAACGAGGCCGGCGGGGGTCACCCGCCAGTCCTCCTCCCACGGGATCTTCTCGATCGAGTGTGTCCACGCCAGCGTGAAGGCGGCGACGCCCGCGAGCTTCGCCGCCAGCGCGCCGCCGGCGTAAAGGCAGAGACCCGCCACGCCCCTACTTGTTCACGCCCTTTTCCTTGAAGAACTTCTCGGCGCCCGGATGCATCGGCACCGGCATGCCCTCCAGCGCCTTCTCGAGCTTGATCTCCTTGCCGGCGCTGTGAGCGGCGGCGAGTTCAGGCAGCTTGTCGAACATCGACTTCGTCATGCCGTAAACGACGTCGTCCTTCAGGTCCGAGCGGGTGACGAGGTAGTTCACCACCGCGGCGGCCTGCACGTCCTTGTCCTGTCCCGTATAGGTGTTGGCCGGAATGGTCGCCTTGACGTAGGGCGCCCCGATCTTGTCGACGATGCTCGCCGGCACCTCCACGACCACGATGTCCACCGACGTCGCGAGGTCGCGGATCGCCGCCACGCCGAGTCCCGCCGACTGCAGCGTCGCGTCGAGCTGGCGGTTCTTCATCAGCTCCACCGACTCGGCGAAGGGCAGGTACTCGACCTTGCCTAGGTCCTTGTAGGTGATGCCGGCGCCGTTCAGGATCGCGCGGGCGTTCAGCTCCGTGCCAGATTTCGGCGCGCCCACCGAGAGGCGCTTGCCCTTCAGGTCCGCCAGCGTCTTGATGCCGCTTTCCTTGGAGGCGACCACCTGGATGTAGTTCGGGTAAATCGCCGCGACGCCGCGCAGCTTGGTGAGCTTGGACTTGAAGCCCGCCTCCTCGTTGCCTTCCCACGCGAAAGCGAGGCTATCGCCGAGCGTGAACGCGATCTCGCCCTTGCCTTGCTGCAGCAGGTTCAGGTTTTCGACCGACGCCTTGGTGGCCTGCACGGAAGGCCGCGCGCCCGGGATGGCCTCGCCATAGATCTTCGAGAGCGCCACGCCCATCGGGTAGTAGACGCCGGAGGTGCCGCCCGTGAGAACGTTCAGGAACTCGTCGGCGGACGCCGGCGCGGCGACAGCCAGGGTGGCGGCGGCCGCAAAGGCCATCCGGGCGATGCTTTTGTTCATACTCGTCTCCCTTGGGCCCGAAGGCCTGCGCGGTTCAGGCCCGCGCCGTTGAACGCGGCGCGCATCTGGTCCGGCGCGCCTTGGCCGGGAGAGTGCCCGACAAACGGGCGTCAGGACAAGTGCTTAGGCCCTCGTACCGGTCAGGCCGCGCGGGGCTGGATCTTGGCGAGTTCACTTCCGATCCTCCGGCGCTCTTCCATGAGCTCGAAGTCCGCCTGCAGTCCGAGAAAGAAACCTTCCGACACGCCAAGATAGCGGGCCAGCCGAAGATCGGTGTTCGCCGTCACGGCCCGCTTGCCAAGAATGATCTCGTTGATGCGCCGTGGGGGCACCCCGATGGCTCGCGCCAATGCTGTTTGAGACAGGCCGAGCGGCTTCAGGAAGTCCTGGTCCAGGATTTCCCCCGCGTGGGGATTGTGGAGAAACCCCTCAGCGGTGGTAGTCGACGATTCCGACATCGCTCGGACCTCCTGTCGTCCAACGAAAGCAGATGCGCCATTGGTCATTCACCCGAATGCTCCAACGGCCTTCGAGCTCGCCCTTCAACGGCTCGAGCCGATTGCCCGGTGGAGCGCGTAGATCATCCAGGCGCTCCGCCCGGTTCAGAAGACGCAGCTTGCGCAGCGCGACAGGCTGGATGTCGGCCGGCAATCTCCGGCTCTGGAAGCCGTCCCAAATCAGGGACGTCTCCCGGTCGGCAAAATTGATGATCAAAATCATACCCCATAACGTTATGCGGAACAACTCCGCGGGGGTCAGCTCGCCGGGTGCACCTCCCGCCAGTGCCGGGCGATGTCGACGCGGCGGGCGATCCAGACCTTGTCGTGGCCCTGCACGTAGTCGACGAAGCGCTCCAGTGCGGCGACGCGCCCCGGCCGGCCCACGAGGCGGCAATGGAGGCCGACATTGAACATCTTGGGCGCGCCTTCCTGGCCCTCGCGGTAGAGCACGTCGAACGAGTCCTTCAGGTAGGCGAAGAACTGGTCGCCGCTGTTGAACCCCTGCGGGGTGGCGAAGCGCATGTCGTTGGAATCCAGCGTGTAAGGGATCACGAGATGCGGCCCCTTGGCGGACGGAACCCAGTAGGGCAGGTCGTCCGCGTAGCTGTCCGACGAGTAGAGGAACCCGCCCTCCTCGGCGACGAGGCGCTGCGTGTTCATGGAGCAGCGGCCCGTGTACCAGCCGAGCGGCCGCTCGCCGGTCACCTCGGTGTGCAGCCGGATGGCCTCGGCGATCTGCCGGCGCTCCTCCTCCTCGGGCATGTCCTTGTGCTCGACCCATTTCAGGCCGTGGCTGGCGATCTCCCAGCCGGCCTCCTGCATGGCGGCGACCTGCTCCCGGCCACGCGCCATCGCGGTGGCGACGCCATAGACGGTGACCGGGGCGTTGCGGCTGGTGAACAGACGATGCAGCCGCCAGAAGCCGGCGCGGGCGCCGTATTCGTAGATCGACTCCATGTTCCAGTGGCGCTGGCCGACCCAGGGCGCGGCGCCGACGATCTCGGACAGGAACGCCTCCGAGGCGGCGTCGCCGTGCAGCACGTTGTTTTCGCCGCCCTCCTCGTAGTTGATGACGAACTGCACGCAGGTGTGGGCGCCGCCGGGCCATTGCGGATCGGGCGTGCGCCGGCCATAGCCGATCATGTCGCGCGGGTAGTGGTCGGTCATCGGCGGGGCTCCGGCTTGGCGATTCGCCGTCCAGAGAAGCGCGCCGCGCCCCCGGTTTCAAGCCGCGGCGTTTGAGGCCCGCGCCGTGGTCTGCTACGGCTGCGCGCCCGTTCCCCCTGCCCGGCTCCGCCCTTGCCCCAGCACGCCCAGATCCGCCCCGCCACGCTCGACGACCTCGATGCCCTCGAGACCATCGAGAACAGCGTCTTCGACACGGACCGGCTCTCCCGCCGGTCGCTGCGCTACTACGTCACCACCGACAAGGACACGTTGCTGGTGGTGGAGCGCCACGGCGCGGTGGTGGGCTACGCGCTGGTGGCGTTCCGTCGCGGCGCTTCGCTGGCCCGGCTCTACTCCATCGCGATCCTGCCTGACGCAGCCGGCGGCGGTCTCGGCCGCAAGCTGCTGGACGCCGTGGAGGCGGAGGCCATCGCGCGCGGCTGCATCTTCCTGCGCCTCGAGGTGCGGGCGGACAACGTCGCCGCGATCAAGCTCTACGAGCGCGGCGGCTACCGCCGCTTTGGCGTGTATGACGACTACTACGAGGACCACCAGGACGCCTGGCGCTACGAGAAGCGCCTGACGCCGCACGCCGCCCTGCCCGGCCGGCCGCCGCCCTTCTACGCGCAGACGCTGGATTTCACCTGCGGACCCTGCTGCCTGATGATGGCGCTGGGCTGGGCCGACCCGGCGTTCCGGCCGAGCCGCGCGACCGAGATCCGGCTCTGGCGCGAGTCCACCACCGTCTACATGACGTCCGGCCTTGGCGGCTGCGAGCCCTACGGCCTGGCGGCCACGCTGGCCCGGCACGGGCTCAAGGTCGAGTTGCGGCTCTCGCACGAGGGGCCGTTCTTTCTGGATGGCGTGCGCAGCCCCGACAAGAAGGAGGTTATGCGCATCACCCAGGAGGACTTCCGCCGCGAGGCGCTGGAGGCCGGCGTGCCGATCGGCCCGGCGCTAGACCAGGCGTCGCTCGCCAGCGTGCTCGACGAAGGCGCGATCGTGATCGTGCTGGTGTCGGGCTACCGGATGTTCCGCAAGAAGGTCCCGCACTGGCTGCTGGCGCACGGCCAGGACGGCCGGCACGTGTTCGTCAACGACCCCTGGGTCGAGACCGCCGAGCTGGAAACAAACGTGGCGGCCGCCAACCTGCCGATCCCGGCCGAGGAGTTCCAGCGCATGGCGCGCTACGGCAAGGAGGACCTCCGGGCCGCGGTGGTGATCCGCAAGCCCTGAGGCTCTAGCCCGCCGCGGGCGCTAGCCCGCCGCCACCCGCAGCCACGGCCGCTTCGGGTCCGGCGCCGCCTCGTCGGCGACCGCCGCCTGATAGGCGACCCGAACGCCGTGCACCCGGCCTTCGGCCAGGGCTCGGCGGGTCGGCTCGTGCGTCACCATGAAGCTGTCGACGCCGCAGCGGATCATGAACGGAATCTGGTCGCGCAGCACGTCGCCGACGGCCCGGATCTCGCCCGCATAGGCGTGGCGGCTGCGCAGCAGCGAGGCCGTCGAATAGGCGCGCCCATCGGTGTATTTCGGAAAGCGCAGCGCCACCAGGGCGAAGCGGGGCAGGTCCTGCTCGATCCCGTCCAGATCCTCGCCCGCCTCGATCAGCATGCCGAGCGGCCCGTTGCGGCGCAGCAGGCTCGTCCGTTCGGCCAGGAAGCGCGCCTTGCCGACCACGATGGGAGCGTCGCCGTCCGGCGCGGGAGCATCGGCGGGCAGGGTCGCCCAGGCGTCCGCCACGAAGGCTCCGTCCCGGAACACGGTCGAGAGATCAGCCATCACGCCGCCTCCGCCGGGTAGAGCGCACGGATAAACGGCGCCTCGCCAACCCGCCGGAATGCCTCCAGGAAGGTTTCGGCCGGGCCGGTGCGGATCGCCAGGTAGGTGTCCACCACGGTCTCGACCGCGTCCACGATGCCTTCGGTCGAGAAGCCCTTGCCAACGATCTCGCCGATCGAGCAGGTCTCGTCGCCCGAGCCGCCGAGCGTGATCTGGTAGAATTCCTCGCCCTTCCGGTCCACGCCCAGGATGCCGATATGGCCGACATGGTGGTGGCCGCAGGCGTTGATGCAGCCCGAGATCTTGATCTTCAGCTCGCCAATCTCGCGCTGCCGGGCGGCGTCGCCGAAGCGCTCCGAGAGACGTTGCGCGATCGGGATCGAGCGCGCATTGGCGAGCGCGCAATAGTCGAGGCCCGGGCACGCGATGATGTCCGTCACCAGCCCGGCATTGGCGGTGCCGAGGCCGGCGCGCTGCAGCTCGGCGAACAGCGCCGGCAGGTCGTCCAGCCGGACATGCGGCAGCACGAGGTTCTGCTCGTGGCTGACGCGCAGTTCGTCGAAGGAGTAACGCTCTGCCAGGTCCGCCACGAGCTCCATCTGCTCGGACGTGGCGTCGCCCGGGATGCCGCCGATCGGCTTCAGCGACACGGTGACGACGCCGTAGCCCTGCTGCTTATGGGCCGTGACGTTGCGGTCGACCCAGGCCGCGAAAGCGGCGTCGGCGGCGCGGGACCGCTCGAAAATCTCCGACCGCTCCGGCAACGCCGCAAAGGCGGGAGGCGCGAAATAGCCCGCGATGCGGGCGATCTCGGCCGCTGGCACGGCCAGCGTCTCGTTCTCGGCCTGGAGCTTGGCGTATTCGTCCTCGACCTGGCGCTTCAGCTCCTCGAGCCCGGTCTCGTGGACGAGGATCTTGATGCGCGCCTTGAACTTGTTGTCGCGCCGGCCGTGCAGATTGTAGACGCGCAGAATGGCCGTGCAGTAGGCGAGCAGTTCCGCCTCGGGCAGAAAATCGCGCACTTTCTTGGCGACGAAAGGCGTGCGCCCCTGGCCGCCGCCGACATAAACCGTGAAGCCCTTCTCGCCGAGCGCGTTGCGGGTGAGCGAAAGGCCGATGTCGTGCACCTGGATCGCGGCCCGGTCCTGGGCCGCGCCCGTCACCGCGAGCTTGAACTTGCGAGGCAGGAACGAGAACTCCGGATGCAGCGAGGACCACTGCCGCAGGATCTCGGCGTAAGGCCGCGGATCGTCGACCTCGTCGGCGGCCGCGCCGGCGAAATGGTCGGCCGTGACGTTGCGGATGCAATTGCCGGAGGTCTGGATGCAGTGCATCTCCACCTCGGCGAGGTGCTGGAGGATCTCGGGCACCTGGTCCAGCGCGATCCAGTTGAACTGGAGGTTCTGGCGCGTGGTGAAGTGCCCGAAATTGCGGTCATACGTGCGGGCGATGAAGGCCAGCTTGCGCAGTTGCCGGGACGACAGCACCCCGTACGGAATCGCGATGCGCAGCATGTAGGCGTGCAGTTGCAGGTAGACGCCGTTCATCAGCCGCAGCGGCTTGAACTGCTCCTCGGTGAGTTCGCCCGACAGGCGCCGCTGCACCTGGTCGCGGAACTGCTCTACCCGGTCGGCGACGAAGCGCCGGTCGAACTCGTCATAGCGGTACATGCCTGGTTCTCCGCCGCGTCACGCGGCCACGGGCGTCGAGGCGCCCGGCACGTCGATGGTGGGGCCGCCCTGCGCCCGGATGGCTTCGCGGTTGCGGGTCGCGACGATGCCGGTTTCAGTCCGTGCGACTTCGATCAGGTAGGGATCGACGATGAGGTGCGCCTGGTCGGCGTCCTTCTGCGCCTCGGCCAGAAGCGCTGCGGCTGCCTCCGGGGTTTCGGCCACGGCGGCTTCGTCGATCTTGCGCGACCACCAGCCCTCGGCCGTGCGGAACACGACCCGGCCGTCGCCGGTGGAATTGCCGGTGACGGCCTGAAGGGCGGCCGAACGGGATGGCTTCTTCAGCATCGTGGCGGTCCATACACGAACGCGCCCGCGAATAGAGCGCAATTCACGCTATCAGATGCAGGATAGAGCCGAAATTACATTTTTTGTCGTGTAATGAGCCGTGCGGCCCGGGTCAGAACCCGAGCGCCAGGCCGTCCTTGCGATGGTCCGAAGCGCCGTACAGCGCCCCCTTGTCCCGGTCGATCCAGATCGCCTGGCAGCCGCCCGTGGGATCGTCCGTGAGCGCCACCGTGTGGCCACGGCCGCGCAGGTCGGCGACGATGCCGGCGTCCATGCTGTGCTCCACCGTCAGAATGCCGTCGAACGAGAAACTGCGCGGCGCGTCCGAGGCCTCCTGCGGGCTCATGCCGCGGTCGAACACGCGCGACACGAAATGCGCGTGGCCGGCCGCCTGATACTGGCCGCCCATGACGCCGAAGGGCATCACGCACTGGCCGCCCTGCGTCACCATGCCGGGGATGATGGTGTGCAACGGCCGCTTGCGTGGCCCGATCGTGTTGACGTGCCCGGGGGTCAGCCGGAAGCCGAGGCCCCGGTTCTGCAGCACCACGCCGGCCTGCGGCGCATAGATGCCGCTGCCGAACGCCGCGAACAGCGAGTTGATGAACGAGATGGAGTTCAGGTCCTTGTCCACCACGGTCAGGTAGATGGTGTCGCGGTGGATCGCCTCGTCCCAGCTCTCGGCCGGGGCGGCGCTGTCCATGCGGATCTGCTCGCGCAGCCGGGAGATGAAGGGTTCGGACAGGACGCGGTCCACGTCCACGGGCGTCACGGACGGGTCGCACACGATGAGGTCGCGCAGCCGGTAGGCCGCCTTGGTGGCCTCGGCGTGGATATGCACCCGGTCGGCCTCGCTCAGCGCCGAGGAGCGCAGGTCGAAGCCAGCCATGATCCGCATGATGATCAGCGCCGCGAGCCCCTGCCCGTTTGGCGGGCACTCATGCACGGAAACGCCCGCATAGTCGGTCGCGATGGGGTCGACATAGTTCGAGGTCTGCGCCGCGAAATCCTCCAGCGTGTGGAGGCCGCCGAGGCCGCGCAGCGTCGTGACGATCTCGTCCGCGACCGGGCCCTCGTAGAAGGCCTTGCGGCCATGCTTGGCGATCGCCCGCAGGGTCGCGCCGAGGGCCGGCTGCGACCGGCGCTCGCCCGGCTCCGGCATGCGCCCGCCCGGCATGTATTGCGCGGCCGCGGCGGCGTTGTGCGACAGCTTGTCCGTCTGCTTGGCCCAGTCGAAGGCGACGCGCGGCGTCACCCGGAAGCCGTTCTCGGCGTGGTCGATGGCGGCGCGGAAGATCCGGTCCAGCGGCAGGCTGCCGTGGTCGTTGTGCAGCGTGCACCAGGCGTCGATGGCGCCCGGCACCGTCACGGCATGCGGGGTGAGGTCCGGGATCGCCGTGATGCCGCGCTCGGCGTACCACTCCGGCGTCGCGGCGGCCGGCGCGCGGCCCGAGCCGTTCAGCGCGATCGGCATGCCGCCTTTGGGGGCGTAGAGCGCGAAGCAGTCACCGCCGACGCCCGTCATGTGCGGGTCGACCACGCATTGCACGGCCACGCCGGCCAGCGCCGCATCCACGGCGTTGCCGCCATCCCGCAGCACGTCCAGCGCCGCGATCGTAGAGGCCGGATGCGATGTCGCCACCATGCCGCGATCCCCAATCGCCATGGAGCGGCCGGGCGTAACGAAGTCGCGGGTGGTGCGCATGGGTTTCCTCCTGAATTTTCGACATCTCAGACCCCGCCGCGCGCCCGCCGTCAAGCGCGGACGGCGCATGGCTGGCGGTTGAGCCCCGCCGACGGGTGCGCCCGGCCTCCGGGATTTCATCCTCCCCTGGCGCGGACCTCACTCCGTCATCCCCCGCCGGAGCGGCGAAGCCTCGGAGGGGAAGGAGATCCAGGGGCCATCGGCCGGAGTGTCCACCCAGTCCCCTGGATCCCCTTTCCGGCGCTGCGCGCCGCCGGGGATGACGGTGGAGGGGTTTGAGCCTTGGAGGCGGGCAAGCGTCTGCATTCTCCGCCCGAGCGGAGGTGAGGCAATCGGTGGAGGGGCGCCGCGAGGCGTCGGTCCATCAATGGTTTTACGCGTAGGGTCTGGACGGACCGACGCCCCGCGACCGGCGATTTTGAACCTTCCCGACCCGCGCTCCTTCCTCGTGGCCGCTCCTTGTGGGCAGCAACCGCGAGGGTGTTAAGGTGGCCGCGTCCACGGCCCCACCATAGTGTGGGGCGGGCGGGCTGACTGCCTGACTTAGGGTCGGCTGAGGCTGTTACCCCTCGAACCCGCCGTCCGGCCGCTCCGGAAAGGCCTCCCGGGAGGGTGGGTCCGGTATCCCCACCCGCGCAGGCGCCGCGCCCCGACCCCGCAAC
>NZ_JBFUKI010000008.1:0-292205 GCF_056400925.1 Alsobacter sp. P4_H11
GACGGGAGGGTGGCCCGGAGATCGTGCGCAACGCCCGGTGTATTTGCCGCGCACTCTCGTKCGCCYCGCCGTCATTGCGAGCCGGAGGCGAAGCAATCCAGCCTAAAGGGCCGGCGTTAGGCTGGATTGCTTCGCTGTCGCTCGCAATGACGGGAGGGTGGCCCGGMSRTCGTGCGCAACGCCCGGYGTATTTGCCGCGCACTCTCGTKCGCCTCGCCGTCATTGCGAGCCGGAGGCGAAGCAATCCAGCCTGAAGGGCCAGCGCTAGGCTGGATTGCTTCGCTGTCGCTCGCAATGACGGGAGGATGGCCCGGCGATCGTGCGCCAGGGCGTTTCGACGCCCTTAGCTGACGCGGCGTTGGCCGGGGAGCGCGGGGGCGGAGGCGGTCGTCTGCGCGGCCGGTTGGCGGGGGCGCTCGGCGGCGTCGCCGCGGGGCGGGTAGGAGGCGGTGCGCGTCTTGGAGGGCTGCAGCCCCAGCATGGCGGAGACCAGGCGCTCGGCGGCGCCGGGCGAGACGCGGCGGGTGAGCTCCACCAGCGCCTGGACGCGCTCGGTGGAGTGCCCCACCAGCGGATCGCGGAACATGAAGATGCGGGTGCAGACCTCGTCCGGCACGCCGAGCGCCACCAGGGCGAGGCCGAGCGCCTCGCCGCTGCGGTCGGCCAGCAGCATGCGGACTTTCTGCGGGCTGGCGCCCAGCGCGAGGCCGAGCACCTGCGCGAAGGTGGCGCCGTCGTCATAGAGCGCGGCGGTTTCCAGCGAATGCACGATCTCGTCGGACGGGGCCGGGCGGCGGCGCGGCGACAGGCTCGCGGCGCGCTCTGCGTCCTCGGTGATCTGGCGACGTGCCACCTTGTCGGCGGCCAGGAACAGCACGCCGCGGTCCGCGCCCGAAAGGTCGCCGCGCGCCAGCAGGGCGGCGCCAAGGGCTTCCTCGTCGCGGGCGCGCTCGAGCAGCACGTCCAGGATGTCGGCCGGCAGGCGCAGCGCCGTGTTGGCCGCCAGCGTGACGTCGATCAGCGGATCGCAACGGTCCAGCAGCAGGCGCACGAGATCGGGATCGAGATGGGCGCGCGCCGCGACGGCGGCTGCCATCACGCGGTCTCCGACCGCCGCATAGGTGATCTGGGTATGGGCCGGCATCCAGCGCGCGTCCGCCAGCAGGATGCGCGACGCGTCGTCGTTGCGCGCCAGAATGGCGTTGCCGACCTCCACGGGTGTGCCCGGGTAGCCGGCGAGCTTGCACGCCACCACCAGGGCGGTGTCGAGATCCACCTGGCCGGCCAGGGTGCCGCCGATCTCGCAGAACTGCGCCGCCTCGTCGCTCGAATGCACCGGCACCGAGATATAGAGATCGGTGAGCACCCGCAGCAGCACGGGCTTCATGTCGAGCCCTTCCTCGCGCGCGATCGCGAGCAGACCATGCAGCTCGGGCGGTGTGATGCTGGACATGCGGGAACGCCTGAGAACGGAGGGCAACCGCGGCAGGCTAGGGCCGTCATCCTTAGCGGCGGGTTAATGCAACGGCCGAGCTTTGGTCGGTCCGCGTGCCAAAAAGCACATACTCGGCGGCTAGAATGGCGTTGACTGCCCTCAAGGTAAGACTCCGTTAACCAAGAGAAGCTTTTCTCACCCATGCCGCAATCGGCGGTTGGAGAGCGATAGGAGGAGTGTGATGGGTCGCGTCCTGCATTTCCAAGCTCCCGCCCGCCCGGCGCAGGAAGCCACCGAGAACCGGACTGGCGCCATGTGCCAGATCCTCTTCTTCACCGGCGTGCGCTACGAGCGCCACGCCGAGCCCCAGCACGACCCGCAGCAGCCGGACGCTACCACCCGCCGCCGCACGCGCCGCCGCAGCGCCTGACTATATGGGCCGCGATCCGCGTCCGGCGCCCGCAACGGCGCCGCCTGCCGAGACGCGGGCCCTGTCTGGATCCCCTAGCCGGTCGACGCTCTCCGTCGACGCCGCGCCCTTCACCCTCCCCTTGAGGAGGAGGGTCGCCGCGCAGCGGCGGGGTGGGGTGGTGCCTGGCGAAAACCTGCGACTCAAAAATTTATCCGTCGCCCACGAGCCAGTCCCCGGCTTCACCCCACCCCGCCGGCCGTTGGCCGTCGACCCTCCCCCTCAAGGGGAGGGTAGGGGCTGCGGCGTTTCGCGGGTGGTTGCGGCGCTCTTGATGACGTGCCTCGTCGCCGCTTGCTCGGAGACGGGCGATTTGGGGCGGCCGAAGCCGACATTGTGGGGGGATACGATTTCGCCGCTGTCCGGCAAGGCGTTCGCGGCGATGCGCGGCGAGGCGGTGTCGCTGGCGCTGCTGACCGATGACGAGCAGGAGCTGCGGGCGCGGGCTTATCGCTTCCTGATGCCGGCGCGCGAGCGCTGGTTCTTCGACAGGACGCTGGCCGAGCTCGCGGCGGACCGGATCGTCCGGCGCGACCTGCTGCCGGCTTCCGAGGAAGCCTATTTCCAGGCGCTGATGCTGGACCTCGATCGCTCGCCCCGGGCTCGCTACCAGCGGCTGCGCGAGGATGTGGAGAACGACCGCGAGTTGATCACCGTGTTCGCCGCCGTGGTCTGCCGCGTCGCCGAGATGGACAAGGTGCGGCTGCAGGCGCTGAGGGCGATCCCCGCAGAAGAGACCTTCACCCGCGCCATGGCGGTCGCGCGCGTCGCCGAGAACGAGATGCTGGCCCGCTGGGTGGAGGAATCGGTCGACCTGCGCCTGCGCGGCTACCGCTTCGCGCTGGAGCGGCTGGTGGTGACCAGCCCGGACAAGGACGCCATCCGGGCCGAGCGCACGCTCGACGCCTTCGAGGGCTATCGCGGGCTGACGAGCCGCTGCATTGCGGCGGGACGGGGAACGATCACGGTGACGTCGGGCGCGAACGGCGCGCGGTTTCTGCCGCGCACCGAGGCGGAGTTGCCGCCGAAATAGAGCGCCCGCCCAACACGGACGCGGCCCTTCTCCCCCCGGGAGAAGGTGGCCCGAAGGGCCGGATGAGGGACTAGCGGGTTCTCGTCTGGCGCCAGTCCCTCATCCGTCTGCTTCGCAGCCACCTTCTCCCGGGGGGAGAAGGAACCCGCGTAAAATCCTAGCTTTTCTTCATCGGCGGCAGCGCCTCCGGCCTGCACTGGGCCGTCCTGAGATGCGCTTCGGCGTCGGCCGCGGCGCCGTTTTCCGGCGCGAGGGCGCGCAGGATCACGAAGCCGGTGCGGTCGGGCGAGACGAGGCGCAGCTCGCGGACGGGCTCGTCCTCGGGGTCGTTGTTCTGCAGGGCCTCGAGCTGCGGCTGCGTGACGATCACCACGTCCATGAGGCCGCGCACGGCGCTGCGGTCCGTGAGCGCGTAGAACACGCCGCCCATGCTGCGGTGAAAGCCCATCGACAGGAAGATCTCGCCCGCATTGGCCTGGACCCGGACCGGGCCCGACGCGAGATCGTAGCGGCACACGGCCGTCGCGGTGGCGGGATCGCGGAAAGGCAGGGGGTTGGGGCCCGGCAGTGCGGCGGGCAGGAGCTTCACCACGTGCCGGTCCGCGAAGGCGGCGAGGCGCGCGTCGGCGTTCTGGGCCGCGAAGCTCGGCAGCGCCAGCATGGAGGCGAGGTGCACGATGGCGGCCAGCACCAGGCCGAGCAGCCCCACATAGGCGGCGCGCTTCAGGGACCCGCTCACGTGCAGGCTCCCCGCTCGATGCGCGGCACGGCGGCGGGGTCGATGCGCGAGCCGACGACGCTGACGGGCGTGTCGTAGAGGCGCAGCGCGAGATCGAAGCGGCCGTCGCCGCTGAGCGGCAGCCAGTTGCCGGGCCGCGCCTCCCGCGAGGCCTCGATGGCGAAGAGGCCAACGGCGTCGCGCACCACTTCGGCGGAGGTGAAGCCGTAGCGCCCGGCCGGATTGTCGAGCAGCAGGCCGGACGGCGTCTGCGCCGTTAGCGTCCAGTAGCGCGCCTGCGGGGTGCGGCCGTGGATGCGGTAGGAGCAGCGCGCGATCAGCGGGTCGCCGGCGCTGTCGCGCCGCGCCGTGAACACGAGCCCTTCGCCGAGCCCGAGTGGCGCCTCGCCGCTGCGCGCCACCGACGCGCGGGTGTAGGGATCGGCGTCCAGCGCGCCGGTGCGCGGCCACGCGGTCCAGGGGCCCGCCTCCACGGCGCCGAACGACACGTTGCGGGCCACCGCGAACCAGGTCGCCCCGAGGCCGCCGACGAGGCCGATGGCCAGCACGGCGAGGACGGACGGGAGCAGGGTGCGGCGGCGGGGCCGGGAGGCCTCGGCCTGGAGGGCGGCGCGCGGCGCGCGCAGGGCGAAGTCGGTCATCGGCGAGCTTACTGCGAGGCGATCCGGCCGCCGACGGAGCGGACGGGTTCGACGGCGGCGCGGCGCGGCTGCGCCTCCGGCTCCAGGAAGGCCGAGTTGGCGCCGCGGCGGGTGGAGAGGGTGCGGAACAACGTGTCGATGCCGCCGATGGCCTCCAGCGCGCGAGGGTTCAGCACGGCCGGACGCTGCGCGCCCAGGACCTCGAAGGGCTTGCCCTCGCCATTGGCCGCGACGGCCGCGCCCTTCGGCTCCGCGATGGCGGGAATGCCCGGGATCGGCTTCAGCTCGACGCTCTGGTGCGCGGGCGCCATCATCTCGTGCCAGGTCATGGCCGGCAGCGAGCCGCCCGTCATCTTGTTGGTGGACTGGTAGTCGTCGTTGCCGAACCACACGGCCGCCACGAGGTTGCCGGTGAAGCCCACGAACCAGGCGTCCCGGTAGGCGTTGGTGGTGCCGGTCTTGCCGCCGACGCGCACGCCCGGCAGCATCGCCTTCTTGCCGGTGCCTTCCTCCACGACCTTCACGAGCATGGAATTCATGTCGGCGATCACGTTGGCGTTGATGATCTGCCGCGGCGGCGGCAGGTCGCGGTCGTGGCGGAAGATAACGTCGCCATGCGAGTTGCGGATCTCCACCGTCGCGTAGGGGTCGGCCCGCTTGCCGCCATTGGCGAACACCGCATAGGCGGCCGTCATGTCCATGACGGTGACCTCCGCGGCGCCGATGGGCAGCGACACGGTGTCGGCCAGCGGCGTGTTCAGCCCCATCAGCCGGCAGATCTCGATGATGCGGGCGCGCCCGGCCTTGTTGTTGTCGCCGCCGATGGCGGAAGCGAGCTGCACCGGGATGGTGTTGATGGACTTCGCCAGCGCGGTGGAGAGCGGCATGGAGCCCGCATAGCTGCGGCCGTAATTGTTGGGGCACCAGTTGCCGATGCACACCGGCCGGTCCGTGACCGTGGTGGTGGGCTTGAACTTCCCCGTCAGCAGCGCCGCCGTGTAGACGAACGGCTTGAACGAGGAGCCCGGCTGGCGTAGCGCGTCCGTGGCGCGGTTGAACTGGCTGGCGCCGTAGTCGCGCCCGCCCACCATGGCGCGCACGGCGCCGTCCGGGTCCATCACGACGGTTGCGCCCTGCTTGGCGTCGTAGCTGTCGCCATACTGGCGCAGCATGGATTCCATGGCGGTGTCGGCCTGCTTTTGCACCTGCAGGTCGGCGGCGGTGCGCACCGTGAGCACGCGGTCGGAGCCGAGCTTGCCGTCGTCCGACAGGCGCTTCACCTCCGCGAAGGCCCAGTCGAGGTAGAAGTCCGGGCTCGCCTCGCGCTTGCGGTCCACCGGCGTCGCCGGGTTACGACGCGCCGCATAGACCTGGCCCTCGGTGAGGAAGCCGGCGTCCACCATGTTGGAGAGCACGTCCGCCGCCCGGGCGCGGGCGGCCGGCAAGTTGTTGTGCGGCGCGTATTTGGTCGGCGCCTTGAACAGGCCCGCCAGCATGGCGGCCTCGCTCAGGCTTACGTCCTTGATCGACTTGCCGAAATAGAACTCCGCCGCCGCCTGCGCGCCGAAGGAGCCGCCGCCCATGTAGGCGCGGTCGAGATAGAGCTTCAGGATCTCGCGCTTGGAGAGGTGGAACTCCAGCCAGAGCGCCAGGAAGGCTTCCTTGATCTTGCGCTCAAGCGAGCGCTCATTGGACAGGAACAGGTTCTTGGCCAGCTGCTGCGTTAGCGACGAGCCGCCCTGCACCACGCCGGACGCGCGGGCGTTCACCGAGATGGCCCGCATGGTGCCGATCACGTCGATGCCGAAATGCTCGTAGAAGCGCCGGTCCTCGGTGGCCAGCACGGCCTTGATGAAATGGTCCGGGAAATCGTCCAGCGACACCGAATCGTCGTGCCGGATGCCGCGCCGGCCGATCTCCTGGCCGTAGCGGTCCAGGAAGGTGACGGCGAGGTCCTGCTTTTTCAGCCAGTCGTCGCCGCCCACCTCGCGAAACGCCGGCAGCGCCAGGGTGAGCATCACCAGCAGCCCGCCGACGCCCAGCGTCAGCGCCTCGTCGACGAGCTCGACGCCGACCCGCTTCGCGCCGCGCACCTGGAGCCGGTCCATCGCGTCCGAGTAGCGCGCATAGAGTTCGCCGAACTTGCGGCCGCTCTCGTTCAGCGAGAACGCCGTCCAGGAATCGAACGCCTCGAACCCGCGCACGATTCGCCGCCAGATCGAGCTCTTGCCGCGAAACTCCACCGCTACCGTCCGCCTTCGACCCGCGCCGCGCCACCCGTTTACACTCTAGCAACGAAAACCCGGCCGCGCGAGATCGGGTTGCAGAACGCACCCCGCACGCTTTCGGCGTAGTGAAGGCAGCGGGCGTGACACCCTCGCCGCAGGGATCGGATCGCGAGTCTTCCGGCTCGCATGCTCTCAGCCGCCGCAAGGAGCAAGCCTGAAGGCTCACGGTCCGGCAGGAGCGTTTCCTGTCATTGCATCCCTGTTCCGCGCCTCCGGCCGCATGGCGGGGAGGGGCGGCGGGTGCTATGGAGCCGGCGATGACGGATGACGCCACCCCTCCCGCCGCGCCGTTCTGGCGCACCACCGCGCTGGACGACATGACGGCCGAGCAGTGGGAAAGCCTGTGCGACGGCTGCGGCCGCTGCTGCCTCGTGAAGCTCGAGGACGAGGACACCGGCCAGATCCACGCCACCGACATCAGCTGCAGGCTGTTCGACGCCGGCGCGTGCCGCTGCCGGGACTACGAGAACCGCACCAGCGTGGTGCCGGATTGCGTCGGCCTCACTCCGCACGAGGTGCGCACGCTGCCGTGGCTGCCGCCGACCTGCGGCTACCGGCTGGTGGCCGAGGGCCAGGACCTCGCCTGGTGGCACCCGCTGGTGTCGGGCACGCCGGACACCGTGCGCGAGGCCGGCGTTTCGGTGCACGGCAAGGTCTTCGCCGGCGAGGACGAGATCGCGATCGAGGACGTGGTCGACCGCATCAAGCGCTGGCCGCTGCAATGGCCCAAGGGCGCCAAAACAGGCGTCAAGCCCGACCCCAAGTCCCGCTGATCCTACGGGCCGCGCCCCGGCGCGCCGGCATGCTTTCCAGCATCTCACTCGAACTAGGAAAAACATCCTTGACAGCGTAACGCTCCGTGGATAATATGGCTTCATTCTCCAGAGTTGCGAGCGGACGAAGCGGCCAGGTTCCTTGGCCAACCGCGGCCGGGTCTTCTTTTCGAAGGCGCGTCTTCATAGGAGCATTTTCAGCATGACGTTGCCAGCCAACAGCAAACCGAACAGCCGGGACAGCCTGGGCCCGGACGCGCCCGACACCCTCTCGGCCCGCCGCCTTCCGGGCTACCCCGCTCCAACCAGCCGCAAGGAGGCGCTTTTGTCCCGCCTCTGGGCCGCGGCCGAAACCCAGGTGACCAAGATCGAGCAGCGCAGCCGCGACATTCCGGGCGGCGGCAACCTCGAGCACGAGGCCAAGGCGCTCGCCGTGCTCTGCCGCGTGCTCAAGGAGCTTCCCACCGAAGAGGACATCGCCCGGGACAAGGCGCGCGCGGAACCGGAGATCGACGATGGAGACCGCGACGCCGACGAGTTCCGCGAAGAGCTTGCGCGACACCTTTCTCGAATTGCACAAGAACGGGGAGCTGCACTCGCTCTTGAGCAAGGCGAGCCCGGGGATCCTGCGGCACTGGATGACGAGCTGGGACCTTTGGGGCCGGCCTGACCAGCAGCCGCCCGCGGCCGCGCAGGGCGGTGGACCCTGGTCGGTGTGGCTCATCCTGGGCGGCCGCGGCGCGGGCAAGACCCGCGCCGGGGCCGAATGGGTGAGGGCGCTGGCCACCGGCCGCAAGCCGGTGAGTCGCATCGCGCTGCTGGGCGAAACCTTCGCGGACGTGCGCGACGTGATGGTGGAGGGGCCTTCGGGCATCCTCGCCGTTCACCCGCGCGACAAGCGGCCCCGGTGGGAATCCTCTCGCCGCCGGCTCGCCTGGCCCAATGGAGCGGTGGCGCACGCCTTTTCGGCCGAGGACCCCGAAAGCCTGCGCGGCCCCCAGTTCGGGGCCGCCTGGCTGGACGAACTTGCCAAGTGGCGGCAGGCCCGCGAGACCTGGGACATGCTGCAATTCGGCATGCGCCTGGGCGACCGGCCGCGCCAGCTCGTCACCACCACGCCGCGGCCCTTGCCGCTGCTGAAGGAGATCCTGGCCGATCCGCACACGGCGGTGTGCCGGGCCTCCACGGCCGCCAACCGGGCGTTTCTGGCGCCGGGCTTCATCGACATGATGGCGCGCCGCTATGGCGGCACGCGGCTCGGCCGGCAGGAGCTCATGGGCGAGATCCTGGAAGAGCGGCAGGACGCGCTGTGGAGCCGCGACCTCATCGAAAGCTGCCGAGAGGCCGAGGCCCCGGCCGGGCTCACCCGCATCGTCGTGGCCGTGGACCCGCCGGCTTCCTCCTCCAAACGCGCCGACGCCTGCGGCATCGTGGCCGCCGGCCTCGACGCCGACGGCGTCGTGCACGTGCTGGCCGACGCCACGCTGGCGGGCGTCCGCCCGGCCGCATGGGCGGCGGCCGCTTGCGCGCTGGTGCGCCGGCTCCAGGCCGACGCCCTCGTGGTGGAGGTGAACCAGGGCGGCGAAATGGCCCAGGCCGTGCTCGCCGAAACCGGCCCCGGCGTGCCGGTGACGCCGGTGCGCGCCACCCGCGGCAAGCACCTGCGGGCCGAGCCGGTCGCCCATCTCTACGAACGCGGCCGCGTCCGCCACGCCGGGAGCTTTCCCGATCTGGAGGACGAACTCTGCGACTTCGGCCCCACCGCGACCGGCTTCGGCCTCTCCAACGGCCGCTCGCCCGACCGCATGGACGCGCTGGTCTGGGCCGTGACGGCCCTTGCCCTGGGGGCGAAGGCGGCGGAGCCCAGGGTGCGGCGGATGTGAGCGCCTCCCTCTCCCGCCTGCGGGAGAGGGGCAGGGGTGAGGGCGCCTCAGCCGCTCCAAGATCGAACATCGAGACCGCGCGAACCACCCTCACCCCTGCCCCTCTCCCACGTCGTGGGAGAGGGGTTCTACCCAGGAGAACCCTCATGTCATCCTTGCTGTCGCGCCTCATGGGGCGCGCGGGGCCTTTGGTTGCGCCGGCGGCGGCGCCGCAGGCGAAATCCTCGCGCACGGGGCCGCTGATCGCTTTCCCCAGCCTGGGCCGGCCCGTGTGGACGCCGCGCGACTATGCGGCGCTGGCTCGCGAGGGTTACCAGCGCAACGCCGTGGTGTATCGCGCCGTCCGCATGGTGGCGGAGGCGGCCGCCAGCGTGCCGCTGCTGGTGTATCGCGACGGGCGCGAGGAGCCGGACCATCCGCTCGCCCGCCTGCTGGCGCGGCCGAACCCGCGCGACGCCTCGGCGGCGCTGTTCGATGCGCTGTATGGCCACCTGCTGGTGGCCGGCAACGCCTATCTGGAGCTCGCCAGCGTGCGTGGCGAGCCGCGCGAGCTCTATGCGCTGCGGCCGGACCGCATGAAGGTGGTGCCCGGGCCGGACGGCTGGGCTCAGGCCTACGACTACACGGTGGGCGCCCGCACGGTGCGGTTCCAGCAGGAGGGCGACAGCCCGCCGCCGATCCTGCACCTCACACTGTTCAACCCGCTGGACGACCACTACGGCTTCGCCCCCACGGAGGCGGCGGCCGTGGCGCTCGACATCCACAATGCCGCCGGCGCCTGGAACAAGGCGCTGCTGGACAACGCCGCCCGGCCCTCCGGCGCGCTGGTCTATGCCGGGGCGGCGGGCATGAACCTGTCGGACGAGCAGTTCGATCGCATCAAGGAGGAGCTGGAGGCGAGCTTCCAGGGCGCGGCCAACGCCGGCCGCCCGCTGCTGCTGGAGGGCGGGCTCGACTGGAAGCCCCTCTCCATGACGCCCAAGGACATGGATTTCATCGAGGCCAAGGCGGCGGCCGCCCGCGAGATCGCGCTCGCCTTCGGCGTGCCGCCCATGCTGCTCGGCCTGCCGGGCGACAACACCTACTCGAACTACGCCGAAGCCAACCGGAGCTTCTGGCGCCAGACCGTGATCCCGTTGGTGACCCGCACGGCCGCGAGCCTGGCCCACTGGCTCGGCCCCGCCTACGACGGCGCGCTGCGCTTGGAGCCCGACCTCGACGGCGTCGACGCCCTGGCCCCCGAGCGCGAAGCCCTGTGGGCGCGTGTGGGAGCGGCGGGGTTCCTCACGGATGACGAGAAACGCGAGGCGGTTGGGTATGGGGCGAAGAGGGGCGCGAAGGCGCTCGACCCGGCTGCTGAGGGTGTAGGCGGGGGGATCGGCGATCTCACGGGGGCGCCGATTGGCGGCGGCGGAGGCGGCGCTTGGCAGAACCAGCCGCGCGTGCCGGCGGGAGAACCGGATGGAGGGCAGTGGACGAGTGGCGGTGGTGGGCTCGGAAGTTTGTCGGCCATTGGCGGTTGACTTCTGGGCGCATCGGAAATCGACCGCACGAAAATCGCGGCGATATGGCACGATCTCGAACAACTCGGCGGGGGGAAACCTACGTTCCAACGGACACCAAAAGGTGCGCAGCAGTGGATATTTCCGAATGGCGGTATTATACGGTTCGATTTGCTGCCCGGCCAATATTTGGATCGTCAGGCTCCACACATAAATTTACAGGGATTTCCAAGTCAACGTGGCACAAGACACATCAATCTAAAGTAGTGGAGGTTGGAAATGGCCTGGGACATGAACCAGCTTGAGGACGCAGCTTACAGCTTTTTCGAGAAAGGAAAATATGATCAGGCCCGCGAGATCTATCTTGTCATGGGGGATGGGGATCCTTCACTAGACGCTGGTTACCTCGCCCATCGAATCGGCCTTAGCTACGAAGCTGAGGGCCGCCTCATGGAGGCGAAATACTGGTTCAACCGTGCTGTTGAGGAAAATCCGACGATCGCTCTCTACCTCGAGGCTGCAGCCAAATACAAGGTATTCTATCCAGATTCAGTCAAGGCGATCCTCGGCGATACGCTCTGACCCAGAAGGCGGCGGCCGCCCGCGAGATCGCGCTGGCCTTCGGCGTGCCGCCCATGCTGCTCGGCCTGCCGGGCGATGACACCTATTCCAACTACGCCGAGGCCAACCGCAGCTTCAGGCGCCAGACCGTGCTCCCGCTCGTGACCCGCACGTCGGGTATTGGTCGCGGATTTAAGGTGCATTGGCAATGAACATGAACAAGATACACCGTACTGGTGAATTGACCATAGCTCAGACTTAAGAAGTCGCTCACGGTTACCTCCGATACGGCCTCACCGGTCTATGGGAAATCGTTAGCACGGGCCGCGGAGGGTTTGAACTCACCGACGGCGACCTACGCGAGTTCGTTGCGCTTTACGTATACGCAATCGTTGCCCATGGAGGCATAGTGATCGAGGGCGCAAACGACGACGTCCATTATTGGCGGGCGGCTCCCTGATATGGAAAAAAGCCCGAAGATGTCGCGCAGGTCGTCACCGCCGAGTGGATCGCCCAGGGCGAGCCGGACATCCCCGGTTATGAAGGCATCGCGTTCGCCTTGCCGAGCTACCTCGACAGTCCCGAAAACCGGCGCGACTGGCCGAAGCCAAAGGTCGAACTGCCCGCGTAAACTCCCTCGACATCCGCAACGCCGCCGGGGGCTGGAACAAGGCGCTGCCCGACAATGCGGCTACGCAGCCGCACGATCTAAAATCCAGACGAGATGGATCTCGTAGGGGCAGACGCGAAAGCGTTCTAAGCGCACCTCCTGTCTGCAACGCTGCGTACTCCCCCCAGCGCCCCGGCCCTCGCCGTTGGGCGCTTTTTGCGTTCCCCCGGCCGCGCGCGGCCCCATCCCAAGGAGGCCCCGATGCCGCCCCTTCTCGATAGCCCCCTGATCCTGAGCCTGCTCGGGCGGGGAGACCTCGCCGACCTGGCGCTCTTCCTGTGGGCCAGCGGCGCGTCGGCGGCCGTGGCGCTGCTGCTGCGCGAGCTCTCGGCCGCCAACCGCCGCTTCGACGGCTTCGTGCGCGAACTGCACCGCTTCAACGCCCGCGCCGACCGGCGGGACTGATCGCGCGCTGGACCGCGGGCCTCCGGCCCGCTCTGGCGCAGCGGGCCGGAGGCCCGCGGTCCGGGCGCTCGCATTTCATCAAGTTTTTTCAGCACCAAAGGATTTCCCATGCTGTCGTTTCTGTTGCGACGCGCCGCCCGCGGGGCGGACGCGAACGAGACCCTGACGGCGCAGGCCGGCGGGCCTCAACCCGAGCAGGTCATCGCCGCCTTCGTGCAGACGCTGGCGCGGCTCGACCCGTGCGGATCGGCCTCCACGCCGCGCCGCCGGCCGCGCGCCGTGGCGTCGGCGCGCAAGGGCTGACCGCGATGGCGCTCAGCACCCGCTCATCGCTGCCGCCGTTGCGGCCGCCGCCCCGGCCGCCGCCGCCCGTGGAGGTGCGCGACGGCCGTCTGGGGCTGGCCCCCCTGTCCGCCGCGGGCGTGTTCGAGGGCTACGCCAGCCTGTTCGGCGTGGTGGACCTCGGCCGCGACATGGTGATGCCCGGCGCCTTCGCCGAAAGCCTCGCCCGGCGCGGCGTCTCGGGCGTGCGGCTCTTGTGGCAGCACGATCCGGCCGAACCCATCGGCGCCTGGACGACCTTGCGCGAGGACGCCCGCGGCCTGTTCGCGCGCGGCCGGCTCAACCTGGGCGTGGCCCGCGCCCGCGAACTGGTCGCCCTGATGCGCCAGGGCGCGGTGGACGGGCTCTCCATCGGCTTCAAGGTCGGCGGCGCCCGCACCGACCCGCGCTCCGGCGTGCGCCGGCTCCACAAGGTCGACCTGTGGGAGATCTCGCTCGTCACCTTCCCGCTGCTTCCGCAAGCCCGCGTCGCCGCCGTTAAGGCGCGCTGAGGCTTCTTTTCCCTTCACCAGCAAGGACCTGCCCATGACCCACGCGACGCCTTCCTATGAGACCAAGCACGCTTCCTCGGACGCCCAGGCCTTCGAGGAGCTGAACCGGGCCTTCGAGGCCTTCCGCGAAACCAACGACCAGCGCCTCGGCGAACTCGAGACGCGGCTCTCCTCGGACGTGCTGGTCGACGAAAAGCTCGCCCGCATCGACCAGGCGCTGGACGAGGCGCGCCGGCGCATCGACGCCGTCGCCCTGAAGGCGAGCCGCCCGGCGCTGGGCCGCGACGAGCGCGAACACGCGTCCGGCGCCGCCGCCGAGCACAAGGCGGCGTTCGACCTCTATGTCCGGGCCGGCGAGAGCGCCGGGCTGAAGTCGCTGGAGGCCAAGGCCCTGTCCGCCGGTTCAGGCCCGGATGGCGGCTACCTCGTGCCGCCGCCGGCTGAGCGCGAGATCCTGCGCCGCATGGCGCTGATCTCTCCCATTCGCGCCATCGCGTCGGTGCGGGAGATCTCCACCGGCGCGTTCAAGAAGGCCTATTCCACCACCGGCCCGGCCTCCGGCTGGGTGGCCGAGGCGGCGGCGCGGCCGCAGACCGCCAGCCAGGTGATCGCCGAGCTGAACTTCCCCGCCATGGAGCTCTACGCCATGCCGTCGGCCACGCAGACCCTGCTGGACGACGCCGCCGTGAACATCGAGCAGTGGATCGCCGACGAGGTCGAGACCGTGTTCGCCGAGCAGGAGAGCGCGGCCTTCGTCAATGGCGACGGGGTCAACAAGCCCGCCGGCTTCATGGCCGCCCCCAAGGCGACCGTGGCGGCCTGGACCTGGGGCAAGCTCGGCTACCTCGCCACCGGCGTGGCGGGCGGCTTCGCGGCGTCGAGCCCTGCCGTCAACCCAGCGGATGTCCTGGTGGACCTGGTCTACTCGCTCAAGGCCGGCTACCGCCAGAACGCCAGCTTCGTGCTGAACCGCCGGACGCAGGCGGCCATCCGCAAGTTCAAGACCAGCACGGGCGACTACATGTGGCAGCCGCCCACCGCCATCGGCCAGCCGGCGACGCTGCTGAACTTCCCGGTGGTGGAGGCCGAGACCATGCCGGACATCGCGGCCGACAGCTTCGCGGTGGCGTGCGGCGACTTCCGCCGCGGCTACCTGGTGGTGGACCGCGTCGGCGTCCGCGTGCTGCGCGATCCCTACACGGCCAAGCCCTACGTGCTGTTCTACACCACCAAGCGCGTCGGCGGCGGCGTGCAGGACTTCGACGCCATCAAGCTGCTGAAGTTCGGCGTGGCGTAACCCCCTCTCCCCGAAACGGGGGAGGGCCGGGGTGAGGGTGGTCCCGCCGCTCCCCTCATCCGACCTCGCTTCGCTCGGCCACCTTCTCCCCGTGCCGGGGAGAAGGGAAGAGCGGCGCCGCGGCCGCGACGCGCCCCCTCTCCCCGGCACGGCGAGAGGGCTGGAGTGAGGGCCTTAACGCCCCCAGCCCGCCAGAGTCTTGCCGATCCAGGCGCGTTGCGGGGCGAGGAGCACGCCTTGCGTGAGCGCGCCGCACTTCGCCTTGCCGGCGCCCTCCGCCCAGGCCGTGATCGCGCCGAGCGATCCGTCAGGGGCGAAGATCGGCCCGCCGGAATCGCCCGTGCACGCGCCCCGGCCGGGGGTGGGGCTCTTGAGCCAGACCAGGATCGTGCTCGGCCCATAGGGCTCGATCACCGGCAGCGCGGCTGCGCGGAACTTGCCTCCCGTGCGCGGGTCGCCCTCGTCGGCGAGGCCGTAGCCCGCCACCGTCCACGTCTCGCCTGCCGCAGGGCGCGAAGCCTCGCCAAGCGTCGCGGGCGCGAAGCCGGACGGCAGCGGCGCGGCCAGGCGCACCAGCGCGAGATCGATCGAGCGACGGCGCGCCTGCGCGCCGCCCTTGTCGTATTGCGGGTGCACGGCGACAGCCTGCGGGGCGAGCAGCACCGGCGCGTTGGCGGCGTCGCGGATCATCACCCGGATCTCCTTGCCGGCGACGCAATGCGCCGCCGTCAGCACCACGTCGGGCGCCAGCACGGCGGCCGAGCAGAAGCCCTGGCGCTCCACCACCATCACGGCGTGCGGCGCGAAACGCGGCGCGGGCTCGCCCAGCACCACCGCGCCGGCCGGCGCCGCCGCGGCCCCGATCCCGAACGCCGCCGCGGCGGCGACCGCCAATCGACCTTGCAAACAGAAGCGCATCTTCGATCCCCGTTCCGAGCGCCGCGACATCGCACGGCAGCGCCCGGAACGGAAGCGATCCCACAACCCCGGAGAACGCCCATGGCGCTCATTCTCGCTGCCGCTCCGGCGGCCGAGCCGATTTCGCTCGCCGAACTGAAGGACTGGCTCAAGATCGACGCCACGGACGAAGACGCCCTGCTGGCCGCCGTCATCGCGGCGGCGCGGCTCGGCGTGGAGGCGGCGTCCGGCCGCAAGCTCGTCACGCAGACCTGGCGGCTGGTGCTGAACGCCTGGCCGCCGTCGCCCATCGCCTTGCCGGTTGCGCCCGTGCAGGCCGTGCCGGCAATCCGCGTCTTCAACGCCGCCAACGTGGCCGCCACGGTGTCGACCGCGCTGTACCAGTTCAGCGGCGCGTTCAACCCACCGCAGCTCGCGCTGCTGGGTCCCGTTCCGGCCCCGGGCCGCCCGCTCGCCGGGATCGAGATCGACATCACGGCCGGCTACGGCGCCGCCGCCACCGTCCCTGAGGCGCTTCGCATGGCGGTGCGTCTCTTCGCGGCGCACCTTTACGAGAACCGCGGCGACGGAGCGCCGGGCGTCGTCCCGACGCCTTTGCCGCCTGCGGCCGCCGCGCTGGTCGCGCCGTACCGCCGGGCGAGGCTGTGATGGCCGCGCCCGCCAGCATCGGCCAGTTCAGGCGTCGGCTGACGCTCGAAAAGCCCACCGAAACGCCCGACGGGGCAGGGGGCGTGCGCCGCACCTTCGCGGCGGCCGCAACGCTGTGGGGCCGCATCGACCCCGTTGGCGGCGAGGACGACATCCGCGCCGGCGCGCTGGGCCAGAGCGTCACGCACCGCATCGGGCTGCGCTGGCGCGCCGGCGTGGACGCCTCCATGCGGCTGCGCCTCGGCGCAAGGCTCTTCCTGATCCGCTCGGTCTGGGACCCCGACGAGCGCCGCCGCCGGCTCGTGTGCCTGTGCGAGGAGGTCAAGCCGTGAGCCATCCCATCCTGGCCCTGCGCACCGCCGTGCGCGCCCTGCTCGTGGCCGACCCGGCCCTGACGACGCTGCTCGGCGGCCCGCGCATCTATGACGAAGCCCCGCGCGGGGCCGAGCCGCCCTACGTCACCTTCGGGGAGGCGAGCGCCAAGGACTGGTCCGCCGGATCGCTGAACGGCCGCCAGCACGCGCTGGCGCTGGTCGCCTGGTCGAGCCAGGGCGGCGACGCCGAGCTGCTCGCCATTCTGGAGCGCATCGCCGCGCTGGCGGCCGACCCGCCGCTCGCGCTCGACGGCCACCGCCTCGTGCTGCTGCGCGTCGCCGCCGAGGAGACTGCCCGTCCCGACAAGGCCGGCATCCGCCGCGCCGTCATCCGCCTCGCGGCCCTCACCGAGCCGCTCTGATTTTTGGAGAACCCCATGGCCGTCCAGAAGGGCAAGGACCTGCTGCTGAAGCTCGATGACGGAACGGGCGCCTTCGTGTCCGTGGTCGGCCTGCGCGCCCGCCAGATCTCGTTCAACGCCGAAGCCGTCGACGTCACCCACGCCGAATCCGCCGGCCGCTGGCGCGAACTTCTCGCCGGCGCCGCCGTACGCCGCGCGGCCGTGAGCGGATCCGGCGTGTTCCGCGACGAAGCCGCCGACGCGCTGGTGCGGCAGGCGCTGTTCGACGACCTGATCCGCGCCTGGCAGATCGTGATCCCGAGCTTCGGCATCGTGCAGGGCCCGTTCCACATCGCCAACCTCGACTACCGCGGCGACCACGCCGGAGAGGTGACCTTCGACCTGGCGCTGGAAAGCGCCGGGGCGCTGGCTTTCACGACGATCTGATGTGGTTCACTCTCAGAGCGTTGGCGCGCCCCTTCTCCCCCCGGGAGAAGGTGGCCCGAAGGGCCGGATGAGGGCCTAGCGACCAATCATTAGGCTCCATGCGCCGCGCCCATCGCCCGGCGTCAGACCCTCATCCGTCTGCTCCGCAGCCACCTTCTCCCGGGGGGAGAAGGATCGCGCCTTTCGCTTCGGGACGCGGGTTTGTCGCCGCAGCCACCTTCCGCCTCAAGGGGAGGGTGAAGGGCGCTTCGCGCCTGCGCGAGCTTCGAAATGGAGGAACACATGGCCAATGTTCATCGCGGCGACGCCGAGGTCGTGATCGGCGGGCGGCGGTTCACGCTCAGGCTGACGCTGGGGGCGCTGGCCGAGTTGGAGGCAGCGTTTGCGGTAGACAATCTGGATGCGCTCGGGCGGCGTTTCGCCTCCGGCCGGCTCGGCTCGCGCGATCTCGTGCGGCTGCTGGGGGCGGGCATCCGGGGCGGCGGCGTTCCGCTGGGCGACGACGAAGTCGCGGCGCTGCCGCTCGTCGAGGGGCTGGAGCCGGTGGCGGACGCGATCGCCAGCATGCTCGAAGGCTGTTTCAGCTCGGGCGGGGACGCTTCGCCCCGCCCTTGAGGGCCGCAGGACGCCGATCCGACCACCCGGATGGGGAGCCCTCCCGCCCCTTCCCGTGGTCCGAGGCCATGGCTTTTGGGCTCGGCGTCCTGCGGCTTTCGCCATCAGAATTCTGGGCCACGACCCCGCGCGAGCTCGCGGCCGCGGCCGAAGGCGTGTTCGGCAAGACGAGAGGCGGCGATGCGCCTTCGTGCGCTGATGTGAGAGCGCTGATGCGCCAGTTCCCGGATTTGGGCGCGGGCTTTTGAGCGCGATCCTTCTCCCCCCGGGAGAAGGTGGCCCGACAGGGCCGGATGAGGGTCTGGCGGCTGGGCATCCAGGCTCATTCAGCTCCAACGCCCGGCTTTTAGTCCCTCATCCATCGGCTTCGCCGACACCTTCTCCCGGGGGGAGAAGGACGCGCACCACCATGGAGCCAGATCGATGACCACGCAGGATTTTGCTACCCAAGAAGCGCAGCTCACGCGGCTGGACGGGCTCGCGCAGGCATTCGGCAAGTCGATCACGGCGGCCTTCGCCAAAGGCGCGACGGACGGCAAGCGCTTCGAGGACGTGCTGCGCGGGCTCGGGCTGAAGCTGCAGGACGTCGCCCTGAAGGCCGCCATGAAGCCGCTGGAAGGCCTGCTCACGAGCGGGCTGTCCAACCTCTTTGGCGGCGTCGGCGGGTCGTTCGGCCGTGGCTCCGCGCCCGTGCAGGCCTTCGCGGACGGCGGAGTGGTGCGGGCGCCGACTTATTTCCCGCTCGGGCAGGGTCTGGGCCTCGCCGGCGAGGCTGGGCCGGAGGCCATCCTGCCGCTGGCGCGCGGCCCTGACGGCGCCCTCGGCGTCCGCACAGGCGGCGGGGGCGGGCGCTCCGTGACGGTGAACATCTCGACGCCCGACGCCGAAAGCTTCCGCCGCTCGGAGGCGACCGTCAGCGCCGCCATCGCGCGCGCGGTGGCGCGGGGACAGCGGGGGTTGTGAGGGGGCGTCGAGATGCGCGCGTCCTTCTCCCCCCGGGAGAAGGTGTCAGCGCAGCTGACGGATGAGGGAATAACGGCTCAAGCTAGACCCTCATCCGGCCCTTTGGGCCACCTTCTCCCGGGGGGAGAAGGGGCGCGCTCCCTCAGGCCGCGGTGCGCAGCATGGCGGCGATCTGGTCCTTCAGCTTGAGGCGCTTTTTCTTCAGCGCTTCCAGCACGGCGTCGTCCACGGGCTCCAGGCCGGCTTCGATGCGGTGGATCTCGCGGTTGGCGGCGTCGTAGCCCTCCGCCAGGTGGGCGAAATGCGCGTCGCCGATCTTGAGGCGGCTGATGGCCGCCGCGGCGTTCGGGAATTCTTCGTGCAGGCCGTGGGGGACGTGGGTCATCGGGACCTCCCTTTCGTGGATGGCCCCAGATGACGCCCGGCCGCGCCGATGCGCTTTGCGCGAGGTCAAGGCGCCTCATGCAACCAGAGGAGACGCCGATGCCGGCCCCTTTCCATGAGGTGCGCTTTCCGGTGGATGTCGCGGTGAAAAGCCGCGGCGGGCCCCGCCGACGGACCGACGTGGTCGTCACCGGCTCGGGCCGCGAGGAGCGCAACGCCCGCTGGGCGCATGCGCGGCGGCGCTACGACGCCGGCTACGGGGTGAAGACCCTGGCCGCGCTGGCCGCCGTGGTGGCGTTCTTCGAGGAGCGGCGGGGCAGGCTCTATGGCTTCCGCTGGCGCGACCGGCTGGACGACCGCTCCTGCGCGCCCGGCGCCACGCCCGGGCCGCTGGACCAGCCGATCGGAACCGGCGCGGCCGGGCAGGCGAGCTTCGCGCTGGCCAAAACCTATGGCGCCGCCTTCGCGCCCTATCGCCGCCCGATCCAGAAGCCCGTGGCCGGCAGCGTCCGCGTGGCTGTGGCGGGCGCCGAAAAGGCGGCGGGCGTCGACTGGGACCTCGACGCCGCGACCGGCCTCGTGACCTTTCGGCCCGGCAAGCTGCCGGCGCCGGGCGCGGCCGTGACGGCCGGCTTCCTGTTCGACGTGCCGGTGCGCTTCGACGCCGACGAACTCATCGTCGATCTCGCCGCCTTCGAGGCGGGCGAGATCCCGTCCGTTCCGCTGATCGAGATCATCCCCTGACCAGGAGGCGCCCGTGCGCGCGCTGCCCCCATCCCTCTCGGCCGCCCTCGCGACCGGGGCGACCACGCTCGCCCGCTGCTGGCGCATCACGCGCCGGGACGGCCTCGTGCTGGGCTTCACCGACCATGACCGCGACCTCGTGTTCGACGGCGTCACGCATGCGGCCGGGGCCGGCCTGGAGGCGGCCGACAGCGAAAGCCAGCTCGGCTTCGCGGTGGGCGGGGGAGAAGTCGCGGGCGCGCTGGCGGCCGGATCGCTCTCGGAGGCGGACCTGGCGGGCGGGCTCTTCGACGGCGCCGCCGTGGACCTCTGGCTCGTGGACTGGAGGGACCCGGCGAGCCGCGTGCTGCTCGACAGCTTCACGATTGGCGAGGTGCGCCGGGCGGACTCGTCCTTCACGGCCGAGCTGCGCGGGCAGGCGCAGCGCTTCGACGACCCGCGCGGCCGCGCCTTCCAGCCCGCCTGCGCGACCGACCTCGGCGATGCGCGCTGCGGTGTGAACCTGGCGGACCCGCGCTGGCGGGCGGAGGGTGTGGTGGCGGGGACGGACGGGCGCGTGTTCATCCAGGCGGGCGCGCTGGCCGGTTTCGAGCCGGACCTGTTCACCGGCGGGCGCCTGGTCTTCACCTCCGGCGACAATGCAGGCGCGGCCGGCGCCGTGAAGGCGCATGACGGCGGGTCGCTGACGCTGTGGCAGGCGCCCGGCGCGCCCATCCGGCAGGGCGACGGCTTCACGGTGATGGCCGGCTGCGACAAGCGGCTGGAGACCTGCGCCGGGCGCTTCGGCAATGTCGTGAACTTTCGCGGCTTTCCGCACATGCCGGGCAACGACTTCCTGCTGCGCGTCGCCCGCAACGGCGACCCGGCGATGGATGGCGGGAGTCTGTTCCGGTGAGCGAAGCGCCTGCCGTGGCGACCCGCGCCGCCGTGCTGGCCGAAGCGCGGCTGTGGCTCGGCACGCCCTATGTGCATGGCGCGAGCTTGCGCGGCGTCGGCTGCGACTGCCTGGGCCTGGTGCGCGGCGTCTGGCGGGGCGTCTACGGGGCCGAGCCGGAGCCGACGCCGCCCTACCGGCCGGACTGGGCCGAGGCGCGGGGCCGCGACACGCTCGCCGAAGCCGCCGGCCGCCATCTCGCGCCCGTGGCGCTGGCTGACGTGCTGCCGGGCGATTTGCTGCTGTTTCGCTGGCGCGACGGCGCGCCCGCCAAGCATTGCGGCGTCGCCTCCGGGCCGGGCCGCATGATCCACGCCCATGACGGCGCCTGCGTGGCTGACGTCGCGCTCGGCGTCTGGCGCCCGCGCCTCGCGGCCGCGTTCCGGTTTCCGCCCCTGAGGGAGAACCAGCCATGACCACGCTCGTGCTTCAGGCGGCCGGCTCCGCCATCGGCAATGCGCTCGGCGGCCCGGTGGGCGCGCTGATCGGCCAGACCGTGGGGGCGGCGGCCGGCTCCGCCATCGACCACGCGCTCATGGGCGGCGGCGGGGGGCGCAAGTTCGTCGAGGGGCCGCGGCTCAAGACGCTGGCCGGGCTCGGCTCCACCGAGGGCGCGCCGATCCCGCGCGTATATGGCCGCGCCCGCGTGGGCGGCGAGGTGATCTGGGCGACGCGGTTCCTGGAGGAGGTGAGCTACGCCCGCGAGGGCGGCGGCGGCAAGGGGCTCGGCGGCTCCTCGGCGCCGCGCACCACCACGGCGACCTACGCGTATTACGCCAACCTCGCGGTGGGCCTCTGCGAGGGGCCGATCGCCTTCGTGCGGCGCATCTGGGCGGATGGGCGCGAGATCGACCGCACGCTCTACGCCATCCGGGTCCACACCGGGACGGAGACGCAGGATCCCGACCCGCTGATCGTCGCCAAGGAGGGCGCGGACGCCGCGCCGGCCTATCGCGGGCTTGCCTATGTGGTGTTCGAGCGCCTGCCGCTCGCCGATTTCGGCAACCGCGTGCCGCAGCTCTCCTTCGAGGTCGTGCGCCCCGTCGGCTCGCTGAACGCCCGCGTCCGCTCGATCAACGTGATCCCGGGCGCCGGGACCTTCGCGTATACGCCGACGCCCGCCGGTCGCGACCGCGACGTGAGCGGGAGCATCCTGAAGAACCGCCAGCAGCTCACGCACGCGACCGACTGGGCCGCCTCCATGGACGCCCTGCAGGCGCTCTGCCCCAACCTGGAGGGCGTGTCGCTGGTGGTGAGCTGGTTCGGCGACGATTTGCGCGCCGGCGCCGGCACGATCGCGCCGCGCTCGGAGCTGCCGGTCGGCGAGGAGGGTTCGCCCGACGTCCTGGTGTCCGGCCTGCCCGAAGCCGCAATGCGGCGCGTCTCGCAAAGCGAGGGCCGCCCCGCCTATGGGGGCACGCCGTCCGACGCCTTCGTGATCGCGGCGATCCGCGACCTCAAGGCGCGCGGCCTCAAGGTGACGCTCTATCCCTTCGTGATGATGGACGTGCCGGCCGGCAACGCCCTGCCGGATCCCTGGACGGGCGCGGCCGGGCAGCCGCCCTATCCGTGGCGGGGGCGCATCACCTGCCATCCCGCGCCCGGCCGGCCCGGCTCGCCGGACGCGACGGCGGCCGCCGCCGCGCAGGTCGCGGCCCTGTTCGGCGCCGCCCAGCCTGGGCACTTCACGGCCGTGGGCGACGCGGTGGCTTATGCGGGCCCGCCCGAATGGACGCTGCGCCGCCAGGTCCTCCATTACGCCCGGCTCGCCACCGTGGCGGGCGGCGTCGACGCCTTCGTGATCGGCTCGGAATTTGTCAGCCTCACCCGGGTGCGCTCGGCCCCGGGCGTCTACCCGGCCGTGGGCAAGCTCGCGGCGCTCGCCGCCGACGTGCGCGCCACCCTCGGCGCCGGCCCGGCCATCACCTATGCGGCGGACTGGACCGAATACGGCGCCCATGTTCCGACGCCCGGCGAGTTGCGCTTTCCGCTGGACCCGCTCTGGGCCTCGCCCGCCATCTCGTATGTGGGGCTCGACCTCTGGGCCCCGCTGGGCGACTGGCGCGACGAGCCCGGCCATGCCGACGAGGCGCGCGGCCGCAACGGCGCGGATCCCGCCTACCTCGCCGCCAACGTGGCGGGCGGGGAAGGGTTCGACTGGTTCTACGCCGACGAGGCCGGCCGCGTCGCGCAAACGCGCCTGCCGATCACGGACGGCGCCTATGCCAAGCCCTGGGCCTACCGGCCCAAGGATCTCGCCGGCTGGTGGTCGTCCGCGCATGTGGAGCGCGTCGGCGGCGTCGAACTCGCGGCCCCGACCGCCTGGGTTCCGCGCTCCAAGCCCATCCGGCTCATGGAATGCGGCTGCCCGGCGGTGGACAAGGGCGCGAACGGCCCCAACGCGTTTCCGGACCCCAAGTCCTCGGCCGCGCAGCTGCCGCCCTTCTCGCGCGGCTTTCGCGACGACCTCGTCCAGGCGCGCGCCATCGCGGCGCTGCTGGACCGCTTCGACCCCGCAGGGCCGCTGGCCGCGACCGCCAACCCGGTGTCGCCGCTCTATGGCGGCCGCATGGTGGACCCGGCCGCGATCACGCTCTGGTGCTGGGACGCGCGGCCCTTTCCGGCCTTTCCGAGCCTCGATGGCGTGTGGGCGGACGGCTCCGCCTGGGAGACCGGCCATTGGCTCACCGGCCGCCTGGAAGGGATGCCGCTCGAGGACCTCCTGCGCGCGCTGCTGCGCGACTGGGGCCTGCAGCCGGCGGCCTCGAACGCGGTGGACGGGTTCCTTGACGGCTATGTGGTCGACCGCCCCATGAGCCTGCGCGCCGCCATGGAGCCTCTCGCCGCCGTGTTCGGCTTCGACGCGGCCATCAGCGGCGGCGCGGTGCGCTTTCACGACCGCTCGGCGGTGGGCGCGCCCGTGACGCTGGGCGAGGACGACCTCGTTCCCGACCGCGACGGCGCGCTCGTGCGCTCCACCCGCGTGCAGGAGGCGGAGCTGCCGCGCGAAATTGCCCTCGGCTTCATCGACGCCGACGGCGAGTTTCCCCGCGCCAGCGTGCTCTCGCGTCGGCTGGAGGGCCGCAGCCGCCGCGACGCCCAGGTCGAGGCCGCGATCGTGCTGCCGCGCGCGGAGGCGGGACGCCTGGCCGACCGCGTACTGCACGACGCCTGGGTGGGCCGCGAAACCGCGCAGTTCAGCGTGCGGCCGGGGCTGATCACCCTGGAGGTGGGCGACTGCGTGCGCGTGCCTGGCGGGCTCTACCGCATCACCCGCATCCGCGACGCCGAGCAGCGCGACGTGGAGGCGCGGGCCGTGGACCCGGCCGTCTTCGCCGCGCCCGCCCGGCTCCATGGCCGACGCCCCGCGACGGCGCGCCGGGCCGGCGGCCGGCCGTTCGCGACGACGCTGGACCTTGCCTTGCCGGGCTCCGGCGGCACCGTGCTGCAATGGCTGGCCGTGGCGGCCGATCCATGGCCGGGAACGCTCGCGGTGTGGCGTTCCGTATCGGGTGAAAGCTTTGATCTCCTGGCCTTCGTGGAAGCCCCCAGCCTCATCGGCCGGCTGGCCGCGCCGCTCGGCGCGGGCCCGCCGGATCGGTGGGACCGGGCGGCCGCCCTGGAGGTCCGCTGGCCAACTGGCGCGCCCGCGTCCGCGCTGGACGAGACGGCGCTCTCGGCCTCGACGGCAGTGGCCGTGCAAGGCCCCGATGGCGCCTGGGAGGCGATCGCCTTCGGGCGCGCCGACCTGGTCGGCCCCGCGCGGTGGCGCTTGGCGCGCCTCCTACGCGGGCTTGGCGGATCGCGGGTGGCAGGCGCGCCGGTGGGCGCCCTCGTGGTGGCGCTGGACGGCTCGCTCACCCGGCTCGCCGAAGGCGCGGGCGCGCTGGGTCGCGCCTTCCAGTACCGCGTCGGCCCCGCTGTGCGCGGCTCCGGCGACGCCGCGGCGCTCTCGTTCGCGGCGACGGCTTCCGCCACCGCGCTCCGGCCGCTCGCGCCGGTGCGCCCGACAGCCCGCCGCACCCCGGCCGGCATATCGCTCGCCTGGCTTCGCCGCGGCCGGGTCGACGCCGACGCCTGGGAGCCGGTGGACATTCCGCTCGGCGAGGATCGGGAAGATTACGAAGTGGAGATCCTGCGCGACGGCGCAACCGTGCGACGGCTGGCCGCCGCCGCTGGATCGGTTCTGTATCCGGCCGCCGACGAAGCCGCCGATTTCGGCGCCCCACAGACGACCCTGTCGATCCGCATCCGCCAACTCAGCGCCGCCGTCGGGGCCGGAACGGCATGCGACGCGACGGTATCGGTGAGGTGAGGCTGTCCCTAAGCGCGCGTCCTTCTCCCCCCGGGAGAAGGTGTCGGCGAAGCCGACGGATGAGGGTCTAGCGCGCGCCGTTTAGCCCTCGCTGAGCGTCACGTACGACGCGCTAGCCCCTCATCCGGCCTTTCAGGCCAGCTTCTCCCGGGGGGAGAAGGCGCCAGCGACGGGCTGCGCCGTCACTTGCCAAGCTCCCACAAAACCGAGGATCCACCATGAGCGACAGCGTGCGGCTTGGGTTGCCTTATCTGGCGGCGGCCCAGTCCCAGAAACATGTGACGCACAACGACGCCCTGCAGATACTGGACGGGCTGGTGCAATGCGCCGTGCTGGAGCGGGGGAGGGCGGCCCCGCCGGCCGCGCCTGTCGAGGGCGCGCGCTACCTGCTGGCGGCGGCGCCGACCAGCGCCTTTGCGGGGCAGAGCGGGGCGGTGGCGGCTTTCGACGACGGGGCCTGGCGCTTTTTCCAGCCCCGCGCGGGCTGGCGCGTCTTCGTGATCGCGGAGGCGCGGCTGCTGGTGCATGACGGCGCAGGCTGGCGCGACCTGGACGAATTGGCGCGGCGGCTCGGGCCGCTGGAGGCGCTGGGGCTGGGCGCGGCCCCGGACAACGGCAATCCGTTCTCGGCCCGTCTCAACGATGCGCTGTTCAACGCCCGCCCGGTCGCCGAAGGCGGCACCGGCGACGTGCGGGTGAAGCTCAACAAGCCGCTGCCGGGCGGCGCGGCGTCGTTTCTGTTCCAGACCGGGTTCAGCGGCAGGGCCGAGCAGGGGCTGGCCGGGGACGACGCCTGGCGCGTGCGGGTGTCGGCCGACGGGGCCGCCTGGCGCGACGCCATTGTGGTCAGCCCGGCGACCGGTCTGGTGCGATTTCCTGTGGGGATCGAGGGACTTCCACACGGTTTCCGGAATCAGATTCACAACGGCGACTTCAGCGTCGCCCAGCGCGGCGCAGGGCCTTTTCCGGTGGGGCAGGCGGCGGCGCATGGCTTCGACCGCTGGCTCGCACAGGCGGCCGGAGCCGTGACCGGCAGCGTCTCGCGCACGGCATCTCCCCCCGGGCAGGCGGACGGGCCGGGCGGGCGGTTCTTCGCCACGCTGGCGATCTCGGCCACGACGGCGGCGTCCTATCCCGAACTTCATACCCGCATGGAGGACGTCGCCACACTGGCAGGGCGCCCGGCCACGGTGTCGTTCTGGTACCGGACCGCGTCGCCAGCCTTCTTTGTCGACCTCTCGCAGAACTTCGGCGCGGCCGGCAGCGCCTCCGTGTTCTCGATCGGCCAGCAGGCGCTGCCCGCGTCGCCGGGCGTTTGGCGGCGCTTCGTCGCCCCGGTGACGCCGCCGTCGGTCGGCAACAAGACTGTGGGGGCTGGGTCCTACCTCTCGCTGCGCGTGTTCCTGTCCGGCGCGGCGGCGGCCGCAATCGACCTTGCGGACGTGCAGGTGGAGGAGGGGGCGGTCGCGACCGCCTTCGAGCGCCGCCCCGCCGCCATCGAACTCGCCCTCTGCCGGCGCTTCTTTCGCCGCTACGCCACCGCGCAGGCGCCCGCCGACCTCGCCTTCGAAATGCGGGCCGCGCCCACGCAATTCGGGACCGGCCCGTTCGACTACTCAGCCGATCTGTGAGGCCGCCATGCACAAGAGCTTCGAGGCGGCGCTCGGCGTGGTGTTTTCGGTCGAGGGCGGCTATGTGGACCACCCTGCCGACCCCGGCGGCCCGACGCGCTTTGGCGTGACGCAGGCGACCCTGGCGCGCGCCCGTGGCCGCCCAGCGATGGCCGCGGACGTCATGGCTCTCGGCCGGGACGAGGCCGCCGCCATCTACCGGCGCTTCTATTGGGACGCCGTGCGGGCGGACGACCTCCCGGCCGGGCTGGACCTCGCGGTGTTCGACCTCGCGGTGAACTCGGGCCCACGCCGGGCCGCACTGCTGCTGCACGGCGCGCTCGGGCTGCCGCCGGACGGCGCGATCGGGCCCGCCGCGCTGGCCGCCGCGCGGGTGGCCGACGCCCCGGCGCTGATCCGTGGCCTTTGCCGGGCCCGCATGGGCTTTCTGCGCCGGCTCGCCGGCTGGCCGACCTTCGGCGCCGGCTGGACCCGCCGCGTCGCCGCCATCGAGCGCGCCGCGCTGGCGCTCGCCACCGCTTCAACAACCGCCACCAACCAGGAGAGACGACCCATGGACGCGCTGAAACCCATTCTGCAAAGCCGGACCGTCTGGTCCAACCTCATCGGCCTCGGCGCGGTGGCGCTCGCGGCCTTCGGCTTCGACACCGGCGGCGTCGACAGCGGCCAGTTGGCCGACACGGCGCTGCAGGTGGTGGCCGGCCTGAGCTTCATCGCCTCCACGGCGTTCCGAGTGCTGGCAACGCACCGGCTGGGCTAAAGCGCCCGGGCGCGACCGATCGCCGCCCGGCGGCTGTTTCGCCGGGCGTGCGCCTTTGCATTCAGGCTTGGTTCAGGAACGATGGCGCAAAGGGTCCAGCATGCGCGTATTCTTTCCCGTAGTGTTTGCAGTCATTCTGTCGGGGTTCGCGGGCGTTTCCGTCGGCGCCGCCTCCGAATCGACCGTGCCGAAGCTGATCGGCTGCCTGGACCAGCACGAGATCCGCGAGGAGGTCGCCGCCAAGCGCGTCGTTCCGCAGGTGGTCGCGCTGCGCGCCGCCAGAGGGGCGTTGGGCGGCGAAGCCGTGCGGGCGCGCCTCTGCCGGGTGGATGGCGGGCTCGTCTACGCCATCACGGCCTTGAAGCGCGACGGCAAGGTCGTCAGGGTGTATGTGGACGCCCAGACCGGCAAGGTCATGGCGTCCAACTGAGCGCCGCTTCCGTTCATCCCTGATTTCGCGAGGACCGCACCGTGCGCCTGCTCGTCGTCGAGGACGACAAGGACCTCAACCGCCAGATCGTGACCGCGCTGGAACAGGCCGGCTACGCCGTGGACCGCGCCTATGACGGCGAGGAGGGGCTGTATCTGGGCGAAAGCGAGCCCTATGACGCCGTGATCCTGGACCTCGGCCTGCCCAAGCTCGACGGCGTCGGCGTGCTGCAGAGCTGGCGCCGGGGCGGGCGGTCCATGCCGGTGATCATCCTCACCGCGCGCGACCGCTGGAGCGACAAGGTGCAGGGCTTCGACGCCGGCGCCGACGATTACGTCACCAAGCCGTTCCACATGGAGGAGATCCTGGCCCGGGTGCGCGCCGTGGTGCGCCGCGCCGCCGGCCACGCCACCAGCGAGCTTGTCTGCGGCCCGGTGCGGCTCGACACGCGCGCCGGACGCGTCACCGTCGACGGCAACCCCGTCAAGCTGACCTCGCACGAATACCGGCTGATGGCTTACCTGATGCACCACACCGGCCGCGTGGTGTCGCGCACCGAGATCGTGGAGCATCTTTACGACCAGGATTTCGACCGCGACTCCAACACCATCGAGGTGTTCGTGGGCCGTCTGCGCAAGAAGCTGGGCGTGGACGTGATCCAGACCGTGCGCGGCCTCGGCTACGTGTTGCAGGCGCCCGCGGCGTCCGCGCCGCCAGCGGCGTCCACGCCGCCACGCGCCTGATGTTTCGGCCGCTGTTCTTTCTCCGCAAGCGCCAATCCATCGCGACGCGCCTGTTCGTGTCGTCCACCGTGTGGAGCCTCGCGATCCTGCTGCTGGCGGGCGTGATCCTGTCTACGCTGAACCGCCGCACCACCGAGCACTCCTTCGACGAACGTCTCCACGTCTACCTGAAGTCGCTGGTCGCCGACGTGGCCTCGCCCAACGACAGCGAGCGCTCCGACCCCTACAGCCTCGGCGAGCCGCGTTTCGACCTGCCGCTGTCGGGCTGGTACTGGCAGATCACCCGGATCGACCGCGAGCCCGCCGAGATCAAGGGCTCCACCTCGCTGTTCGGCGGCAGGCTCCTGTCGCTGGCGGCCAGCAACGTGAAGGCGCGCGCCGGCGAACTGCGCGAGGGCTACGCGACGGGGCCGGACGAGCGGCGCCTGCGCATGGTGGAGCGCGTCATCGACCTCGGCGAGGATGGCAAGTTCCTGATTCAAGTCGCTGCCGACTCTGCCGAAATCGAGCAGTCGATCGCGGCCTTCCGCTGGGCGCTGGGGCTCACCTTCGTGCTGCTCGGCCTGGCGCTGGTGGCCACCACGGTGTTCCAGGTGCGCTTCGGCCTCCTGCCTCTGGCGCGCCTCTCGGCCGGCGTCAGCGCCATCCGGCGCGGCGAGGCGGACCACGTGTCCGGGCAGTTTCCCGACGACATCGCGCCGCTCGCCGCCGAGGTGAACCTGCTGATCGACAGCAACCGCGAGATCCTGGAGCGCGCCCGGACGCAGGTCGGCAACCTCGCGCATGCGCTGAAGACGCCGCTCAGCGTGGTGATGAATGAGGCCGCGGCCGAAGGCGGGCCGCTCTCCGCCAAGGTGCAGGAGCAGGCCGCCATCATGCGCGACCAGGTGAACTGGTACCTGGAGCGCGCCCGCGCGGCCGCCCGCGCCGGCTCGGTCGGCGCGGCCACCGAGATCGGCCCCATCGTGGACGGCATCCTGCGCACGGCGGCCAAGATCCACACCGACCGCGCCATCGCTTTCGACGGCGCGGTGGAGCCCGGCGCGATGTTTCGCGGCGAGCGGCAGGACCTCGAGGAGATGATCGGCAACCTCGTGGACAATGGCGGCAAATGGGCCGCCACCCGCGTCGCCGTCGCGGTGCGCCCCGCCGAACCGACCGGCGACGGCCGCTCCTATGTGTGCGTGACCGTGGACGACGACGGCGAGGGTGTCCCCGAAGCCGCCTGGACCAGCATGCTGCGTCGCGGCGCCCGGCTGGATGAGTCGAAGCCCGGCTCGGGCCTCGGCCTGTCGATCGTGGCGGATCTGGCGAGCCTCTATGGCGGCTCGCTGAAGCTCAACCGCTCGCCGCTGGGCGGCCTCAGGGCCGAGTTGACGCTGCCAGCGGCGTGACGCCGCAGTCGGCCCCTCCGTACCCATCCGGATAGGCATGCGGCCGGATTTGGCGTGACGCCGCCACAAAGGACCGCTAATCGAACGCCATGGCAGTCTGGATCATCCTGGCGCTCATGACCGGCGCCGCCGTGCTGGCGGTGCTGTGGCCGCTTGGCCGCGATCGGCCGGAGGAGGCCGCCGGGGAGACCGCCACCGACGCGGCATTCTACAAGGCGCAGCTCGCCGAGATCGATCGCGACGCCGAGCGGGGCCTGATCGAGCCGGCCGACGCCGAGACCGCTCGCGTCGAAGCCGGGCGCAGGCTGCTGGCCTCCAACCGCCGAGCCCAGGCGATCGTCGCCGCCGACCCCGGCGCGGGACGCCGCCGCCTTGCCGCCGCGGTGGCGCTGATCGGCGTGCCGCTCGTCAGCCTCTCGGTCTACCTCACCATCGGTCATCCCGCGCTGCCCGACATGCCGCTCGGCGCCCGCGCGGACCGCGCCCGGCCCGACATGAGCATGGCGCAGGCGGTGGCCCGCATCGAGGATCACCTCGCCAAGAACCCGGAGGACGGGCGCGGCTACGAGGTGGTCGGCCCCGTTTATCTCAGCGCCGGGCGTTACGCCGACGCCGAGCGCGCCTTTGCGTCGGCGATCCGGCTGCTCGGCGAAAGCGCCGCGCGGCTGGAGAACCTGGGCGAGGCGCAGGTCGGCCTGGCCGGCGGCATCGTGACGGCGGCCGCTCGCGCCAGCTTCGACAAGGCGCTAGGCATCGACGCGCGGCTCGTGAAGGCGCGCTATTTCCGCGCGGTCGCGGCCGAGCAGGATGGCGACAAGCCCCGCGCGCTGCGGCTCTTCGGCGAACTCGCCGCCGAGGCTCCGCCCGGCACGCCCCTCAAGGCGCGGCTGGACGAAAAGGTCGCGGCGCTTGGCGGCGCCCCGGTTCCGGCTCCGCGCGACGAGGCCGCCGAGACCCTCGCGTCGATGCCGCCGGCCGACCGCATGGCGGCCATCCGCGGCATGGTCGAGGGGCTCGACGCGCGCTTGTCGCAGAACGGCGAGGACCCGGAGGGTTGGCTGAGGCTTGTCCGTTCCTACATGGTGCTGGGCGAGGCCGAGAAGGCGCGCGACGCGCTGGCGCGGGGTCGCGCCGCGCTCGCGCTGGACGGCGCCGGCCTCAAGCGCCTCGAGGCGCTCGGGCGCGAACTGAAGATCGAAGGCTCCTGATCGATGACGCGCAAGCAGCGCCGCCTCACCCTCATCGGCTCCGCCCTCGCGGTGCTCGGCCTCGCGGCCGGGCTGGTGCTCTACGCGCTGAACGACACGATCGTGTTTTTCCACGGCCCGACCGACGTGGTCGAGAAGGGCATCCAGCCCGGCGTGCGCTTTCGCATCGGCGGGCTCGTGAAGGAGGGCTCGTTGGTGCGCGGCCCCAACCAGACCATCCGCTTCGAGGTCACGGACACCAACAAGGCCGTGCCGGTGACCTACCAGGGCCTGTTGCCGGACCTGTTCCGCGAAGGGCAGGGCGTGGTGGCCGAGGGCGCGCTGCAGCCCTCCGGCGAGTTCAAGGCCGACAGCGTGCTGGCCAAGCATGACGAGAACTACATGCCCAAGGAAGTCGCCGACTCGCTGAAACAGCAGGGCGTGTGGCAGCATGCGGGCGACAAGGCCAAGGATGCCGGCGCCAAGGGCGCCGCGCCCAAGCCTGCCGCTGCAAAGCCGGGAGCCTGACGCCATGATCGTCGAACTCGGCCACTACGCCCTCGTGCTCGCGCTGGCGCTTTCGCTCGTGCTCACCGTGATCCCGGCCTGGGGCGCGCACACCCGCGACGCGGCCCTGATGGGCGTCGCCCGCCCGGCCGCGTTCGCGATGCTGTTCTTCACGGCCGCATCCTTCGTGGCGCTGGCTTCGGCCTATGTGGGCTCGGATTTCTCGGTCCTCAACGTCTTCCAGAACTCGCATTCGGCCAAGCCGCTCGCCTACAAGATCTCGGGCGTCTGGTCGAACCACGAAGGCTCGATGCTCCTGTGGGTGCTGATCCTGGCGATCTTCGCCGGCCTCGTCGCCTGGCGCGGAGCAACGATGCCCCGGCGCCTGCTCAGCTATGTGCTGAGCGTGCAGGGCGCGATCGCGGCGGCGTTCTTCCTGTTCATCCTGCTCACCTCGAACCCGTTCGCGCGCGTGATGCCGGCGCCCTTCGAGGGCGAGGGGCTGAACCCGCTGCTGCAGGACCCCGGCCTCGCGATCCACCCGCCGCTGCTTTATCTCGGCTATGTCGGCTTCTCGGTGGCGTTCTCGTTCGCGGTCGGGGCCTTGCTGGAAGGGCGCATCGACGCCGTCTGGGCCCGCTTCGTCCGGCCCTGGACTCTGCTCGCCTGGGCGTTCCTGACGCTCGGCATCGCGATGGGCTCCTACTGGGCCTATTACGAGCTTGGCTGGGGCGGCTGGTGGTTCTGGGACCCGGTCGAGAACGCCTCGCTGATGCCCTGGCTCGCCGGCACCGCGCTGGTGCACTCCATCGTCGTGATGGAAAAGCGCGATGCCTTGAAGGTGTGGACGATCCTGCTGTCCATCCTGGCCTTCTCGCTGTCGCTAATCGGCACCTTCCTGGTGCGTTCGGGCGTGCTGACGTCGGTGCACTCCTTCGCGAGCGATCCGGCGCGCGGCGTGTTCATTCTCTGCATCCTGGTGTTCTTTATCGGCGGCGGGCTGACGCTGTTCGCCTGGCGCGCGCCGATGCTGCGGCAGGGCGGCCTGTTCGCGCCGGTGTCGCGCGAAGGCGCGCTGGTGCTCAACAACCTGTTCCTGGCCGCCGCCTGCGCGGCCGTGTTCATCGGCACGCTCTACCCACTGGCGCTCGAGGCCGTGACGGGCGCGAAGATCTCGGTGGGCCCGCCCTTCTTCGAGGCGACGTTCCTGCCGCTGATCGTGCCGCTGCTGCTGCTCGTTCCGGTAGGCCAGACGCTGGCCTGGAAGCGCGGCGACCTGCTTGGCGTGCTGCAGCGCCTCTCGGCCGCTTTCGGGCTGGCGCTGGTCGGCACGATCATCGTCTTCGCGATGACGCGCGGCGGCCCGGTCGCGGCGCCGCTCGGCGTCGGGCTCGGCTTCTGGCTGATCCTGGGATCGCTGTCCGAAATCACGTCCCGCTCGCACCGCCGCGGCGCGTCCGCCTTCACGGTGCTGCGTCGCGCCGCCGGCCTGCCGCGCGCCGCCTGGGGTTCGGCCATCGCGCATGCGGGCGTCGGCGTCACGGTGATCGGCATCGCGGCGACGGCGTGGGGCGTGGAGCGCATCGCCACGCTGAAACCGGGCGAACAGATCGCGCTCGGCCCATACCAGGTCACGCTCGAGGGCGTGGTTCCCCGCAACGGCCCGGATTACCGCGAGGTCGCCGCCCTGATGGTGGTGCGCGACGGCGACCGTGTCATCGGCCGCGTCGAGCCCGGCAAGCGCACCTTCATCGCCCGCACCACCGCGACATCGGAGGCAGGCCTGCTCACCATCGGCCTCGGCCAGATCTACGCCAGCGTGGCGGAGGTCGGCGCCGCTGACGGCTCGGCCGGCGTCCGGCTCTACTGGAAGCCGTGGGTGCTGCTGATCTGGCTCGGCTCGGTCGCGATGGCGGCGGGCGGCGTGTTGTCGCTCAGCGACCGCCGCGCCCGAGTGGCCGCGCCGGCGCGCCGGGCGGTTCCGGCGGCGGTTCCGGCCGAATGATCATGCGCAGGCTCGCGGGATCCGGACTGATCGCGGCGGCGCTGCTCGCGTCGGCGCCCGCCTGGGCCGTGAACCCTGACGAGGTGCTGCCCGATCCCGCCATGGAATCGCGCGCCCGCGCGCTCTCGACCGAGCTGCGCTGCCTCGTTTGCCAGAACCAGTCGATCGACGACAGCGACGCGCCTCTGGCGCGCGACCTGCGCGTGATCGTGCGAGAGAAGATCAAGGCCGGCGAGAGCGACGGCGCGATCAAGACCTATCTGGTGGATCGCTACGGCGAGTTCGTGCTGCTGAAGCCGAGCTTCTCGGCCCGCACGGCGCTGCTCTGGGCCGGGCCCTTCGCGGTGCTGCTCGGCGGCGTCGCGGTGGTGTGGATCAACGGCCGCCGGCGGCGCGACGAGGTCGCGACGCTGTCGGCCGAGGAGGAAGCCGCGATCCGCTCCCTCCTCGACGAGACGCCTCCAGGAGGCGCGTCCGCGGTTACTTCTCCCCGGACAGAATCCCGCTCTTGAAGGCGAGGCCGGCCAGCGCCGCGCCGACCAGCGGGCCGACGAAGTACACCCAGATCTGCGCCGCCGCGGCGCCGCCGACATAGAAGTTCGGCGCCAGGGTCCGCGCCGGGTTGAGCGAGTTGCCGGTGATCGGCACGAAGGCGAGATGCAGCAGCGCCAGCGTGAGGCCAATCACGAGGCCGGCCAGCGCGCCGCCGCCGACGTTGGGCTGCGTCACGCCCAGGATCACGGCCGTGAAGATGAAGGTGGCGACTGCCTCGGTGAGCAGCGCCGACATCGGCGACCAGGCCCCGAAGGTGGTCTGCCCGAACACGCCGCCCGCAATCGCGTACCCGCCCGGGGCGCCCTGGAGGATCAGCGCCAGCACGCCCGCGCCGACAAAGCCGCCGATGAACTGCGCGACGAGGTAGCCCGGCACGTCCTTGCCGCTGAACCGGCCCGCGGTCCACAGCGCCACCGTGACGGCGGGGTTGATGTGGCAGCCCGAGATGGGCCCGATGCAGTAGGCCATGGCGGTCACCGACAGGCCGAAGGCCAGCGCAATGGCGAGAATGCCCTGCGTGTGCACCGACGCCCCCATGGCGACGGCCGGGCTGAGGCCTGACCCGAGCAGGTTCACGGCGACGACGCTGCCGCATCCCACCAGCACCAGCACGGCTGTGCCGAGCGCCTCCGCGATGTATCGTTTCATGATCGTCTCCCCCAACGGGCCATTCTGGCCGGCTAAGCGGGATTTCAATCACGAACAGCACAAAGGTCAAACAAAGAAGCGACATGCATTCGGGCGTTTGCGGCTGCTCACCTTTCCTATTTGTCATGATCCCGTGACGACGCCGTAAGCCGCCCACCCCCATCTTCTGCTCCACAAGCCGGGGAGATCCCCCGCGACCAGGCTTCGAGGAGCGAGACCATGACCCCAGAGACCCCCACGACTTCCCCCGGGAATGCCCCGAAGCGCCGCCTGTCGGTCCGCGCCGGCCTGCTGGCCGGAGCATGCGCGATCGCGGTGGTCGGCGCCGGCGCAGCCCATTACTCCGACTTCCCGACCGCCGTCGCCAATGCGCAGACCGCGCAGCCGCAGGTCGCCCAGGCGCTGGGCGGGCCGCCTTCCTTCGCCAATGCGGTGGATCGCGTGAAGCCGGCCGTCGTGTCCGTCAAGGTGAAGGTCGAGAACGCCGCGACGCGCGACGGCGACATCGCCGGCAACGACGACGAGGATGGCGGCATGCCGCAGAACATCCCGCCGCAGCTGCGCGACTTCTTCCGCCAGTTCGGCCAGCCGGACGGTCGCGGCATGCCGCGCGGCGGCCAGGCGCGTCCGCGCGGCCACCAGTACGGCCAGGCGCAGGGCTCGGGCTTCTTCATCACGCCGGACGGCTACATCGTGACCAACAACCACGTGGTCGCCAACGCCGTGGAAGTGGCCGTGACCATGGACGACGGGCGCACGCTCGACGCCAAGGTGATCGGCACGGATCCCAAGACCGACCTCGCGCTGCTGAAGGTGAAGCAGGCCGGAACCTACCCGTTCGTGAAATTCGCCAAGGGCCAGCCGCGCGTCGGCGACTGGGTGATCGCGGTCGGCAATCCGTTCGGCCTCGGCGGCACCGTCACGGCCGGCATCGTCTCGGCGCGGGGCCGCGACATTGGCTCGGGTCCCTATGACGACTACCTGCAGATCGACGCGGCCGTGAACCGCGGCAACTCGGGCGGGCCGACCTTCGACATGAACGGCGACGTCGTGGGCGTGAACACCGCCATCTACTCGCCGTCCGGCGGCAATGTCGGCATCGCCTTCGCGATCCCGACCGAGGTCGCCACCAACGTGATCGAGTCGCTGAAGGACACGGGCTCCGTCTCGCGCGGCTTCATCGGCGTGCAGATCCAGCCGGTCACGGCCGAGATCGCCGACAGCCTTGGTCTCAAGGAAACGCGCGGCGCGCTGGTGGCTGACGCGCAGAGCAACGGACCGGCCGCTGCGGCGGGCGTGAAGGCCGGCGACGTGATCGTCTCGGTGGACGGCGACAAGATCGCCGGACCCAAGGAGCTGTCGCGCCGCATCGGCTCCATGAAGCCCGGCGACAAGGCCGAGCTCAGCGTGGTGCGCGACGGCCGCGAGCAGCAGATCACCCTCAAGCTCGCCGCGCTGCCGAACGAGAAGCAGGCCCGCGCCGACACGCAGGACGACGCCGCCCCGACGGCGGGCGGCTTCGGCCTGAGCCTCGCTCCGGCCCGCACCGTGCAGGGCGCGGGCGGCCAAGGCGTTGTGGTCACGCAGGTCGACCCGGACGGTCCGGGCGCCCAGCAGGGCGTGAAGCAGGGCGACGTGATCCTGGAAATCGGCGGCCGGACGGTCTCCGACCCCTCCGAGGTCAAGCAGGCTCTCGCGGACGCGCGCCAGAACGGCAAGAAGGCCGTGCTGATGCGCCTGAAGACCGGCAAGGACAGCCGCTTCGTGGCGCTCGCCTTCCCCAAGAAGGACGCGCGCGGCTAACCCCATCGGAGCGCCGGCGGGCACGCCCCCCGCCTGCCGGCCTCCGCAGCGGCGCGCAGCGCGATTGCCCCCGCGTGAGACGCCGCCTCCCGTTCGCCTTTTCGGCGGACGGGAGAACCAGGCAGGCCGGGATTTCAGCCCCTTCCCGGCCTGCCTTTTTCGTTGGAGCCGCAACTTTCCTTTGCGCAACGGGCTCCGGACGCCGCTTCCCCCTCAACACGCGGGCGTCTTGGAGGTATGCCATGGACATGAAGCTTCTGATCGTCGAGGACGACAAGGACTCCGCCTCCTACCTGGTGAAGGCGTTCCGTGAGTCCGGCCATGTCGCGGACCATGCCGCAGACGGCCTCGACGGCTACGCGCTGGCGCGCGAGGGCGACTACGACGTCCTGATCATCGACCGCATGCTGCCCAAGCTCGATGGGCTGTCGCTGATCCACGGACTGCGCGAGCAGAAGGTCGAGACGCCGGTGCTGATCCTCTCGGCGCTGGGCCAGGTCGACGACCGCGTGAAGGGCCTGCGCGCCGGCGGCGACGACTACCTGCCAAAGCCCTACGCGTTCTCCGAGCTGCTCGCTCGCACCGAGGTGCTGGCCCGCCGTCGCCGCTCCGGCCCGGCCGAGGAGACGCGCTACCGCGTCGGCGACCTCGAACTCGATCGCCTGTCCCACCAGGTAACCCGCGCCGGCAAGCCCGTGGACCTGCAGCCGCGCGAGTTCCGGCTGCTGGAATACCTCATGAAGCACGCCGGCCAGGTGGTGACGCGCACCATGCTGCTGGAGAATGTGTGGGACTATCACTTCGACCCGCAGACCAACGTCATCGACGTTCATCTCTCGCGTCTGCGCGGCAAGGTCGACAAGGGGTTCGACCGGCCGCTGATCCACACGGTGCGCGGCGCGGGGTACATGGTTCGTGACGGCGCTCGGTAAGCTCTTTCGCACCACGGCGTTCAAGCTGTCGCTGGCTTACCTCGTCATTTTCACGCTGTTCGCGTTTTTTCTGCTGGGCTACATCGCCTTCAACGCGCGCCGGCTGATCGCCGACCAGGTCGCCTCCGTGGTGGAGGCCGAGACCCAGGGCTTGGCCGAGCAGTACATGGCCGGCGGGTTGCGCCGGCTGGTCGAGATCATCGAGCAGCGCTCGCGCCAGCCCGGCGCCTCGCTTTACCTCGTGATGGGCCCGGCCGGCGACAAGCTCGCGGGCAATATCGGCCAGTTGCCGCCGGACCTCCTGAACCAGACCGGCCAGCGCCAGATCGCCTATTTCCACAATGACGACGACCGCCGGCCCCACATGGCGCTGGTGCGCATCTACGACCTGCCGTCGCGCGTGAAGCTGCTGGTGGGCCACGACCTCGCGGAAGCCGACCGGCTGCGCAGCGTGATCCGCCGGGCCTTTGGCTGGTCGCTGTCGCTGGTTGTGATCCTGGCCCTGCTGGGCGGCTGGTTCGTCACCCGCCGGGTGCTCGGTCGCATCGACGCGATGACGGATACGACCCGCGGCATCATGGAAGGCAACCTCTCGGGCCGATTGGCGCTGTCGGGCTCCAATGACGAGCTCGACCGCCTGGCAGTCGGCCTCAACGCCATGCTGGACCGCATTGAGGAGCTGATGACCGGCCTCAAGGAGGTCAGCGATAACATCGCGCATGACCTGAAGACGCCGCTCACACGCCTGCGCAACGGCGCCGAGCAGGCGCTGCGCACGGCGGGCTCGCCGGACGACTACCGGCAGGCGCTCGAAGGCACGATCGAGGAGGCCGACAACCTCATCCGGGTGTTCAACGCCCTGCTGATGATCGCCCGCGCGGAAGCCGGCAGCGCGCATGACGGCGTCAGCGACTTCGATCTCGCCGAAATGGCGCGCGACGTCGTGGAGCTCTACGAGCCGGTGGCCGAGGAAGCGGGCGTGCCGCTGACGCTGGACGTTCCGCCCGGCCTGCGGCTGAAAGGCTCGCGCGAGCTGGTCGGGCAGGCGCTCGCCAACCTGGTCGACAACGCCATCAAATACGCGCCGCGGCCGCTTGACCCCGGCGCGGCGCCGAATGGCCAGCCCGGCGTTCGCGTTAGCGCGGCGACCCGCGGCGATACGGTCGAGATCGCGGTGGCGGATGGCGGCCCCGGCATCCCGGCGGCGGATCGCAATCGCGTGCTGGAGCGGTTCGTGCGGCTGGAAGGCGCGCGCACGCGTCCCGGCTTCGGGCTCGGCCTGTCGCTCGCGGCCGCGGTGGCGCGGCTGCATGGCGGCGTCCTGCGGCTGGAGGACAACGAGCCCGGCCTGCGTGCCGTGGTGGCGCTGCCGCTGCCGACGGGAGGCGCGTGAGTGGTGGAGCCGCAGGATCACGGAGCCAATCTGGCGCATCGCATTATCGCCGCGCCGCGTCTCTCGGACGCCAAGCCGGCGCGCAGCCGACTGGCCGAGCTGCTGGCCGAACCCGACGCGGGCGCGCTGCGGGCCTTGCTGGACACATCCCCCAAAGCCGCGGCCCTGCTGCAGGGGCTGGCGGATCACTCGCCTTTCCTTTGGCGGCTCGCCTCGTCCGACCGCTCCCGCCTCCATGCGCTGCTGACGGCCGACCCGGACAACCGCCTCGCGGGGTTGATCGCCCGCGTCGCAGAATGCTGGCGTGGGAGCCCGCCCGAGTCGCAGCTCATGAAGGCGCTTCGGCTCGCCAAGCAGGAGCTCGCCCTGCTGGTCGCGTTGGCGGACATCGGCGGCGTGTGGACCGTCGAGCAGGTCACGGCCGCGCTCAGCGACTTCGCGGACGCCGCGGTGGCGTCCAGCGTCCGCTGGCTGTTGGCCGAGGCGGCCGCCGCCGGGCGGTTCCGGCCCGCCGAGCCGGCCGACCCCGCGCTCGCCTCCGGCGTCGTCGTGCTGGCGCTGGGCAAGCATGGCGCGCGCGAGCTGAACTACTCCTCCGACATCGACATCATCGTTTTCTTCGACCCCGAAACCGCGCCGCTGGCCGGTAATGTCGAGCCGACGCCGTTCTTCGTCCGGCTGGTGAAGGGCCTCGTGCGGCTCATGCAGGAGCGCACGCCCGACGGTTACGTGTTCCGCACCGACCTGCGCCTGCGGCCCGACCCCGCATCCACGCCCAGCGCCATCCCGTTGCCGTCCGCCTACGCATACTACGAGAGCGTCGGCCAGAACTGGGAGCGCGCGGCGCTCATCAAGGCCCGCCCGGTCGCCGGCGACCTGCCGATCGGCGAGGCGTTCCTGCAGGAGCTGACGCCCTTCATCTGGCGAAAATATTTCGACTACGCGGCCGTGGCCGACATTCACGCCATGAAGCGCCAGATCCACGCGGCCCGCGGCCACGACGTGATCGCGGTGGCGGGACACAACATCAAGCTCGGCCGCGGCGGCATCCGCGAGGTCGAGTTCTTCGTCCAGACCCAGCAGCTCGTGTTCGGCGGGCGGCGGCCACAGCTGCGGGGCCGGCGAACGCTGGACATGCTCACGGCCCTGCGAGCGGACGGCTGGATCTCCGACAAGGCCGAGCGGGAGCTCGCGCATGCCTACCGGTTCCTGCGCACCATCGAGCATCGGCTGCAGATGCAGGCCGACGAGCAAACCCAGCAACTGCCGCACGAGGAGGACAAGCTTGCGCGCTTCGCGCGTTTCTGCAGCCATGCATCGGCGGCGGCTTTCGGCAAGGCGCTCACCACGGAGGCGCTGAAGGTGGAGCGCCATTACGCGCGGCTGTTCGAAGAGGGCGGGGAACTCACCTCCGGCGAGGGCAACCTGGTGTTCACCGGGGTGACGGACGACCCCGACACGCTCGAAACGCTACGCCGGATGGGCTTCGCCGAGCCGACCACCGTCGCCGAGACCGTGCGCGGCTGGCACTTCGGCCGCCGGCAGGCCGTGCAGAGCGCGCGCGCCCGCGAGGTGCTGACCGAGCTGGTGCCCAAGCTTCTCGGCGCCTTCGGGGCGACCGCCGATCCGGACGGCGCGCTGGCGACGCTGGACCGCGCGCTCGCCCGCATGCCGGCCGCCGTCGAGCTGTTCTCGATCCTGAAGAACCACAAGTCGATCCTGTCGCTCTTCGCCGACCTGCTCGGCTCGGCGCCGCGGCTGGCCGAGATCGTTGCGCAGCGTCCTCATCTGCTCGACGCGCTGATCGACCCGGCCGTGAACCGCGCTTATGCGGGGCTGGACGACCTCGTCACGCGGCTCTCGGGCGCGGTCGGCGCGCCGGAACTGCTCGAGGATTTCCTGGATCGCCTGCGCGACGCCGGGCAGCACGAGCTGTTCCTGGTCGGCTCGCGCGCGATCTCGGATGCCGTGCCGCTCGCGCGCGTCGGCGACGCTTACGCGATGCTCGCCGAGGCGCTGATCCGCGTGGCGCTCGCCGAAGTCGAGCGCCGCTTCCGCGCCGACCACGGCGTCGCGCCGGGCGGGCGCATCGCCGTCATCGCGATGGGCCGGCTGGGCTCGCGCGAGATGACGGCCACGTCGGACCTCGACCTCGTGGTGCTGTACGACTTCGACGAGGAACGGTCCGAAAGCGACGGCGCCCGGCCGCTCAGCGCTACGACCTACTACACGCGCCTGACGCAGCGCCTGATCAGCGCCCTCACGGTCCCGACCCGGCGCGGCGTGCTCTACGCGGTCGACATGCGTCTGCGCCCGTCCGGCAACAAGGGCCCGGCGGCGACGCAGTACCGGGGCTTCCTCCAGTACCAGCAGGACGAGGCCGAGATCTGGGAGCAGATGGCGCTCACGCGGGCGCGGCCCGTCGCGGGCGATCCGGACTTCATGGCCGAGGTGAGCGACGCCATCGCGGGCATTCTCCGCCGAGAGCGCGATCCCGCCGCCGTCCGGCGCGAGGCGGCCGACATGCGCCGGCTGATCGCGAGCGAGAAGGGCGACGCTGACCGCTGGGATCTCAAGCTTGCCCGCGGTGGCCTGCTCGACATCGAGTTCATCGCCCAGACCCTGGTGCTGATCGAGAGCCGCGCCCATCCCGAGCTGGCGCGAACTCCCACGGGCGACATCCTGGACGCCGCCGCCCGATTGGGGCTGTTGACGCCGGAGGACGGCGAAGCCCTGCGCGAAGCCTACGCGTTCATGCGAGACCTGCTGCAATGGCAGCGGCTGACCGTTTCGGGGTCGTTCAAGCCGGAGGAGGCCTCCGCGGGGCTGAAACCCCGCATGGCGTCCGTGGTGGGCCTGCCGGACTTCAAGATGCTGGAGCGCGACCTCGCCGATCGGCAGGCGCAGGTCCGCGCCATCTTCGAGCGGCTGCTCGCGGCGCCGCCCGCGTCCTGATCAGTGCCGCATGCCGGCGCGCGCCGACGCGATTTCCAGCCCGGTGGGCGGCTTCAGCGGCAGGTGCAGCAGCACGATCGTGCCCGTGCCCTCGCAGGAGCGGATCCGCAAGCCGCCGCCATGCAGTTCCGCCAGCGACCGTGCGATCGCGAGGCCGAGGCCCGAGCCGTCGGTCGGCTTGGAAGCGTCCATGTCGACCCAAGCGAACGGGCGGGCCAGCTTCGGGAGCGCGTCCTTCGGGATGCCGACGCCGGTGTCCTCCACATAGATGTTCAGCGAGCCGCCGATCCGGCGAGTGCGGACCATCACCTTTCCGCCTTCGGGGGTGAACTTCACCGCATTGGACAGGAGATGGCCGAGCATCTTGTCGAGCGCGCGGCGATCCGCATGCAACACAGTGTCGGGCATGGCCTCCGCGGTGACCGTCAGCCCGCGCGAATGGGCCACGGACGCGATGCCGTCAATCGCCAAAGCGATGGCGTCGTCGGCCTGCAACGGCTCGCGGTTCATCCGAACGCGCCCGGCCTCGATCTCGGCCATGTCGAGAATGTCGGCGATGAGACCGAGCAGATATTCGCCGCTCTTGCGGATGTCGCGGCAATAGTCGGTGTACTTGGCGCAGCCGAGCGAACCGAAGATCCCGGCCTCCATGACTTCCGAGAAGCCCAGGATGGCGTTGAGCGGAGTGCGCAACTCATGGCTCATCTTCGCCAGGAACTCGGACTTGGCGCGGTTGGCCCCTTCGGCCTCGGCCTTCTGCTCGAGGTAGCGCTCGGCGAGGTCGGCGAGTTGCTGGGCCTGCATTTCCAGGGTCTGGCGCGACCGCTTCAGGTCGGCGACCGAGGCCGTGAGCTTGCGCTCGCTGTCGAGCAGGCGCTCCTCCTGCTGCTTCAGCAGGGTGATGTCCGTGCCGACCGAGACGTAGCCGCCGTCCTTGGTGCGGCGTTCGTTGATCTGCAGCCAGCGGGCGTCGGGCAGCTGGGCCTCGTAGCTGCGCGCGCCGGCTTCGCCGAGGCGGCCGTCCAGCCGGTGCTGCACCACGGACGGGGTCAGGGCGGCCGCCAGCGTCTCGTAGGGCGTGCCGGCGTTGATATCGTCCGCCGAGAGATTGTGCAGTTTCTGGAACTTGGAATTGCACATCACGAGTTTGTTGGAGTCATCCCAGAGCACGAAGGCCTCCGAGATGGTCTCGATCGCGTCGCGCAGGCGCATGTCCGCCGTGGCGCTGCGCTGGGCGAGGCGATGCTGCTCGCTGATGTCGATCGCGATACCGATGAGGTGCGGATCGCGGTTCTCGCCGTCGCGGACGAGCTCGGCGCGAGCGCGCACCCAGACCCACTCGCCATCGGCGGCGCGGACCCGGAACGCGTGATCCACCGTGGTGGCTTCGCGGTTCGCGAGCTGGTCGGCGAGCGAGAACAGGTCGCCGTCGTCCGGATGCACGAGACGGTTGACCTCGCCGAAGGACATCAACTCGCTGTCGCGGTCGTAGCCCAGCATCTCGTACATGGAATCGGACCAGTAGAGAGTGCCGCGGGCGATGTCCCAGTCCCACAGCCCGCAGCGGCCGCGCGACAGGGCGGTGTCGAGGCGGCGGCGGAACTTGTCGCAGATCGCGTCGGCCTGCCGGGCGCGCCAGGCCTGCCAGAAATAGGCGGTGCTGATGGCGGTGAGCACGAAGGTGGCGGCGCCGAGCAGGATCAGCGTCGAGGTGGTGCGCGAGCGCCACCCGGCCAGCGCCTGCGAGACAGGCTGAACCACGGCGACCTGGCCGTAAGGGGCCGGGAGGTCGCGCACGGTGGCGAGAGCCTTCGCGCCGCTCGGCAGCGTGATGACGATCACGCCGGCCTTGTCCGCGAAGGTGGTCAAGGGCTGCGTCTCGCCCAGGGCGTTGACGAGGCTCGAACGGGCATGGAGGCCGCTCGGCAGGCTTGCGCCCACCATGCCGTCAGCCCGGGTCAGCAGGACATAGCGGCCATCGTGGATTGCGTGGCTCGGGATGAAGCCGAGGGCGCGGGGATCGAACGCCTCGTTCGGCGCCACCGTGCGCGCCAGCTCGGACGCCGCGTAGGAGGCGAGGATGTCCATGTCGCCGACGGCGTCGACAAGCGTTTCATCCCGCGTGCTCGCGGCGTTCATGTAGGAGATGCTGCCGAGCGCCACCACGAAGACCGCGACCATGACGGGCACGATGCGCCTGAGCCAGGGTTCGATATCGAGCAGTTTCAAGTAGGCTGGATTGGCCAGAGACCGCACCAGACCCGGAATAGAATGCGCGCGAACGGAAGCAATGGCTGCGAAGCTTCGCGCCATGCACAATACCCCCTCGGATCCCTGTAACGCCCCATTCGGAAGGACGTGCCGCATCTTCCCGAATCGAGATTATCTGAATCCTGAGCAGGTGATTTGTCCAGTTCTTAAGAGATGATTACGGAGCAAAAAAACGCTTGCTACTAAGGATAGTATAGCCGCCCCGCGGAGGGCCCAAGGCGGTCAGGAACAAAGCGGAATCGAACCTTTGTTCAGGCCAGCGAGCGGGTGACGATGTCCGACACGTCCGGCGAGAGATCCGCACGCGCGGCGATCCGGCGGAGCTCCGTTTCAGCCTTCGCCCGCCGGGTTTGCTCGAGCGAACGCCACGTCCGGAATGCGCCCAGGAGGCGCGCGGCGAGCTGCGGGTTCGCGCGGTCGAGCTGCAGCACGATGTCGGCCAGGAAGGCGTAGCCGGCGCCGTCCGCACGGTGGAACTGCGACATGTTCGCCATCGCGAACGCGCCCACCAGCGCCCGGGCGCGGTTGGGGTTGGCGAGCGAGAACGCCGGATGGCTCATGAGCCGGCGGACGCGATCCAGCGTCGCGGCTTCCGGGATGGCGGCTTGCAGGCCGAACCACTTGTCGAGCACCAGCGGATCGCCCGCGAAACGCTCGCCGAAGGTCTCCAGCGCGCCCTCGCGCGCGTCGCCGGGATGCTGCGCCAGGATTGCAAGCGCGCCGATCTGGTCCGTCATGTTGTCGGCGGCCGCGAACTGCGCCTGCGCGAGCGGGATGCCGCGAGCCGGGTCGCCCGCCGCCAGGAGGTCGAGCGTGGCGTTGCGCAGCGCCCGCCGCCCGGCGCTGGCCGCATCGGGGCTGTAGGGACCTTGGTTCGCCAAGCGCTCATACGTCGCCGCGAGGGTGTCGCCGATCTGCGCCCCGACAAAGGCGCGCAGCGCCTTGCGGGCGTGAAGCACGGCGTCCGGATCGATGTCGCGTCCCAACTCGCGGGCGACGTCGGCCTCGCTGGGCAGGGCCATGACCTGCGCCGCGAAGGCGTGGTCGTCGGCGCCGCGCAGGAGGTCGCCAAGCGCCTGCGCGAAGGCGGCGTCGAACACCGGCGCGCTCTGGCTCCGCAGCGCCTCGACGGCGCGAACCATCAGCCGCATCGCGTAGCTCTGCGCCGCCTGCCAGCGGTTGAACGGATCGGCATCCCGGCTGAACAGCGTGAGCAGGTCCTCGGGCTGCAGTTCCTGCTCCAGCCGAACCGGCGCCGAAAAGCCGCGCAGCAACGACGGCACGCTGTGAGGCGGAATGTCCGCCAGGGTCAGGCTGTCGGCCGTGCGCTCCAGTACGAAGAGCCCGTCTTCGAGCAGCTCACCCGCGATCGTGCGAAGAGGCGAGACCTCGCCCTGCGGGCTGACGACCCCCAGCCGGATCGGGATCACGACCGGCTCCTTCTCGTTCTGGCCCGGCGTGGGCGGCGTGCTTTGGGCGAAGTCGAGCCGCAGCGTGCGAGCGGTTGCGTCATAGGCTGTGCGCACCGCGACGCTGGGCGTGCCCGCCTGCCGGTACCACAGCGAGAAGTGCGACAGGTCGCGCCCGCTCGCCTGCTCGAAACAGGCCAGGAAATCCTCGATCGTCGCCGCTGTGCCGTCGCAGCGCTCGAGGTAGAGATCCATGCCTGCCTTGAAGGCGGTCGGCCCGAGCAGGGCCTTCAGCATGCGGATCACCTCGGCGCCCTTCTCGTAGACGGTCGCCGTGTAGAAGTTGTTGATCTCGCGATAGGCCGATGGCCGCACCGGATGCGCCAGGGGACCGGAATCCTCGGCGAACTGCTGCGCCCGCAATGTCCGCACGTCGGCGATGCGCTTCACCGGGCGCGAGCGCTCGTCCGAGCTGAACTCCTGGTCGCGGAAGACCGTCAGTCCTTCCTTGAGGCAGAGCTGAAACCAGTCGCGGCAAGTGATTCTGTTGCCGGTCCAATTGTGGAAATACTCGTGCGCTATGATGGCCTCGATCGCCGCGTAGTCGGCGTCCGTGGCTGTCTCCGGGCTGGCCAGCACGTATTTGTCGTTGAAGATGTTGAGGCCCTTGTTCTCCATCGCGCCCATGTTGAAGTCGGACACGGCGACGATGTTGAACACGTCGAGATCGTACTCGCAGCCAAACGCCGTCTCGTCCCACCGCATGGAGCGGATCAGGGCGTCCAGCGCGTAGCCGGCGCGGCTCTCCTTGCCGGGCTCGACATAGATGCCAAGCTCGACCCTGCGGCCCGACTTCGTCGTGAACGCGCCGCCGACGCGGCCGAGCTTGCCGCCCACGAGCGCGAAGAGGTAGCAGGGCTTGGGATGCGGATCGCGCCAGACCGCGAAGTGCCGCCCGTTCGGCAAGGGCCCGCTCTCCACCGGATCGCCGTTGCCCAGCAGAACCGGCGCCTCGGCCGGGTCGGCCTCGATGCGCGTCGTATAGACCGCCATCACGTCCGGCCGGTCGAGGAAATAGGTGATGCGGCGGAAGCCCTCCGCCTCGCACTGCGTGCAGTAGACGCCGGATGACCGGTAGAGCCCCATCAGCTTCGTGTTGGCGGTGGGGTTGATCCGCGTCTCCACCGTCAGGCGGAAAGGCCGCTGCGGCGGCGACAGCACGGTGAGGCTTGTCGCCGAAACCTCGTAGGCGGCGGGGGCGAGCGGCAGGCCGTCCAGGGTGATGGATAGAAGCTCCAGCTCGTCGCCGTCCAGCCGCAACGCCGCGCCCGCTACGCCGGCCGGATTGGGCCGGATCCCGAGTTCCGAGCGGATGATCGTGGCCGTCGCGTGCAGCCGGACGTCCAGCGAAACCGTGTCGATGAGGTAGTCCGTCGGGCGGTAGTCCTCAAGGCGAACGGGTGTGGCGACGTCGGTGCGCATGGGCTCGGGGTCCGGCTGAAAGGGCGCCTGTTATCGGGCGCCCGCCCGTTCGCCACAACCCCGGTGCGGCGGCCTCACGCGCCCGGCAAGGCAGGCTCGGGCGTGGACGTCACCTCCGCCGGGGCGGCGGATCGCGGGAAGAGCCCGTGCGGATCGGAGAACACCTGGAACGTGTCGCTGCGCGCCAGCGCGATCAGCGTCAGCCGGTGCTCGGCCGACAGACGCACCGCGAGCCCTGTGGGAGCCGAGATGCCGGCCAGCGCCGGGATGCCGGCGGCGAGGCATTTCTGCACGAGCTCGAACGAGATGCGGCTCGTCATCACGCAAAATCCCTGGTCGGCCGGGATGCGGCGCCGGGCGAGATGCCCGATCAGCTTGTCCAGCGCGTTGTGGCGCCCGACATCCTCGCGCACGGCCAGGATCTCGCCGTCCGGCGTCGCGAAGGCGGCCGCGTGCACCGCGCCGGTGTCGCGGTTCAAAATCTGCATCGGGTAGAGCGCGTCCATGGCCTTGAAGATCGCCGGCCCGCTGATCTGCGGCCGAGCCTTGATCGGCCCGAAGCGGCGCACCGCCTGCTCCAGCTCGACAATGCCGCAGATGCCGCAGCCCGTCTGGCCGACGAGGTTGCGGCGGTTCTCCATCAGGGCCTTCTGGCGGTGCGTCGGGATCATCGCCTGGGCGAGCAGCCCGAGCGTGATCGGACGCACGATGATCTCCTCGATCTCGTCCGGGCTCTCGATGATCTGCTCGGTCAGCGAGAAGCCGACCACGAAATCCTCGATGTCGAGCGGGCTCGCCATCATGACGGCGTGCGCCAGCCCGTTATACGTGATCGATACCGGCACCTCGGCCGCCAGGGCGCGGCCGCGCTCCTGCACGGATCCGTCGCGCGCCACCGCCAGCGTCTGGGCTTCCAGGCGCGGGGGAGGGGGCTCGGAAAGGATCTCGATCTCGTCCTCGTCGCTCACCGGCGTCGTCCTTCGCAGGCCGGCCGGGGCTGTCCGGCGGGCAATCACCCCTATAACCTAGGGCGATCTGCGCCGGGCCGCCATGCAGTGCGGGGGCTTTCCCCTTCGGGCGACCCGGGGAATGATCCCGACACGATTCAACGAGACTCAACGAGACCCAACGAGGAGCAAATCCCATGGAATATCTGCACACGATGGTGCGCGTCGGCGACCTCGACAAGGCGCTCGATTTCTACTGCGCCAAGTTCGGCCTCGTCGAAGTCCGCCGCATCGACAACGAGAAGGGCCGGTTCACGCTCGTGTTCCTTGCCGCTCCCGACGATGTCGAGAAGGCCAAGGACACCAAGGCGCCGCTGCTCGAGCTCACCTACAATTGGGACGAGAAGGAATACGCGGGCGGCCGCAACTTCGGCCATCTCGCCTATCGGGTGGACGACATCTACGAGATCTGCGACCGCCTGATGAAGGCCGGCGTGACGATCAACCGCCCGCCGCGCGACGGGTACATGGCCTTCATCCGCTCGCCCGACGGTATCTCGATCGAGCTTCTGCAGAAGGGCGAAGCAAAGGCGCCGGCCGAGCCGTGGAGCTCGATGCAGAACACCGGCAGCTGGTGAGAAAGTCCGTTAGCGCCACGGCGCGGTCGGGCCTCTTGGCCTGAAACAACGGCCAGCCTTGCGCGAGGGCTGGCCGTTGCTCGATGAGATCAACAACAAACGGGGGGCGCGCGTGACAATCAGGGAATTCGGGCAATTGGGCGACGAGGTCGTCCACGAGATCACGATCCGGTCTAAGGCCGGGGCCGAGGCCAGGATCATCACCTGGGGCGCCGTGGTGCGCGACATGCACGCGCCGCTGCCCGGCGGCGGATCCCAGCGCGTCGTGCTCGGCTTCGATCGGCTCGAGGACTACGTCGCGCATTCTCCCCACATGGGCGCGGTCGCGGGCCGCTACGCCAATCGCATCGCCGAGGGACGCTTCGCTCTGGACGGCGTCTCGCACCAGCTGGAGCGCAACGAGAACGGGCGAAACGCGCTGCACGGCGGAGCCGCCGGTTTCGGCAAGCGGCTCTGGCGGCTTGGCGCGGCCGACGAGAACTCCGTCACGCTGACGCTGGTCTCGCCAGACGGCGACGGCGGCTATCCCGGGCAGGTGACGACGACCTGCGTCTACCGCCTGCTGGAGCCCGCGGCCCTGCGGGTTGAGCTCACCGTCACCACGGACGCGCCCACCATCGTGAACCTGGCCCAGCACACCTACTGGACGCTGGATGGCGCCGCCTCCGTGCTCGATCACGAGCTGCAGGTCTCGGCCGATTTCTACACGCCGGTCCGCGAGGACCAGATCCCCACGGGCGAGATCCTGTCCGTCGCCGGCACGCCGTTCGATTTCCGCCGCTCGCGCGTCTTGCGCCAGCCGGGGGAGGGCGGCGCGCCGTTCAAGCTCGACCACAACTTTGTTCTGACCTCCGCGCGGCCGTCTCCGCACGAGCCGCTCCGGCATGCGGCGACGCTCCGTTCGGGCCGAACCGGGCTGGCGCTCGAACTCCATACCACGGAGCCCGGCGTGCAGGTTTACGACGGCTGGAAGATCGATCTTCCGGTCGCGGGGCTCGATGGCCAGCGCTACGGCGTGAATGCGGGGCTCTGCCTCGAAGCGCAGGTCTGGCCCGATAGTCCGAACCAGCCGCACTTTCCTGATCCGACATTGCGCCCTGGGGAGGTCTACACCCAGGTCTCCGAATACCGGATCGCCTGAGGAGACGCCGTCATGGCCGGCGTGTTGTGCGTGGGCTTCGCCGCGCAGGATTACGTGTTCGCGGTGGACCGCATTCCGACGTCGCCCGAAAAGCACCGCGCGCATGGCCTGGCGGTGGTGGGCGGCGGCATCGCCGCGAACGCATCCGTGGCGGTCGCCCGCCTCGGCGGAACCGCGATGCTGGCCGCGCGCCTTGGCGATGACGCGGTCGGGGACGAGATCGTCCGCACGGTGGAGCGCGAAGGGGTGGATTGCTCCGCCGTGTTTCGCGGCGCAGGGATGCGGTCACCGCTTTCGTCCGTCATTGTCGACGCGGCTGGCGAGCGGCTCGTCCTCAGCTACGAAGACCCGCGCATGCCGGAGGCGACGCACGTCATTCCGGACCGGCTTCCTGCGGGCATTTCGGCCGTCATGTGCGACACACGCTGGGAGGCCGGTTCCGCCAAGGCCTTCGCGGCCGCGCGCGCATCCGGCGGCGTCGGCGTGCTGGACGGCGATCGCGCGCCGCGCTCCCGTGGACTGGTTGAAAGCGCGACGCATGTCGCCTTCGCGGCTCAGGCGCTGCGCGAGTTAACGGGCTGCGCTGACCTGGCGAGTGGCCTCAAGCAGGTCGGGGCCGGCGCGGCGAACTGGCTCGCCGTCACGGATGGGCCCCGCGGCGTGTTGTTCCTGGAAGGGGGCCAGCTGCGCCATGCGCCGGCTTTCCCGATCCAGGCGGCCGATACGCTCGGGGCCGGAGACGTCTTCCACGGCGCCCTCGCGTTGGCGCTCGCGGAAGGCCGGCCCGAGGCGGACGCGGTGCGCTTCGCGTCAGCGGCCGCAGCAATCAAATGCACGCGCTTCGGCGGCCGGGACGGAGCGCCCAGCCGCGCAGAGGTCGACGATTTTCTCCGGAACGCCGGCTAACCGTCACTTCAGGTCGGAGCTGTAGTGCAGGTCGTCCGTGAGGCAGTGGCTGACCCGCCACTCGATCACTGATCCATCCAGCCCGTATGCAATCCGGTCCACCAGAAGCGCCGGCGTTCCGACCTTGGTTTCCAAGAGCAGCGCTTCGCCCTCGGGCAGCGCCACGGCCTTCAGCCGCTCGTGCGCACGCGCGACCGTGACGCCATATCGCCGCGCATAGAGGCCGTAGAGATTGTTCGGCGCTTCCGTATCGGCGAACCCTGGAAACAGGGCGGCCGGAAGCACGATCCGCTCCGCGATCACCGGGCGCCCGCCAATCGAACGCACCCGATGGATGCGCACCACCTCGGCCCCTTGCGGCAGGCCCATCGCCCTTTCGTCCTCGGCAGTGGCCGTGCAGGACCGCGCCGAAACCACCCGGCTTTCCGGGAAGGACGCCTCGCCCGAGTCGCCGACCAGCTTGAAGAACTGGAACAGGATGCGCGCCTCGTCGTGCTCGGCCACAAAGGTGCCGCGGCCCTGACGGCGCACCACGAGGTTGTCGGCCGCGAGCGAATCCAGCGCCTTGCGGACCGTTCCCTGGCTTACGCCCATGTCGGCCGCGAGTTCGAATTCGCTGGGCAGCATCTCGCCCTCGGCCCAGACGCCCTCGACGAGCCGCCGCACCAGCGTATTGCGAACCTGGGCGTAGAGCGGCGGCTGTGGGGCTCGCTCGCCGAAGCCAGCCTTGTTCGAATCGGCCATCATTGACACCCAATCCCGCGCACCATCCTATGAACCGTCAGAGGCTGCGGTTCACGTGCGACGCCGATAAGGCTCCGCTCGAGGTTGGTCGTACTCTCTGGCTAGAGATGGGGACTGCTCGCCACAATTCTACATTCGCCTCGTCTTCAGGCGATCAACGCGCCCCGCGAACACAGGCCTACAATCATTGCCGTCTGCATGTTTTCGGACGTCAAAAGATGATCGGCGTGTTTGCGCAAGATGGTACCTGAGTTCAAGAGTTCCCAAGTCCATGCTCCCCCGGAATTTTGCCTCAACAGCTTCGGTGCAGTTTATCGAAGGCGAACCCCATGCTGGGCTGCTGTGCTCCGCCCGCAAGGCTTCCGTTTGCCGGCGTTTGATTGCAGGCGTGCGGTGGAAAAGAGTCGTGTCCCTCCGGGGTGAGGCCCGTAACTGGCTCTCCACAACCGTGCGCACTCCGGGTTCTTCCGCCCAGAAACCGCTGTGGGACGCGAACATCTTGGCGACCCGCCTCGGCGTAGACGGGTGCGGCATTCTGACGCGCCTCCGTTCCGGACGTTCCAGCACGCAGCGGCGTTGCTCGGCCCGTCGCCTTTTCCCCGAGCCATGCCGGGCGCGCAGACCATGAGGCCCAACGAAGTGTCCTTGCAGTCGTCCCGGTTGGGCCTTGCGGTGCGAGCCTCCATTCCCGGCGTGGCGCTCTCCCTCGTCGTCGCGCTTCTCGCGTCGGCCGGCGAGCCCCTGATTTCACGGCTGATCGAAACCGTGACCGGCCGGCCCATCACGATCCCGGCGGTCGTGCTGGCGCTCATCATCGGCATGGCGCTGCACGGGGTGGCGCTGCGGCCGACCTTCAAACCCGGCCTGGCCTTCAGCGGCAAGAAGCTGCTGCGAATCGCAATCGCGTTGCTCGGGTTCCGGGTCGCGCTGGGCGACATCGTCGCGCTCGGCTGGTCCACGGTTGCAATCGTGATCGTCGCCATGGTGGCGACGCTGGCGAGCGGCATGGTTCTGGCCCGCCTGCTCGGGCTGGGCGAACCGTTCGGCGCGCTTGCGGGCGGCGCGACGGCCGTGTGCGGGGCGTCGGCCGCGCTCGCGACCGCAACCGTGTTGCCGACCTATCCGCGACGGGACGCCGACACGGTGTTCACGGTCGTCGCCGTCAATGCCCTCTCGACGCTCGCGATGGTGGCTTATCCGGCTCTGGGGCCTTTGCTCGGGTTCGACGACCGCACCACCGGCATCCTGCTCGGCGCCACCATTCATGACGTGGCCCAGGTTGTGGGCGCCGGGTTTTCGGTGTCGGAGACCGCCGGCGACGCCGCCGTGATCGTGAAGCTGTTCCGGGTGTTCCTGCTCCTGCCCGTTGTGCTCGGCATCGGATGGTGGTTTTCAGGGCGTGGCGGCTCGGCCAGCAACGCGAAGACACCCGTACCGGTCTTCGCGCTCGCTTTCCTCGCCTTCGCGCTGCTCAACTCTGCTGGGCTCGTGCCCGCGCAAGTGCGGACGGTCGCCGTCTGGCTGTCCGGATGGGGGCTCCTGGTCGCCATTGCGGCCCTGGGGCTTGGAACGTCCATCGGAGCCCTGCTTCGCGTCGGCTGGCGCACCATCGCGGTGGTCTGCGGGACGACCACGGTGATCCTTGTGGTCGCGGTGGCGGGACTGAAGCTCGTGCACTGAAGACTATGCCGGAATCGCGCATTCTCGGCGGGACGCGCGCGCGTGGGGGCTTCTGCGGGCGCGGGACTTGCTCCATCATGACCACATGAAGCTGACCACCCATGTTCTCGACACCGCCGCGGGGCGACCCGCCGCCGGCGTGCGTGTGATCCTCAAGCGTTTGAGCGATGGCGCCATCCTGGCCGACGCTTTCACCAATCAGGACGGGCGCCTCGACCAGCCGCTGATCGCCAGCGAATCGGCGGAGCCGGGCCCCTTCGAGCTCAGCTTCCATGTCGGCGATTATTTCCGTGCAGCCGGGGTGAGGCTGCCCGAGCCCGCTTTCCTGGACGTCGTTCCCTTGCGTTTTGGCGCAGCCGAGAACGCCCATTACCACGTGCCTCTCCTCGTCTCGCCGTTCAGCTTCTCCACCTATCGGGGGAGCTGAGCATGACGAGGAGTTCGATCCGCTTCGTGCGGCGCGGGCGGGTGGTGCAGGTCGACGATTTCGCGCCTCGGACTACCTTGCTGGACTGGCTCCGGATCGAGCAGCGGCTCGTCGGAACCAAGGAGGGCTGCGGCGAGGGCGACTGCGGCGCCTGCACGGTGGTGCTCGGGCGCGAGCGCGACGGCAGGCTGGTCTACGAGCCCGTGAACGCTTGCATCCTGCTGCTTGGGCAGATCGACGGCGCGAAGCTGATCACCGTCGAGGATCTGGCCGCCGGCGCCGCTTCGGGCGGTTCGGGGGACCTGCACCCGGTTCAGGCTGCGCTGGTCGCGCGGCACGGCTCGCAATGCGGGTTCTGCACGCCCGGCATCGTCATGAGCCTGTTCGCGCTCTACCACGAAGGCGTGCGGCCGGTGACCCGCGAGGCGGCCTGCGACGCCCTGGCGGGCAACCTGTGCCGTTGCACCGGCTACAGGCCTATCATCGACGCCGCGCTGGATGTCTGCGCCGAGCCGGCCGCGGACGGTTTCGACGCTCGCGCGGACGCTACCCTGGCGATGCTGCGGCGGCTCGACGACGGGCAGGACGTGTTCGTCGGCGACGAGGACGCATTCTTCGCTTCGCCCGCGAGCGAGGAGAGCCTCGCGGCGCTGCTGGCCGAGCACCCCGAAGCCACCATCCTGGGCGGCGCGACGGATGTCGGCCTCTGGCTCACGAAGGCGCTCGCGCCGCTGCGCAAGTTCATCTGGCTCGGCCGCGTGCGTGGCCTAGGCGACATCCACGACAGCCCGGAAGTGCTGGCGCTGGGAGCCACGGTGTCGCACGCCCGCGCCCTGGAACCGCTCGCGGCCATCGATCCCGATATCGGCGAAGTCATGCGTCGCTTCGGCTCCAATCAGGTTCGCGCGTCGGGCACGGTCGGGGGCAACATCGCCAACGGCTCGCCCATCGGCGATCTCGCTCCCATGCTGATCGTGCTGGGCGCCCATATCGAGCTGCGCGGCGGCTCCGAGCGCCGCACGTTGCCGCTCGAGAACTTCTTTCTCGCCTACCGCAAGCAGGACCGCCGAAAGGGGGAGTTCATCCGCAGCCTCCTCGTGCCGAAGCCAGGCCCGGGCGATCATGTCCGGGTGTTCAAGGTCACGAAGCGGTTCGACGAGGACATCTCCTCGTTGCTGATGGCGATGCGGGTGACCGTCCAGGGTGAGCGCATCGTGATGGCGCGCGTAGCCTTCGGCGGCATGGCGGCGACGCCCAAGCGCGCTCTGGCGGTGGAAACGGCCCTGCTTGAGCAGCCCGTCAACGACGGCGCTTCCTGGGCGGCCGCCGGCGAAGCCCTGGCCAGCGACTTCGCCCCCCTCGATGATCATCGTGCGTCCGCGGCCTATCGGCTGCAGGTCGGCAAGAACCTCATCGTCAAGGCGCTCGCCGAGATCGCCGGCGCGCCGAGTTCCGCCACCCGCATCATCGGCCATCGGGAGACCGCCCATGCGGCCGAATAGCTTCTCGGACATGTCCGAAGCGCCGCTGCGGCACGTTCGCCAACCGCTGCCGCATGATTCAGCCGCCAAGCACGTGCAGGGGTCGGCCGCCTATATCGACGACCTGCCCGAGCCTGCAGGCTGCCTGCACATTGCGATTGGCGGGTCGCCCATGGCCCGCGGCTCCCTGATGGCGGTGGATCTGGAGCGGGTTCGGGCCATCCAGGGCGTGGTCGCGGTGCTGACCGCCGCCGACATCCCGGGCAAGAACGACATTTCCCCCGCCTTCGACGACGAGCCGCTGCTGGCCGCCCGCGAGGTGATCTTCCACGGCCAGCCCGTGTTCGCCGTCGTCGCCGAAACGCGGGACGCCGCGCGCAGGGCGGCGCGCCTCGGCGCGCTCACGATCGCGCAGGAGAAGCCCAGCGTCTCCGTCGAGGACGCGCAGGCTCGGGGCGAGACCGTGCTGCCGGACTACGCGTTCCAGCGTGGCGACGCGCCGGCCGCGATCGGCGCGGCGCCGCATCACCTTGCCGGCACGTTCCGGATCGGCGGGCAGGAGCATTTCTACCTCGAAGGGCAGGTCGCTCTCGCGATCCCGGGCGAGGACGGCTCCATGCATGTCCACTCGTCCACCCAGCATCCCACCGAAATCCAGCATGTCTGCGCCCGGGTGCTCGGCGTTCCGGACGCCCTCGTGACCGCGGAGGTGCGCCGCATGGGCGGCGGCTTCGGCGGCAAGGAGAGCCAGGCGTCGCAATGGGCCGCCATGGCGGCGCTGGCCGCGCGCGTCACCGGCCGGCCGTGCAAGATCCGGCTCGACCGCGACGACGACATGGCGATGACCGGCAAGCGCCACGACTTCCGGGTCGACTACGCGGTCGGCTTCGACGACGACGGCCGCATCGCGGGCGTCGAAATGGCGTTCCTGGCGCGCTGCGGTTGCTCGGCGGATCTCAGCCAAGGCGTGGTGGACCGCACCATGTTCCACGCCGACAGCTCCTATTTCCTGCCCGAGCTGATCATCGGCACGCGCCGGCTGAAGACCAACACGGTCTCCAACACGGCCTTTCGCGGCTTCGGCGGCCCTCAGGGCATGCTCGCCATGGAGCGGATCATCGACCAGATCGCCTGGCGCCTCGGCCGCGATCCGCTCGATGTGCGCAAGGCCAACCATTACGGCCCGGAGCGGGACGTCACGCCCTACGGCATGACGGTGGAGGATCACGACGTCGGCGCCGCCATTCTCGATCAGCTCGAGGCGAGCAGCGACTACCGCGCCCGTCGCGAGGCCATCGCGGCGTTCAACGCGGCCTCGCCGATCCTGCGCAAGGGCATCGCGCTCACGCCGGTGAAGTTCGGCATCTCGTTCACGCTCTCGCACCTGAACCAGGCCGGCGCCCTGGTGCATGTCTACTCAGACGGATCGATCCAGCTGAACCACGGCGGGACCGAGATGGGGCAGGGGCTCTACCAGAAGGTCGCCCAGGTGGTCGCCGAGGAGTTCGGCGTCGGCATGGACCGCGTGCGCATCACCGCGACGACGACCGACAAGGTGCCGAACACCTCGCCGACTGCGGCGTCGTCCGGGTCGGACCTGAACGGCATGGCGGCCCAGATCGCGGCGCGCCAGATTCGCGACCGGCTGGCAGCGCTGGCCGGCGACCATTTCGGCGTGCCCGCCGCCGAGGTGCAGTTCCGGGACGACCACGTCTTCGCCGGCAACGAGAGCGTCTCCTTCGCGGAACTCGCCAAGCGCGCACACATGGCCCGGACCCACCTGTCTGCGGCCGGCCACTACGCGACGCCGAAGCTGCATTGGGATCGCCCCAACGGGCAGGGACGCCCCTTCTTCTATTTCGCCTATGGGGCAGCCTGCGCCGAGGTGGTGATCGACACGCTCACAGGCGAAAACCGCGTGCTGCGCGTCGACATCCTCCACGACGTCGGCCACTCGCTGAACCCGGCGCTCGACATCGGGCAGATCGAGGGCGGCTTCGTGCAGGGCATGGGCTGGCTCACCACCGAGGAACTCGTCTACGATAAGGATGGCCGCCTGCGCACCCATGCGCCGTCGACCTACAAGATCCCGGTGGCGTCCGACACGCCGGCGGATTTCCGGGTGGCGCTGTTCGACGGAGCCAACCGGGAGGACACGATCTACCGCTCCAAAGCTGTCGGCGAACCCCCGGTGATGCTCGCCAACGCGGTGTTCGGCGCCATCGCGGACGCCGTTCAGTCGGTGGCTCCGGGGCGCCCCGTCGCGCTGGATGCGCCGGCCACGCCGGAAGCAATTCTGAAGGCCGTGCAGGCAGTTGCGTCCGCGGGTTGAATCACCCGCGCAGGCGCTTGAATCAGGACGTGAACGGCAGGAACCGTGACCCTCATCTGGACCAGACTGCTGGATGCCATCGACTCGCAGGGCGCGGCCGCCCTGGTGAGCGTGGTCGGCGTGCAGGGCTCGGCGCCGCGTGAGGCCGGCGCGCGCATGGTCGTGCGTCCGGACGGCGGCTTCTGGGGCACGGTGGGCGGCGGCGAACTCGAGTGGCGCCTGCTGCGCGACGCCAAGGCGGCCCTGGCTGCCGATGCGCGTGCGACCCTGGTGGGGGACTGGCCGCTCGGCCCCGATCTCGGTCAGTGCTGCGGCGGCCGGGTCAGAACCTGGATCGAGACATTCGCCATCGCGGACAGGGCCGAGATCGCGCGTTTCGCCGAGCTCGAATCACGGGGCCCGTTCGACCTTCAAGCCTCCATCGGACCCGATGGACGCATCGCCCGCAGCGTTGCGACGGACGCTGCGCAGCCGGGCGCGGGGGTGCGTGAACGATACGGGGACGACCGGACGCCCGTGCTCTTGTTCGGCGCCGGCCATGTCGGGCGCGCGCTTGCGCTGGCCTTGGCGCCATTGCCGTTCCGGGTGCGCTGGATCGACTCTCGACAGGCCGCCTTTCCGGCCCTCATCCCGCAGAATGCCGAAGCCCTGCTCACCGCGGACCCGGTTGAGGCGGTCGCGAGCGCGCCGGCGGGCTCCCTCGTCATGGTCATGACTCATTCCCATCCGCTGGATCTGGCCATCACGGCGGCGGCGCTTGTGAGGGCCGATCTGGGCTCCGTTGGCCTGATCGGGTCGGCGACCAAGCGGGCCCGCTTCCTGGCTCGCCTGAGGCAGGCGAGCGTTTCGGAAGCGGCGCTGTTGCGGCTCGTTTGCCCCATCGGGGTCGAGGGCGTCAGCGGCAAGGAACCCGCCGTGATTGCGGCCGTTGCGGCGGCGCAGCTCTTGCAATGGCGGGAGGCGCAGGACGCCGCCCGCATCCAGACAACCAGCGTGGCGGCGTCCTTCCGACCGCGGCGTCTATCGGGGGAACGCGGATGACACTGGATTCGAGCGACCACGGCTTCCTGAAGCGCGCGGTTGACATCGCTTACGACCACATGCGCTCCGGCGAGGGCAAGCCCTTCGGCGCTGTGCTCGTGCTGAACGGCAAGCCGTTGGCGGAAGGCTGGAATTCGGTTTTCGCCTCCAAGGACATGACGGCCCATGCCGAGCTGATGGCGATCCGCCGCGCTTCCAAGGTGCTCGGCCATGGCGATCTCAGCGGCTCGGTGCTCTACGCGTCCGGCGAACCCTGCCCGATGTGCATGGGCGCAATGTATCTGGCCGGCGTGGCGCGCTGCTTCTATGCGACGACCTGGGAAGAGGCGAAGGCGATCGGGGTCAAGAGCGAGGAGATTCGCGCCGAATACGAGAAGAGCCCGGCCGAACGGCGGATACCGTGCATTCATGCGCCCATGCCGGAGGCGAGCGCCGCCTTCGAGGAATGGCTCTCCCGCGCCGGCTGATCTCTCGTTTCAGGACCTCAGATGATCTCTCAGGATGATTCTGCTCACCTCGGACGCGCCGTCGCGCTCTCGCGCGAGCGCATGGAAGCCAATCTCGGCGGCCCATTCGGGGCCGTGATCGTGCGCGACGGCGCGGTGCTGGCGGAGGGCTGGAACGAGGTCACGTCCACCAACGACCCCACCGCCCACGCGGAAGTCACCGCGATCCGGCGCGCGTGCCGGGCCGTTGGCGACTTCAGTCTTGCGGGAGCCACGCTCTACACCAGCTGCGAGCCCTGCCCGATGTGCCTTGCGTCGGCCTACTGGGCGCGCATCTCCCGCATCGTCTACGCGAATACGCGCGACGAGGCGGCCGCCATCGGGTTCGACGACGCCTTCATCTATGACGAAATTCCGAAAGCGCCGACCGAGCGCGCCATCGCGATGGAGCATCAGCCGACCCCGGAGGCGACCGCGGCGTTCGCCGCCTGGATGGCGAAGCCGGACAAGATCGAATACTGACGGGCGCAGGGGCGGGGGCACGGCGTCATGGGCGCATTCGCGGTCGATTGGATCAATCTTGGGTTGAGGTGGTTCCACCTCGTGGTGGGCATCGCCTGGATCGGGGCGAGCTTCCATTTCATCTGGCTCGATTTCAGCCTGCGCGCCCGTGAGCGGATGAACGAGGGCGTGTCCGGCACCTCCTGGATGGTGCATGGCGGCGGCTTCTACCATGTCGAGAAATATGGCGTCGCGCCCGCCACGCTGCCGCCGGACCTTCACTGGTTCAAATGGGAGGCCTACCTCACCTTCCTGTCCGGCTTCGGCCTCTTGGTGATGCAGTACTACTGGAACGCCAGCGCCTTTCTGGTGGACCCGGCCGTGCTGGACATGTCGGGCGCGGAGGCCGTCATCATCTCGGTGCTGACGCTCTTGGCCGGCTGGTTCGCGTATGACGCGCTCTGCCGCTCGCCCCTGCGCGACCGCACCGGGCTGCTTGCGCTCAGCGTCTTCGTGTTGATCGTCGCAGCCGCCTTCTTGTTCACGCACGTCTTTTCGGGTCGCGGCGCCTTCATTCATGTGGGCGCGATGGTCGGGACCATCATGGCCGCGAACGTCTTCGCGGTGATCATCCCGAACCAGAAGATCATCACGGCCGACCTTCTGGCAGGCCGCACGCCCGACCCGCGCTACGGCAAGATCGGCAAGCAGCGATCGCTCCACAACAACTACCTGACGCTGCCCGTCCTGCTGTTCATGGTGTCGAACCACTACGCGTTCTTGTATTCGCACCCGCAGTCCTGGCTGGTCGTCGCCTTCATCGTGCTCACCGGCGGGCTCGTGCGGCATTTCCTGAACCGGGTCGACGCCGGGGACGAGCCGAGAAGCGTTGCTTGGGCGCTTCCGGCCGCCGCGGTCGCGATGGTGGCCGCAATCATCTGGACCGCTCCGCGTGGCGCCGCTCACACGGCCGGCGTCACGGATGCGGACGTGCTGAAGATCACGCAGACGCATTGCGCCATGTGCCACGCGGCCAAGCCGACACACGAGGCGTTCCGCGGCGGCGAGCCGCCCAAGGGCGTCGTGCTCGACAGCCCCGCGAACATTCGCCGGCACGCCGCGCAGGTGAACGCGCAGGCCGTGCAGGGACGCGCCATGCCGCTCGGCAACGAAACCAAGATGACCGATGAGGAACGCGCCCGGTTGGGCGCCTGGCTTGCGCAGCCATGAGCGGCGCGACGCTATCGATCGGCGACGTCAACGCGTTACCCGTCGCAGCCTTTACGGAAGCGTTCGGCGGGATCGCCGAACACGCGCCCTGGGTCGCCGAACGCGCCGCCGCGGCGCGCCCTTATCCGAACCGCGCCGCGATGGTGGACGCCTTCCAGCGCGCGATCGCGGGCGCCGGCGAAACAGAGCAGACCGCGTTGTTGCGAGCCCATCCCGACCTCGCCGGTCGGGCGGCCCTGGCCGGTGAGCTGACGGCCGAAAGCACGCGCGAGCAGGCCGGCGCCGGGCTGGACGCCCTGACGCCGGAAGAATTCGCGCGCTTTACCGCGCTGAATGACGCCTACAAGGCGCGCTTCGGGATCCCCTTCATCCTCGCCGTGAAAGGCGCGACCAAGCACCAGATCCTGGCAAGTTTCGAGAGCCGCATCGGCGGCGCTCTGGTCGAGGAGCGCATGACCGCGCTCGCGCAGGTGCTGCGGATCGTTCGCTTCAGGCTTGAGGAGAGGGTGGCGGGCTAGCGCTCACCCAACCCGAACGGGCCGCCCGCTCTGGGCCGATTCGGTTGCGGCGTCGGCCAGGATCTGCGCCCGCAGGCCGTCGGCTCCCGAGGGGTCGGGCGCCTTGCCGTCCGCGACAGCCGTGAGAAACGCGTCGAGCTCCAGCCGATAGGCGGCCGCATAGCGCTCCAGAAAGAAGTTCTGGACCGGATCGGCCCGGAAGCCGGCCGCTGTGGCGCTCTCGACGGTGGTCTCGTGCACGTTGCCGGCCCTGATCATGCCCTTGGAGCCATGCACCTCGATCCGCTGGTCGTAGCCGTAGGCGGCGCGGCGAGAATTCGAGATCTGCGCGATCTTGCCCGAAGCGGTCTTCAGGATCACGGCGGCGGTGTCCACGTCGCCGGCTTCGCCGATCGCCTTGTCGACCAACGCGGAGCCTACTGCGTAGACCTCGACCGGATCCTCGCCGAGCAGGAACGCCGCCATGTCGAGATCGTGGATCATCATGTCGCGAAAGAGCCCGCCCGAGCGCTTCACGTAGTCGACCGGCGGCGGGGCGGGATCGCGCGAGATCACGGTAACGATCTCGATCGCCCCGACCTCGCCCTCGACGAGGCGGCGTTTCAGCGCGGCGAAGTTCGGGTCGAAGCGGCGGTTGAAGCCGATCATCAGCGGCGTGCCCGCGCCCTCGACCACCTTGAGGCAGGCGCGGATGCGATCGGCCGCGAGATCCACGGGCTTTTCGCAGAACACGGCCTTGCCGGCCTTGGCGGCGCGTTCGATCAGGTCGGCATGCATGTCGGTCGGCGTGCAGATCAGCACGGCGTCGATCTTGTCGTCCTCGATGATGCCGTCGATCGTCGCCACGGTGGCGTTGGTCTCGGCCGCGATGGTCTGGCTCGCCTCCAGAACGGCGTCGGCCACCGCGACCAACTGCGCCTTCGGATGAGCGGCCACGTTGCCGCCGTGAATACGGCCGATGCGGCCGGCGCCGAGAAGACCTACGCGCAGCATACCGGGTTCCTCCGTTGGGGAATCGAGGCTTTGTGGGCCGCGTCTGCCGCAGCCGTGGATCGCGCGCCAGAATACATATTCCGAATTGACGCGCCATTCGAATTTCCGTTTCATCGCGCCAAGCAGCCGATCAAGGCTGGCTGGTCCGCACGGCGGACAAGGAGGATGCGATGCCCGAAGCGCCCCGTTCAAACCGCCTGTCCGGCAAGGTCGCCGTGGTTACCGGCGGCACGCAGGGCCTTGGCGAGGCGATCGCGCGCCACATCGCGGCTGCGGGCGCGGCCGGCGTGGTCCTGACCGGGCGCAACGCCGAGCGTGGCAAGCGCGTGGCCGACTCGCTTGCGGCGAGCGGCTGCAAGGCCGTGTTCGTGCAGGCTGACCTCGCCAACCACGACGAGGTCGCCCGCATCATCCCGGCCGCCGACGAGGCGTTCGGCCGTGTCGACATCCTCGTGAATGCGGCCGGCGACACGGACCGGGGCACGATCTTCGACACGTCGCCCGAGCTCTACGACCGCCTGATGGACGTGAACCTCAAGGCGCCGTTCTTCCTGATCCAGGGCGCCGCCACGCTGATGCGCCGCGACGGGATCGAGGGCGCCATCGTCAACATCCAGTCCATGTCGGCCCATGGCGGACAGCCGTTCATCTGCGCCTACAGCGTGTCCAAGGGCGCGCTGGCGACGCTGACCAAGAACGCCGCTTTCTCGCTGATGCCGTGGCGGATACGGGTCAACGGCCTGAACATCGGCTGGATGAACACGCCCGGCGAAGACGCGATCGCGCGCAAATACCATGGCGCGCAGGATGGCTGGCTCGAGAAGGCCGTTGCGACCCAACCCTTCGGCCGCCTCGTGGACCCCGACGAAGTGGCGCGCGCCACCGTGTTCCTGGCGTCCGACGAAGCCGGCCTGATGACCGGCTCCAACATCGACCTCGACCAATCGGTGCTCGGCTGCTGGGAAAGCGCGCCCCGACCCAACAAGCCGGCGTGAGCGCCATGGCGGAACCCACCCTCGACGTCATCACGATCGGCCGCTCCTCGGTAGACCTCTACGGCCAGCAGGTCGGCGGGCGGCTGGAGGACATGGGCAATTTCGTCAAGGCGGTGGGCGGCAGCCCGACCAACATGGCGATCGGCGCTGCGCGGCTTGGCCTGAAACCGGGCCTGATTACGCGGGTTGGCGACGAGCATATGGGCCGGTTCCTGCGCGAGCAGCTCGAACGCGAGGGCGTCGACACAAAGGGCGTTCACACGGACCCCGACCGGCTCACCGCGCTGGTGATCCTCGGCATCCGGGACGACAAGAGCTTCCCGCTGATCTTCTATCGCACGGACTGCGCCGACGGCGCGCTGGACGAGAGCGACATCGACGAAGCCTATATAGCGTCCGCAAAGGCCATCGTGGTCACCGGCACGCATTTCTCCAGGCCCAACACGGACGCGGCCCAGCGCAAGGCCATGCGACTGGCGCGCCAGCACGGTCGCAAGGTCGCATTCGACATCGATTATCGCCCCAATCTCTGGGGTCTGGCCGGCCATGGCGCCGGCGAGGAGCGCTATATCGGCTCCGACCAGGTGACGCGACACCTGATGGAGATCCTGCCCGGTTGCGACCTCATCGTCGGCACCGAGGAAGAGCTGCACATCGCCGGCGGTTCGACGGACACGCTGGAGGCGATCCGCGCCATCCGGCGGGTCTCGGCCGCCACCATCGTCTGCAAGCGCGGTCCGATGGGCTGCGTGGTGTTCCCGGACGCGATCCCGGACGACATCGAGGACGGCATCAAGGGGCCGGGCTATCCCGTCGAGGTCTTCAACGTGCTCGGCGCCGGCGATGGCTTCATGGGCGGTTTCCTCAGGGGCTGGCTCACCGACCAGCCGCTGGAGACCACCTGCGCGTGGGCCAACGCCTGCGGAGCCTTCGCGGTGTCGCGCCTGATGTGCTCCTCCGAATACCCGACCTGGCCGGAGTTGCAGCATTTCCTGCAGCATGGTTCGCCGCATCGCGCCCTGCGCAAGGATGAGGCGCTGAACCAGGTTCATTGGTCCACCACGCGTCGGCCCCAGGCCGGAACCCTGAAAGCCTTCGCGATCGATCACCGTTCGCAGCTGGAGGAGATGGCCGACCGCACCGGGGCGCCGCGCCAGCGCATCGAGCAGTTTAAGGCGCTGGCCGTGAAGGCCGCCGCCGCAGTGGCGCAAGGGGCCGCGGGCTTCGGCATGCTGCTCGACGGGACTTATGGCCGCGAAGCGCTGTTTCGCGCCGTCGACCATGATTTCTGGGTCGCCCGCCCGCTGGAGCAGCCCGGCTCCCGCCCGCTTCGCCTGGAGATCGAGGGCCACACGTCGCTCGGCGCGGCGCTCGCAGAATGGCCCGTCACCCACACCGCCAAGGTGCTGTGCTTCTACCATCCGGATGACCCGGACGATTTGAAGCGCGATCAGGAACGCGAGCTGCGGCGCGTGTTCGACGCCTGCCGGAGCGTCGGGCGCGAACTGCTGGTCGAGATCATCGCGTCCAGGCATGGCCCTGTCGGCGACGACAGTACCGCCGCGGTCGTCCGCCGCCTCTACGCGCTCGGGATCAAGCCGGACTGGTGGAAGCTCGAGGCGCAGCCCAGCGCGGCGGCCTGGGCGGCGATCGCAGCCGCGATCGACGACAGTGACCCGCTCTGCCGCGGCGTGCTGCTGCTGGGCCTCGACGCGCCCGAGGACGAACTCGCGAAGGCCTTCGCGCTGGCGGCGCATTGCCCCGCCGTGAAGGGCTTCGCAATCGGGCGCACCATCTTCGCCGAGCCTGCGCGCGCGTGGCTGGCCGGGCGCCTGGACGACGATGGCGCGGTGGACGCCATGGCGGGCAATTTCCGTCGCCTCACGGCCGCCTGGGACAAGGCGACAGGCGCGCAAGGGAGCGCAATATGAGCACGACCATTCGCCTCACCATGGCGCAGGCGCTCGTGCGCGCCATGGCGGCCCAGAAGACACGAATTGGCGGCGAGACGCTGCCGATCTTCGCCGGCATGTGGGCCATCTTCGGCCACGGCAACGTCGCCGGCATGGGCGAGGCGCTCTACGGCATGCGCGAGCAGTTGCCGACCTTCCGCGCCCACAACGAGCAGGGCATGGCGCATGCTGCGGTGGCCTTCGCCAAGGCGTCGTGTCGCCGGCGCATGATGGCGTGCACCACGTCGATCGGGCCGGGCGCCACCAACATGGTGACGGCCGCCGCCGTCGCGCATGTGAACCGCCTGCCGGTCCTGCTCCTGCCCGGCGACGTGTTCGCCACCCGCCGTCCCGACCCGGTGCTGCAGCAAATCGAGGATTTCGGCGACGGCACCGTGTCGGCCAACGACTGCTTCCGGCCCGTCTCGCGCTATTTCGACCGGCTGTCCCGCCCAGAGCAGCTCATCCCGGCCTTCGCCCGCGCCATGCAGGTGCTCACCGACCCGGCCGATTGCGGCCCCGTCACCCTGGCGCTGTGCCAGGACACCCAGACGGAGGCCTACGACTATCCCGCGAGCTTCTTCGCCGAGCGCATCTGGACGCCCCGCCGCTCGCGGCCGGACGCAGGCGAGCTGGAGCAAGCCGCCGCGCTCCTCGCCAAGGCTGAAAAGCCGCTCGTGATCGCCGGCGGCGGCGTCCTCTTCAGCGAGGCGGAGGACCGCCTCCGGGCCTTCTGCGAGGCCCACGGTTACCCGGTGGTCGAGACCCAGGCCGGCAAGAGCACCCTGCCGGACGGACACCCACTCAACCTCGGCGCCGTCGGCGTCACCGGCACGGGCGCGGCCAATGCGCTCGCGCAGGACGCTGACGTGATCCTGGCAGTCGGTACGCGCCTGCAGGATTTCACCACGGGCTCATGGAGCCTGTTCGGCGCCCCGGATCGTCGCATCATAGGTCTGAACACCCAACCCTTTGACGCCGCCAAGCATGGCGCCCTGTCGCTCGTCGCGGATGCTCGCGCCGGTTTGGACGAACTCGACGCGGCGCTGGGCGCGCGCACGGCTCCGGGCGCTTGGCGCAAGCGCATCGAGGCCGAAAAGGCGAAATGGACCGAGACGGCGGCGAACTACACCGCGCCGACCAACGCCGACCTGCCGAGCGACGCCCAGGTGATCGGGGCGGTGCAGCGCGCCGGCGAGGCGTCCGACATCGTCGTCTGCGCGGCCGGCGGCCTGCCGGGCGAGCTGCACAAGCTCTGGCGCGCGGCCCAGCCCGGCGGCTACCACATGGAATACGGCTTCTCGTGCATGGGCTACGAGATTGCCGGCGGCCTCGGCGTCGCGATGGCGTGCCCAGACCGCCGCGTCACCGTGATGGTCGGCGACGGCTCATACCTCATGATGAATTCTGAGCTCGCCTCGGCGGTCATGCTCGGCGTCGGGATGACGGTGGTGATCCTCGACAACCGCGGCTTTGGCTGCATCAATCGCCTGCAGCGCGCGACCGGCGGCGAGAGCTTCAACAATCTCCTGCGCGACACCCGCCATGAGACTCTGCCGTCGATCGATTTCGCCGCGCATGCCCGCGCTCTCGGCGCCCATGCCGAGAAGGTCGCGAGCCTCTCCGAGTTGGAGGCGGCGCTGAAGGGCGCCCGTGCGCGGCCCGGCGTTTCGGCCGTCGTGATCGACACCGATCCGCTCGCTTCCACGAATGCGGGCGGCTGGTGGTGGGACGTCGCGGTGCCGGAGACCTCCGACCGCGCCGAGGTTCGCGAGGCGCGCCAGCGCTACGAGGACGCCCTGGTCCGACGCGGGTCGCTCAACTGAACACGGCGCCTGCGCCATATTGATCGAGGAGATATGCATGCCCATCCGCATCGGCGCCAATCCCATCGGCTGGTCGAACGACGACCTCCAGGACGTCGGCGGCGCGACCCCGCTCGAAACCTGCCTGGCCGAAGCGCGCGAGGCCGGGTTCGAGGGCATGGAGCTGGGCCACAAATTCCCCCGTGAGCCGAAGGCGCTGAAGGCCGCGCTGGCGCCGTTCGGCATGGCGTGCATCTCCGGCTGGTATTCGGCCGAACTGCTGAAGCGCGACGCCGACGAGGAGATGCGCCATCTCAGGCCGCATCTCGACCTCCTCAAGGCCATGGGCTCCAACGTGCTCGTCTTCGCCGAGACGTCCAACGCCATCCACGGCGACCGCTCCAAGCCGCTGTCCCAGCGGCCCGTGATGGGGCAGGGCGACTGGGCCGAGTTCGGCCGCCGCATCACGCAGGTGGCCGAGCGCACCTGGACCGAGGGCGTGCGGCTCGTCTACCATCACCACATGGGCACCATCGTGGAGAGCGGCGCCGACATCGACGCCTTCATGGCGTCGACCGGCGAGGCCGCGCACCTGCTGCTCGACACCGGGCACGCAACCTGGGGCGGCGCAGACCCGGCCGACCTCGCCCGCCGGTATCGCGCCCGCATCAGCCATGTCCACGCCAAGGACGTTCGCAAGCCGATCATGGAGAAAGCCCGCGCGCAGGGCTGGAGCTTCCTCGACGCCGTGCTGGGCGAGGGGTCCGAGCTTGGCGTCTACACCGTCCCGGGCGACGGCATGGTGGACTATGTTTCGGTGTTCAAGGCGCTGCCCGGCTATTCCGGCTGGGTGGTGGTGGAGGCCGAGCAGGACCCCGAGAAGGCCAATCCGCTGCAATACGCCAAGCGCGGCGTCGCGCACCTGAGGGCGGCCCTCAAGGAAGCCGGGTTGAGCTAGCCCGCGCACCCAAGGAGTTCAGCACATGCCGAACCTTCTCGTCCGTCCATCCGCGCCCGACGCCGAGGGAGCGGTGCATCGCATCAGCCCCGCCAGCGCCGGCTGGCGATACGTGGGTTTCGACGTGTTCCGCCTGAAGGCCGGGCAAGCCGCGCAGCAGCCGACAGGCGGCGAGGAGCATTGCCTCGTGCTCTTGTCCGGCAAGGCGCGCGTCTCGGCGGGCGGCAAGGACTTCGGCGTCATCGGGGAGCGGTCCAGCCCCTTCGAGGGCGCTCCATGGTCGCTCTACGTTCCGGGCCAATCCAACTGGCTAGCGACGGCGGAAACGGATTGCGAACTCGCAGTCTGCAAGGCCCCCGCAGAGGGAAGGCTTCAAGCCCGGGTGATCAAGCCGGAGGACGTGGGGCTCGAGACGCGCGGCAAGGGGACGAATGTCCGGCACGTGCGCAATATCCTGCCCGACGTGTCGCCCTATGCGGAAAGCCTGCTGGTGGTCGAGGTCATCACGCCGGGCGGCCACTGGTCCAGTTATCCGCCTCACAAGCACGACCAGGACGACTTCCCGCGCGAGACCTATCTGGAGGAAACCTACTACCACCGGCTGGCCCAACCCGGCGGCTTTGCGCTGCAGCGCGTCTACACGGACGATCGCTCGCTGGACGAGACGATGGCGGTGTCGGATGGTGACGTCGTGCTGGTGCCGAAGGGCTATCACCCCGTGGGCGCCCCGCACGGTATTGATCTGTTCTATCTCAACGTCATGGCCGGCCCGGTGCGCCAGTGGAAGTTCACCATGTCGCCGGAACTGACCTTTCTGACCTGGTGAACCGATGTCGGACGAGAGCCGCCTGCGCGAGGAAATCTGCCGCGTGGGAGCCAGCCTTTACGCGCGCGGCTACACCGTGGGGGCGGCGGGCAACATCTCGGCGCGCCTGCCGGATGGCTTCCTGATCACCCCGACGGACGCCTGCCTGGGATTTCTGGATCCAGCCCGGCTATCGAAGCTCGACCGCGCCGGCGAGCAGGTGTCTGGCGATCGCGCGTCGAAAACAATTCGGCTTCACAGGGCCATCTACGAGGCCGACCCGTCGCTGGGCGGCGTAGTCCACACGCATTCCACGCATCTCGTTGCGCTGTCGCTGACCCCCGGCGTCGACCCGGACAACATGCTGCCGCCGCTCACGCCCTATCATGTCATGAAGGCCGGGCGCGTGCCGCTGATCCCATACCATCGCCCCGGCGCACCCGAAGTCGTCGACCTCGTGACACCACACGTCCCGCATTGCCGGGGCGTGATGCTGGCCCGGATTGGCCCGACTTTCTGGCATGAGAGCGTCTCGGCCGCCTCGGCCGCCCTGGAGGAGGCCGAGGAGACCGCAAAGCTCGTGATCCTGACGCGCGGCGCCTGCCTGCCGCCTCTTGGCGAGCAGGATATCGACGACTTGCGCCAGACGTTCGCTGCCCGCTGGTGAAGCCTTTCCTTGCGCGCCCGAACGCGACAAGGTGGCCGGAAAGCAATCTCAAAAGGAAACGGCCATGCTGCTCGGAGTGATCGCTGACGACCTGACGGGCGCGACGGATGTCGCCCTCATGCTGGCCCGCGAGGGCATGCGGGTCGTGCAGACGGTCGGAGTGCCGGCCTCCGCCGAGGCCCTTCCGGAGGCCGACGCGGTGGTCGTCTCGATGAAGTCGCGGACCAACCCGGCCGCCGAGGCGGTGGAATGGTCTCTCGCGGCCTGCGATGCGCTTCTCGGCGCCGGTGCGCGGCAGATCCTGTTCAAATATTGCTCGACATTCGACTCCACCGACGCCGGCAACATCGGCCCTGTCGCCGAAGCGCTCATGCGGCGGTTGGGCGTGCGCTGGACCGTGGCGTGCCCGGCTTTCCCGGCAAATGGCCGTTCGGTGTATCAGGGCCACCTGTTCGTCGGCGCGCAGCTTCTGTCCGATAGCCCGATGAAGGACCATCCGCTCACGCCGATGCGCGATTCTAACCTGGTCCGCGTGCTGCAGCGGCAGACGTCCGTGAAGGTCGGCCTGGTCTCGGTGTCCACGATCGAGGGTGGCGCGGCCGCGACCAGGAAGGCCTTTGAGTCGCTGGCGGCCGATGCGCCCTGCATTGCGATCGGCGACGCGATCTCGGACGCGCACCTGCGTGTGCTTGGCGAGGCTTTCGCGGGCGAGAAGCTGCTGACCGGCGGCTCCGGGATCGCGCTCGGACTGCCGGACAATTTCCGCCGCGCCGGCCTGCTCGAGCCCAAGGGCGCACCGAGGCCGTTCCATGCTCCGGCCGGCAAAACCGCGGTTCTGGCCGGTAGCTGCTCGGCCGCCACGCGCGGGCAGGTCGCCGACGCCGTGTCGAAGGGCATCGAGACCTTTGCGCTCGATCCCCTCGCCATCGCGGACGGCCGGCTCACGCCCGACCACGTTCTCGACTGGGCGGCGCCGCGCCTGGGAGCGCGCCCCGTGCTCGTCTACTCGACCGCCGAACCCGAGGCCGTGAAAGCCGCGCAGGACAAGCTCGGCCGTGACGCAGCCGGCGCGCTGGTCGAGCGCCTGCTCGCCGAAGTCGCGCAGGGCTTCGCGGCCGCCGGCGTGACACGCCTCGTCGTGGCCGGCGGCGAGACCTCCGGCGCCGTCGTCGGCGCGCTCGGCGTCTCGATGCTGGAAATCGGCCCCGAGATCGACCCCGGCGTTCCGTGGACGCTCGCGGCGGACGGCGCCAGCATGGCCCTGGCCTTGAAGTCCGGCAATTTCGGCGCGCCGGACTTCTTCACCAAGGCCCTCGAGATGCTGGACTGAGCGGCGGCTCAGCCCACCCTCAGAACGTCTTCGCCCCGCGCACCAGCACGTAATAGGCGTAAAGCGAGGTCGTGCCGCAGATGTAGAGCCGGTTGCGCCGGAGCGCGCCGAAGCAGACGTTGGCGACGATCTCGGGCACGTGCACCTTGGCGATCATCGTGCCGTCCGGGTCATAGACATGGACGCCATCGGCCGCCGAGGTCCAGATCCGGCCGTCCTCGTCGCAGCGAAAGCCGTCGAACATGCCGTTCGTGCAGGTCGCGAAAATGTCGCCGCCCTTCAGCGTCCGGCCGCCCTCGACGTTGAATGCCCGGATGTGCCGCGGCCCGTTCTCGAAATGGCTGGCCCCCGTGTCGGCGATGTAGAGCTTGCTCTCGTCAGGCGAAAAGGCTAACCCGTTCGGCCGCTTGAAGTCGTCCGCCACGAGGTCCACGGCGCCGCTCGCCGGGTCGATGCGGTAGACGTTGCACGCGCCGATTTCGCTTTCGGCCCGCGCGCCCTCGTAGTCCCAGTCGATGCCGTAGGCCGGGTCGGTAAACCAGATCGACCCGTCGGATTTCACCACGACGTCGTTGGGCGAATTGAGGCGCTTGCCGTTCCAGCGATCCGCCAGAACCGTGATGCTGCCGTCATGCTCGGTGCGCGATACGCGACGTCCGAGATGCTCGCAGGAGACCAGCCGTCCCTCGCGGTCAACCGTGTGGCCGTTGGTGTTGTTGGACGGCTCGCGAAACACCGAGACGCTTCCGTCGGTCTCGTCGTAGCGCATGATCCTGTTGTTCGGGATGTCGGACCAGATCAGGTAGCGCCCGGCCGGAAAATAGGCCGGCCCCTCCGCCCAGCGGCAGCCTTCGTAGAGGCGCTCGAGCTTCGCGGTCTTGTTGAACAGGCCCTTGGCCCGCGGATCCAGTACTTCGTAAGCCGGGTCGAGGATCTCTTTGGTCATCGTTTTGCCCTCCCTGAATTTGTTTTGCTTTGTGATCTCACACCGAGGCTGTCAGCCCTCCGTCGACCATCAGCATGTGCCCGTTCACGAAGTCCGAAGCCGACGAGGCGAGGAAAATTGCTGCGCCCACCAACTCGTCGAGCTTGCCCCAGCGCCCGGCGGGGGTGCGCCCGCACAGCCACGCGCTGAACTCGGGATTGTTGACCAGCGCGGCGTTCAGCGGCGTGTCGAAATAGCCCGGCCCGATCGCGTTCACCTGGATGTTGTGCTTGGCCCATTCGGCCGCGAGGCCGCGCGTCATCAGCTTCACCGCGCCCTTTGTCGCCGTGTAGGGCACGATGGTGGGGCGGCCGAGCTCGCTCTGCACGGATCCGATATTGATGATCTTGCCGCTGCGGCGCTCGATCATGCGCCGGCCGACCGACCGCGAGGCAAAGAACGCGCTGTCCACGTTGGTGCGGAAAATGTCCCGCCAGGCCTCGTCCGGAAAGTCTTCGGCCGGCGCCCGGTGCTGTTTGCCGGCGTTGTTGATCAGAATGTCGATGGGTCCGATCTCGGCCTCGACGCGCGCCACCGCGGCCTCGATCGCGTTCGGATCGGTAACGTCGAACACGCTTGCGGACGCGTTCAGTCCCTCGTTGGAGAGGCTTTCGACCGCTTGCGCGAGTTTCGCCGCATCCCGGCCGTTGAGAACCACCCGCGCCCCGGCGCGGCCGAGGCCGGCCGCAAGCGCGTAGCCGATTCCCTGGCTGGAGCCCGTTACGAGGGCGATGCGGCCGGTGAGGTCGAACAGCGAAAGGGACATCGAAGCTCCAGGCAAAGGTTTCGTTTGAAGCGCACGGTATGAGGATGCCTTCGACGGAGCAACGGCTTCGGGGGCGTAGGCGCTCCGCGATTCTCGGGGGCGCCAGCCTCGTTCGTCGGCCTCGACGCCGGAGCGTGGATCGGACTAGCATGCGCCCCAACGGGCTTGCGCGATGCAAAGCGCGCCGAGCCTGCACGAGAGGGGATTTCGATGATTTTGGACCGCAGGCTTTTCCTCGGCGGCTCGCTCGCGACCTTTTTGGCGGCGGGAGTTCTCGCTGGCCTGACCGGCCCGGTTCTCGCCGCAGCCCGCAAGGACGTGATCATCGGCGTTCGCCTCGAACCGCCTCACCTCGACCCGACCGCGGGCGCGGCGGCCGCCATCGGCGAAATCGTCTACGCCAACGTCTTCGAGGGCCTGACCCGCGTCGACCGCACCGGCGCGACGAAGCCTGCATTGGCCGAGAGCTGGACGATCTCGGAAGACGGCAAGACCTATACTTTCAAGCTGCGCGCCGGGGTGACCTTCCATGACGGCGCGCCGTTCGACGCAACAGTGGCCAAGTTCAACCTGGACCGCGCCCGCGCGCCCGACAGCGTCAATCCGCAAAAGGGCGTCTTCGCGCCGATCGAAACGGTCGAGGCCGTCGATCCGGTGACGCTGAAAGTGACCCTGAAGCAGCCGACCGGCAACTTTCTGTTCGGCTTGGGGTGGCCCGCATCGGTGATGCTGTCGCCGACGTCCGCGGCGGACGCCAAGACGAAGCCGATCGGCACCGGCCCGATGAAGTTCGTGAACTGGGCCAAGGGCTCCAGCGTCGAACTGGGCAAGGCCGACCGCTACTGGGGCACGCCGATCAAGATCGAAAAGGCCGTCTTCAAGGTCATCGGCGACGCCTCCGCGTCCTTTGCGGCCCTGATGGCCGGGGACATCGACGCCTATCCGCTTTACCCCGCGCCCGAGACTTTGGACCAGTTCCGCGCCGACCCGCGCTTCAAGGTCGTAGTCGGGTCCACCGAGGGCGAAACCATCGTCGCGCTGAACAATGGCCGCAAGCCCTTCGACGACGTGCGCGTTCGCCGCGCTGTGTCGCATGCGGTGGATCGCAAGCTGGTGATCGACGGCGCCATGTTCGGGCTGGCGAAGCCCATCGGCTCGCACTTCGCGCCGCAGAACGCGGGCTATGTCGACCTCACCGGCAAATACCCGCACGACGTCGCCAAGGCGAAGGCGCTGCTCAAGGAGGCGGGCGTCGCCGAGGGCACGAAGCTTCGCCTCGTTCTTCCGCCGCCGGATTACGCCCGGCGCAGCGGCCAGATCATCGCCGCCCAGCTCAAGGCGGTTGGTCTCGACGTCGAGATCGTTCCGATGGAGTGGGCCCAGTGGCTCTCGGATGTCTTCAAGGGCAAGAACTTCGACATGACGATCATCTCGCATGTCGAGCCGCTCGACCTCGATATCTACGCCAGGGACGATTACTACTTCGACTACAAGAGCCCCGCCTACCGGGCTATCTACGCCGAACTGGCCGCCACCGTGGACCAGGAGAAGCGCCTTGCGCTCTACCGCAAGGCGCAGGAGCAGATCGCCGAAGACGCCGTGAACGTGTTCCTGTTCATGCTGCCCAAGACCGGGGTCTGGAACGCGGACCTGCAAGGGCTTTGGGAAAACGCGCCCATCCCGGCCAACGACCTCACCGGAGTGAGCTGGAAAGGGTGAGCCGGGAGCTCAAGGCTCGCCCACCATGCTGAGCTTCGCGCTTCGCCGCATCATCGCTCTTCTGGTCACCCTGGCGGTCGCGACCGTCGTGGTGTTCACCGTGCTGGAGGTGCTGCCGGGCGACCCCGCGCAGGTGATGCTCGGCACGGAGGCGCGCCCGGACACCCTGGCGGCGTTGCGCGACAAGCTGGGCCTGAACCAACCCGCGCCTGAACGCTATCTGCATTGGGTCGCCGGCCTCGTCACGGGCGACCTCGGCGTCAGCTACACCTACGCGACGCCCGTGGCCGAGCTCGTTCGCGACCGCCTCGCGGTCAGCCTGCCATTGGCCGTTTTCGCCTTGGCGCTGACGACGCTGATCGCCATCCCGCTCGGGGCCTGGGCGGCCGCGAGGCGCAACAGCGCCGTCGATGTAGGCGTCATGGCGGCCACCCAGATCGGCATCGCCGCGCCCAACTTCTGGCTCGCGATGCTGCTGGCGCTGTTGTTCGCCATCACGCTGCGATGGCTGCCGGCCGGCGGCTTCCCCGGCTGGAGCGCCGGGCCGTGGCCGGCGCTGCGGGCGCTGATCCTTCCCGCCGTGGCGCTCGCGCTGCCGCAGGCCTCCATCCTCGCCCGCGTCATGCGCTCGTCCTTGCTGGACACCCTGGGCGACGATTACGTCCGCACGGCCCGCGCCAAGGGCTTGAGCGCCGGCCAAGCGCTCCGTCGCCACGCGCTGCGCAACGCCATGATCCCGGTGCTCACCATCATGGGGCTGCAGTTCTCGTTTCTGCTCGCCGGGACAATCATCATCGAGAACGTGTTCTACCTTCCGGGCCTCGGCCGCCTCGTGTTCCAGGCCATCAACCAACGCGACTTGATCGTGGTGAAAAGCGTCGTCATGCTGCTGGTCGCCAGCGTCATCGTGGTCAACTTCCTTGTTGATGTCGCCTATGCGGCCGTCGACCCGCGCTTGCGGAGGCGCGCGTGAGCGTCGCGGTGGGCGCCTCGACCACGGCCGACGGTTGGCCGTCCCGCGCGCTGCGCCATCCGAGCTTCCTCGCCGGCGCGATCCTCACCGCTCTCGTCATGGCGGTCGCGGCCGTATCGCTTCTCTGGACGCCATGGGACCCGACAGCGATCGACATCCCGGCGAAATTCCAGCCTCCTTCTGCGACGCACTGGTTCGGGACCGACCAGTTCGGCCGCGACGTGCTGTCGATGATCATGCGGGGCGCCGTGACCTCCATCGCGGTGTCGGTCTTCGCGGTGGGCCTTGGCGCTGGCGTCGGCGTGCCGCTCGGCCTCCTGGCCGCCCAGCAGCGCGGGTTCGCCGACCAGGCGATCATGCGCGCCAGCGACTTCGTGTTCGCCTTTCCGGCGCTCCTCATCGCCATCATGCTGCGCGAGGTCTTCGGGCCGGGCGCGACCAACGCCGTGGTGGCGATCGGCGTGTTCAACATCCCGGTTTTCGCCCGCGTGGCCTACGGGGCCGCTCTGCCGCTCTGGACGCGGGATTTCGTGCTTGCGGCGCGCGTCGCCGGCAAAGGCCCGGCGCGCATCACCGTCGAGCACATCTTGCCCAACATGGTCAGCCTCGTGATCGTGCAGGCCACCATCCAGCTCTCGCTGGGCATCCTGGCCGAAGCGGCGCTGTCTTATGTCGGCCTTGGCGTCCAGCCGCCCGCGCCGAGCTGGGGCCGCATGCTCAACGAGGCTCAGACCCTGATGGGGCTGGCGCCGCGGCTCGCGCTGATCCCCGGCTTCGCCATCATCGTGACCGTGCTCGGCCTGAACCTGCTGGGCGATGGCCTGCGGGACATTTTCGATCCGCGCCTCGCCCGGGAACGCTGAGGTGGCGCTGCTCGACATCCAGGGCCTCAGCCTCTCGATCAACGGCGCGCTCATCCTGAAAGACGTCTCGCTGGCGATCGAGCCCGGCGAGACGCTCGGCCTCGTCGGCGAGTCGGGCTCTGGTAAATCCATGACCGCGCTCAGCGTCATGCGCCTCCTGCCGCGAGGCTCCCGGACGACCGGCTCGATCCGGTTCGACGGGCAGGACCTCGCCGCCGTTTCCGAACCCGACATGTGCAGGCTACGGGGCCGCCGGATCGGCATGGTCTTCCAGGAGCCCATGACGGCCCTGAACCCGCTCAAGTCGATCGGCGATCAGGTCGCCGAGGGCTTCGTCCTGCATCTTCGGCTGTCACGGCCCGAGGCCGCGCGCCGCGCTCAGGCCGTCCTGGAGCGTGTCGGCCTGCCCGCATCCGAAATTTCGACGGGACGCTACCCGCACGAACTGTCCGGCGGCCAGCGCCAGCGCGTCGTGATCGCGATGGCGGTCGCGCTGGCCCCGCCGCTCCTGATCGCGGATGAGCCGACCACGGCGCTCGACGTCACCACGCAGGCGCAGATTCTCAAGCTGCTGCGGGAGCTCATTCGCGAAAACGGGTCGAGCCTCCTGTTGATCACGCATGATCTCTCGGTCGTGAACGCCATGGCGGACCGGGTCGCGATCATGCGAGCCGGCGAGATCGTCGAGCAGGGCAGGGGAGGCAGCCTGTCGGGGCCGCTGAAGCACCCCTATGCGCAAGCCTTGCTGAACGCGTCGAACCTGCCGCCACGGGCGACGTCGACCGCTGGGTCGACATCGCATCCAATTCTGGAGATCAGAAACCTGGTTCGGGCCTATGCGCTGCCACGGCGCAGTCTGTTTGGCTCGGCTCCACGCCGGCTGGCCGTCAACGATGTCAGCTTCACGGTCGGAAGAGGCGAGAGCGTCGGCCTCGTTGGCGAGTCGGGATGCGGCAAATCCACCACCGCCCGCGCCATCCTGGCGCTCGAAGCCGTGCAGGGCGGCTCGATCGCGTTCGATGGCCAGGACACGACGAGGCTCCGCGGGGCTGAGATGGCCGCATTCCGGCGCCGGGTGCAGATGGTCTTCCAGGACCCTTACGGGTCCTTCGATCCCCGCCACAAAGCCGGCCGCATCGTCGGCGAACCGCTCCGCCTCCTCGGCCGCGAATGCGATCCGCAAAGCGCGCGGCGTCGCGTGGACGAGGCGCTGGCAGAAGTCGGCCTTGCTCCCGCCGACGCCGACAAATACCCGCACGAATTCTCAGGTGGTCAACGCCAGAGGCTCGCCATCGCGCGGGCGCTGATCACACGGCCGGATCTGATCGTGCTCGACGAGCCCGTGTCGGCGCTCGATGTTTCGGTGCGTGCGCAGGTGCTGAAGCTGCTCACCGATCTCCAAAACCGGCTCGGGCTGACCTACCTCTTCATCTCGCACGACCTTGCGGTAGTGCGGGCCATCACCGACCGCGTCCTGGTGATGCGGGCCGGCAAAGTCGTGGAAGCGGGCCCGACCCTCAAGGTTCTCGGCGCGCCGGAGCATCCCTACACGCGTGAGCTGGTCGCAGCATCACTCCACCTCGACGCCATACTGAGCGAACGGACGGCCGCCATCACGCCGGAGCCGGCTGGGCTCTAAGCGGCTGAAAGCGCCCCTATCCCGAACCAGTGGCGCGGTGGATCCGGGGCGGCTAGCCTCATCGCAAAGGATCCCGCGATGCAGACGACTTCTCGCTTGACCACGATCGGCTTCGACGCCGACGACACCCTCTGGCACAACGAGCGCTTCTACCGGCTCACCGAGGACCGGTTCGCGGCTTTGCTGGCCGAACACGCCGAGCCCGGCGACATCAAGGCGCGCCTGCTCGAGGCCGAGAAGCGCAACCTTCGAATCTACGGCTTCGGCATCAAGGGCTTCACGCTGTCGATGATCGAAACCGCGATCGAGATCACGCGCGAGCGCGTGCCCGCCGGCGTCATCGCGCAGATCCTTGCTGTCGGGCGGGACATGCTGGCCCATCCGGTGGACACCCTGCCGCATGCGCGCGAAACGCTGGAAGCGCTCGCCGGGCGGTTTCGCCTCGTTCTGATCACCAAGGGCGATCTTTTCGATCAGGAGCGCAAACTCGCGGCCTCCGGGCTGGGCGAGTTGTTCGACGCGGTCGAGATCGTGAGCGACAAGACCGTCGAGACCTACACGCGTATTTTCACCCGCCATGGCGACGGACCGACGCAAAGCATGATGGTTGGCAACTCGGTCAAGTCGGACATCCTGCCGGCCCTCGACGCCGGGGCCTGGGCAGTCCACGTCCCGCACGATCTCACCTGGGAATACGAGAACGCGCACCCGCCGGAGGCGAATGCGCGTTTCCGAAGCATCAAGGACCTCGGCGGTTTGCCGGCGATCCTGTCGGATATCGTGGCGTAGATCCGGGCGCGCCAAAGACGCGCCCGATCAGATGCCGTTACATGCGGGCTGCGTGGCCGGTCACATGCGCGTCGCTGCCACGCGCAAGAGGGGCCAGCATGTAGATGCCCCACAGGGCGGCAGCGCCGACCAGCGTGTAAACAATCCGCGACAGGCCGGAGCCGGCGCCAAACAGCGCCGCAACCAGATCAAAGTTGAACAGGCCCACGAGGCCCCAGTTCAATCCTCCGACGATCAGGAGGATCATGGCGATCATGTTGATGGCTTTCACAGGCGTAACTCCAAAACGGGGTTCATATGCCCACCAACGCGGGCATTTGACGTTGGGTCCGCCTCAAAATGGGCCGAATTGCCGCAGGTTTACTGATTTCGCCATCCGTTGATCTGGATCTGCAGTCGTTGCCGGTCCCCTTCCGCGCTAGCCGACACGCGCCTCGCTCAGCTTTTCCCACCCGAACGCCGCCTCGAAAGCGCGAGCCGCGCGCAGCACGAGCGCATCCGCGCCGTAAGGGCCGACGATCTGCAGGCCGATCGGCAAACCGTCGGCCGTAAAGCCGCAGGGCACGGTAGCGGCCGGCTGCTGCGTGATGTTGAAGGGGTATGTGTAGGGCGTCCAGCGCGTCCAATCCGTTCCGAAACGCCCATCCGGCGGGGTGAGCCGCCCGGCTTCGAAAGCGCTAGTGGCCAAAGTTGGCGTGAGGAGAAGATCGAAACGTTCGTGGTAATTCGCCATCGTGCCCGCGAGCGCGTTGCGCTGGTACAGAAAAGCGTCCGCATACTGTGCGCCGGAGATGCGCGCGCCGAACTCGGCCGCCTCGACAAGCCCGGGGTCGATCAGCGTGCGCTGCTCGCCCGTGAAGGGTTCGAGCGCCAGAGCCGCGCCGGCCGACCATAAGGTCGTGAGCGTGTCGAGCGGATCCTGAAAGCCGGGATCGGAAGCCTCCACGGTCGCGCCCAACTCGGCGAAACGAAGCGCCGCCTTGGCCGCGCTCTCCTCGACCTCCGCGTCCAGCTCCCGCACGTAACCCAGGCGCGGCGACCAGCCAATGCGCAAGCCGCGCACTCCGTCGGCGAGGCCGATGCGGTAGTCGGGCGGCGGCGCCGTCATGGCGGTCATGTCGCGTTTGTCCGGCCGGCCGATCACGCCCAGCGCCAGCGCGGCGTCCTCCACAGTCCGGGTCAGCGGCCCGACATGGGCCAGAAATCCCATTACGGAGATCGGATGCGCCGGCACCCGGCCATAGCTCGCCTTGATCCCGAAAACGCCCGTGAAGGCGGCGGGTATCCGGATCGAGCCGGCCCCATCCGTGCCGATATGGATGCAGCCGATGTTCAGCGCCGCGCAGGCCGCCGCGCCGGAGGACGATCCGCCGGGCGTGCGGTCGAGCTTCCAGGGATTGCGGGTGATCCCGGTCAGCGGAGAGTCGCCCAACCCCTTCCAGCCGAACTCCGGCATGCAGGTCTTGCCGATGAACACGGCCCCGGCTTCGCGCAGGCGCGCCACCGCGGGCGCGTCCTCGTCCGCCGGCGCCTTCGAGGTCACGGCCGAACCCTTGAAGTTGGTCCAGCCCTTGACCGCAATGTTGTCCTTGACGGTGGTCGGCACGCCGTCCACGGGGCCGCACGGCTCACCTCGGCTCCACCGCGTTTCGGAGGCCCGCGCCATCGCGAGCGTGGTTTCCTCGTCGCCACCGCAGAACGCGTTGATGGCCGGCTCGTGCTTTGCCTTGCGAGCCAGCGCGTCGCGCGCGACCTCCACCGGCGACAGCGTCTTGCGTCGATAGTGCTGCAGCAACTCGACGGCGGTCAGATCGGCGATTTCGGGCATGACGCTCTCCGGGCGGGTAGGGTCATCGAAGCTGAAGCGGCCATGCGTGGCAACGCCTGATTGGGCGAAGCGTCAGGCGCTCAGGTCCAGCCTGTATTTCGCGAACCCATCCGGCGCGTCGCCGATTGCGGTTGCTTTCAGCCCTTTCGGCAGGGCTTTGGCGGCTCGCGGCGATGTCAGGAACGTCACCGTCACGGGCGCGGCGATGGGTGCGAAGCGCCAGTTGCAGTCGGCCACCGGATCGATCGTCTTCTGTTCGACGATATAGCGCACGATCACGTCGCGGTTCGTGTCTGGCGCGTCGATCACGACGGTCTTGCCGTCGGCGCCCGGGAAGTTGCCTCCGCCGCCGGCGCGGTAGTTGTTCGTGGCCACGATGAACTGCTGGGCTGGATCGATCGGCTGGCCGCCGAAGCGCAGGTCCACGATGCGATGCGCATCCGGCGCGACCACCTTGCCGGCGTTGTCGTAGCGGGACGGCTGAGTGACGTCGATCTGGTACGTGACGCCGTCGATGATGTCGAAGTTGTATGTCGGGAAGCTCTCGTCGATCAGCGCTTGCTCGCCTGTCGCCTTCGGGTCGATCTGCCTGAACATCCCGGCCGACCGCTCAAGCCATTCGCGCACCTGCTCGCCCGTGACTTTCACGGCCCGCACGGTATTGGGATAGAGGTAGATGTCGGCCACGTCCTTGATGGCGATCGGGCCGGCCTTCACGTCCGTGTAGTAGTCCGGCCCGCCGCGCCCGCCGCATTTGAACGGCGCCGCGGCCGACAGGATCGGCAGCCCCTTGAGGGCCGGCATCGTGGCGGCGATCTGCCCGATATACCAAAGCTGCGCCTGCGAGACGACCTGCACGGAAGGGTCGTCCGCCACCAGCGCGAAGAAGGAGTTGATGGGGTTCTTCACCTCGCCGACAGGCTGGCGCACATAGGCCAGCGTCGCGTCGTGCTCGGCCTTTACGCTCGCCGCAACGGCGGCCTCAGCCTCGACCTTGGCGACGATCTGGCGGTCCTTGCGCTCGTAGATCGGGCGCGCCTCCGTCCGGAAGCCTGAGACGCGCCAGCCCGTCGCGGTCTTGTCGAGATCGAAATCCACGATCCCGAGATGGCTGCCCCAGAAGCCCGCCATCACGGCCGGCACGCCGTTCAGCGTTCCCTTCTCGACATCTACGCCCGGGATGCCGGCGAAGTCCTTGCCGCCGGGGAAAACCTTGTGCTGGTGCCCGGTGAAGATCACGTCGATCCCCGGAACGGCCGAGAGGTGCAGCGCCGCGTTCTCCTCGCCGCCCTTGCGCTCCCCGCCCTCGATGCCCGAATGGCAGAGCGCGACAAGTACGTCGCACTGCTTGCGCAGTTCGGGCACATAGCGGCGCGCCGCGTCCACGATGTCGGTCGTCTGTACCTTGCCGACGAGATGCGCCTGGTCCCATTGCATGATCTGCGGCGGGACGAAGCCGATTACACCGATGCGCAGGCGCTGCTTGGCCCCTGTTTCGTCCTCGACTTCCTTGTCGATCACCAGCGTGGGCTTCAGCAGCGGCGAGCCGTCGGCCTTGTTGAGGTTCGCGCAGACGACCGGGAAGGTCGCGCCCGCCAGCGAAAATCCGAGGAAGCTGAGCCCGTAGTTGAACTCGTGGTTCCCGACCGTTCCGCACGCGTAGTCGAGGCCGTTCATGGCGGCCACCATCGGGTGCACGTCGCCGGCCTTCATGCCCTTGCGGTAGGCCATGTAGTCGCCCATCGGGCTGCCCTGGATCAGGTCGCCGTTATCGAACAGAACGGCGTTCTTAACTTCCGCCCTCGCGGCCTTGATCAGCGCCGCCGTCTTGGCGAGCCCCACCGTGTCGTCCGGCTTGTCGCGGTAGTAGTCGTAGGGCAGCACGTTGACGTGCAGGTCCGTGGTTTCCAGCAGCCGCAGGCGGACGCGCGCGGCCTGCGCCAGGGCGGGGCCAACCGCCGCCGATGCGGCCAGGACGGCGCCCGCGCCCGCCAAAACCTGCCGGCGCGAAACCGTCTTGGCGGCGGTGGCGTCGCGGTTCGCGGACGGGGCGGCGCTGCGGTCCATGGACGCTCTCCGGGCAGGGTCGTTACGCTCAATCATGCCGCAGCCTATGCCGGGCCGACGTGGCGGTGAAGTGACGAAGTCGCGGCGCCGTTCAGGCCGCGCGCGGCAGCCTCTCGACACGAGCCCCGAAGCCGGGCACATCGGCTCAGGGGAGTCCGCCACATGACCACACAACCAGATCGCGCCTGGGTCGAAGCCGCCATCACGGCCATCGAGGCGGATTTCACGCGCTCGGCCGACACGCATCTTCATCGCGTGCCGATCCCGGGCACGCCCGGCGTCGTGCTCTATCTCAAGGACGAGTCCACCCATCCCACCGGGAGCCTCAAGCACCGATTGGCGCGCTCGCTGTTCCTGTATGCGCTGTGCAACGGCTGGGTCGGCCCGCAAACCACCATCATCGAGGCTTCCAGCGGCTCCACAGCCGTGTCCGAAGCCTATTTTGCCCGCATCCTCGGCCTGCGCTTCATCGCCGTGATGCCGCGGACGACCTCGCCCGAGAAGGTCGCCCAGATCGCGTTCCACGGCGGCGAGAGCCATTTCGTCGACAGTCCGGCCCAGATGTACGAAACCAGCGCGCGCCTCGCTGCCGAGCTTGGCGGACACTACATGGACCAATTCACCTATGCGGAGCGCGCGACCGACTGGCGCGGCAACAACAACATCGCCGAATCGATCTTCGGCCAGATGGCGCGCGAGGAACACCCGATCCCGGCCTGGGTCGTGATCGGCGCCGGAACGGGCGGCACATCCGCCACGCTCGGGCGCTTCATCCGCTACCGCCGCCTGCCGACGCGCCTGTGCCTCGCCGACCCCGAGGCCTCCGTGTTCCACCGCCACCTCGCCGACCGCAGCGTCTGCACCGTGTCGGGGCCGCCGTCCTGCATCGAGGGCATCGGGCGGCCGCGCTGCGAGCCGTCCTTCATCCCGGAGCTGATCGACGAGGCCTACGCGGTCCCGGACGCGGCCAGCGCGGCGTCCGCGCGCGTCCTCAGCCGGCGCATCGGCCGCTCCTGCGGCGGCTCGACCGGCACGAACTTCTGGGCCGCCGCCCACCTGATCGAGCGCATGGCCGCGGCCGGGCAGTCCGGCTCCGTAGTCACGCTGCTGTGCGACAGCGGCGAGCGCTACCGCAGCACCTTGCTGGACGAGAACTGGCTGAAAGCGCGCGGCATCGACATTGCGCCCTGGGAAGCGCGGATGGAGCGCTTTCTCGAGACGGGCAGGATCAGCGAAGGTTGATCGATGCCGAAACGCCGGCCGAGTCGCCACGCGAGGCGTTTGCGGCTATCAACGCGTTTTCCCCCAGATCCCGCAATGCTTGAAACACGTTCCCCCCTGTCTCCTTGGCGGTTCTCCGTCGCCCCGATGATCGACTGGACCGATCGGCGCTGCCGCATTTTCCATCGGCAGCTGTCGCGGCGGGCGTTGCTGTACACCGAGATGGTGACCACCGGCGCGGCGCTGCACGGCGATCGCCGGCGTGTGCTGGGGTTCGATCCCGCCGAGCAGCCCGTGGCCGTCCAGTTGGGCGGCTCCGATCCCGCCGATCTCGCCGCAGCGGCGCGCATTGCCGAGGCAGAGGGCTATTGCGAGGTGAACCTGAACGTCGGTTGCCCATCCGACCGGGTTCAGAGCGGCCGTTTCGGCGCCTGCCTGATGCGCGAACCCGCGCTGGTGGGCGACATCGTCGCCGCCATGAAGGTGGCCGTGCGCGTTCCCGTCACGGTGAAATGCCGCATCGGCGTCGATGACCAGGACCCCGAGGAAGCGCTCGACCAGCTCGCCGACGCGGTGGTGGCGGCCGGCGTGGACGCCCTCGTGGTGCATGCCCGAAAAGCCTGGTTGAAAGGCCTGTCGCCAAAGGAAAACCGCGATATCCCGCCTCTCGACTATGACCGTGTCTATCGGCTGAAGCGGCGGCTGCCGCATTTGCCCGTGGTGCTCAATGGCGGCATCGGCAGTCTGGCGGAGTGCCGCGAGCACCTGCGCCACCTCGATGGCGTGATGCTCGGGCGCGCGGCCTATCAGGAGCCTGAATTGCTGCTCGCGGTTGATCCCGAGTTGTTTGGCGAGACCGCGCCCGTCTCCGACGGCTTTGAAGCCCTCGCGAGGCTCGAACCATTCATCGCCCGCGAGATGGAAGCCGGCGCAAAGTTGTCGTCCTTCACCCGCCATGTGCTCGGCCTGTTCCACGGCCAGCCCGGCGCGCGGGCGTTCCGCCGCCATCTCGCGACCGAGGCCGTGAAGCCCGGCGCGGACCTCGGCACGCTGCATGCCGCCCTGGCGCATCTGCGCCGCGCGGACTCCGAGGCCGCTTGAACGGCGGCCGGCTGCCGCCGGCCTAGCCCTCGCTCGGCCGCTCGGCCAAGCTCTCCCGCAATGCCTTCAATCGCTTCCCGAGCGCCTTCGTGATCCGTTTGCGATCCGTCGCGGACAAGGTCGGCCAGCGCCCGATCTCCGCGGTGGTCCGTCCGCAGCCCTCGCAGATGCCCGTGGCCGGATCGATCACGCAGAACTTGACGCAGGGCGAGGCCGCCGACATCGCGTCAGCGAATCCCGGCCAGCAGCGTCATCAGCACGACGATCTCGGCCAGGATCGCCCCGGCTCCGGCGACATCGCCGGTCTGCCCGCCGATCTTCGCCTTCGCGAGCCGGATCAACGGCCAGGCCGACAGCGCCGCGAGGCCGAACGCAATCAACGCTCGTCCGGGGCCGAAGCCCGGCAGCAGAAGCAATCCGCAGGTCACGGCCGCGCCCGCGTAGGCGGTCCCCATGATGGCGTCGCTGGGCCTGCCGACCGAGGCCGAACGCCCGCCGGGCCGCGCCGACGGCAGCGCCCAGAGCGGCGTCAGCCCGACGACGCGCGACAAAGCCGCGGCCGCCACGATCGCCAAGGCGGTCCGGCCCGCGCCCGCTTGCGCGAGGAGGCCCGCGATCGCCGCGAAGCGCAACAGCAGGGCGAGCCCCAGCGCCGTGGCCCCGTAGGAGCCGAGCCGGCTGTCCGCCATGATCTCGAGCCGGCGCTCCGGCGTCGAGCCGCCCCAGAAGCCGTCGGCCATGTCGGCGAGCCCGTCCTCGTGGAACGCGCCGGTTGCCGCCACCAGCGCCACGAGCGCGAGGCCTGCCGCGGCCATCGGGGGCAGGCCGGCCGCGCTCGCGACCATGAGCGTCAGCCCGCCGACTGCGCCGACGGCGGCTCCGGCGAGCGGCAGCATGCGGGGCGCGCGGGTGAAATCAGGCGCGGCGTGCGGATCGCTTTCCCAGGAAAGCCGGGGCGTCGGCAGGCGCGTGTAGAAGCGCAGGCACTGGACCAGATCGACCGCCAGCCCGCGCCATGCGGACGGGGGAGCCGGGGGAGGGGTGTCGGCGGGCGCAAAGGACATGACGGCGCGTGGCTTTCCGCATCAGGTTGCAGGCGGTATAGCAGGCCTCCCGCCGAATCCCCACCGGCGCGACTGCAGGAGCACGGGCGATGAACGCGGCTGGCCTTCCCTTCGACGACATCCGCAGCCTCGTCGCCACCATGCCGGGGCCGGATCTCGGCGCCGAGCGCGCCGTTCGGGAGCGTGACGCCCAGCTCACGAAGCCGCCCGGCAGCCTCGGCCGGCTCGAGGACATCGCGGTCTGGCTGGCGGCTTGGCAGGGAAAGCCCAAGCCTGAGATTTACCGGCCGACCGTTTGCGTGTTCGCCGGCAACCACGGCGTGGTCGCGCAGGGCGTGTCGCCCTATCCGCAAAGCGTCACCCGCCAGATGCTGGAGAATTTCGCGGCCGGGGGCGCGGCGATCAACCAGATCTGCGCGGCCTATGACCTCGGCTTCAAGGTGTTCGACCTCGCGCTCGATATCCCGACCGGCGACATCACGCAGGAAGCGGCGCTCGACGAGAAGAGCTGCGTCGCCACGATGGCGTTCGGCATGGAGGCCATCTCGGGCGGCATCGACCTGCTCGGCCTCGGCGAGATGGGCATCGGCAACACCACAGTCGCAGCGGCGATCTACGCCGGCCTCTATGGCGGCGATCCGTCCCGTTTCGTCGGCCGCGGCACGGGGGTAGATGACGAGGGCCTCAAGCGCAAGACCGCCGCCGTGGAGCGGGCGCTCATCATTCATGCCGGCCATCTTTCCGATCCGCTCGAATTGCTGCGCCGCCTGGGCGGGCGAGAGATCGCCGCCACCGCGGGCGCGATCCTGGCGGCGCGTCTCAACCGCATCCCGGTGGTGCTCGACGGCTACGTCGTCACGGCCGCCGCCGCCGTGCTGCACGCGCTTGATCCGTCCGCGCTGGACCACTGCGTCGCCGGACACGTGTCGGCCGAGGGCGCGCATCGCGAGGTGCTGGAACGGCTCGGGCTGCGGCCGGTGCTCGACCTGGGCATGCGGCTCGGCGAGGGATCGGGAGCCGCGCTGGCGATGGGCGTGATCAAGGCGGCGGCGGCCTGCCACAACGGCATGGCGACCTTCGGCCAAGCCGGCGTCTCCGACCGGGAAGGCTGACGCCCTCAGGCCGCGCGCCGGCCCGTCGTGTGCACGGGGGGCGTTTCGGTCCGCGGCTCGGCCAGGGGCGCGAGCGTGTCCATCACCCGCGACGGCGGGAAGGTGATCACCACCTCGGTGCCCTCGCGCAGCTTGGAGTTCAGGATCAACTGGCCGCCATGCATGTCCATCAGGCCCTTCACGATCGGCAGGCCGAGGCCGGTGCCTTGCTCGGCGGTCTTGATGGCGAGCGATCCGCGTCCGAACGACTGAAGCACGATCGGGATCTCGTCCTCCGGGATGCCCGGTCCCGTGTCGCGAATGCTCAGATACTGCCCGCCTGATGACGTCCAGCCGACCTTGATCGTCACCTCGCCGCCCGACGGCGTGAACTTGATGGCGTTGGAGAGGAGATTGAGCGCGACCTGCCGGATGGCGCGCTCGTCGGCCCAGATCTTCGGCAGCTGGGGTTCGATCATCTCCTTGATGACGATTGACCGGTTCTTGGCCCGCATCTGCAGCATGTGTCGGCAATCCTCGACCACATGCGCGAGGCTGACGGCCTCTTCCTTCAGCTCATACCGGCCGGCCTCGATGCGCGACAGATCCAGGATTTCGTTGATGATGTCGAGCAGGAGCTTGCCGCTGCTGTAGATGTCGTTGGAGTACTCGCGATAGGCCGGCACCTGGTGCTGGCCAAAGAGCTCGCCCTTCATCACTTCCGAGAACCCCATGATGGCGTTCAGCGGCGTGCGCAGCTCATGGCTCATCGTGGCGAGAAAGTGCGACTTGGCGATGTTGGCTTCCTCGGCCCGCCGTCGCGCCTGGTCGGAATTGGCCTTCGCCTGTTCGAGCTCGGCGATCAGGGCGTCCTTTTCGGCGCGGAACTCCAGGGTGGCGATCGTCGACGAATAGAGCCTGTTGGACAGGATCGCGAAGTAGAGCTGCCCGCCCATCGCGGCAGCCGCCATGGTCAGCCACTCGATGCTGCTCACCGCCGAGGTGCTTGCGATGATGCTGGCCGTCAGCGGCGCGATGCCGCCATAGACCGCGACCGGCACATTCGCCGACAGCATCGCGGTCACGGCCGTGATCAGCAGCGACAGAAACAGCAGGAAGGTCTGCGCCGAGACGGACCCGCTCTGGTAGAGCTGAACAAGCAGCGCCGCCCACGCCACGCCCTGCGCGAGTTCGGTCGCCATGAACCGCACGCGCCAGGTGGTGGTCACCACGTCGTCGGCCGGCGCGCGTAGGAATCGGCCCGCCACCAGGAAGCCCACGCTCATCACCGAGGTGACGACCGCCAGCCACAAGACCACGAGCGGCGTGCTGAGCCAGACGCTGGAAGCGGCCGCCACGATGGCGGCCAGGAGATACATCACCGTCGCGGCGTTGCGGCGGGTTTCGGCGAACTGGCGGAGAAGCTCGTAGTCGAACGCGCGCTCCAGGCCGGAGGTCGAGGTCAGCTTTTCACGGGTGGCCTGCAGCTCGCGATTCGCGCGACGACGGCGCGCGACCTCGGACGGATCCGCCCCGCGGCCGCGCTGGATGATCTCGGGCGTCAGTTCGGTCATCGGCGGAACGCAGACTCACAACGCGTGGTAAGGCTGCATGCTCGCCGAAAACAGTTAACTTGCGCCTGATGGATTCGGCTGGATTGAACCAATGGCCTTTTATGGCGCCGGCGCCGCACGCTTTCGCCGCGGCCTCCCGGGACTGCTGGCGCTCGCCATAACGGCGGCGCTGTTCGCGGCCGGCAAGGAAGTCGTCCGGTACCTGCGCGTCGAGAATGTGCAGGGCCGCGTCGAGGTTGTGGACGGCGACAGCTTGCGCATGGCGGGAGACGATATCCGCCTCTCGGGCATCGACGCGCCTGAACTGCACCAGACCTGCTTTCGCGGCGCGGCCGAGGAGCCGTGCGGCCGCGCCGCGCGGGCGGCCTTGCTGGAACTCGTGGGACGCGCGCCCGTGACCTGCGCGGTGAGCGGTCGCGATCGGTACGATCGCAAGCTCGCGGTCTGCAAGGCCGGCGAGGTCGAGATCAATCGCGCCATGGTCCGCGCCGGGCAGGCGGTCGCGTATGGCGACTACGAGAGCGAGGAAGACGAGGCCCGGCGGGCGCGGCGGGGCGTCTGGGCTGGTCGCTTCGAACGACCGGCCGACTGGCGGGCCCGCCATCCCCGCCCGCATGGTTCGTGAAGCGCGAAGGCGCCTCCATGTCCAATGACCGCCTCGAGCGCCTGCTCGCCGACATCCGCGCCTGTCGGATCTGCCGCGACGCGCCCCGGCGAACGCCTCTCCCTCACGAGCCCCGGCCGGTTCTGCAGGCGTCCTCGACGGCGCGGTTGATGATTGTCGGGCAGGCGCCGGGCACGAAGGTGCACGCTTCCGGCCGGCCGTTCACGGATGCGTCGGGAGACCGGCTGCGCAACTGGCTCGGCCTCGACGAGGCGACGTTCTACGACGCCGCGCGAGTCGCGATCCTGCCGATGGGCTTCTGCTTCCCCGGGCAGGACGCCAAGGGCGGCGACCTGCCGCCACGCCCGGAATGCGCTCCCGCCTGGCGCGCCCGCCTTCTGGCCGAAATGCCCGAGCCGGCGCTCACGGTGGCGCTCGGCGCGCCAGCCTTGCGGTGGGCGCTGGAGCGGGCCGGCCGGCGCGATCTCGTCGCGCCGACCCTGGACGCCGCCGTCGCCGACTGGCGGCGGATCCACGCGCAACTGCGTGTGATGCCGCTGCCGCATCCGTCCTGGCGCAACACCGGCTGGCTGAAGCGCAATCCGTGGTTCGGCGAGGAGGTTCTGCCCGTGCTCAGGGCGGAGGTTGCCCGCGCTCTGGGGTGAGCGCGAGCCGGATCGGCTTACTTCTCCAGTCGCGCGAACAGGCTGGACGTATCCCAGCGCGCGCCGCCCATCTTCTGAACTTCCGAGTAGAACTGGTCCACCAGGGCGGTGACCGGCAGGTTGGCGCCGTTGCGCCGCGCCTCGGCCAGACAGATGGCGAGGTCCTTGCGCATCCAGTCCACCGCGAATCCGAAGTCGAACTTGCCGGCGTTCATGGTCTTGTAGCGGTTCTCCATCTGCCAGGACTGCGCCGCGCCCTTCGAGATCGTCTCGATGACGCCCTCGACGTCGAGGCCCGCCTTCTTGGCGAAGTGAACGCCTTCCGATAGCGCCTGCACGAGGCCGGCGATGCAGATCTGGTTCACCATCTTGGTGAGCTGTCCGGCTCCCGACGGTCCCAGCCGGCGGCACGCGCGCGCGAAGCTCATGATCACCGGCTCGACGCTGGCGTAGACCTCCTCGTCGCCGCCGCACATCACGGTCAGCACGCCGTTCTCAGCGCCGGCCTGTCCGCCCGAAACGGGCGCGTCGATGAAGGCGACGCCGAGCTCCTTGCCCTTGGCGTAGAGCTCACGCGCAACCTCGGCCGAGGCCGTCGTGTGGTCCACGAAGGTCGCGCCCTTCTCCATCCCGGCGAATGCGCCCGCGTCGCCCAGCACCACCGAGCGCAGGTCGTCGTCATTGCCCACGCAGGCGAACACGATCTCCTGGCCGGCGGCTGCTTCCTTCGGGGTGCGGGCGGCGCGCCCGCCGTTCTCGCTCACCCACTTCTCGGCTTTCTCGAAGCTGCGATTGTAGACCGTCACCTCATGGCCCTTGGCCTTGAGGTGACGGGCCATGGGATAACCCATGACGCCGAGGCCGAGGAACGCGACTTTCGCCATGTGGTGTGCTCCTGATCGGGGAGGGCGCCGCCCTCCGAATGCCTTCTGGGCCGCGCGCAGGCGGCCGGGCCCGGTCGACCCGGGCCGGGCATATCAGGCGGTATGGAGGTGCCGCGTCAAGCGCTGCTCGATCACATCCCACACCCGGCGGATGATTTCGACGATCAGAAGATAGAGCAGCGCCGCAAACACGTAGACCATCAGGTCGAAGGAGCGCGCGAAGGCGAACCGCGTCGAGCCCATCAGGTCGAGGATCGTGACCAGCGAGGCGACGGCCGACGACTTCACCATGATGACGAGCTCGTTGCCGAGCGGCCGCAGCGCCACCATGCCGGCCTGGGGCGCGACCACCTTCCAGAAGATGTGGCGCGCCCGCATGCCAAGCGCGCGCGCGGCTTCCCACTGCCCACGAGGCACGGACTGAATGGCGCCTCGGTACACCTCGGCCTGGTAGGCGGCCGTGTTCAGCGTGAACGTGAAGGCCGCACAGAAGAACGCCTCACGGAAGTACACCCAAAGGCCCACATCCTGAAGCAGCGGCCTGATCTGGCCCGCGCCGTAGTACACCAGAAACAGCTGCGCCAGCAGCGGCGTGCCCCGGAAGAACGTCGTGTAGGCGGCCGCCACGCTGGAGGAGATCGCGCCTCCGTAGAGGCGCACCAGCGCGATCGCGAGCCCAAGTCCCGAGCCCAGCACGACCGAGATCGCCACCAACTCCATTGTGGTGCCGAGGCCGCCGAAGATGCGGCAACCGTAGTTCGTCAGCGCCTCGTTGCCGATCGCATAGCCCGGATATTGGCACCAGTTCACCGGCTGCCTCCCGCGCCCGACACGAAGCCCCGATTGGTGCGGGCCTCCAGGCGCGTCAGCCCCCAGGCTGAAAGCACCGAAAACACCATGTAGATCATGCAGGCCGCGCCAAAGAACAGGAACGGCTCCTTGGTCACCACGTTGGCCCGCCCGGTCCAGAACATCAGGTCCGGCAGCGCGATCACGGATACCAGCGAGGTCTCCTTCAGGAGCACCATCCAGTTGTTTCCAAGGCCAGGCAGCGCGACCCGCAGCAGCTGCGGCGCGACCACGAGGCGGAACGTCAGCGCCTTGTTCAGACCCAGCGCGTACGCGCCCTCCCGTTGCCCCTTGTGAATGGAGTTCAGCGCCCCGATCCACACCTCGCACGAGAAGGCGGCGAGCACGAAGCCGAGCGCAATCATGCCGGCCACAAAGGCGGGCATCTCGATGTTGCCCGGCAGGCCCAGGCCTTTCCACGCCTTCTGCAGCCCGAGCTGCAGGCCGAAATAGACGATGTAGAGCGTCAGAAGCTCCGGAACGCCGCGAAACACCGTGGTGTAGATCGTCCCGGCCGCGCGGAGCACCGCGCTGTCAGACCGTTTCGCCAAAGCCACCAGCAGTCCCAGCGCGACGCCGAACGGCAGCGTCGCCAGCGCCAGCGTGATGGTGATCATCGCGCCGCGGGCCAGTTCGTCTCCCCACCCTTTGTCGCCCCAGGCGAGGAGGTTCAGGTAGTAGTCCATGTGGCCGCGCAGGTCCGGCGGGAGGGGACGCGGGCCGGAATCGGCCGACGTCAGGCGGGTAGGGCGGAGCGGCCCGCCAGGCAGGCCGCTCCGGTTTTACGAGGAGGCGAAAGCCTCAGTCAGCCATGATGTTGATCTTGAAGTACTTGTCGGCGATCTTCTTGTGCGTGCCGTCCTTCAGCGAAGCCTCGATCGCCTTGGAGAACATGTCGCGCAGCGCGGTGTCTTCCTTGCGGACCGCCATGCCGACGCCCGGGCCGTGGATGGCCGGGTCGCGCTTCACTTCGCCGACGAACTTGCAGCAATCCTTGCCCTGGCCGTTGATGAAGTCTTCCAGCGACAGCTGGTCAGCCACGATGTAGTCGAGGCGGCCGTTCTTCAGGTCGAGGTTGGCCTCTTCCTGCGTCGGGTAAAGCTTCACGGACGAGCCCGAGTAGAACTTCTCGAGGTAGTTGGCGTGCACGGTGGAGCTCTGGGCGCCGACGGCCTTGCCCTTCAGCGCGGCCGGCGAAACGTCCGTGCTGGTCACCGTCTTGGCGGCGATCACCGAGATCGGCGTGCGCGTGTAGACGGCCGTGAAGTCGACCTTCTTCTTGCGCTCGTCGGTGGCGTTCATGCCGGCCGCGATGATGTCGTACTTGCCCGAGAGCAGCGCCGGGATGATGCCGTCCCAGTCCTGCGCCACCCAGGTGCACTTGATCTTCATGTTGGCGCACAGCGCGTTCACATAGTCGATCTCGAAGCCCTCGAGCTCGCCCTTGGCGTTCAGGTTGTTGAACGGCGGGTAGGCGCCCTCGGTGCCGACGCGCACTTCCTTCCATTCCTTCTGCTGCGCCTGGGCTACGCCCGCGGCGGCCAGCAATGCGGCGACCGCAACGGCAGCGATACGAATGGTCTTCATCAGCAATCCCTCCATGGTCCCGCTATTCGCGGGGCTCGTTTCGTCCGCCCCGATCATCGCTTGATCCTTGTCGGGCGGAGCTGGCGCATTGGACACCGCCGCCTTGCGCGACGCAACAGGGATGCCGGGCGAAACCGCTGAATTTGCGAGCGAATGATGCCCGCTATTTCACGTCGAAGGGGAAGTATCGAGCACGAATGCGCTCATAGGTTCCATCGGCCTGGATCGCCTCTATGGCCCCGTCGAGCAGCCGTTTCAGGTCGTCGTCCGCCTTGCGCAGGCCGATGCCGTAGCCCTCGCCGAAATAGGTCACGTCCGGCGGCGCGTCGGCGAGGAACTCGCAGCAGGAGGCCTCCTGCCCGCGCTTGAGCCATTCCGTCAGGGCGATCTTGTCGCCCAGAACGGCGTCGATCCGCCCGAGCGCGAGATCGAGGCTCGCCTCGTCCTGGTTGGCGTAGAGGCCGACGGCCGCGCCCGGCGCGTAGAGGTCTTCGAGATAGGTCGCATAAACGCTGCCCGCCATCGCGCCGAGCTTGCGGCCCTTCATGGCCTCCGGCGTCACCGCCTTCAGGTCGGTGTCCTTGCGGACCATGAACACCGGCGGCGTGCGATAATACCGCCGGGTGAGGGCGATCTTCTGCCGCCTTTCCTCCGTGATCTCGAGAGACGCCACGATGGCGTCGATCTGCCCGCGTTTCAGGTCTGGCACGAGGTCGTCCCAATCGGTGATCACGAAGGTGCAGGTCGCCTTCACCTTCTCGCAGAGCGCCTTCGCGACATCGATCTCGAAACCCTGCAGTTCGTTGTTCTCGACAAAGTTGAACGGTGGGTACGCGCCCTCCGTGGCGATGCGGATCGTGCTCCAATCCTTCGCGCAAGCGGGCGCAAGGGACGCCGTGGCGAGCAGGGCCGCCACCAGGGCGAGAAACAGGCGCTTCATCACGAACGGCTTTATTATTGTCCGGCCGAGGCTCGGCCGCGATTGCGGGCGCATTATGCCCGCAATGAGAGGCGCGGCAATCACGGCCGCGGCGGATTCAGCCGCCGTTCGGCGGTAGCCAAGTCCTCCGGCGTATTCAGGTTGGCGAAAGGGTCGACCTCGTCGGGTCCGGGCTCGAAGCTCACCAGCCGGTGCGGGATGTCCGACAGCAGGCGGTGCACCGCCCGTCGCTGCTCCGCCAGCGCTTTTTCGATGGCGGGAGCGGCCGCGACGCGCCAGAGGCCGACCAGTGGCTCAAGCCCGTTTGGTCCCGTCGCGACGGCCGCGAGGGAGGCCGGATCGAGAGCTTCGAATAGGCGTTCCACGGCGTTCTGCGGGAGAAAGGGCGCGTCCGACGGCGCCGTCGCCACCAGCGCGAAGCCCTTGCGGCGTCCCAGCTCCAGCGCAGCCGCCAGACCAGCGAGGGGGCCAGGATTGTCCGCGTGCAGATCCGCGACGATCTCGAGCCCGAAGGAGGCGAAACGGCCGGGGTCGCCATTCGCGTTCAGCGCCACCGCGTCCACCTGCGGGTCGAGCCGCTCCAGCACATGCGCCAGCAGCGGCCGTCCGGCCAGCGTGGCCAGCGCCTTCTCCCGTCCCATGCGGGACGACAGGCCTCCGGCCAGAATGACGCCAAGAATGGGCTCCCGCATACGCTCCTACTCCACGGCGGCCTCGCGCGCGTTGACCCGCCGCAGCCGATCTTTACATAGAGCCGTGCGCGGCGCCCAACATGTCCGCCGCCGCAGGTCGGGAGAATGCCGTGGTCACCGAGAAGGACGTCCTTTCCGCGCTCGCCAATGTTGTGGGGCCGGACGGCAAGCCTGTCACCCAGTCGGGCGTCGTGTCGGGCCTCTCCATCCAGGGCTCCAAGGTCTATCTCTCGCTTGCCGCCGATCCCGGCCGGGCAGCCGAGGCCGAGCCGATGCGAAAGGCCGTCGAGGCGGCCGTGAAGGCGCTTCCCGGCGTGGAAGCCGTGCTCGCCACGCTGACGGCCGAGCGTGCGCCGGGTTCGGCCCCCGCGGCCAGGCCCGGGCCGGCTTCTCCGGGGCCCCGCGCAAGCGCCGCAACGGCGCGCGCCGGCGTTCCGTGCGTGAAGCGCATCATTGCGGTGGCGTCCGGCAAGGGCGGCGTCGGCAAGTCCACCACGGCCGCCAACCTTGCGCTGGCGCTCGCCGCGCAGGGGTTGAAGGTCGGCATCCTGGACGCCGACATCTACGGCCCGTCCATGCCCAAGCTCTTCAACCTGCACGAGCGCCCCGAGATCCTCGAGGGCAAGATCATGAAGCCGCTCGAGGCCTATGGGCTGAAGATCATGTCCATCGGCTTCCTGATCGAGGACGAGACGCCGGTGATCTGGCGCGGCCCGATGGTGATGTCGGCGCTCCAGCAAATGCTGCGCGAGGTGGCGTGGGGTGATCTCGACGTGCTCGTGGTCGACATGCCGCCCGGCACCGGCGACGCGCAACTCACCATGGCGCAGGCCGTGGCTCTGGCCGGCGCGGTGATCGTCTCCACCCCGCAGGACCTTGCCCTGATCGACGCGCGCCGCGGCATCGCGATGTTCAACCGCACGGATGTGCCGGTGCTCGGCCTCGTCGAGAACATGTCGACCTTCATCTGCCCCCATTGCGGCGGCCGGTCCGACATCTTCGGCCATGGCGGCGCCCGCCACGAGGCGCAGCGGCTCGGCGTGCCGTTCCTCGGCGAAGTGCCGCTGCACATGGAGATCCGCGAGAAGTCCGACGCCGGCCTTCCGGTCGTCGCGACCGCTCCGGATGGTCCCCATGCGGCGGCCTACAAGGCCATCGCCGCGCAGGTCTGGGCCGGACTCGAAGCCGGCCGGGCGGGAGCGCGTCCCGCCCCGAAAATCGTGATCGAATAGGCTACGGCCAGGCCGGGGCGGCGTGCAGCGCGGCCCCGGCCAGGAACACGACGAGCAACAGCTTCGACGCCCAGTGGTCGAGCCCGAAGATCACGGGCTGCAACGCGGCGCGCAGGGTCCAGAAGCCCGCGCCCAAAAACAGAAAGCCGCGGCCGAGCATGTCCGTCGCGACCAGATCGGGCTTGAGCGCCAGCACGGCTCCCGCCGCGGCGAAAACGAAGACGAGCATCAGGTTCACCGTCACCAGGATGCCCCGGTTCACGGGATCCAGTTTGGCCAGCCTGGACCGCCATCGAAACAGCAGCGGAAAGGCGAGATGAAACGCCGCAAACGCGAGGTCGAACGCGCCCGCAGCGCCGATCAACGATGTCGCATTCAATCCCGCCATCGCCCATTTCCTCACGAACGCGCACGAATCGTACCCTGGATCGCTCTAACCCAGGCGGGACGGGGCGAAAAGCGTTGGCGGGACGCAATATCCTGGGCCCGCTACTTGCAAACCGCATGGCGCCGTCGCATAGCAGAACCACGCTGCGCGTGAGGCTTCGAGACCTCTGGCGGGCATTGCCGCGCCCGTCTTGATGGTCCACATTCAGCGCCCGATGGGCAAGCCGCCAGGTTTCGCCATCTCAAGAAAAGCAGCAAAGCAGGCCCACCCCCTTGGGCCTTTCGGAGGGATCGTTGCAATGAAGCGTCGCCAATTTATCCAGACCGCGGCCATCGGGGCCGCGGCCAGCGCCGTCGCGGCGCCTGCCATCGCGCAGTCCAGCCCCGAGGTGAAGTGGCGCCTCACGTCCAGCTTCCCGAAGTCCCTCGACACGATCTATGGCGGCGCCGAGTACATGGCGAAGCAGGTCTCCGAGATGACGGACGGCAAGTTCCAGATCCAGGTCTTCGCCGCCGGCGAGATCGTGCCCGCCCTGCAGGCGCTCGACGCCACGCAGAACGGCACCGTCGAGGCCTGCCACACGGTGTCCTACTACTACGTCGGCAAGGACCCGACCTTCGCGATCGCAGCTTCGGTTCCGTTCGGCCTCAACGCCCGCCAGCAGAACTCCTGGCTGTTCCAGGCGGGCGGCAACGAGCTCTTCAACGAGTTCTACAAGAAGTACAACGTGATCGGCGCGCCCTGCGGCAACACCGGCACGCAGATGGGCGGCTGGTTCCGCAAGGAGATCAAGACCTCCGCGGACCTGAGCGGCCTCAAGATGCGCATCGGCGGCATCGCCGGCCAGGTGCTGCAGAAGCTCGGCACCGTGCCGCAGCAGATCGGCGGCGGCGACATCTACCCGGCGCTGGAAAAGGGCACCATTGATGCGGCCGAGTGGGTCGGCCCCTATGACGACGAGAAGCTCGGCTTCAACAAGGTCGCTCCCTACTACTACTACCCGGGTTGGTGGGAGGGTGGCCCCACCGTCCACGCCTTCTTCAACCAGGAGAAGTTCAACGCGCTGCCGAAGCACTACCAGGCCATCCTGCTCAACGCCTGCACGGCCGCGAACACCTGGATGCAGGCGCGCTACGACATGCAGAACCCGGGCGCGCTGAAGCGCCTCGTCGGCGCCGGCGTGCAGCTGCGTCCCTTCCCGCAGGAAGTGATGGAAGCCTGCCTGAAAGCGTCCAACGAGCTTTATGCCGAGATCAGCGCCAAGAACGAGGACTTCAAGAAGGCGATCAACGCCATGATCGCTTACCGGAACGAGGAATACCTCTGGTTCCAGGTTGCCGAGTTCACCTTCGACAACTTTATGATCCGCGCCCGCGCGCGCCAGTAAGCCGACCCGCGCTTCCACATCTGCCGCCCCGGGGTTCACGCCCCGGGGTTTTTTTTCGCCTAGCGCAAGCTTGGCGCTTGAAAGTCACGAGTGCGATCCGATATGCGTCTACCGGGATGCGCCACTGCGTAAAACGCATAAGAGTGCACCGGATGGAGGGAACATGTTGGAACGCCGTAAATTCATGGCCGCGGCTGGCGCCGGGCTCGCCGCAACCGCGGTCGCCGCGCCAGCCATCGCGCAGTCTTCGCCGGAGGTGCGCTGGCGCCTGACGTCCAGCTTCCCGAAATCGCTCGACACGATCTACGGTGCGGCGGAGGTCTTCGCCAAGCTGGTCGCCGAGGCCACCGACAACAAGTTTCAGATCCAGGTTTTCGCGGCGGGCGAAATCGTCCCGGGCCTCCAGGCCGCCGACGCGATCCAGAATGGAACCGTGGAGTGCTGTCACACGGCGCCATATTACTATGTCGGCAAGGATCCGACCTTCGCGTTTGGAACCGCCGTGCCCTTCGGGCTGAACTCCCGCCAGCAGAACGCCTGGTTCTACCATGGCGGCGGCATGGAGCTGCTGAACGACTTCTTCAAGAAGTACAACATTGTCTCGCTGCCGGGCGGCAACACCGGCACGCAGATGGGCGGCTGGTTCCGCAAGGAGATCAAGACCCCGGCTGACCTCAACGGCCTCAAGATGCGCATCGGCGGGCTTGCCGGCCGCGTCATCCAGAAGCTCGGCGCCGTGCCGCAGCAGATCGCCGGCGGCGATATCTACCCGGCGCTGGAGAAGGGCACCATCGACGCGGCCGAGTGGGTCGGTCCTTACGACGACGAGAAGCTCGGCTTCAACAAGGTCGCGCCCTACTACTACTATCCGGGCTGGTGGGAAGGCGGCGCCGCGCTGCACTTCTTCATCAACACCGAAGCCTGGGCCAAGCTGCCGAAGAACTACCAGGCGATCGTCACCGCGGCGGCCGGCTACGCCAATGTCGACATGCAGGCCAAGTACGACGCCCGCAACCCGGCCGCGGTCCGCCGGCTGGTGCAGAGCGGCGCGCAGTTGCGGCCGTTCTCGCCCGACATCATGGAAGCCTGCCAGAAAGCCTCTGTCGAGCTCTACGCGGAGATCTCCAAGGACAACGCGGATTTCAAGAAGATCCACGACGCCTACATGGCGTTCCGGAACGACGAATATCTGTGGTTCCAGATCTCCGAGTTCACTTACGACAGCTACATGATCCGCTCGCGCGCGAAGGGGTAGGGGGCCCCGGCCGCGCGCTTCGCGCCGCGGCGCTTCTGCGTGCAGCCCCGGGAGCCCGTCTCCCGGGGTTTTTGCGTTGCACAACCCTGGTCAACGGCCGAGGCTGTTCCCCGCCGTCGCTGCGGCGTCTATAGGAGCCACAACCGCCACGTCTGAAGGACAACCCATGAAAGTCGCCCTGATCGGATCCCGCTGGTTCGCAGCCCGGGTGCTCGACATCCTGCTGGAACGGGGCGACGAGGTTTTCGTGCTGGGCACGAATGGCGAGGACCAGCTCGGCAAGCTCGCGACCGAAAAGGGCGTGCCGCATGCGCTGCTCGACAACCCGCGCCGCATCGAGGCCGACATGCTGCCCAACGGCCCATTCGACGCGATGATCGCCGCCCATTGCCACGCTTTCATCGGCGCGGACGCCCGCGCCAAGGCGCGCAACGCCTTCGGCTACCATCCCTCCCTGCTGCCCCGCCATCGCGGCATCGCGGCCGTGGAATGGACCATCAAGGCGCGCGACCCCATCGGCGGCGGCTCGATCTACCACCTCTCGGAGGGCTGGGACGACGGCCTAGTGGGCGAGCAGGAATGGTGCTTCGTTTATCCGGACGACGATGCCGGCTCGCTCTGGAAGCGCGAACTCGCCCCCATGGGCCTGCGCCTGATCCGCCGCGCGCTGGACACCATCGAGACGACCGGCACGCTGCCCGGCCACGCCCAGGATCCCAAGGCGGTGACGCTGGCGCCAATGAGTGGGCTGTAATTCCCGCACCACACGTCGCCGCGCAAACAAAAAGGCCGGGAGATGATCCCGGCCTTTTGCGTTTCGTGAGGGCCTACTGGATCTTCGGCGGCGCGCCGAAGTCGAGCGCGGGCGGCCCGTCATCCATGTTTGGCGTCAGGTTGTTGAGCTGCTCCATGGCCTTCTTCTGGTCCACCACGGGTCCGCTGCTCTTGTAGTGCATCACCATGCTGGGGAAGAGGAGCACCAGCGCCACCATGATGAGCTGGATCACCACGAAGGGCACCGCGCCCCAGTAGATCTGCCCGGTGGTCACGGGGTCCATCATCTTGCCGGTCACGCGGTCCTTGTACGGTTCGCGCGGCGCGACGGAGCGCAGGTAGAACAGCGCGAACCCGAAGGGCGGGTGCATGAACGATGTCTGCATGTTCACGCCCAGCATCACGCCGAACCAGATGAGATCGATCCCGAGCTTGTCGGCGACCGGCCCGATCAGCGGCACCGCGATGAAGGCGAGCTCGAAAAAGTCGAGGAAGAACGCCAGCACGAAGATCAGCAGGTTCACGAAGATCAGGAAGCCGACCTGGCCTCCCGGCAGCGAGGTGAGCAGGTGCTCCACCCACACATGGCCGCTGACGCCGAAGAAGGTGAGCGAGAACACGCGCGCGCCAACCAGGATGAACACCACAAAGGCAGAGAGCTTCGCGGTGGACTCCGTGGCCTGCCGCATCAGGTCCCAGGTAAGGCGGCGCTTGGCGATCGCCAGCAGCACCGCGCCCGCGGCGCCCATCGCGCCGCCCTCCGTCGGGGTGGCCAGGCCGATGAAGATCGTGCCGAGCACCAGGAAGATGAGGCCGAGCGGCGGCACCATCACGAACACGGTCTGCTCCGCCATCCTTGACAGCAGTCCGAGCCCGAAGAGCTTGTTGATGACCGCGATCGCGAACGACACCGCCACCGCGACCGTCATGGTGAGCACCACGAAGTCCGCGCCCGCGCCGACCTTGGTGAAGTTCTTGATCACCAGGTAGCCGATCACGCCCGAGATCACGGTGACGACCAGCACGGAAAGGCGGCGGGTCTGCCCGTCGGCGTCGCGCAGCGTCTGCGCCTCCGGCGGCAGGCCGGGGGCCGCGGCCGGGAAGAACACGCTCACGCCGAAGACGTAGAGCGCATAGAGCAGCGCCAGCACGAGGCCGGGAATGAACGCGCCCTCATACATGTCGCCGACCGAGCGGCCGAGCTGGTCGGCCATCACGATCAGCACGAGCGAGGGCGGGATGATCTGCGCCAGCGTGCCGGAGGCCGCGATCACGCCGGACGCAAGGCGTCGGTCATAGCCGTAGCGCAGCATGATCGGCAGCGAGATCAGGCCCATCGAGATCACCGAGGCCGCCACCACGCCTGTGGTCGCCGCCAGCAGCGCGCCCACGAAGATCACCGCATAGGCGAGGCCGCCGCGCACCGGGCCGAAGAGCTGGCCGATCGTGTCCAGCAGGTCCTCGGCCATTCCCGATCGTTCGAGGATCAGCCCCATGAAGGTGAAGAATGGAATGGCGAGCAGCGTGTCGTTGTTCATCACCCCGTAGACGCGTTCCGGCAGCGCTTGCAGGAAATCGGGGCGGAACAGGCCAAGCTCGATACCCAACAGCGCGAAGAACAGGCCGTTCGCCGCGAGCGCGAAGGCGACCGGGTACCCCAGCAGCAGGAAGAGCACGAGGGCGCCGAACATGATCGGCGCCATGTTCTCGATGAGGAAGGCGGTCATGGGGAATGATCCCGGGAGGACGAGTGCAGGCGAAGGAGGCGGACCCGCCCCGAAACGTTCGGCAGGCTAGTGAGGCTTGGGATCGGCGACCGGGTCGATCCCGGCGGCGGCCAGCAGGCGCTGCGCCTCCGCTTCGGCGGACGCATGGTGGCCACCGCCGGAGACGGTGTCCGCCAGATGGCCACGCATGATCGCGACGCGCTTGATGAGTTCGGAGATCGCCTGAAAGAACAACAGGAAGAACGCCAGCGGCACCAGGAACTTCGCCGGCCACTGCGGCAGTCCGCCCGCGTTCTGCGATTGCTCGCGGATCATGAAGCTGCGCGTGAAGAACGGCCAGGAGGTGATCAGCATCACGATGGTGAGCGGCAGCAGAAACAGCGTGTGGCCGATCACGTCGATCCAGTCACGCCCGCGCTTGGAGAGCATGCTGTTCACGATGTCGATGCGGATGTGCTCGTTGCTCAGCAGCGTCCAGGGCGAGCACAGCAGAAACACGATGCCGAACAGCACCCACTGCAGCTCGAGCCAGGCGTTCGAGGACACGTCGAACAGCTTGCGGATAATGGCGTTTGTGGCGGACACGATCACGGCGGCCACGATGAGCCAGCTCAGCCATCGTCCAAGGCGCGTGTTGATGCCGTCAATCAGACGGCTGAACGTCAGCAAGCCGGACAACAAACCCCTCCATCGTGCACGACGCGTGCTTTTTGTTTTGCAGAGACGACCGCGGGCGCAGCAATAGGACCCGCAGCCCGGGTCACGCTATAACATCCTGTCTGCCCTGCTGCTAGCGCGGGTCTGCGGCTTTGGGGAGGTTTTTCGCCGCGCCTGCGCTCTCGCGTTCAAACCTGCCCGCAAGCTGCGGCGCAGGCTCAAGATTTCCCGGCGCCGGCGCGGTCACTGGCGCCATGCGGGCGCGGATCCGCTCGCGATGGATGGTATAGATTCCGCTCCCGATCACCAGCGCCGCGCCCGTGATCGTCATCGCGTCCGGAAGTTCGCCGAACACGATCGCGCCGGCCAGCACCGCCCAGATTATGACGCTGTAACGGAAGGGTGAAACCACCGAGACGTCGACGTCCCGGAAAGCCGTGATCACGAAGAACTGCCCAAGCATCACGGCGGCTCCGGCGCCGATCAGAAACAGCCAGTGGATTGGGGCGAGATGCACCCAGCTCTCGACCGTGATCATACCGAGCCCGCTGAGGCACACGGCCGTGGAGGTCGCGGTCAGAATCGCCGCGGTCGGAATCGCCCGTGGGATGCTCCGGGTCACCAAATCGCGCCCCGCCACGAAGAACGCCGACAAGAGGGCGACGAAGCTGTAGGCGTCGAAATGCGAGCCGGTCGGCCTCACGACGAGCAGAACGCCTCCGAACCCGACCAGCACGGCCAGCCAGCGCCGCCACCCCATGGGCTCGAGCCCCGAAACCGCGCAGGCGACCGCGATCAGGATCGGGGCCGACTGGCCAATCGCGGTCAGATCCGCGAGCGGCAGGTGCCCGAGCGCGATCACGAAGCAGATCGCCACCACGGCTTCGAGAAGGGCGCGCAACGCGACCCAGCCCGAGAGCGTATCGGGAAGCCGGCGGATTTGCCCGAGGCCCAACAGAAGCAGCAGGCTGAACAGGATCGCGAACGCGCCGCGGATAAACACCACCTCGCCGGGCGGCGCCGCCTCGCGGACGATTTTCATCATCGTGTCGCTGGTCGTGAAGATCGCCATGGCGGCCATCATGGAGAGGATGCCGCGGCGGTTCTGAGCAAAGCTGTGCATGGAGTATCGCGTTGTCTTGGCGAGACCCTACACGGTCGACCGCTCCCTTCCAGCACAATCGATCATCACGCCCCGAGCCAGAATCGATTTGCTAAAGCGCAAGCTGAGCGAGCAGAGTTGTTTAGTTGCTCGTTAAGTCCCTCTGTGTAGGCTTCCTTCATCTGATGGATCGCCCGCGCGCATGTCCTTTCTCGACGATCTTCGCTCTCGCCAAAAAGCATTCTCTCTCAACCGGGAGAGCGAAGCGATCATCCGTGGCCTGCGCGCCGTGGTGGAGCGTGACGGGCCGAGCGTGCTGCGCGCCTACTACGCGACCTGGCGCGATCTTCCGGGCTTTGATTCCTTCGCCGAGAAATACGCCGAAACCTATGTGGCCTTTCAGTCGCGCTATTACGGCGAGATGTTCGACGGCAACATGGACGACGCCTATGTGGGGCGTCTCAAGGAGACGATCGGCCGCGAGATGCGCGACGGCTATGGGCCCCGCATTCGCCTCGCGAGCGCCGTGGCGTTGTCCGCGCACCTCTTCGACCATATCGGCGCGCACCACGTGTTCTCGGGCCGCAAGGTGGCGCAGAAATGCGCCGCCGTTATGCGCTATGTCGCCGTGGACGCGCTCAACGCGATGGCGATCGAGCAGGCGGAGCTGAAGCGCAGCCTCGAGGAGCGGCGGGAGAAGGTCGACAACGCGTTGGCCTCCTTCACGGCCACCTCCGGCAGCGTCTCGACCGCCATGATTTCCACGTCCGAGGCCGTCGAGACGACTGCGGCCGAGACTCTGTCGGCGTCCGAGCACGCCCGCCGCGAGGTCGACCGGGCCGATAACGCCTCTCGCGAGAGCGCCGATCGGGTCAGCGCCACCGCCACCGCCACCGAGACCCTGTCGCGCTCCATCGGGGCGATCGGCGAGCAGGTGCAAAAGAGCCTCGGCGTCACCCAGCGCGCGTCGGCGGACGTGGCCGAGATGGCCCGCACGATGCGCGAGCTGGCCGGGGCGGTGGAGCGGGTCGGCTCCGTGGTCGGCCTCATCTCGGAGATCGCCGCCCAAACCAACCTCCTCGCGCTCAACGCCACCATCGAGGCGGCGCGCGCGGGCGAATCCGGCCGCGGATTTGCGGTGGTGGCTTCCGAGGTCAAGTCGCTGGCGGCGCAGACGAGCCGGGCCACCGACGACATCGCCACTCAGATCCACGCCATCCAGGCCGCCACCCAGGCCTCCGTGAGCCAGATCGCCACCATCGTGGATTCGATCGACCAGGTGTCCGGGATCGCCTCCGTCATAGCCGAGGCCGTGGACGAGCAAAGCGTCGCCACCACGGCGATCGCGACGGGCGCGCAGGACGCAGCCCGGATGGCCGCCACAGTCGGCGAGGCGGCCAATAGCGTGCGGGTCGCAATGGGCGCGCTGGAAAAGTCTGGCGGCGCCATGCGCCAGCGCTCCAACCAACTCGCACAGCAGTCCAACGCCTTCGGCTCGGAACTGGATCTGCTCGTCTCCCGTTTGCGCTCCGCTTGACGTTCGGCGTCGGCGCATCGCCAGATGCGTCGGCCGTTGCGGCCCGCAAGGAGATTTCCAGTGTCAACGATCCCCCATCGTCTCGCCGGGCGTTTCGCCCTCGTCACCGGTTCGTCCCGCGGCATCGGGCTGGCGGTCGCGGTTCGCTTCGCCCAGGAGGGCGCGATCGTGGCGATCAACCATCGCAACGATCCCGAGGACGCGGACAAGGCCCTCGCCAAGCTTCATGAGGTCACGGCGGCCGCCGGCCTGCCCAAGGCCGACCACCGGATCGCAGTGGCGGACGTCGCCCGGGAAAGCGATATCGAACGGGCGATCGGAGAGCTGGTGTCGGGCTGGGGTCGGCTCGACATCCTGGTCAACAACGCCGGCATCCAGAGCGAAACACCCGGCGACGAGATGTCGGACGACGACGTTTCGAAGATCCTCGACGTGAACCTCAAGGGCCCGGCGCTCGCCTCCCGGGTGGCGATCCGGCATTTCCTGTCGCGTCCTGGCGGCGGCGTCATCATCAACACGTCGAGCGTGCACGAGGCGATCCCCAAGCCCGGCTACGCCGCCTACGCGATGTCGAAAGCCGGCCTTGGCCATCTCACCCGCACGCTGGCGCTGGAATTCGCCGAGAAGGGCATTCGGGTCAACGCCATCGGGCCGGGCGCCACGGTCACGGCCATGAACGACGCCTGGCGCAACGACCCCGCAAAGCGCAAGTCCGTCGAGAGCCACATCCCGATGGGCTTCGCCGGCGATCCGGAGGACATGGCCCCCGCCTACGCGTTTCTGGCCTCCGACGAAGCCCGCTACATCACCGGCCAGACGCTCTACATCGACGGCGGCCTGACGCTCTATCCGGACTTCAAGCACAACTGGTCGTCGTAAACGCGCAGGCTGGGCCCCTCCACCGTCACCCCCGGGCCTGACCCGGGGATCCATGCGCCGCGCGTGGGCATGTAGTGCCGGGATGGACCCGGCAGTGGCGGATAGCCGGAGGGAGTTCGCGATCTCTCGTCGGCTCAATGAAAGAGCTGCACCAGGCCGTGGCCGAGCAGGCCGATCGCCAGGATCAGCATTGGCAGCAGCGTGGCCGCGAAGCCCACCACGCGCAGGCGCATGGGAGCGTCCGGCTGGATGAAATACCAGGCGTGAACGGCCCGGCCGGCCGTGAACACGGCCGCGAGCCCATGCAGCACGAATGCTGGCGTTCCGATCGCCGCCGCGACGATGAGCAGGATGAAGAACATCGGAATGTTCTCCACCGCGTTGGCGTGGCCGCGCATCACGCGGATCAGCGCCGGGACGCCGCCATCGCCGATGGACACCTGGTGCTGCCGCCGGAGCTTGCCGGTAGACCACGCCAGCCAGGCGAGAATGAAGACGTTGAGCGCCGCATAGACGCCGACGATCGGAAATGTGTTCACCTGAAGCCCCATCGAACTCGCACCAAAGCGGTCCCGGGCCTCAAGATTGCGCGTGGCGCTAAAACGTCAAGCTCAAGGCTCAGCCGCCCGTGACGCTCATGTGCCGGCCCACGGCCGGGCGGGCGGTGTCGCGATCGATGATGAAGTCGTGCCCCTTGGGCTTGCGAGCGATGGCGGCCTTGATTGCCGCGTCCAGAGCTTCGTCGCCCTCGGACGCGCGCAGCGGCGCCCTCAGGTCCGCGGCGTCCTCCTGGCCAAGGCACATGTAGAGAGTGCCCGTGCAGGTCACCCGCACGCGGTTGCAGCTCTCGCAGAAATTATGCGTCAGCGGCGTGATGAAGCCGATGCGCCCGCCAGTCTCCTTGGCGCGCATGTAGCGGGCCGGGCCGCCGGTGCGATACGGGATGTCCTCCAGCGTGTAGGTCTGCGCCAGCCGGGCGCGCAGGTCGCGCAGCGGCCAGTACTGGTCGAACCGCGCCGGCTCGATGTCCCCCATCGGCATGACCTCGATGAAGGTCATGTCCATGCCGCCCGCATGGGCCCAGTCGATCATGCGCTCGACTTCGTTCTCGTTGACGCCCTTCAGCGCCACCGCGTTGATCTTCACCTGCATGCCGGCCCGGCGCGCGGCGTCGACGCCCTTCAGCACGACCGCGAGGTCGCCGCGCCGGGTGATGGCCTTGAACTTGTCGGGATCCAGCGTGTCCAGCGACACGTTAATGCGCCGCACGCCGCAGGCCGCCAGCTCATCGGCGTAGCGCGCCAGCTGCGAGCCGTTGGTGGTGAGCGTCAGCTCCTCCAGCGCGCCCGAGTCGAGATGGCGCGACAGGTTGCCGAACAGCGTCATGATGTCCCGCCGCACCAAGGGCTCGCCGCCCGTGATGCGCAGCTTGCGCACGCCCTGGCGCACGAAGGCCGAGCACAGTCGGTCAAGCTCCTCCAGCGTCAGCAGGTCCTTGCGCGGCAGGAAGGTCATGTCCTCGGACATGCAGTACACGCAGCGAAAATCGCACCGATCGGTGACGGACACGCGCAGATAGGTGATCGACCGGCCGAACGGGTCGACGAGCGGGCGGGCCTGGGTCGGAAGCTGGATCGTCTCGGTCATGGGCCTGAGATGGTGCGGAGCCGCGTGGCGGAAAGGCATCTTGCCCGATATATGTGCGCTGGCAAGCGACCGCTACCCGCCGGCCCGCCGGGCCGGAGCGCGGCGCCGCCGTTCAGGGATCATCATCGCATGTCGAGCGTCTGGCCCACCGAGATCAAACTGGCGAAGGACAAGCGCGCCCTGCACGTGGCGTTCGACGACGGGACGTCATTCGCGCTGCCGGCCGAGTATCTGCGCGTCGAAAGCCCGAGCGCCGAGGTGCAGGGCCATTCGGCCGCCGAACGCAAGACCGTGCCGGGCAAGCGCGACGTGCAGATCATCGGCGTCGAGCCGGTCGGCAACTATGCGGTCCGGCTGATCTTCGACGACATGCACCAGACCGGCATCTTCAGCTGGCCCTACCTGCGCGAACTCGGCGCCGAGCACGAGACTCGCTGGGCCGCTTATCTGGCCGAGCTCGACGCCAAGGGCCTGAGCCGCGATCCCCCGCGCCGCCATTGAGCCGGCCCGGCCTGCAACGAAAAAGGCCGGCGATCATGCCGGCCTTTCTCAGACAGGGGAGGGCGGTTCAGCGCTGGACGATGACCTGCGCGCCGACCTTTACGCGCTCGTAGAGGTCGATCACGTCCTCGTTGACCATGCGGATGCAGCCCGACGACACGGCCTGGCCGATCGTCTCCGGCTCGTTGGAGCCGTGGATGCGGTAGAGCGACGTGCCCAGATACATGGCGCGCGCGCCAAGCGGGTTCTCGGGGCCGCCCGGCATGTATTTCGGCAGGTCGGGGCGGCGGCGCAGCATCTCGGACGGCGGACGCCAATCCGGCCACTCGCGCTTCATCGTGACGGTCTTCACGCCGGCCCAGTCGAAGCCGGGACGGCCGACGCCGACGCCGTAGCGCACGGCCTTGCCGTCGCCGAGCACGTAGTACATGCGGCGCTCGGTGGTCGAGACCACGACCGTGCCGGGCTTGTACTTGCCGTCATAGCTGACGATCTCGCGCGGAACGGCGGTCGCCTGGGGCTTGGCGGCCTCCGGGTAGGCTTCCACCAGCGGCTGGCGGGTGAGGGGGTCGATCTGGTAGGCCTGGGCCGCGCCAGACAGGAGCAGTCCTGCGGTCACGCCAGCCAACGCGATAGCTATACGGCGCATTTGTGTTGCCTCGATTTCGGTCTCAGAATTGACAAATTGCGGACGGGCCGCGGACCTTGAGCGTTACCCATACTCGTTAAAGGAATTCAACAACCTACCCGGGAGTTTCATCACGGATTGGTGTTTCATTCACCAACGTGTCGGGCGCGCCACAACTGCGGTCCTTTCTAGGCGCAAACGGGGCAGGCCCGCTGTGTCGAAACACACAAAGCGCATCTTGGTTTCCAGCCCGACGCGCCCTCTCTCCGCCATGGTGAACGAATCGGCTTACCCCCGCTCAGCGCGTCGCCACGCCATCCGCACGCTTGACTTGCCGCCCGCGGCTGCCTAGAAGCCTGCCACGTTCGGTCGCCGGCCTCATGGCCCGCCACGGACGGGCGCGTAGCTCAGCGGGAGAGCACTCCCTTCACACGGGAGGGGTCACAGGTTCAATCCCTGTCGCGCCCACCATTCCTAAGCCAGCAGGCAGGCGCTCAGCTCAGGTGCTCAGACGGCGTGTCCGACGAGCATGCCGATCGCGGCGGTGGCCGCCATCGCGAAGGCGCCCCAGAACGTGACCCGGACTGTCGGCTTGAGGATCCCAGCGCCGCCCGCCTTGGCCCCGGCTGCGCCGAGCAAGGCCAGGCATGCGAGGGAGCCAACCGAGACCATCCACACTGTTTTGCCGGCCGGCGCCATGAAGGCGATGGCCAGCGGCATCGCTGCGCCGATGGCGAACATCGCGGCAGACGTCAGCGCCGCCTGGACAGGCTGCGCCACGATGTGCGCCGAGAGCCCCAACTCGTCACGGGCGTGCGCCGCGAAGGCGTCCTTGGCGGTCATCTGCTCGGCCACTTGCTTCGCCAGCGCCGGCTCGACACCCCGGTTCACGTAGATCTGCGTCAGCTCCTGAAGCTCGGCTTCCGGCTGCTCCGCCAGCTCTTGGCGCTCCTTGGCGAGGTCGGCTTCCTCCGTGTCGGACTGGGAGCTGACCGAGACATACTCGCCGGCCGCCATCGACATGGCGCCCGCCACGAGCCCGGCGACGCCGGCGACGAGAACCTCGTTCGGCGTACTCGAGGCGTTGGCCACGCCAACCATCAGGCTCGCGGTGGAAATGATGCCGTCATTGGCTCCGAGCACGGCGGCCCGCAGCCAGCCGATGCGCTCGATCAGATGATTCTCGCGGTGCACGGCTCGCATTGGCGCCCCCTCTCGTCGGTGCTCGGGCCACGCAAACCTGACGCCCAGCCGGCACAGCCACGAATGTAGCAGCCCCCGCCTCGCGGGCGGACGAGATATGTCAAGGCCGGGCGAAATCGCTTGCAAACGGACCTGACCCCTGACTTGGCCCAACGACAGCTCCTGTCCGTCAGCGTTTATTACGCGCCTCGGAAGGAGCACGACATGTCCGGCCTCTGGCTCAACTTCACGGTGGCGCTTGCCCTGGGCCTGCTGATCGGGGTCGAGCGCGAGCGCTCGAAAGGCGAGGGCCCATTGCGTGGCGCCGCAGGCCTGCGGACATTCGCCATCGCCGCCCTGCTCGGCGCGGTGGCCGTCCACGTGGGCGGTCACTTGATCCTGTTCACGGCGCTCGCCGCCGTGGCCGTCCTGACAGCGCTTGCCTATGCGCGGGACCGCGGCGACGATCCCGGGCTGACCACCGAAATCGCCCTCCTGGTCACGCCGCTCATCGGCGCCCTTGCGATGAGCGACACGGTCCTGGCCGGGGTGCTGGGCGTCACGACGGCGGTCGTGCTCGCCGCCAAACGCCCGGTGCATGGCTTCGTCAAAGGGTCCCTCACTGACGCCGAGGTGAAGGACGGCCTCATCTTCGCGATTGCGACCGTGGTGGTCTGGCCCCAGCTCCCGGATCGGCCAATGGGGCCCTACGAAGCGCTCAACCCTCACGCGCTGTGGCTTTTCGTCATCCTGGTCCTTGCGATCGCGGCTTGCGGACACATCCTGACCCGTGTGATCGGGCCGCGTTATGGGCTGCCTTTGGCGGGCTTCGCATCCGGTTTCGTGTCCAGCACCGCGACGATCGGGTCCATGGGCGGTCTTGCCGCCCGGAATCCCAAGACCCTCGGCGCGGCCGTCGCGGGCGCCTCCCTTTCGACGGTCGCCACCTTCGCGCAGCTTATGCTGCTGCTGGCCGTCGCGAGCCGCCCGACGCTCGACGCCATGGCGCTGCCGCTCCTGGCCGGGGGCGCCGTGGCGCTCGGCTATGGCGCCATCTTCACCTTGCGGGCCGTGACCTCGCAGGACGTCGAAGCGCCAGCTGGCGGCCGCGCCTTCAGCGTGAGCGTTGCGCTGCTTCTCGCGTCCACGCTCGCCCTGATGATAGTGGCGTCGGCTTGGCTGAAGGCTCGGTTCGGGGAAACCGGAATGGTTGTCGGAGCAGCCATCGGCGGCCTAATCGATACCCATTCGGCCGCGCTGTCCGTGGCCTCACTGGCGGCGTCGGGCGGCTTGGCGCCCGTCGACACGGTCCTGCCTGTCCTCGCCGCCATGACCACCAACGCGTTCGCAAAGACCATCATGGCCGTGGGGACCGGGGAGCGGGCCTTCGTGGCCCGCGTGGCGCCCGGCATCGCGCTCTCCCTCGCGGCGGCCTGGCTGGCGGCCTGGCCGGTCCTGAACTTGCGATAGCCGGCAACGGAGCCGCGCTGTACGCGCCTCGATTATGCTTCAGCATCGACGAGACCTCGCCGGTTTCCCCCTTCCGCGTCCCGGCTCATCCTTCGCTGGCGCATGCGGCCAAGGTCCCCGACCAGATGGTCCCGACGTCGCGCTAGCCCGTCATCGCGGGGCCCTGCGCCTGCGAGCTCAAGACGGCTTCATGTAATCACGCGTCAGCGGCAACGATCCCGCCGTCTTGGCGATCTGGATCTGGAAGACCACCAGCCCTTCGTACAGGAAGGCGCACTCGGCCGCCGCGAGATAGAATTCCCACATGCGGCAAAACCGTTCGTCGTACAGCGCCGCCGCGTCGGCGCGTCGAGCCTGGAAGCGTCTGGCCCATTCCCGCAGCGTCAACGCGTAGTGCTTGCGCAGAACCTCGACATCGGTGACGACCAGTCCGGCTTTCTCGATGTGCGGAATGATCTCGGATAGTGAAGGAATGTCGCCGCCCGGAAAGATGTACTTGTCGAGCCAGGGCGTGACGAAGCCCGGAGCATCCGACGAGCCGATGGTGTGCAGCAGCATCACGCCGTCTGGCGCCAACAGCTCGGCGACCTGCCGAAAGAACACTCCGTAGAACCCGACGCCGACATGCTCGAACATGCCGACCGACGTGATGCGGTCGAAGCGCTCCTTCAAATCGCGATAGTCTTCCAGCCGAAACTGCGCCCGGTCGCCGAGGCCGAGTTGCGCAGCGCGCGCTCGCGCGACAGCTAGTTGCTCGCTGGACAGGGTGACGCCGAGCACATCCGGCTTTTTGGCGTCCTGCGCCAGCGCCAGGGCCAAGCCTCCCCAACCTGAGCCGATGTCGAGCACGCGCATGCCGGGGCCGAGATCGAGCTTGGCGACGATGCGGCGCTTCTTTTCGGCCTGCGCCTCCTCGAGGGTGGCGGAAGGATGGGGAAAATAGGCGCAGCTGTATTGCAGATCGTCATCGAGGAAGAGGCGAAAGAGCCGTGCGTCGAGGTCGTAGTGATGGGCGACGTTGCTGCGGGAGCGCCGGCGAACGTTGTTCCGCGCCAGGCGGCGCAGCCGAAAGCGAGCGGAGTCGACCGCCCGCATCAACAATGGGGGCGAGCCGGATTCCGCGTTGGCGTAGATTACGCCCAGAAGGTCCCGGATCGACCCCTCTTCCAGAACGAGCCGTTCGGACATGTAGAGTTCGCCGAAGCGCAGATCGGGATCAATCAGGAAGGCCCATTGCGCCCCCGCGTCCGCGAAGCGAAAAGCGACCGCTGGCCCCGAACCATCGCCAAAACGCTCGCTGCGTCCCGACGCGAAGGTCACGGTAAGGGCGCCGGAGCGTATGGATTTGCGAAGCGCGGATGCGAGGATGGTTTCCATGGCGGGGGTCCAAGCCGAATTCGACGGCGGAGGCGCGCCGGCGTCAGTCTCCCGCCACCGCGCGGGTGACGCTGATGCCGAGCTTCTTGACGCGATGCCAAAGGCTGCGTTCGGTGATGCCCAGGATCTCGGCCGCGCGGACCTGCACGCCGTTGGTCTGCTTCAGGGCGGCGATGATGCGCTGGCGCTCGAACCGGGCGCATTCGTCGTCGAGGTCCATCGGAAAGACGATGTCGCCGCGCGAGCCGCTGGGGCCCTGGGTTTGCCCGATATAGGGCGGCAGATCCGACGCCTCGATCACGTCGCGCCTCGCCGAAAGCACCGATCGCTCGACGCAGTTCTGCAGCTCGCGGATGTTGCCCGGCCAGGGATAGGCGCACAACGCGCGGACGGCGTCCGGCGAGAAGCTGAGCCCCTTTTTCCCGAGCGCCGGGCCGAACTCGGCGACGAAGCGGTCGAGAAACAGAGGGATGTCCTCCCGCCGATCGCGCAGCGCCGGCAGCGGAATGGCGAAGACGTTCAGGCGGTAGAAGAGATCGCCTCGGAATTGGCCCGCGGCCACCATCTTCTCGAGATCGCGGTTCGTCGCCGCGATGATGCGCACGTCGGTGGTCTTGCTCAGGGTTGATCCGACAGGCTCGTAGACGTGGTCCTGCAATACCCGCAGAATCTTGGCCTGCAGGGCGAGCGGCATGTCGCCGATTTCGTCCAGAAACAGCGTCCCGTTGTCCGCCTGCCCGAAGCGGCCGACCCGGTTCGCGACCGCGCCCGTGAAGCTGCCCTTCACGTGGCCGAAGAACTCGCTTTCCAGCAACGCCTCGGGAACCGCCGCGCAGTTGACGGCCACGAACGGGCCGGCGCTGCGCGGACTGTTGAAGTGGATGGCGCGCGCCACGACTTCCTTGCCGGTGCCGCTCTCGCCCGTCAGCAGGACGGTGGTCTTGGCGGCGCAGACTTCGCTGATAGATCGGAGAACCGTCTGGAAGGCGGGCGACACGCCGACCAGGGTGTCGAACCGATGCCGCCCCTCCAGTTCCTCGCGCAAGCGGGCGTTGTCGCGCAGGGCGTCCTGCAGGCGGAGCGCGTTGGAGAGCGTCGCCGTCAGGTCGTCCAGTTCGATGGGCTTGTCGATGTAGTCGAACGCGCCTTCCTTGATCACCGCGACGGCGTCGCGCACGCTGCTATAGGCCGTCATGATCACGAGCGGGATCTTGTGGCCGCGCCGCGACATTTCGGCGAGGAGCTCGCGCCCGCCCATCCCGGGCATGCGCAGGTCGCACAGCACCAGGTCGACAGGATCGCGGTCCAGCGTCTGCAGCGCCGCCGCCCCGCTCGAGGCCGTCAGGGCGCGGTAGCCCATCTGCTCCAGCATTCCCGCCAACACGTCGAGAAGCTTCGGCTCGTCATCGACGATGAGGATGGAGTGGGTCATGCGGGCGCCGCTTCATGTTCGGTTGCGGTGGGAAAATTCAGCTCGAACACCGCGCCTGTGGGGCCGCCCTTGTAGGCGACGGCTCCGCCATGCGTCTCCATCACGGCGAAGACCTTGGCGAGGCCCAGCCCCGTTCCGGTGGCTTTCGACGTGACGAAGGGGTCGAACAGTCGCGGCGTGATGTCGGCCGGCACGCCGGGGCCGTTGTCGGTGAACACCAGCCTCACCGAGGCGCTATCCTGGCTCTGGCGGATCGAGAGCTTGCCGCCGCCCGAAAGCGCGTCCAGGGCGTTGAGGACGAGGTTCAGCACGGCGTCGTAGATCTGCCCCGGGTCGCCGCGCACCACAGCGTCGGGCGCGTCGTCGATCAACGAGATCGCCACTCCGCGGCGCTCGGCCTCCTGCTGCACGAACGCGATCGCGCGCTCGACGACGTCGGCCGGCTTCAGCAGAACGGCGGCCTGGGGCGTCTTGGCGAAGGACAGGAAGTCGCGGATGAGCGCATCGATGCGGCGCACTTCCTCAACCACATAGCCGAGGCGGCGAACCTCCGCCTCGTTCAGGCTCGTCGAGCGCTGCAGGAGCTCGGCCGTGGTCTTGATGATGCCGAGCGGATTGCGCACTTCATGCGCGAGCCCGGCCGCGACCTCGCCCAGCGTCGACAGGCGCTCCTGGCGGCGCAACCGCGCCTCGACGTCGCGTAGGCGCGAGAGCTCGCGCGTCATCTTGTTGAACGCGTCCGACAGCTCCGCGACCTCGTCGCGGCCCGCCACCGTGACCTGCTGCTCGAAATCGCCGGCCGAAACGGCGCGCACGCCGTTCGCCAGCTTCAGCAGCGGGCGCACGAGCTGGCGTGACAAAACGAGGGCGCCCAGCACAGCCAGCGCCGAGCCGACGATGAAGATGGCGACGAAGATGTTGGTCCGGTTCACCCAGCCGGCGATGCCGATGTCGGACCGAAGCCCGCAGAAGATCACGCCCAGCAACTGCTGCTTGCTGTCGAGCAAGGGCGTGTAGACGCCCATGAAATGGCCGCCCTCGGCCGCGCGCCTGAACACATAGGGCTCGCCCTTCACGAGCGCCTCGGCCACCGCCGGCCGCAAGGGCCTGTCGACCTGTGCGCCGAGAGCCGACGAATAGAACTGCACCAGGCTGTCCCCCTGGCGGTAGTACAGCCGCATTTCGAAGGACTTCAGCGCGTTGATGTTGCCGATGTAGTTCTCGTCGATGAAGATCCCGACCAGCAGGTAAATGCGGTTTCCGCCGCGTTCGAACGGCCGCAGCGCCCCCGCCATCAGCATCGGCTTGCCGTTGATCCGCACCGTGTAGAGGGTCGCCTCCGCGCCGATCGGGGCCTCCTCCAGGCCGGAAACCTGGCGCGAGGCGTAGATCGCCTTTTTGTCGGCGTCGTAGACCACCAGGACGTCGTAGCCGAGTGCGTCCATCAGCTTCTGGACGCTGGACGGCAGGGCCGTGGCGGAGCCGTCCGCGACGGAATCGATGCTGCCCTGTTCGATCATGCTGTCGGCGATGCCGATCGCCTCCCGGCGTTCGTCCAGCACATTGCCGAAGAAGAAGCGGGACGTTTCATAGAGCCAGACCTGCAAGCTCGACTCGAAGGTGTTGACCACGAGCTGGGTGGCCAGCTCCGTGGCGACCAGCATGGGCGCGACGCTGACCAGCATGAAGGCGATGATCATCTTCAGCCGGATGGATCGAAAGCGCCCGAAGCTGCGCACCTCAATCGTCCTCCGTGCCGAGCAGGACGATGCCAGCGATGATGATGGCGACGCCGGCCCAGCGGAGCGCGCCCACATGCTCGCCAAACAGCACGGCCGATGCGGCCGTCACGCTGACATACACGATCGAGGTGAGCGGGAAGCCGAGGCTGAGCGGCATGCGATCCAGGATCGTCATCCAGGCGGCGAAGGACCCAAGATAGCCGATGACGCCGATCCATGCCCAGCCATTGGTCGCGGCGGCCCAAAGCCAGGCTTCCGGCGGAACGCCCTCCATGGCCGAGCCGGCCGCCTTGAGGGCGACCTGCGCGAGGGTTTCGCACAGCACCAGAAACGTCCAGGCGACGCCAGCCAGGATCGTCGCCATACGGCCGCCAGCCTCGATGCGCTGGGTCATGTCTGGCGCTCCATGAGGCTCGCGATGGCCGGATCGAAACGGTCGAGCCTCACGATCCGCGCCACCACGCGAAGGCAGGCGTTGATGACGCGATTGCGGTGCCGGAACAGCAGCCAGTTCGGCGACAGCCGGCAACCCAGCCTCAATTTGGAGGCATAGAACGCCTGTCCGCTTTGATAAGTCGCAATGCCGCGCTTCGCGCAATATTCAACGTTCTCGATCCAGCTGAGATAATAGAGGTTATAGCGGCGCACCGCCGGGTAGTGCATGCCGATGTACTTGTCGACGAGGTGGGTCGGCGTTTCGATCAACAAGTTGAACGCGACCAGCGCGTCTCCGGCCCAATACAGTACGATCGTGGCGTTGGGCATGTGACGCAGCACCGCCGCGAAGTAGTTCGGCGGCAGGTGCTCGAATTGCAGGTCGCTATGTGCGACCGTCTCGGCGTAAAGCGCGCCGACAGCCTCGACCACGTCGTCGACGCATTGGCGCCGTTCCACCCGGAGGTCTTCGCGTACGCGCATCTTGCGGCGAAGGTCCTTGCGGGTCGCGCGGCTCAGCGTCGCCAGATATCCGTCGAGGCCGCCGGCCGGCATGTCCAGCATGCCGGTGGGCAGGCCAGGGATCGGCTGGTAGCCGCGTTCGTCCGTAACCCGTCGCCAGAGCGGCATGGCGCGCTCGCCGGCGTCCTTGACGGCCATCAGCCCGCACCCCTCGGCGTCCGCCATGGCCTCGAAGGCGTCCAGCATCAGCGCCAGCAACTCCGGCTCGCGCTCGGGCTGAACTGTCGGCGCGAAGCCGATATGGCAGCGCTCCGCGACCGGTGACCCCAGGGCCGCGAGCCGCAACGTCATCAGCCAAGGCAGCGCGCGGCTGAGCATGCGGGTAACGCGTTTCAGCCCGCCCTGGACGGTGGTGTCCAGCTCGTAGCGCGTCAGAAACGCCGGAACCACGGCCAGCACCTCGCCCTGGTCGCGCAGGACGACGTATCGCCAGTCGAAGCCCGGCGGCCCGGCCTCCTCCACGGCGCGATAGAAGGCCCAGGTCTCGGCTTCGCCCGGGAAGCAGCGGTCCCAGTCTTCGCGAGCGACCGCCGCGATGGACCGTTCTATCGTGGTGGTCGCGGAGGGGCGCCTCATCGGCCTTGCACCCGACGCAGCGGGATGGGGCTCTGCCGGACGGTTTGCTGCGGCGCATGGCGACCCAGGAATTCCACCGAGTGGTCGATCAGCCGGGCCTTGTCCAGATCCAGCGTCACCATGTGGTAGCTGTCATCCAGGATGACCTTGTCCACGTCGCCGCCCAGGCGGCTCGCCAGGTAGTCGGCGTTGCGCAGGCTCGTCATGTCGTCTTCGCGCGCGTGGACCACCAGCGCGGGCGTCCGGATGGAAGGCAAAGCCTTCTTCACGCGCGCGATCAACCGGTGCAATTGCACGAGGCTGCCGCCCGGGGTGGCGGCGTTCCCCGCAGCCGCGCTGTCGCCCTGCTGCATGGAACGCATCAGGCGCCCGCGCAGACGGTCGTCCTTGATGCCGTAGGGCGCGCTCTCGACGAAGCGGATCCACCGCGAGAACCCCAAGGCAAGCGCCGGCTTCAGAAAAACACGCGTGCGCGGGATCGCCCAGCCGTCGTAAAACAGCGTGGTCGAGTACAGCAGCAACCCGGCGACCTCGCCGGGCCGGTTGTGCGCGAGATTGAGCGACAGCAGCGCTCCCATCGAGAGCCCACCGACGAACACCGTCTGATGGCGCTCGCGCAGCTGGTCGAACGCGCGCTCGACGCTCCGGCTCCAGTCGCGCCAGCCGGTGCGCAGAAGGTCGTCCTCGGATCCGCAATGGCCCGCAAGCTGCACGACATGCACCGTGTAGCCCCGCCGCGCGATCGCCTTGGCGACGCCGCGCATTTCGGAGGGTGTGCCGGTGAGCCCATGGATCAGCAGCACGGCGGTGGGCCCGCCCTCGAGGGTGAAGCTGTTGTCGTTCATGTGGTCAATCCGTTCCGGCGCTGATGCACACCAGCGCGACGCCCAAGGTGATGATGGCGGCCCCAAGCCAGCGCCTGCCGGAGACGCGCTCGCCCAGGACGAGGCGGCTGGTGGCCAGCACCCCGCAATAGGCCAGCGCGGCCACCGGAAAGGCCACGCTGAGCGGCGCCATGGAGAGCACCGCGAGCCACAGCAGGAGTTCGACCCCGTATGCGGCCACGCCGGCGAGCGTCGCCGGACTGGTGACGACCCTGCGCCAAAGCGGTCCCTCGGCGCTGACGAGCCCCAGCTTGAACGCCGTTTGGCCCGCCACATCGAGGATGATCGTCAGACACAGCAGAAGCGCGAGGATGGGGCTCACAACACGTGCTCCAGCAGGTCGAGCAGCCGCGCGTTGACGACGGCGTTGATGGCCGTGGAAGCGGGCGGACGCCGCGGCTGATCGAGCAGCGCCTCGGCCCACTTCATCGGCTGGAGATGGCGCGGCGGTGAATAGTCCCCGCACAGGTCGACGCCGACGATCCGTCGCTCGTTCGCCAGTCGGGTGATGGCGCTTTCCAGCAAGCCGAGCGGCAGCGAGCCCTGATCCCAGTTCGTGGCGGCCTCTTCGGGCCCGAGCACGTCCTTGTCGATGGTGAGCCAGACGCATCCCGTCGGGATCGTCGCGATGATCCGGGCCATGGCGACGTCCCAGTCTTCCTCGGCCAGGTTGCGCCAGACGAGACGGCCGCCTTCGATCCTATGGCCGGGAAGCGGAGGCGCCTGATGCGGAAGGCGGGTCGGCGAGCGACGCCAGGGGTGGATTTCGAGCCGCCCTGATGCGAGCGCGCGCATGTTCGCGCCGGCCCGGTCTGGCCTCTCGAGATCGTCGCTGCAGCAGCCGATGGTGACCACACGAACGACCTGCGGCATGCCGAGGGCCGCATTCACCCACGAGCCGCAATGGCGGCGGGGAAACGTCCAGGCCCAGTCGGGGTGGTTGTCGAAGTGCACGACCGTGAGCGGCTCGCCGCGGCGCTCGAGCAACGCCGCCGTGAGGTGGTGGTAATCGCCCGAGCCGAGCAGGAAGATCTCCGGCGCGTCTCCGGGCGCAGGCAATCTCGCCTTGAAGGCTTCGAAGGCGGGCCGCCAAGCCCACAGCCGCAGCGCTCGCCCCAGGTCGCGCATGTCGATCGTCGCGGCCAGTCCAGCGTCCCGACGTGCGCATACGGGCGCCTGCTCCAGCGCGGACCCGTCGAGGTCCAGAACCGTCACGGTCGGCGCCGGCGCGGCGCGGCGGGCCAGTTGCGCGCGGGTCACGACGCCGCCCTCATCCGCAACTGCGCGAGATGCGCTTCCAAGGCGCATCCGAGATCGTCGAAGCTGGCGAAGGCGACGTGCGGCAGGCCGAGATCGCCGCAATGGCGCAGCAGCGGCGACGGCCCCTCGGCGCCTTGCTTGGCGAAGACGATGTCCGCACGCTTGGCCACGCAAATGTCCGACCGCCCGTCGCCGATCACCACCGTGTAGCGCACCGGCGCCGAGCCGCCCGACCAGCATTTGCAGTGCGCCGCGCCATTCAGGCATCGGGCGTCGGCGAACGGCGTCGCGAGCGACCACGCGCCGTCCTCGCCGCGCAACAGCCGGTTGGCCCGGATGGGAAGGTCAAGGCGGCTTCTGCCCAGGATGCGCCGGATGGCGTAGTCCAGCCCGTCGCTGACGATCTCCAGCCGAAGCCCCATGCGGGCGCAGCCTCGGGCGAACGCGACGAAGCCGGGCTCCACGTCGACCCGGTCGAGCAGACCGTCCAGCTCGCTCCAACCGCCGCGCATCAGCGCGACCTGCCGGCGCATGCACTCGCCCGAGCCGATCGCGCCCGAGCGCCATAGCTCCTCGACGTGCAGCCATTCCGGGGCGGCAAGTTCCGACAGAACCAGGTCGGTGACGTCTTGCGCCGTGATGGTGCCGTCGAAATCGCAGAGCACGCGGACGCCGGGGCAGGCCGATGCGGAAGGTTGGTTAATGACCATGCAGGCTCTATGGCAACCCACGTGCCAACTGACCCAAACCCGCAAGTGGCTGTTATTGCTGAACAAACTAATTGGATTTGCAGCAGGGCACGTGGTGGACCTCCAAATTTTGGAGGTCACTCCCAATAACCGTGCTCGGATCGCGAGGCGTAACGAACTAGAATGCCGACGACCGCTCCTTTGCGCGAGCGCCTGATAACCTGTGCGTTTCGAGATGCCCGTGCGTCACCATCGCCTCCTGCCGTTGCTCGCCTGCTGGATGATGAGCGCGCCTGCCTGGGCGGCTGATACGCCCGCGGTGACAAGTCCGCAGCCGGCGGCGGAGTGGATCGTCACGCTGGGCGTCTCGGCCGCAGTCGCCCCGCGCTACGATGGCGCCTCCTTGTACGGCCCCTATGCGCTGCCCTCGTTCAGCATCCGGCGATCCGATGAGGCCGCGGGCTTCTCGGCTCCGGACGACGGGTTCGACTACACGCTTCTGAGCGGCGACCGCTGGGCGATCGGCCCGGTCCTGAACCTCAGAGGTGGACGCTACCTTGCCTCGGATCGGCGGCTTTATGGCCTGCGCGACGTGCCCTGGACGGTCGAGGCCGGCGTCTTCGCCGAAGTCTGGCCGATCCAGAACCGGCTGCGGACGCGTCTCGAGATCCGGCACGGGTTCCGCGGCCGGGCTGACGGTTTCGTCGGCGACCTGTCGGTCGACTGGGTGGAGAAGTTCGGGAGGTTCACGTTGTCGGGAGGGCCGCGGATGTCGTTCGCGGACGCCGACTACATGGACGCCAATTTCGGCGTGTTCCCCACGGAGGCGGCCGCGAACATGCGCGTTCGGGCGTTCGATCCCGGCCCGGGCGTCAAGTCGCTGGGGCTCGCGGCCGCCTTGAGCTACGCGTGGTCCGATACGTGGACCACGACGGCATACGCCCGCTACGACCGCCTCGTACGCGACGCAGCCGCGAGCCCGATCGTGCGACGCTTCGGGTCGCGCGATCAGTTCACGATTGGAACCGAGCTGACGTTTTCCTTCGCGGTCGGCCGGTGAGCCGGCGCAGCCTCACACGCGCCGGCTGAGCTCCGCGGCGACGTCGCGAGCCGCGTCGAGCGTCGCCTCGATGTCCGCGGTCGTGTGCGCGGACGAGACGAACAGGTTTTCGTAGGCGCCCGGGTGAAACAGGACGCCGCGAGCCAGCATGCCGCGCCACCACAGGTCGAAGAGACCCTGATCGGCGAAGCGCTCGGCGTCGCGATAATTCCGGATCGCATGCGTGGTGAACCACACCTGCATCAATGGACCGATCCCGACGACCCGGGCCGGAAGGGCCGCGGCGTCGAACACTGCCTGGAGGCCGTGGCGCAGTTGATCCGACACGGCGTCGAGGTCGCCGTAGAACCGGGGCCGCGCGAGAATGGCGAGCGTCGCGTTCGCGGCCGCGACCGCGATGCCGTTGGCCGTGTAGGTGCCCGCCATGGAGACCCGGCCGTCGCTGACGAGCGCCATGATCTCGCGTCGACCGCCCAGCGCGGCAACCGGAAACCCGCCGCCGAGCCCCTTGGCGAATACGGACAGGTCCGGCGTGACGCGCAAGCGCTCCTGTGCTCCCCCCAGCGCCAGCCGAAAGCCGGTGATGACCTCGTCGAAGATCAGGAGCGCGCCGGCCTCGCGGGTCGCCTCCCGCATGGCTTCGAGGTAGCCGGGCTCGGGAAGGATGCACCCCGTGTTGCACATCACCGGTTCGGTGAGCACCGCCGCGATCTCGTGTCCCTGGGTCTTCAACACCGCCCGCAGAACCTCGGGATCGTTCCAGGGGAGTATGATGAGGTTCTGTTCGACGCCTGCCGGCAACCCGGGCCCTTGGGCGACGGGACGCGGGCTCGAATCCGGCCCGGCGGCCGCGATGCTGGGATGCTTGCTCCAGTACACGCCGTCGGAAAACCCGTGATACATGCCCTCGAATCGCACGATCTTGCGCCGCCCCGTGAAGGCGCGCGCCAGCCGGGTGGCGTAGAGCACCGCCTCGGTGCCGGTGTTGCACAGCCGCACCTGCTCCACGGAGGGAACCGCCGCCACGATCTTGTCGGCCAGGGTGGCCTCGTCGGCGGTCGGCAGCGCAAACACGGTTCCGCGCGTTTCAATGAAGTCGACCACCGCCCGCGTGACCTCCGGCGGCCGGTGGCCGAGGATCATCGGGCCGAGCCCCAGCAGGTAGTCGGTGTAGACGTTGCCATCGACGTCTTCGAGCTGAGATCCCGAGCCTTTCGCGACAAACAGCGGGTAGGGCGTCCACCCCGACCAGGTGGCCCGCGCGGTGCTGTTCACCCCGCCGGGGATGACCTTGGCGGCGGTGTCGAAGAGCGCACCGCTGACGGCCGTGCGGGGGTGCTTGGGTACGAAGTTCATGAGCGTCTCTCAGCAGTCGACCAATCCGGGATGGCCAAGGCGCAGAAGTATCCAGCGCAGCAGGCCATCGGGTTACGGGACGACTTGGCAATCCCCATGCCACGCGGCGTTGATTAGAAATTCCTTCGCTGATTGAACGGCATATTTACTTTACGTGTGATCGCAGCTTCACCCGGAACAACAAAATTTGGAGCCGCCATCAAAGCACGGAGTATTCCGGTTCAGCGGGTCTATATACAAATTCCCAACATTGTGTCGGTGCGAATACTGTTTACGCGGGTGCATCGCTTTGCGAGCTTGGTGGCCGTTGGGCTCATGACTCACACGAATTAGTCCGCGCGCTTTCCGCCGAGCTCCCTCCAAGGACCCCGCCTTTGCAAAATACGGCTCGAACCCTGCACCGCGCGTTGTTCTGCGCCTGCCTGCTGGCCGCGGCGCTTTCGGCGGCCCCAACTCGCGCCGCGCCCCCGGACCCGATCGTCGGCGTGTGGGAGCAGGTCGACGAGGATGGCGACGTCGGCGCCCTCATCGCCCTGAAGGAGCGTGGCGGCGCCATCGAGGGCGTGATCGTGAAGCTCTTCCCGGCGCCGGGGGAGCCTCCGAATCCGGTCTGCTCCGCCTGTTCGGGCGCCCTGCACGACGCCCCGCTCCTTGGCCTGACGGTCGTCGAGGGTCTCCGTCGCATCAAGGAGCGCTACGAGGGCGGCTCCATCCTGGATCCGGATACCGGCGAAACCTACCAACTCACCGCCGTGCTCGCGGCGGGAAACCGCTCACTGCAGGTCCATGCCTACAAGGGCGTTTCGCTGCTGGGCCGAACCCAGCAATGGCGGCGCGCAGCCCAGCAACCGCGGCCGTGAAGGCGACGACGCTGCCGCCTTTCGCCGCAACCGCTGGCTTCCTGCGCGCCGGCCGGTGGTCACGCGCATCCTCCGGAACAGACCGGCCGTCTGCACTGTTGATCTCCACACACCCGTCGGGAGAGAAACGATGCAGAACAAGAGCCTTGCGACCATCGCCCTTACATTCACGCTCGTAGCGCTGACGCCGCTGGCCGCGCAGGCGCAGCGGCGCGCGCCGGCCGGCCCCGCCATCAGCGGCGAGAGCACGATGCGCACGGAAACGCCGCGCGCCACCAATCCCACCGTCGGCAACACGCGCGGGCTGAAGCGGATGTTCAACAGCTTCGGTTCGAAGCGCTCGCCGCGCGGCGCCTCCAAGCGCGCGCCGCTCTGACGCGTCGGCTATTATTTAAGGCGGCGTAGCTCCACGGGCGGATAGCCCGGCCGGCTCACGCTGAGCTTGTCGCGCTCGAGATAGCCGACGAGCTGCTCCGGGCCGATCGCGAACACGACCATGTTCCCGGCCACGCTGCGGATCTGCAGGGGCGCCCGCGAAAACGGGCGCTCCTTGTCCATGTTGCCCTGCATGCGCTCGAAATCGATCAGCAGGTAGATCTCGCCTCCCGTCCAGCGCCCGTTGAGGCGCTTCAGGAGGTCGCGCTGCGGGTTGGCCGCCCAAGCATCTCCCGCCGGGCCGCTCGCAATCGCGAGGGCCACCCACAGCCGGGCGCATGCTTTGCGGTAATCTCGAGCCATTCAAAATGCGCCTTCGCTCGTACTCTCAGGTAAAAACAAAGCGCGCGAGCGTTGCAGACCTGTCGTGACGCCAATCACGGTTCCGTTCGGCTGCATCCCCGACATCCACAAATTCGCCGGTTCAAAGCCGGTTAACCTCGTTGACTTTATAATGGCGTATGGTCGAATAGCAAAAAAGGCCACCCACGGAGATGAAAAGGACCGTGGGGCCATTGGGGAGGGATGTTCGATGTGGGTGCTCATTTTTGCGCTCGGTTGTTTGGCTATACTGCTCGAGCTCGCAGCTCGTGCTCCGCTGATCGAAGAAGCCTGATCGGCGGCAGAATTGTCGGTTCGATCTTCTCCGGAGTTGCATCCGGAGCGGCGACGCTAGCTTAGAAAAATCCGCTCGCAGCCGGCCGCGCTGCCCCTCGCAACGGAGGGAGCCCGACACAGTGTCTCGGGCCTTGGCGGGCCGCTCCGGCCCGTCGAAAATACCGAGATCCCCGCAATGTCGCGCTGATCTTTGCGCTGCGGCAATCACGACGCCGTATCGCTCCGCTGTCCGATTGGCCGGTTGCCCGTCACATGGTACAGGCCGCTCACCAGCAGTGCGCGGGCATCGGGGACCAGTGGTGAGCGCAAGGCGTCGAGACGGAGCGATCAAGAGCGCAGCCCGCGTGGCGGCTGTGCTCGTCATCGCGTACGGCCTCGTTCTCAGCGCCCTGGTCTCGGCGTGGGCGGGCGGACGCCTTGATCCCACGCGGGCGCAGGCCTTCCTGTGCCTCTCTGCGCCTGTCGACACGAGCTCGCCGCATCCGGCCGACCCGGCCCACGATCACTGCCTCGCGGGCCCCTGCCACGCGGGCTGGGCGCCCGCTCTGCGGTCTCTTCCAGCGGCCATTCAGCCAGACGGCGCCGTCGCCCTGGCCTTTGCGGGCCCCCCATCCGCGCCCTCACGGCGCGACGCTTTCCCGCCCGCGTCCCAATCCCACCCTCGCGCTCCTCCGGCGTCGACGCGCTTCAGCTGAACCGTTTCGACGATCCTTCCCAAAGGTGGGCGCTCGCGCCCCGGAGTTCGCATCCATGATCCGCTATCGCATTCTCGCAGCCGCGTTCATCGCCGGCTGCATCGTCGCCGCGCCCGCCTTCGCGCATGGCTACAAGCTGGGCGACCTCGTGATCGGCCACCCCTGGGCCCGCGCCACGCCGGCCGGCGCTCCCGTCGGCGGCGGCTACCTGACGATCGAGAACACCGGCCAGACCCCCGATCGCCTGGTCTCGATCAGCAGCGACGCGTCGCCTCGCGCGGAAGTCCACCAGATGAGCCATCAGGACGGCGTGATGACGATGCGCCCGGTCGAGGGCGGCCTCGTGATCCCGCCGGGAGGCAAGGTCGAGCTGAAGCCCGGCGGCTACCACGTCATGTTCATGAAGCTCGGGAAGGGTCTCGCCGCCGGCGAAACCGTGAAAGCCGTCCTGACCTTCGAGAAGGCGGGCAGCATCCCGGTTGAATTCAAGGTCGAGGCTGTCGGGGCCAAGCCTGCGCCCGCGCCGGCTGCAGGCGAACACGCGACGCATTGAGCGCCGGCCCGGCGGTCGGACCCAGCTTCCGGGGCTCGAGCCCCTTACGCGACGGCGCTCGTCACCCCATGGTCGAGCGCCGCGATCGCGTCGAAAAGCGCGTCGAAGTGGTCGATGATCACGTCCGGGCCCAACTCCGAAACCGGCGTGTCGGTGTATCCGAACGTCACCGCCACGGCGGGAAGTCCCGCAGCCCGGGCGGTGTCGATGTCGGTGCGTGAGTCGCCCACCATGATGGCGCGCCGCGGGTCGCCGCCGGCGCGCTCCACCGTCAGAGTCAGGTGCCTGGGATCGGGCTTGGCGTACGCGAAGCTGTCGCGCCCGCAAATGGCCGCGAACCGGTCGGCCACGCCGAGCGCGCGCAGCAGCGCCACCGAGTGCAACTCGACCTTGTTGGTGCACACCGCGAGCCGGTGCCCCGCCGCCTCGAGCCGATCCAGCGACTCCAGCACCCCCGGAAACAGCCGCGTCTTCACGGCGAGATGTTCGGCGTAGTGGTCGAGAAAATCGACGAAGAGCCTGTCGAGCTTGTCCGTCGCGAGATCCCGCCCGCCCAGCGCGAAGCCACGCTGAATCATCGCCCGCGCGCCGGCGCCCACCACGTCCCGGGCGCGTTCGACAGGCACGGTGGCGACGCCTTCCCGAACCATCAGCACGTTCATGGTCTCGATCAGGTCGGCGGCCGTGTCGGCCAGCGTTCCGTCGAGATCGAAAACAACGGTCGCGCGGTCGTTTAGGATGTGTCTCGCCATCGTGGAGATTTGAAGGATCACGCCGGACGCGTCAATCGGCGGCCTTAAGTGTCGGTTACCATTCATTAACCATGCCGACCCAGAGTTCCGCCGAGGCGTGCATCCGCCGCCGCGGGCCGAATCGGCTGCGGGGCGCGGCGCAACGCGAAGATCATACGAGGCGACGATGAAGCGGTTTCTTTCCATTCTGCCGGCGATGCCCGCGCTGGCGCTGCTCGGCGCAGCCGCCCCGGCCCTGGCGGGGCAATTCGAGTTCATTCCGGCCCCGCAGACCGATCTGAACCGGATCTACCGGATCGACCGCGTGACGGGTGAGGTCGGCGCCTGCCAGTACGGCCAGAAGGAAGGCACCTTCGGCGTCACCCTGTGCTTCCCGGCCGGCGAGGGCGCGGGCAAGCAGGAGCCGTCCGAATACAGCCTCGTTCCCTCCCGGCACGAGCGCGAGGGCGGCGTGTTCCGGGTCGACGCCCGCAACGGCGCGATGAGCGTCTGCTACGTCTTCGACGAGAAGGTCGTCTGCACGCCGCCCGAGAAGGGCGCCGTCGCCGACCTCGGCGGCCGCACCGGCGCGGCCGACACGACGGGAGCGGTTCGCAAGCCCTGAGCCCCCGAAGGGCCTGTCGTACGTGGCAGGCCTTGATCTCGCTGCTTTTCCGGCGCACCGCTGACGTGCTAGGGGATGCCGTCCCGTTGGCTTGAGGCCACGCGGGCGCCCTCTGTCGCGGGCGGGCTGACCCGCTCGTCCGAAAAGCGGAACACGGCATGATCGCGCACACCGCGCCCGTCTCTGGACGGCGCATCGAGATCCGTCTCCCGGCCCGTCCGGAGAGATCACGGTGAGCCTCGACGCCCTGAAGCGTGAAGCCGCCGCCAGGGCGGTCGCCGTCGTCCAGCCCGGCATGCGCCTTGGCCTTGGCACCGGCTCCACGGCCAAGCACTTCGTCGATCTGCTGGCCGAGCGCGTTCGCGACGGCCTGTCGATCGTGGGCGTGCCGACCTCTGAGGCGACCCGCGTCCAGGCGCAGGCCCTCGGCGTGCCGCTCACGACGCTGGACGAAACCCCGCAGCTCGACCTTACGGTGGACGGCGCGGACGAACTGGATGGTCGGCTGCGGCTGATCAAGGGCGGCGGCGCCGCGCATCTGCGTGAGAAGATCGTCGCCAACGCGTCGCGCCGGATGATCGTGATCGCGGACGAAACCAAGCGCGTGGAGACGCTCGGGCGTTTCCCGCTGCCGCTGGAGGTCGTCACCTTCGGCCTGGGCGCCACGCGCGTCGCCATCGGCAAGGCCTTGGAGGCGTCCGGGTGCGCCGGCGAGCTCACCATCCGCAAGCGGCAGGATGGCTCGGTCGTCCTCACCGACAGTGGCAATCTCGTGCTCGACGCCGCGCTGGGGCGCATTCCCGATCCGGAAGATCTGGCGGCCCGGCTGGACGCCATCCCGGGGCTCGTCGAGCACGGTCTCTTCATCGGCCTGGCGAGCGCCGCCATTCTGGCGACCGCTTCCGGCATCGAAATCATCGGGGATCTCGGCTGATCCGAGATCCCGGCCTTCCCTCGTCGCGCCCGTCGCGGCCGTCAGACAGGAGACGCATCGTGTCGTTCACAGCAGCTTTCAATCCCCGCTCCGCCCTCGCGGCCGCGGCTCTCGCCCTGGCGCTTTCGACGGCTCCGGCCCTGGCCCAGCAGCCTGCCGCCACCCATCTCGCGGTGGCGCGCGAAGTGGTCGTCGCGTCCGGCCTGTCGCGCTCGTTCGAGGCGATGGTTCCCCAGTTCATGGAACAGATGAAGTCGAGCCTGCTCACGACGCGGCCGGAGATCACCAAGGATCTCAACGAGGTGCTCGCGAAGCTGAAACCCGAATTCGAGTCGCAGCGCGAGGACATCCTCAACGCGGCCGCGCGCACCTTCGCGGGGCGCATGAGCGAGCCGGAGCTCAAGGACGTCGCGGCCTTCTACAAGTCCGCATCGGGCCAGAAATACGTCTCCGTCCAGCCCCAGGTGATGGATGACCTGTTCGGCCAGATGCAGGCCTGGAGCCAGCGCCTGTCCGAATTCATGATCGGCCGCGTCCGCGCCGAGATGAAGACCCGGGGCGTCCAGCTGTAAAGCTGACGTTTGCGGGATCGGCTTGGGCGAGTGGCGTAGGGCAGGGTGGAGATCCTCGATGGCGGGCTATGATGTCGACCTTTTCGTCATCGGGGCCGGATCCGGAGGCGTCCGCGCCAGCCGGATCGCGGCCGGCTACGGCGCGAAGGTCATGGTCGCCGAAGAGCATCGCATCGGCGGCACATGCGTCATCCGGGGCTGCGTGCCCAAAAAGCTCTACGTTTATGCGAGCCGCTATGCGGCCGAGTTCGAGGAAGCCGCCGGCTTTGGCTGGAACGTGCCGGAGCCAAGCTTCGATTTCGGCAAGCTGAAAGCCGCGAAGGACCGTGAGATCCTGCGGCTCGAGGCTGCCTACCGCGCCAACCTCGAGCGCTCCGGCGCGCAGGCGATCGCGAGCCGCGCCGTGATCGAGGACGCGCATACGGTGCGCCTGCTCGCCGATGGCCGCCGCATCACGGCGGAGCGCATCCTGGTGGCGGTAGGGGCGCATCCGTTCGTCCCCGAGGCCATGAAGGGCTGCGACGTCATCGAGACGTCCAACGACATCTTCGAATGGGACAGCCTGCCGAAATCCGTCGTGATCGCGGGCGGGGGCTATATAGCGGTGGAGTTCGCGTGCCTGCTGGCTCGTCTGGGCTCGGAGGTCACGCTCGTCCTGCGCGCCGACAAGGTCCTGCGGGGCTTCGACGAGGACCTGAGGGATGCCCTGATGGCGCAGCTGCCGTTCTCGGGCGTGCGCGTCGTCACACAGGCCGAGATCGCCAGCATCGACGGGCGCATCGGCAACCTGGCGGTGAATCTCACCAACGACCAGTCGATCGCCTGCGAGCGCGTCGTCTACGCTACGGGGCGGGTGCCCAACACGGCCGGGCTCGGCCTGGAAGCCGCCGGCGTCGAGCTGGACGTGGCGGGAGCCATCCGGGTCGATCGCCACTCGCAAAGCACGGCGCCCTCGATTTACGCGGTCGGCGATGTCACCAACCGGGTAAACCTCACGCCGGTCGCGATCCGCGAAGGCCACGCCTTCGCGGACACGGTGTATGGCGGCCGTCCGACCGAGGTCGACCACGCACTCGTGCCCTCGGCCGTGTTCACCACGCCCGAGATCGGCTCCGTGGGGCTCACCGAGGCGCAGGCGCGAGCGCGTTGCGAGATCACCCTGTTCAAGACCTCGTTCCGGCAGATCAAGGCCACGCTGTCGGGGTCGCAGGAGCGAACCTTCATGAAGATCATCGTCGAGAAAGCGACGGATCGCGTGCTCGGCGTGCACATCATGGGGGAGGGGGCGGGCGAGATGATCCAGTGCGTCGGCATCGCGGTGCGAATGGGCGCCACGAAGCGCGATTTCGATATGACGATGGCGGTTCACCCCACGGCCGCCGAGGAGCTCGTGACCATGCGGACGCCCTGGGAGCCGCCCGTCGGGGCCTGAAAATAGCAACCGCTCACCAGAAAATACTCGTTTTAAGATATATTCATCGAACAAATTAACAGAAAGGCGAGTGGTTATACCTACCCTGGGTTGTAGTCAGGTCCAGGAGTATCGACCTTGAGTACGCCGGCTCGTTTTGCTCGCGACCCCAGTGGTGCGGCTGCGGTCATTTTCGCCATTCTGATCGTGCCGTTGATGATGGCGCTGGGCGCCGCCGTCGATTACTCGCGCGCCAACGCATCCCGGACGGCGCTGCAGGCCATCACGGACTCCACCGCCCTGGCGCTGACCAATCCGCGATACACGGCCGACGTCATCCAGTCTCAGGCGGAGCAGATCCTGAACGCCGAGGTGCAGGACCGCTACGCCTTCCTGGGCGGCGTGGTGATCAAGGCCAGCCTGTCCGGCGATGGCCGGTCCGTCACGGTTTCGGCCAGCACGGTCGTGAAGAACAACTTCATGTCCCGCTTCGGCAACGACGTCACCGGGATCTCGGCCGTCGCCCAGGCGTTCCGCGCCGTCACCGGCAGCGTCGAACTCGTGCTGGTGCTCGACACGACCAACTCGATGAACGATCCCGGCAAGAACAAGCTGTCGACGCTGAAGACGGCCGCCAACACGATGGTCGACACGCTCACGGCCGATACCAAGGCCGACGTGAAGATCGGCGTCGTCCCCTTCGCCAACTACGTCAATGTCGGCCTGTGGAACCGCAATCAGCCGTGGGTCACCGGCGCTTCCGACTACACGACCAATATCTGCACGCCCGAGAGCTGCAACATGGTCACGCCCGTGACCAGGACCTACGACTGCGTCACGACGCCCAAGATCGGGTATAACGACGGCATCCCGTACACGTATAACTCGACGTCCTGCAAGTATGAGTACGGCACGCCGTACCAGCAGTGCACGCCCGCCAAGTGCACTAACTATCCCTACAAATGGAATGGCTGCGTTCTATCCCGCCCATACCCGCTGAATCTGACGGACGACATCTCGGTTACGCCCTACAAGGCTTTCATGACGCAAACCGGCGGCACGCCCGGCAAGTGCGCGACCGAGTTGCAGCCCTTGACCAAGAATTACGGGCAGATCAAGTCGACGATCAGCAACCTGACGGCGACGGGTGAGACTTATATCCCGGCCGGCCTGGTTTGGGGCCTGAACGTCCTGTCGCCGTCCGAACCCCTCAGCGAAGCCGGCGCCTACGACCCCGCCAACAAGCTGCCCCGCAAGGTGATGGTGTTCATGACCGACGGCGTCAACACCAAGTCGATGAACACGTCCTCGCTGAAGCACGACGGCTCCAACCGCACCCAGGCCGACACCTACACCAAGGCGCTGTGCACCAACATCAAGAACAAGGGCATCGAGATCTACAGCATCGCCCTGATGGTGGACGACGCCGCCGCCAAGACCATGCTGCAGAACTGCGCCTCCGGCGCCGACCACTACTTCGACGCCACGAACTCCGCCATGCTGACGTCTGTGTTCTCGCAGATCGCCGTGTCGCTGCAGACGACCTATCTCGGCAAGTAATCCCGCCCGGACAACCTGCCGGGGCTCGAAACGACAATGGCCGGGTCACCCCCGGCCATTCTGCGTTCAGAACCGTGGCGCGTGGCCCATCACAGCCAGGCGTCGTCCGTCTCGGGCGCGCGGCGCCGCGGCTTCGCCTTCACGGTGGGCGTCTGCGTCGGCGTGCCGGTCACCACCACGCGCGCTCCCACCGACACCCGGTCATAGAGGTCGATCACGTCCTGGTTGATCATTCGGATGCAGCCCGACGACACGCTCTTGCCGATCGTCCAGGGCTCCACGGTGCCGTGGATCCGGTACAGCGTGTCCTTGTTGCCCTGCCACAGGTAGAGCGCCCGCGCGCCGAGCGGGTTGCCGGGGCCGCCATGCATGCCGACGCCGCTCTGCAGGTCCGACATCTTGGCCGCGAGGTCGGGCTGGCGCTCCAGCATCTCCTTGGGCGGATACCAGTCCGGCCAGGCCTGCTTGTTGCGGATGTCCGCCACGCCCGCCCAGCCGAATCCGCTGCGGCCGACCCCAACGCCGTAGCGGATCGCGGTGCCGTCGCCGTTGACCAGGTAGAGGTAGTGGCTGCGCGGATCCACGATGATGGTGCCCGGCGCCTCCGCGCTGTCATACGCCACCGTCCGCCGGTGAAAGGCCGCCGGCACGATGTCCGAACGCAGGCCCGGCACCGGGAAGGGCTCGCCCGGCACGGGGCCGTACATCCCGCTGTCGACGCCGGCGTCCGACGGCGGCCGCGGCCGCTGCCGCGGCGCGGGGTAGAGCCCGTAGAGGTCGCCCGAGCCCGGCCGCGCGCTCGGCCCCCACACGGCCTGCGCGGCGGCCTGCGTCCCTGTCGCGGCGGCCGCGAGAGCCCCCAGCACCACAGCCCTGCGATCCAATCCGGCCATGCTGGCCCCCTTACGCTCGTTCTGAACCGATGTTGTGACGCCACAACGCGCCGCGAGGCTTTTCCGTTGCGGAATGTGCATCCCGCGAGCGGCTGAATCTTGGCGGCGGCGCCATGGTCGTCTCATTTCGAAGCATCCGCCGCCTGTCCGGGTGGCGCAAGCTCCGCCTCTTCTGTATAAGGCCCGCTTCCTGAAGGTGTATGCCCACCCTGGTCAAGAGGCCATGGATGGGGGAGGAGAGGGTGATGAGCGAGCGTTGGACGCCGTCGAGCTGGAGAGACAAGCCCATCCAGCAGGTCCCGGCCTATCCGAACATGGATGAGCTGAAGGCCGTCGAGGCGCAGCTCGCCGGCTTTCCGCCGCTCGTTTTTGCAGGCGAGGCGCGCAAGCTCAAGCGGGCGTTGGGCAAGGTCGCGGCCGGCGAGGCGTTCCTGCTGCAGGGTGGCGACTGCGCCGAATCCTTCGGCGAGCACTCGGCCGACAACATCCGCGACTTCTTCCGGCTGTTCCTCCAGATGGCGGTGGTGCTCACCTTCGCGGGATCGTCCCCGGTCGTGAAGGTCGGCCGCATCGCTGGCCAGTTCGCCAAGCCGCGCTCGGCCCCGAACGAGACCGTGGGCGGCGTCGAGCTGCCGAGCTACCGCGGCGACATCGTCAACGGCATCGAGTTCACGCCCGAGGCCCGCGTCCCCGATCCGCGCCGGCAGATGGAGGCCTACCGCCAGTCCGCCGCCACGCTGAACCTGCTGCGCGCCTTCGCAACAGGCGGCTACGCCAATCTCGAGAACGCGCATCGCTGGATGCTCGGCTTCGTCAAGGACAGCCCCCAGTCGGGCCGCTACGAGGAGCTTTCGGGCCGCATCACCGAGACCATCGACTTCATGCGGGCGATCGGCCTCGATCCCGAGGCGCATCCCGAGATGCGAACCACGGATTTCTACACCTCGCACGAGGCCCTGCTGCTCGGCTTCGAGCAGGCCATGACGCGCGTGGATTCCACCACGGGCGACTGGTACGCGACCTCCGGCCACATGATCTGGATCGGCGACCGCACCCGCCAGCCCGATCACGCCCATGTCGAGTATTGCCGCGGCGTCCGCAACCCCATCGGCCTGAAATGCGGCCCGTCGCTGAAGCCGGACGAGCTCATCAAGCTCATCGACCTGCTCAACCCGCAGGACGAGGCCGGCCGGCTCACGCTGATCTGCCGCTTCGGCGCGGAGAAAGCCGCCGAGCACCTGCCCGCGCTGGTGCGCGCCGTGAAGCGGGAAGGCCGCACCGTCGTTTGGTCCTGCGATCCCATGCACGGCAACACCGTGAAAGCCGCGACCGGCTACAAGACGCGCCCGTTCGACCTGATCCTCGCCGAGGTGCGCGACTTCTTCGCCGTGCACCAGGCCGAGGGCACGCATGCGGGCGGTATCCACCTGGAAATGACGGGCAAGAACGTCACCGAATGCACGGGCGGCGCCCGCGCCATCTCGGACACGGACCTGCACGATCGCTACCACACCTATTGCGACCCGCGCCTCAATGCCGAGCAGGCGCTCGAACTCGCCTTCCTGGTGGCCGAGCAGCTCAAGCGCGAGCGCATCGCGCGCGGCCGGCCGATGGTCGAAGCGGCCGAGTGAGAGCCGCGATCTCCCAATGCAAAACGGCGCCCCTGAGGCGCCGTTTTCGTTTCCGTGGAGAGTGGGGTCAGTATTTGACGCCCGCGCCCAGCCGGAACGAGTTGGCCGACGTCGTCGCGCCCTTGTAGGACGCCATTGCGATGTGCTGGTACTCGGCGCGCAGCAGCACGTTGTCCAGCACCGCCCAATCCAGGCCGACGCCGATCGCGCCGCCGTAGTTGTAGCCGGACTTCACCACCGACGCATTGCGGTTCAGCGGTCCGACATTCACACCCGTGATCGCGCCCGTCACGGGGTCGAGCGTCAGCTCGTTGTAGACGCTGTTGTATTGGGCGGAAAGGCGCTGCTTCGCGACTACCGCGCCTACCGTGGCGTAGGGCAGGAAACGGCCGAACGCGTAGCCGCCGCGCAGCTTCAGGATCGCGTAGTCGCCGAGTTGCGACCGCGCCGACGCCGTGTAGTCGATCGCATCGGCCAATGTCGACGAACTCGCGCGGCGTGCGGAGTCGCTTTGCACGCTCGCGCCGACCAGCTTGTCTTTGAGGTGCGTGTAGTCCAGCTCGAAGCCCACAACGGCATCGTCGAACAGCATGTTGTAGCCGACGAAGCCGCCGAGATGCATCTGCTGGTCGGAGGGGTTCTCGCCGAGCCGCACCATGCTTTCGGCCAGCGGCAGGGCAGTTTTGTTGTAGTAGGCGTCGTTGACGAGCGTGCTGCCGAGCCCGGTCGTCTTGAAGTCGGCCGTCGTCGCGCCGGCATGGATGCCGCCATAGAGGCCGCCCCAGTTGAAGTCCTCCGCCGGACCCGGCAGCCGTCCCGCCGGGGGCGGCGGCATCATGTAGTCCGCCGCCGATGCAAGCGTGGGAGCAGCGATCAAAAGAGCGACGAGCGACGCAAACCGCATGGGATTAACCCTTGCCTCAATGAGGGCGCATGCGCCCGAAGAACCTGCAAACAATTGATAGACAGGTAACCTTACTGCCCGGTTAAGGCGGCGCTCCCACGCCGTTGCGCACGCCTCCCGCGTCCGTCATAAGCGGTCCATGAACACGCCCGTCGTCCGCTTCGCGCCGTCGCCCACCGGGCGCCTGCATATCGGCAACGCCCGTCCGGCCTTGCTGAACGCGCTCTTCGCCCGCCGCAACGGCGGCCGGTTCATCCTGCGCTTCGACGACACCGACAAGGAGCGTTCGCGCGCCGAATACGCCGACGCAATCGTGACGGACCTCGCCTGGCTGGGCGTCGAGCCCGACCTCACGGTGCGCCAGTCGGACCGCATTCCGCTCTATGACGAAGCCGCGGACCGGTTGCGCGCGCAGGGCCGCCTCTACGCCTGCTACGAGACCGAGGACGAACTCGACCGCCGCCGCAAGCGCCAGGCCGCGCGCGGCTTACCGCCGATCTACGATCGCGCCGCCCTGAAGCTTACGGACGAGGAGCGCCAGGCCTTCGAGGCCGAGGGCCGCCGGCCGCATTGGCGCTTCCTGCTGGACCACCGCACGGTGGAATGGGACGACCTCGTGCGCGGTCCCTGTCACATCGACGGCGCGTCCCTGTCGGACCCCGTGCTGGTCCGCGCAGACGGGTCCTATCTCTACACGCTGCCCTCGGTGGTTGATGACATTGACCTGGGCGTCACGCACGTGATCCGCGGCGAGGACCACGTCACCAACACGGCCGTGCAGATCCAGATCATCGAGGCGCTGGCCGGAGCCGCGAAGGTCCCGTCCTTCGGGCACCACAACCTGCTCACCACCGCGAGCGGGGAGGGGCTCTCCAAGCGCCTCGGCCACCTGTCGCTCGGCTCCCTCCGCGAGCAGGGCGTGGAGCCGCTGGCCGTCGCCGCTCTCGCCGTGCTGGTGGGCTCCGCCGAGGCCGTGCGCCCTGTCCGCAGCCTCGACGAACTGGCCCAGCTGGTCGACATCGCCCGCCTGTCACGCGCCCCGGCGCGCTTCGACGAGGCGGAGCTGCATGCGCTCAACGCCAAGGTGCTGCATCACCTGGAATACGCCGACGTTCGCGACCGTCTGGCCGCCATGGGCGCGCCGGACGGGGAAGCCTTCTGGCTTGCGGTTCGCGGCAACTGCGCGGTGTTCTCGGATGTCGGCGGCTGGTCGATTGTCGTGACAGGACCCATGGCTCCCGCGATCGAAGACCCCGCCTTCTGCGCCTCCGCGGCCGCACTGCTGCCGCCCGAGCCCTGGGACGCGGACACGTGGGGCGCCTGGACCAAGGCCGTCGCGCAGGATGCCGGACGAAAGGGCAAGGCCCTGTTCATGCCCCTGCGCCTCGCCCTCACGGGACTGGACCACGGCCCGGAGCTGAAGGCCTTGCTGCCGCTGATCGGCCGACCCCGGGCGCTCGCGCGCCTGAACGGCGAAACGGCCTGACCAGCCGCAGCCGCACGTTCTAACATTCTCCGTCATCCCCGGCGGCGCGCAGCGCAGGGAAGGGGATCCAGAGGTGAGCGCCTTTGCTCTGGATCCCCTTCCCGACCTGCTGCGCAGGTCGCCGGGGATGACGGTCGCGGTTATAGAAACGTCGGGAGCAGCTCGATAAGTCCCGGTTCTCTTCACGTCATTGCGAGCCGGAGGCGAAGCAATCCAGTCTAACAGCCCGGCTTCTAGTCTGGATAGCTTCGTCTCCGGCTCGCAATGACGACACGGGACGCCGGGCGCCAGCGAAGACCTGCACCGCCCCACCCCACCCTCGAGGGGAGGGAGGCTCCAGCCTTACCCGGATCAGTTCCCCAACGCGCCTCGCGGCACGCCTGCGGGCGGCAGGACGATGGGAGGCGCCAGCGGTGGCAAGGGATCGGAGCGCACCGCCCCGGGCGCAGTCGCCGGGTTTGTGCGCGGGCGTGAGGGCGCGGCCGGAGCGGCGCCGGGATTGAGCGTCGACGGGTCCACGCCCGCCGTTCCGGGCGGCGTTCCGCGCGGCGCGGTCGCCGACGCCGGCGGAACAGTCGCCGCGCCAGACGGGGGCGCAGGCGTCCGCGGAGCGGCTCCGACGGGCGGTGAGACAGCCGTCTTCGGCTGGGCCGGAGCAGCTCCGCCCGTCGGCGCCGCCTCCTTGGGCCGGGCCATCTCCTGCGATTGCTGCTCGGTCACCGTCACGTCGCCGGCGCGGCCGCCGACCAGCTTCTCGGCTTCCGCGAGCGCCTGGACCCAGCTTTGGCCGTCCTTGCGGCACGTGCAGGTGGAGTCGAAGCTCTTGCGGTACTTGAAGGCGTTCGGCAGCGACGTGTAGGGCGTGCCCGCAAGGGAAACCGCCGCATCCGCCTCGCGGCCGGCCGGCTGCACGAAGAGCTCCACCTCGGCATTCGGGCAGGAGGCCTGGCACAGGCTGGCGTCGAGCTCGAACCGCCCGCGACTGGCGTATTGGCTGACCGGAAAATAGAACCCGTCGCACTTGCGGACGCACAGCGTCTTGCCGGCGCTGGCCACGCCCGGCGGTCCGTCCACCTGCGGCTGCTGCTGCAATTCGTCCGGGATCGTCGGCGTTTCGCCGCCCGGCGAGCCGAACAATTGCTCGAACAGCCCGGGCTGACGCGCGGAGGCGGGGCCGGGGGCGACGCCGCGACAGTTGGCGTCGAACGCAGCGGACAGCGACGCGCGCTGCGCCTCCACCGAGCCGCCGGCGCGCTGCAGTTGCGAATCGAGCTGCGCAAGCCCGGCTTCCAGGCCGTTGATCCGGCTTTCCAGCGACGGGCATTCGGCCGGCGGCGCGTCGCCGAAGATGAAGAACCGTTGCCGCTGGCAGCCGATCGAACGCGCATACGCGACCGTGCGGTTCACCTCGTTCCGCTGGCGCTGCATCTGGTCCAGGATCTGCTGTCGCTGCCCGGCGGGGCCGGCGCGGTCGAGCGCCGCGAGATCGGCCCGAAGGCGGTCACAATAGCCCTGCTGCTGCGCGAGGGTTGGCCCGGTCGCCAGCGCCAATCCGAATAGCGCGCCCGCGAGCCCGCCCAATCTGGAGAAGAAGGCCATGTTTCCTGTCCCCGCGGGCGCCACACCGCCCCGCGGACTCACGCCCCGATGGTTGGACGACCAGCATAAGAAGGTCAATGACGCCGAAAATATGGATCCACCGGAACGGGTTCCACGGAGCCGGCCGGGCGTTCGAGCGCGATCCGTTCCAGCAGGCGGTTCAACGGCTTGGGCCTGGCGAACAGGAATCCCTGCGCGGTGTCGCAGCGCGCCTGCCGGAGCATGGTGGCGACCGGCTCAGTCTCGATGCCCTCCGCGACGGTGGTCATCTCGAATTCCCGGGCGAGCGACAGCGTGGCGCGCACGATCTTCCAGGCGTGCGAGTCCGCGTCGGCCGCCTGGACGAAGGACCTGTCGATCTTCAGTTCCCCGAACGGCATCCGCAGCAGCGATGAAAGCGACGCATAGCCGGTGCCGAAATCATCCAGCGAGAGCTGGACGCCCTTAATGCGCAGCCGGGTCAGCACGTCGCCCACGGTCCGATCGTCGCTAAGCGCCACCGATTCTGTCACCTCCAGGGTCAGATAAGTCGGCGAAAGCCCGGCGGTCGCGAGCGTTTCCTCCACCAGATCCGGGAAGGCGAGGTCGGTCAGCGCCGCGGCCGGAACGTTCACCGCAACGCCGACCCGGCCGAAGCGCCGCGTCCAGTTGGCTGCGTCATCGACGCTCTGGCGAAGAATGCTGCGGGTCAGGGCGGGGGCGAGGCCGTAGCGCTCGATCAGCGGGATGAACACCACCGGCGACACCGACCCGTAGATCGGGCCGGACCATCTCGCCAAAGCTTCCACGCCCGAGATGAGGCCGGTCGCGAGATCGATCTTCGGCTGGTAGTACGGCCGGATCTCGCCTCGCCTGATCGCCTCCGCCAGGTGCGCCGGCTCGATCGTGGCTTCACGCGGCGAAAAGCCGGGCTCCAGCGGGTCCGGCAGCTCGGCGTCGAGGCAAGCACGTAGCCGCGCGATGTCGATGGGCTTTTCGAGGTTGCCGAGCGTCGCCAATCCCAAGGTCTGCCCAAGCCTGATTGCTGAATCGCGGATGCGGGCGTCGAGCCCCGACACGACGAGCAGGGCAGGGCGCTTTCCCGTTCCGGCGATGTGGCGGATCGCCTCCACGCCGTCGCGCTCGCCCAGCGACAGGTCCACGATCACCACCGCGTAGTCCGCTTCGTTCAGGGCGTCGAGCGCGTCGGCCACCGAGCCGACCGCATCAGTGCGGTAATGCGCGGCTTTCGCGACCGAGCTGATCAGCATGCGCTGCATCGCGTCGTCGTCGATCACCAGGGCGGCGCCGCGACCGTTTGCGCGGGAAGGAGAGCTGTGTGTCATGCGGGATCAGGCCGCCTTCAAGGTTTCGGGGAGGGCGCGCTTCGCGTCCAGGAAAGCGCGGCCGAGATCGTCGATGGAGGAGGCCAGCGCGTCGGGGCTCATGGACGACGCCTGCGCCTCCAGCCGGGCCGCCGCGTCGCACATCGCCATAAGCCCGAGCGTTGCGGCGGCGCTTTTGATGGAGTGCGCGTCACGCACCAGCGGCGCGCGATCCGCCGCATGCGCCGGCATTGCGGCGATCCGCTCCTGCGTGTCGTGCAGAAACACCCGGACGATGTCGTCCGCGGTCGTGGCCCCGATGTCGGCGATGAAACGGTCCAGCGTGCCCTGGTCGAGGACCGCGCCCTCCTGGACGGCTTGCGCCTCAGCTTCGGCCGGCTTGCCGTGGATGGCGCCGAACTCGCGGATGAGTTCGCCGAGACGTCGGCCGGTGATCGGCTTGGTCGCAAAGGCGTTCATCCCGGCGGCCCGTCCGGCGGCGGCGTTCTCCGGCAGGGCGTTGGCGGTGAGGCCGACGATCGGCACCGACGCGCAGGGGCTCGGCAAAGCTCGGATGGCGCGGGTCGCCTCCAGCCCGTCCATTTCGGGCATCATCACGTCCATGAGCACGAGGTCGTAAGGCGCCGTCTGGACGGCCTCCACGGCCAACGCCCCGTCCTCCACCGCGCGGACGTGGTGGCCGAGCTTCTCCAGCAGGGTCCCGATCACCAGCCGGTTCGTGCGGTTGTCCTCGGCCAGGAGAATGCGCAGGGGCGGGCCGGCCGCCGCGGCCTCCGTCTCACCAAAGCGCCCGTCGTCCTCTGGCGCGTCGGGCGCGCCCATCTCCTGTTCGGCGGCCCCGAACCGGGCCGTGAAGTGGAAGCGGCTGCCCACCCCGTGGCGGCTCTGCACGTCGATCGAACCGCCCATGCGCGCCACGAGCTTGCGGCAGATCGCGAGCCCGAGCCCGGTTCCTCCGAAACGCCGCGCCGATCCTCCGTCCACTTGCGAGAATTCGCGAAACAGCAGCGGCAGGTTTTCTTCCGCGATGCCGATCCCGGTGTCCTCCACCGCGAATGAGAGGCGCACGGGGCGCTCGACGGCGTCGCCCTCGCCGGGAGCGTCGTCCCCGGTGGCGTCGTCCAGCGCAATGCGGATCGTCACCGAGCCCTTGTCGGTGAACTTCACGGCGTTCCCGGCAAGGTTGAGCAGGATCTGGCGCAGCACCGAGGGATCGCCCTCGACCCAGCGCGGCGCGGCCGGGTCCAGGTCGGTTTCCAGCCGCAGGCCCTTCTCGTTGGCGGCCGGCGCCAGGATTTCGAGCACCCCGTCCGCGAGCCTGCGCAGATCGAAGCGCTCGTTGCGCAGCTCCAGCCTGTCGGCCTCCAGCTTGGAGAGGTCGAGCACGTCGTTGATGATCTGCAGCAGGTGCTCGGCCGATTCCCGCAGCGTCGCCGCATAGCGCCGCTGCTCGGCGTCGAGCCGCGTCCCGCCAAGCAGGCTCGCCATCCCGATCACCCCGTTCAACGGCGTCCGCATCTCGTGGCTCATCATGGCGAGGAACATGCCGCGGGCGCGGGAGGCCGCCTCCGCGCGGTCCAGCGCGGCCGCGAGCTCGGCCTCCGCGCGGGCGCGCGCGCTCACGTCCGTGTACGTGCGCACGACGCGCCCGTCCGCGAGCGCCACGCTGCGCACCTCGAGCACGGTCCCGTTCGGGCGCGTGCGCTGGTAAAACCGCCCCACATCCCCGATGCCGCCGTTGGCGACGAAATCGCGGACTTCGGGGTCGCTGTTGAACTCGCCGGCGGCCTCCTGCCAGCGCAGGATGTCGTCGAAGCGCGGCCGGCCGAGAGCCAGGTCTTCGGGCAGGCCCAGCAGATCCACGGCCTTGCGGTTGAGCACCGCCACCTCGCGGCCGGCGTCGATCATCATGATGCCCTGGCTCATGTGCTCGAGCGTGGCCTCGAGCTCGCGCGACTTGCGGATCGCGAGCGCCTCGCTCTCCTGCCGCGCGGCCTGGGAGCCGGCGAGCCGGCGGTGATGCCGGACGCCCAGCAGCATGCCGGCCAGCACGAACATCGTCATCAGCGCCGCGATGGCGGTGTAGCGCGCCCGGTCGTGATCGGGCTGCGCGAAGACGCGCCGGGCCGCCATCGACACCGCGACCACCAGCGGATAGCCGCGCACGGTGCGGTAGGCGGTCAGGCGCGCCGCGCCGTCCGCCGGTCCTTCGGCCTGGTAGCCGCCGTTTCCATTCTTCGCGAGCGCCGCAAACAGCGGGCCGGCCAACACGGAGCGGCCGACCGGCTCGCCGATGTCGCCGCCAAGCGCCCGCACGACGCCGTCCGTTCCGACCAGCGTGATGCCGCCGCCCGGGCCAAGGTCGATCGCCTCGTAAAAGCGCGAAAAATGCCGTGGATCCAGCGAGGCCACGAGAACGCCCGCAAACTCGCCGCCCGGCCCGCTGAGCCGGCGCGTGAGCTGCACGGACCACTTGCCCGACGCGCGCCCCAGCACCGGCTTGCTGATGAACAGTTCGTCCTCGGCGCGCTGCTGATGAACCCGGAAATGCTCCCGGTCGCGAAGGTCGACCGGCGTGGCGGTCTTGCCGAGATTGGTGGCCAGCATCATGCCGTCCCGCCCGATCATCGCGACCTGCAGGGTCAAATTGTCGAGGAAATACGGGTTGGACGTGAAGGAGCCGAGATCGAAGCCGTCCGGATCCAGCTCATACGCGGTGCGCAGCAGCAGCAGCGTCTTGTCGACCTCCTGGATGGAGCGGACGGTATGCTCCTCGAAGGTCCTCGCCAGGTTGGACAGGTTCTGCTCGGCGCCTTTCAGCGCGTGGTCGCGCGCCTCGCTCAAGTGAAACGACAACCCGGCCCAGATCAGCCCGATCATCACGAGTCCCAGCACGAAGCCTGAACTCAGGGCGAACCGGATGTCGAAGAACTGCTTGGCGCGTTTTTTCATGAAGGAGCAAACCAGCGGGATGCTCAGACCTACAACTTTCAAGTTCCAAAAGACTTAAAGCAATCACAGATTGTATTTGTTTCGGGAGGCGTGCATTGCCAAAGCCGCGGACCCGCAGCGCGGTTCGGGCCGGGATCCTTCAAACTCCGCGGATCGACCCCATATGAGGGGCTCAGGAGGACGACGATCGATGATCACCACACGGCTACGGCGACACGCAACGGGTTTTGGGCGCGCAGCGCAGGCTTGCGGCGCAGCGCTGGGACGCGTTGCGCCCGTTCTGGCCTGTGCGGCCCTGTTGGGCGCGACCGGCGCACACGCGCAGGAGCCCGAAGTCGTGATGAAAAAATCGACCGTCTGGAAGATGCTGACGCCGGACGACAAGCTCGCCACTTATGCGCTCGACGACCCGGGCGTCGCGGGCGTGGCGTGTTTCTACACGGTGCCGGAGCGCGGCGGCGTGAAGGGCATGTTCGGCGTCGCCGAGGAGCGGTCCGAAGTGTCCCTCGCGTGCAGGCAGGTTGGGCCGATCTCGTTCAAGGAGAAATTCGAGCAGGGCAGCGTCGTGTTTCGCCAGTCGCGCTCGCTGATCTTCAAGAAGATGCAGATCGTCCGCGGTTGCGACGCCAAGCGCAACACGCTGGTCTACTTGGTTTACACGGACCGCCTGATCGAAGGATCGCCGCAGAATTCCACCTCGGCGGTTCCGATCATGCCGTGGGGCGCGTCCACGGATGCGCCGAAATGCGCGGACTGGGTCGACAAGTAAGCTCCGACCGTGGACCTTGGCCGGGTCGCCAACTCTGTGAGCCGGAGTCGATCGTGCCAGCGCCGAAAGCATCGACGTGAAGATCACGCTCGAAACCCTGCGGCAGATATCGTGGTTCTCCGCGCCGTTCCTGATTCTGCGGACGCGTTCGCTGCGCCTGCTGGGGTGCTGGAACGCGAAGGTCCGCCTGCGCGGCAGGCTCAGTGGCAGAGGCCTCCTGCTCGTCGGTTATACGTGGCCGGAAACGTTGCGACGTCCCAGCCTTTGCTACGTGGCGAAGAACGGGGTGCTCGAACTGAACGGCGCCTTCAGGATTTTTGAGAACAGCGTCGTAACCGTGAATGACGGCGCCACGCTTCGCCTGGCGGACGGCTACGCAAATGCGGGGCTGATGCTGCACGTGTTTGAATCGGTGTCGATTGGCGACGGCGTGTTCATCGCCGAGAACGTCACTATTCGCGATTCCGACAATCATCAGATCCACGACCGGCCAACGATGACGAAGCCGATCGTCGTCGAGGATCACGTCTGGATTGGAATGAACGTGACGATCCTGAAGGGAGTCACCATCGGGCAGGGAGCCGTGATCGCGGCAGGCTCCGTTGTCGTCAAGGATATTGCGCCCGGGATGCTCGCCGCCGGCGTGCCGGCGCGGGAGATCCGCCAAGTGAGCTGGTCTTGAACGCAGCCTGCTCTTCGACGGGTCTCCAGGCTTTTAGACCGCGTTACTCCGCGCAGGTGACCGAGTAGGCCTTGGCGGAGGCGCCCACCTTGGTGGTTTCGATTGAAGCCGTCACGTCGGACGGGTCGACCGGCCCGAACTGCGCGGCCTTGCCCAGCCCATGCGCCTCGCACCACGCATTCGCGACGATGTTGCCGCACGATCCGCCGGATGCCAGGCAGTCGGCCACCCCGTAGCCGTCGTTCGCCGGAATCAGGAACGACTTCTCGCCCTGCGCTGCAGCCGGGCGCGTCATCATCGAAAAGCCGGTCAGGCCTGAGCCCGCGAGGGTGGCGGCGACAAGGGCGAGCGAGAGGGTACCGCGGAACGACATGTGCGTGGTCTCGGGGAAAGCTGGGGGGCTAACGAGGTTTTGAGAGTGCCTCTTCGCCGGTATCAATCACGTTAACGGGCCCCGGGTTCCTGGCTGTGTGCGGGCGCACAAAGAAGGTGGTTACCGAAACCGAACGAGGCGGGACTTAGCTGATCCGCGCCCGGCCGGGCAATGCGGGCGAGCGCCATTCATGCTTTGGCCGCAAACCCGGCGGGAGGTGTGGCGAAAGACGCACAGTTTCTTTCCTTGAGGAGCTTCTTGACCTGGGACGTTGCTTGGCCGTTTACCCCGCCAAAGTCGGCTTGACGGAACCGGGGCGGCACATCATGGTGCGGCCATCATGGCTCAGACGACCGTTATCCCGTTCGTGAACATTTGCAGCTAGCGTCATCGCTGGCTGGAGCCGTCTTTGTGTGACAACTCGGAGCGGATGCCCCAGCCGGACTGGCGAGGGTGGAACCGCATGTCGCTCAAGCTCTACAACACGCTGACCCGCCGCAAGGAAGAGTTCGCCCCGATCGATCCGGCGAATGTGCGGATGTATGTCTGCGGCCCAACCGTCTACGACTACGCGCATATCGGCAACGCCCGCCCGGTGATCGTGTTCGACGTGCTGTTCCGGCTGCTGCGGCACGTCTACGGGGCGGATCACGTCACCTATGTTCGCAACATCACGGACGTGGACGACAAGATCAACGACCGCGCCGCGCGCGACTATCCGGACCTGCCGCTCAACGAGGCGATCCGCAAGGTCACGGAGGCGACCGCCGCGCAGTTCCACGTCGACATCAAGGCGCTGGGCGTGCTGGAGCCCACCCACGAGCCGCGCGCCACCGAGCACATCGACGGCATGAAGGCGATCATCGAGCGCCTCGTCGCGGGCGGCTTCGCGTATGTGGCCGAAGGGCACGTGCTGTTCTCGCCCGCCGCCATGGACGCCGCCGGCGCGGCGCAAGGCTCGCCGCTGCCGCGCTATGGCGCGCTCGCCAACCGCACGCTGGACGAGATGATCGCCGGCGCTCGCGTGGACGTGGCGCCTTACAAGCGCGACTCGACCGACTTCGTCTTGTGGAAGCCCTCCGCGCCCGGCGAGCCCGGCTGGCCGTCGCCCGCCGGCATCCCGGGCCTCGGCCGCCCCGGCTGGCACATCGAGTGCTCGGCCATGAGCCAGGCCTTCCTGGGCGAAGTCTTCGACATCCACGGCGGCGGCATCGACCTCGTGTTCCCGCACCACGAAAACGAGATCGCCCAGAGCACCTGCGCGTTCGGACACGGCGTCATGGCCAATGTCTGGATGCACAACGGCTTCCTGCAGGTCGAAGGCGAGAAGATGTCGAAGAGCCTCGGCAACTTCGTGACGATCAATGAGCTGCTCGAGACTAAGACCTTCGGTGGCCAGAGATGGCACGGTCTTGTGATGAAGCTGGCTATGTTGGGATCCCATTATCGGCAGCCCATCGACTGGACCGTGGATCGGCTCGTTGACGCGAGGAACACGCTCTACGAGTGGTGCCGCGATTGCTCGGGCGTTCCGAGTAGCGGGCGCGCGTCCGCCGACATCGTCGTCGCTCTTCAAGATGACCTGAACACGCCGGCGGCAATTGCCGCACTCCATGCCATTCACCGGTCTATTCGGAAGGTCGATACCTACGAAGCCCGGGCTGCGCTCATGCTGACACTCCGCGCATCGCTCGACCTTCTGGGCCTTTTCCACGAGGGTGATCCTGGCGATCTGCTCGTACAGGACGTGCGCGATCGGGTTTTCGACGAACGGGTTGTATCTCTTGTCACCGCCCGCCTCGAAGCCCGCCGCGCCAAGAACTTCGCCGAGTCCGACCGTATCCGCGACGAACTCGGCGCCATGGGCATCCAGCTCAAGGACGGCAAGGACCCGGCCACCGGCGAACCCACTACCACCTGGGAAGTCAAGCGGTGACGACCGTGCGCCAACTCTCTCCCGCGCAGCGGGGGAGATGTCCACAACGTGGACAGAGGGGGCGGCCGCGCGCCGGGCTCTCGACAAAGCGTCGTGCTGGCCCAAACGCCCCCTCCCTGACCCTCCCCCGCTTCGCGGGAGAGGGGACCGGCTGCGGCCTTGCTCTGCAACATCCTCAGCCGTCATGGCCGGGCTTGTCCCGGCCATCCACGCGTGAGCCCAGCGCGTGGATCCCCGGGTCAAGCCCGGGGATGACGGTGGAGGGATTTCGGCGTGGCGTTGGGCGCTGCGCCGCCCTTGTGAGTCCCGTTCAGCGCGCGCCCTTCTCCGGGGTTGAGAAGGGCGCGCGTTTGACGACCCGCCCGTCATCGCGAGCGCAGCGAAGCAATCCAGGGGTCTCCGGGCGCATGCCCGGCGGCGTTCGCGTCTTGCCCTCTCTGGATTGCTTCGCTCCGCTCGCAATGACGGCCCAGGTATCGCGGCCATGACGGAGCCTGCCAAGAGCCCATTCGCACTCCGCCGCCTCTGGTGGCTAATGGCCCTCAAGATCGTGCTTCTCGCCGCTGCGATCTACTTCACCTTGCGCGCGTACAACCTCGTCTGAATTCGGAAAGACCCGTCCCATGTCCCGCGAGAGACTCACGTTGTTCGACACCACGCTGCGCGACGGCGCGCAGACGACGGGGGTTGATTTCTCGCTGGAGGACAAGATCCACATCGCCGCGCTGCTGGACCGGCTCGGGATCGACTACGTGGAGGGCGGCTACCCCGGCGCGAACCCGCTCGATACGGACTTCTTCGCCAAGAAGCGCACGCAGCGCGCCCGGTTCACGGCCTTCGGCATGACCAAGCGGGCAGGGCGCTCGGCCGCCAACGACCCAGGCGTCGCGGCGCTGCTGGACGCCGCCTGCGACACGATCTGCTTCGTCGCCAAGAGCTGGGATTACCATGTCCACGTCGCGCTCGGCTGCACGCTGGACGAGAACCTCGAGGGCGTGCGCGACAGCATCGCGGCGGCGCGGGCCGCCGGGCGCGAGGCCATGCTGGATTGCGAGCATTTCTTCGACGGCTACAAGGCGAACCCGGAATACGCGCTCGCCTGCGCCAAGGCGGCCCATGAGGCCGGCGCGCGCTGGGTGGTGCTGTGCGACACCAATGGCGGGACGTTGCCGCACGAGGTGGAGCGCATCGTCGCCGAGGTGGCGGCGCACATCCCGGGCGACCATCTCGGCATCCACGCGCATGACGACACCGGCAACGCGGTGGCGAACTCGCTCGCGGCCGTTCGCGCCGGCGCGCGCCAGATCCAGGGCACGCTGAACGGGCTCGGCGAGCGCTGCGGCAACGCCAACCTGGTGACGCTGATACCGACGCTGAAGCTGAAGCCCGGCTATGCGGACCGTTTCGAGATCGGCGTCGACGATGCGGGCCTGGCGACGCTCACCCAGGCGTCCCGTGCGCTGGACGAGCTGCTGAACCGCGCGCCGAACCGCCACGCGCCTTATGTCGGCGCCTCGGCCTTCGCCACCAAGGCAGGCATCCACGCCTCGGCGGTGCTGAAGGACCCGCGCACCTATGAGCACGTGCCGCCCGAGACGGTGGGCAATCATCGGCTGGTGCTCGTCTCCACCCAGGCCGGGAAATCCAACGTGCTGGCCGAGCTGGAGCGGCTTGGCATCGCTGTGCAGCGCGACGACCCGCGCGTGTCGCGCCTCCTCGACGAGGTGAAGGAGCGCGAGGCCATGGGCTATGCCTATGAGGGCGCGGACGCCTCGTTCTTCCTGCTGGCCAAGCGCGTGCTCGGCGAGGTGCCGGAGTTCTTCACCGTCGAGCGGTTCAAGGTGAACGTCGAGCGCCGCTACAACGCGCTGGGCGACCTCACCACCTTCTCGGAAGCCACCGTGAAGGTGCGCGTGGAAGGCGAGAGCCTGATCTCGGCCGCCGAGGGCAACGGCCCCGTGAACGCGCTCGACGTCGCGTTGCGCAAGGATCTCGGCAAATACCAGCGCTTCATCGCCGACATGGAGCTCCTGGATTACAAGGTCCGCATCTTCCAGGGCGGCTCGGACGCGGTGACGCGCGTGCTGATCGAGAGCGGCGACAGCCAGGGCGATCGCTGGACCACGGTCGGCGTGTCCGCCAACATCATCGACGCCTCGTTCCAGGCGCTGGTGGACAGCATCACCTACCGCCTCGTGAAATGCGGGGCCGGGCAGGCGGCGTAGTGGGCCTGCCGGCGCCTCAATCCACCAGCGTCAGCGTCTTGTCCTTGCAGACGTCCATGCCGGAGCCCGAGATCTCGATCTCGTCCGCGTAGCTGCCCAGGATGTCGAAGACACATTCGCCCTTCTTGGCCGGCACCGTGAGGACGATGCTCTTGCCGGAGGGCAGGGGCTTCTTGAGCAGGTTCTTGCCGCCCGTTTCGGCGCCGGGCGCCAGAAAACCGAGGCTCGTGATCGCGACCGTGCGCTTGTTCGTGACCGTGATCTTGAGAGCGCCGCCGGCCTTCGCCTTGGGCGCGGCCTCAGCGGCCGAAAGCGTTGCGATCGATAGTGCGGCTGCGCCCAGCAGCCCCAGCCAATGCTTCATGGTGTCCCCCGTGGCGTCTATCGCGCCTTCAGCCCGGCTCCAGCTTCAACCGCAAAGCAGAGCCCCGTCAACCTGCCGTGAAGCTCAAGCTTAGGGAATTGCGCGCCTAAGTTGAAGGGCGGGCTGTGACTCAAAATAAGGAACAATTGCGAGGGGGGTGCGTTCACTTGGCACGATCGAACAAGTCGAACGGTGTCTAGGAGGACAACAATGACCTACGATCCCAACAACGTCAACCGCCCGCTGACGGACGATACTCTGGCCCCGCGCACCGATGCGCCCGGCGCCTACAGCCGTCCGCCGAGCAATACGGGCGTCATCGGCGCGATCATCGGCGTCCTCGCCGTGGTGGCGGTCGTGTTCTTCGTTTGGCGCGGCTATGAGGGCGGCGACATGAACAACACGGCCCCGGCCAATCGCGGCGCGGCCACCAGCACGACCTCGCCTGCGCCCGCCCCGGCGGCTCCCGCCGCCCCGGCCGCGCCCGGCGCACCCCGCACGCCGTAACGGCGTCGCGTCCGCTCACAAGCGCTTCGCATCCGCTTCGAGGGCGGGAGAAGGGCGGTCGGCCGAAAGGTCGGCCGCCTTTTCCATGGCTCAGAAGCGCTCGACGACGAGCTTCTCGGCGCTCTGGTCTGGATGGGCCGCAGCGGCGGCCGCCTGGAGCATGGGCAGTATGTCGGCCGTGCGCTCGGCCACCAGGTAATTCACCTCGAACCCGGCGCGCACGAAGCCTTGCTCGCGCATGTGATCCAGCAGCGACAGGAACGGCCGCCAGAAGCCCGCGATGTCGGCCACCAGGATCGGCTTGCGATGCTGGCCGAGCTGCGACCATGTCATCTGCTCGACGAGCTCCTCCAGCGTCCCGACGCCGCCAGGCAGCGCCACGAAGGCGTTCGCGCGGTCGAACATCATCTGCTTGCGAGTGTGCATGTCCGGCACCACCACGAGCTCCTGCGCGTCGGCGATCATGAGTTCGCGCGCCCGCAGGAATTCCGGGATGATGCCGGTGACATGCCCGCCATGGTCCAGCACCGCGCGCGCCACCGTGCCCATCAGCCCGACATTGCCGCCGCCGTAGACGAGCCGGATCCCGGCCTCCGCCATGGCGCGGCCCAGATCCGTGGCGGCCTGCGAGAAGGCCGGGTCGGCGCCGTGGCCGGAGCCGCAATAGACGCAAATCGATGTAATCTCGGTCATCGGGTTATGTTGCACCGCACTTTCCCAGGGTCAATGCGAGCAATCGACGGACCCGCCTTCTCCATCTGTGCGCTATGCGCAGCGCCTTTGAATTGCTAGGGTTTATGGCGTGACGTGCGTTCAGGACGGGTATGATGGCGGTTTGGATCAAGGTTGTGGCGCTTGTCCTCGGGCTCGGAGCCCTGGGGGGAGCGCTCGCGCTGTTCGGATTGCCCACCAACCTCACCCGCAACGCCGATGCGCCGGCCGCCGTTCCGGCCCCGCCGGCGGGCCAGGCGCCGACCGCCAACACGCCGGTGACGCCAGCTCAGCCCGCGCCTGCTCCCAGCGCCGCCGCCCCTCAAGCCCCGGCCGCCGCCGGCCAGGTCGCAGCGCTTCCTGGCGCTGCCCCGGCGTCCGAGCCCATTAAGGCGCCGATGCCCGCGGCACCCGGCATGCAGGCGATCCCGGCCCCGCCGACCTTCGACATCGTCCGCGTCGAGCCCGGCGGAGACGCCGTGATCGCCGGCCGCGCCGTTCCGGGCTCCACCGTCGAGCTGCTGCGCAACGGCCAGCCGCATGACCGCGTCAAGGTCGACGCCACCGGCCAGTTCGCGATGACGCCGCCGAAGCTCCAGTCCGGCGCGCATGAGCTCACGCTCGCGATCACGACGCCCGACGGCAAGCGCCAGGTCTCGGCGCAGAGCGTCACCGTGTCGGTGCCGACCAACCCCAACGGCGAAGTCGTGGTCGCGCTCACCGCGCCCGACAAGCCGACCGAAATCCTGTCACGCACGCCGGCCGCCAACCCGGCCCCCAACGCCCCGCCCGGCGCAAACCCGCCCGCCAAACTCGCGAGCGCGCCGGCCGGGCCCGCCGCAGGCGCGACGCCGAGCGGCCCGCGGTCGCGCGTGCTTCTGTCCACCGTAGAGGCGGAGGAGGGCGGCAAGCTCTTCGCCACCGGCCAGGCCGCGCCCGGCGCGGCCGTGCGGCTCTACCTGAACGAGACCTTCCTGGCGACCGCGAAGGCCGGCCCGGACGGCCGCTGGTCCTTCACCATCAACAAGGGGCTGGAGCCGGGCGCCTACCGGGTCCGCGTCGACGACGTGGACGTGGACGCCAAGGTTCTGTCGCGCGCCGAGGCCCCGTTCGACTACACGGCCCGCATGGCGTCTCTCGGCAACGCCGGCGCGGTTGCGGCGGTTTCGGCGCCCGCTGCGGCGACGGCCGGCGCTCCCGGAGCGGGCGCCTCATCCACCGCGACGGATGCCTCCGCCCAGGGCGGCAAGCCCGCCCAGGTTGCCTCCGCGGATAGCGCCAACGTGGTCGTGCCCGAAATCCGCACCACCCTGGTGGCGCGCGGCGACAGCCTGTGGCGGATCAGCAAGAAGAGCTACGGCAGCGGCATGCGCTACACCGTGATTTACGACGCCAACCAGACACAGATCCGCGACGCTGACCTGATCTATCCGGGCCAGATGTTCGTGATCCCGGGCGACAAGAAGCCCTGAACCGCCGCCGACCCGTCCGCACGAAATTCCGCGCCCGCCGGGGCCGTCCCGCATAGGGTGCACGCGGGCGCGAACGGGCCTATATAAGCGGCGACCCAGTTTGGAATTGCTGCAATGAACGTCATGTCGCCGCCGCCGGCGCAAGGCGCGGCCTCCGCATCCCGTCCGGGCATGCAGGGCCGCGTGTCTGCCGGCAAAGGCAAGCTCACCGAAACGATCCGCGGCCTCTGGCCCTATATCTGGCCGTCCGACAGGGCGGACCTGCGGCGCCGGATCGTCTGGGCGACGGTGCTGCTGTTCGTCGCCAAGCTCGTCACCGTCGGCGTGCCGTTCACGTTCAAATGGGTCACCGACGCGCTCGTGCCGCCCGGCCCCAATGGCCCGCCCACCAGCATCCCGATCGCCTCGCTGGCGGCCGCCCCCATCATCCTGACGCTGATCTACGGCGTGGCGCGCTCGCTGATGGCGCTGCTGACCCAATGGCGCGACGCCATGTTCGCCACCGTCTCGATGCACGCCGTGCGGCGGCTCGCCTTCGAGGTGTTCGAGCACATGCACCGGCTGTCGCTGCGCTTCCACCTGGAGCGCAAGACCGGCGGGCTCACCCGCGTGCTGGAGCGCGGGCGCAACGGTATCGAGACCATCGTCCGCATGGTGATGCTGACCGGCTTCCCGACCGTGGTCGAGTTCGCGCTGATCCTCGGCATCCTGCTCTACCAGTTCGACTGGCGCTACGCGGCCGTCACGGTGGCGATGATCGCCGCCTACATGTTCTACACCACGAAGGCCACCGAGTGGCGCATCGCCATCCGTCGCACCATGAACGAGAGCGACACGGACGCGAACACCAAGGCGATCGACAGCCTGCTCAACTACGAGACGGTGAAGTATTTCGGCTCGGAAGAGCGCGAAGCCAGCCGCTATGACAAGTCCATGGAGCGCTACGAGCGCGCCAGCGTGAAGGCCTACATCTCGCTCGCCATCCTCAACGCCGGCCAGGCGGTGATCTTTACGATCGGCCTCACGGTCTGCATGGTGATGGTGGTGTCGGGCATCCGCACGGGCCGCCACACGGTGGGCGATCTCGTGATGATCAACGCCATGCTGATCCAGCTCTACCAGCCGCTCAACTTCATGGGCATGGTGTATCGCGAGATCAAGCAGGCCGTGATCGACATCGAGGCCCTGTTCGACATCCTCGACCGCTCGCCCGAGATCGCCGACCGGCCCGGCGCCAAGCCGTTGGCCGTGCCGTCCGGCGACCTGCGCTTCGAGGATGTCCACTTCGCCTATGTGCCCGAGCGGCCGATCCTGCGCGGCGTCACCTTCGAGGTGCCGTCCGGCAAGACGGTGGCGATCGTCGGCCCGTCCGGCGCTGGCAAGTCCACGCTGTCGCGGTTGCTGTTCCGGTTCTACGAGCCGCAATCGGGCCGCATCACCATCGACGGCCAGGACATCGCCGACGTCACCCAGAAGAGCTTGCGCGCCGCCATCGGCATGGTTCCGCAGGATACGGTGCTGTTCAACGACACCATCGGGTACAACGTCCGCTACGGGCGCTGGGAAGCCAGCGAGGAGGAGGTCCACAAGGCCGCCGCGCTGGCCCAGATCGACGGCTTCATCAAGTCGCTGCCGGAGGGTTACGAGACAAGCGTCGGCGAGCGCGGCCTGAAGCTCTCGGGCGGCGAGAAGCAGCGCGTCGCGATCGCGCGCACCATCCTGAAGGGGCCGCCCATCCTGGTGCTGGACGAGGCCACGTCGGCGCTCGACAGCTTCACCGAAAAGGACATCCAGGACGCGCTGGAGCGCATCTCCCGCGGCCGCACCACGCTGGTGATCGCGCACCGCCTCTCCACGGTCATCAACGCCGACGAGATCATCGTGCTCGACAAGGGCGTGATCGCCGAGCGCGGCCCCCATGCCGAACTCCTCGCCAAGGACGGCCTCTACGCCGCTCTCTGGAACCGCCAGCGGGAGGCGGACGAGGCTCGCGAGAAGTTGGAGCGCACTCGGGCAGCGGAGGGGCTTGTCGGGAAGGTTGGGGAGGTCGTTTAGCGCGCATCGGGCGCGACGGCTCGGATCATGCTACATTTCGATCCGGAGATTAGGCGCTTGCAATGAATGTGATCGACCGCGTCACGCGTTCAGCGACGGACAGATTTCTGGACCAAGCGCAGAAACGCTTTTCAGTGAGCCGGGCTGTGCTCTTTGGCAGCCGCGCCAGGGGCCAGCACGCTGCGTCGAGCGACGCAGACGTCGCCGTCATCATGACGGGCCCGCCAGCCGAATTCCTGCGAACGAAGCTCGCTTTGGCGGACATCGCGTTCGATGTCCTTCTCGAGACTGGGGTGCTGATCCAGCCCTTACCGATCTGGGAAGAGGAGTGGGATCACCCGGCCCGCTATCCCAATCCTCAGCTCCTGCAAAACATACGGCGGGACGGCGTCCCCCTGTGACGCGCGATGGCCTGATGCAAAAAGCTAGCGTTGCGCTCTCCTCCGCGCGGCTCTTGCTCGATGCTGACGATGTGGAAGGCTGTCTGAATCGCAGCTACTATGCTGCGTACGACGCCGCGAGAGCCGCCATGCTTGCGCTCGACGACGTGAATGGCGCTACTCACGCAAAAACCCATAGCGCACTAATCGCGTCCTTCGGACTGCGTCTCGTAAAGCCTGGAATGATGACCGTGGCAGCCGGCCGCATTCTGAACCGGCTCCATGAACTCCGGATGGTCGCGGACTACCGCGAGATTTACATCGATGTCCCAACCGCCCGCCAAGCGCTTGTCGATGCGGAGAGCTTCGTGAGCGAAGTCACCGCATGGCTGGGCAGGTCCCTCCAGCCATAAGGCTCGGCCACCTTAAACCTCCTCGTCTTCCTCGTCCTTCGGGTCCACCGGCACGGCGTAGACGCCGTTGAGCCAGCGCGACAGGTCGAGGTCCGCGCAGCGCTTCGAGCAGAAGGGGCGGTATTTCAGCTCCGCCGGCTTGCCGCACATCGGGCAGGCGCCCATGGTCTGCGGAGCGGGGTCGTTGGCGGGCTCGGGCAGGCCGCCGGGAACTTTGTCGTCGGGATTTCTGGTGTCGTCAGGCATATTTCAGGGTCAATCCGCCATCTACGATGAGTTCGAGGCCGGTGACGTACCGACTCTCGTCGCTGGCCAGGAACAGCGCCGCGTTGGCGACGTCCCAGGCTTCGCCCTGGCGGCCCATCGGCACCTGCGACGCGCGCTTGCGCCACATCTCCTCGACGTCGCCGCCCGAATAAGTCGCCGCGAGCCCGGCCGAATGCGCCACCATGGGAGTCTTCATCAAGCCGGGCAGAACCGCGTTCACCCGGATGTTTTGGGCGGCGTACTGCACCGCAGTGGTCTTGGTGAGGTGGTTCAGCGCCGCTTTGGAGGCGTAGTAGGACGCATAAGGCACGCCCGTCCAGCGCAGCGACGCCACCGACGAGATGTTCACGATGGAGCCGCCGCCCTGGCGCTCCATCACCGGGATCACGCGCTTCATGGTCAGGAAGGCGCTCTTCAGGTTCACGTCGAAAACGCGGTCCCACTCGGCTTCCTCGAGCTCCACGACGCCGCCGACCTCCGCGATGCCGACATTGTTGTCGAGCACGTCGATCCGCCCATAGGCCGCCAGCGTGGCTTCCACCATGGCGTCGATGTCGGCCAGCTTGGTGACGTTGGCCTGCAGGGCGATCGCCTCGCCGCCTTCGGCGCGGATGAGCTCGGCCGTTTCCTCGGCGGCCGCAAGGTTGATGTCGGCGCACACCACCCGGGCGCCCTCGCGCGAGAAGGTCACGGCCGTCGCCTTGCCGTTGCCCCAGCCGGGGCCGATGGAGCCTGCGCCCACCACCAGCGCGGCCTTGCCCTTCAGACGATCCACCATGGATGATGCTCCCTAGACGGCGTTCAGCCAGGACATTTGCACCGGATAGCCCTCGCCGGTGAGTAGCGCCACCGTTTCATAGAGCGGCAGCCCCACTACGCTCGAATAGGAGCCGACAAGCTTGGTCACGAAGGCGCCGGCGCGGCCCTGCACGGCGTAGCCGCCGGCTTTGCCGCGCCATTCGCCGGAGGCCAGATAGGCTTCGATGTCCTGTCGCGACAGGTGCTTGAACGAGACGCGCGTCTCGACGAGCCGTTCGCGAAAGCCTTCCTTCGGGGTGACGACGCACAGGCCCGTGTAGACGCGATGCCCTCGCCCGGAGAGGAGCCGCAGGCACTGTGCGCCCTCCTCCACGTGCTCAGGCTTGGGCAGGATGCGGTTGCCGCGCGCCACCACGGTGTCGGCCGCCACGATGAACGCGCCCTTGATGTCGTCGCGGCTCTTCAGCACCGTCAGGGCGCGCTCCGCCTTCTCGCGCGCCAACCTCCGCGCCAGCGCCTTGGGACGCTCGCCCTTCAGCGGGCTCTCGTCGAGATCGCTGGGCAGCAGCGCGTCGGGCTCGACGCCGATCTGCTGCAGCAGCGCCAGACGGCGCGGCGAGGCGGACGCCAGCACGAGCTTGGGCCGCCAGTCTTTCGCCTCACCAGCCAAGGAGATCTCCGGTCGTTGTGCGGCTCCGGCCGCTTCGGGCCGGGACCGTAGGGCAATCATGATGGGTTGTGAACCGAGCCCCGGCGCGCGGTCGGGGCGCCGGCATTCAGATCTCGCCGGCTTCCGGCGCCGGCGTCGGCTCTGGCGCCTTGCCGCGCGCCTCGGCCCGCTCGCGCGCCCGGTAGCGCGACACGCCGAGCGGGATCAACGCGAGGTAGACCAACGTGATCACGAGCAGCAACAGGAAGGTGTGGATCACCAGAAGCGTAATGAACAGCGCCACCGCGAGCAGCAGCGGGATGGCCCACTCCCGTGGCACGCGGCTGCCCAGCGTCTTGCCCGCGTAGGTCGGGATGCGGCTCACCATCATCAGCGCGATGAACAGCGCGTAGACGGCCTCGAGAACCACGAAGCCGGCGGGCCGGTCGATGCCGACGAGGTGGATGTAGATCGGCAGCAGGCCCGCCAGCGCGCCGGCCGGGGCCGGGATGCCGACAAAGAAGTTCTTCTGCCAGTCCGGCCGCATCGGGTCGTCGATCATGACGTTGAAGCGCGCCAGCCTGAGCGCCGCCGCCATCGCGAAGGCGAGCGCCACCAGCCACCCGAGCGACGGGATGTTGTGCAGGCTGTAGGTGTAGAGGATCATCGCCGGCGCGACGCCGAAGCTGACGAAATCGGCCAGCGAATCGAGCTCCGCCCCAAAGCGGGAGGTGCCCTTCAGCAGGCGCGCCAGGCGCCCGTCCAGCCCGTCCAGCACGGCTGCGATCAGAATGAACACCACGGCCCGGTCGAGCTTGTCGTCGCCTTCGATCGCGAGCCGCATGGCCGTGAGGCCGGCGCACAGCGACAGAAGCGTCACAAGGTTCGGCAGGAGAACGCGCAGCGGCACCGGCTGGAACCGGCGGCGTCGCGGCTCGTCGCCGGGCTCATAGGGAGGAAACAGGTCGGTCATGCGCGGCGCAGCATAGAGAACCGGCGCGGGAAGGGGAAACGGCTTTCCCGGTTCCGCACCGCCGGTTCAGATGGCCGCGAAGCTGCGGGCCGGATCGGCCGCGCGGGCGTCCGCCAGCACGGTCTCGCCCGCCACCGCCTTCTGGCCCTCGCCCACGAGCGGGCGCACGCCTTCGGGCAGGTACACGTCGACGCGCGAGCCGAAGCGGATCAGGCCGAAGCGCTCGCCCACCGCCAGCGTCTCGCCTTCCTTGACGAAGGGCACGATGCGCCGCGCGATCAGCCCGGCGATCTGCACCACGCCATAGCGCCCGCCCATGCTGTCGATCACCATGCCGCTGCGCTCGTTGTCGTCGCTGGCCTTGTGCAGTTCCGCGTTCAGGAACAGGCCGGGGCGGTAGACCATCTTGGAGATGCGACCCGACACCGGCGCGCGGTTCACGTGGCAGTCGAACACGTTCATGAAGATGGAGACGCGCGTCAGCGGCGTGTCGGAAAGGCCAAGCTCGGACGGCGGCACGCAGGCCACGATCTGCGAAACGTGACCGTCGGCCGGCGAGATCACCAGCCCCTCGCGCACCGGCACCGTCCGAACCGGATCCCGGAAGAAATAGGTGCACCAGGCGGTGAGGATCCAGCCGATCCAGCCCAGCGGTCCCCAGATCCAGCCCAGGATGAGCGCCAGCACGGCGAAGCCGGCGATGAACGGCCAGCCCTCCCGATGGATCGGCGTGGCCTGGGCGCGGATGGAGTTCACGATCGACATGCGAAACGGCTTCCCTGTGATGCGCCGGCAGTTGTCACGCGCGGGCGCGCGCGGTCAAGTCGGAGGGACGACGCACGCTGCGCTTTGCACCCGCGCAATGCCGCGCCCCTGTCGTCTTGCGCCGGAGCGCTTATCTTGAGCCTCAACGATGCGCGGACCACCCGCGCCGCGAGGACCCCCGCCATGCAGCTCACCGGCATCCACCATCTCACGGCCGTCACGGCCGACGCCGAGGGCAACCACGATTTCTACACCCGCGTGCTCGGCCTGCGGCTCGTGAAGAAGACCGTGAACCAGGACGACACCAGCGCCTACCATCTCTTCTATGCAGACGCCGAGGCGTCGCCCGGCACGGACATCACCTTCTTCGATTGGCCGGTCGGGCCCGAGCGCCGGGGCGCGCACAGCGTGTCGCGCACCGCGTTCCGGGTCGGCGGCGAGGAGAGCCTGCGCTGGTGGCTGGCGCGCTTCGACCAGCACGGCGTTGCGCATGGCCCGCTGGAGCAGCAGGACGGGCGGCTCACGCTCGAATTCGAGGACCCCGAGGGCCAGCGCCTCGCCTTGGTAGACGACGGCGGCGCCGGCCTGGCGCATCCGTGGGATCGCAGCCCGGTCCCGGCCGCGCATCAGATCCGCGGCCTCGGCCCGATCACGCTCAGCGTGCCGGACGTCGAGCCCACCAAGCTGGTGCTGGAGCACGTCATGAACATGCGCCATGCCCGCATCTACAAGCGCGGCCCGCACGCCGTGCACGTGTTCGAGATGGGCGAGGGCGGCCCCGCGGCTGAGCTGCACGTCGCCGAGCAGCCCGACCTGCCGGAAGCGCGCCAGGGCGCAGGCGGCGTCCACCACGTCGCGTTTCGCACGCCGGACGCCGAGCAGTACCAGGCCTGGGCGGCGCGGCTTCGCGAACTTCGGATCCCGTCAAGCGGCCCGGTGGATCGCTTTTATTTCCAGAGCCTCTATTTCCGGGAGCCGAACGGCGTGCTGTTCGAGATCGCAACCGATGGGCCGGGCTTCGACTCCGACGAGCCCAAGGAGACCCTGGGCGAGAAGCTTGCCTTGCCGCCCTTCCTGGAGCCGCGCCGCGCCCAGATCGAGGCTGGCCTGAAGCCGCTCTAGGAGCCCGCGATGGACAAGATCGTCGCCGCCGTCGCGATGGTGGCCTGTCTGGCCCTCGTGGGCCGCGGCATGGGGATGCGCCCCATGCTGCTCGCCGCGGCGGCGGGGCTCATCCTGGTGGTCGCCGTAGTGGGCCTCGAAAGGGCAGGGGTTTTCTGAACCTGGCGGCGCATCCCGTTTCCGCTGACGAGAAACGGGACGCGCCGCGCCGTTCGGCCTAAGCCGGCCGCTTCTTCGCCGGCCGGAGCTCCAGCACCAGCAGCGAGCGGCCGGTCACCTGGTAGGCGTGGCCGAGCGGCAGGCGCTCCTCCTCGTCCTCGAACTCGGTGACGTTGGTGTCGACCAGACGCCGCCAGTCGCGGCCGCCCGCCACCTCCGGCAACACGAACTCCACCACGTCGTGGTGGGCGTTGAGGATCAGCATCAGCGTGCGGTCGCTGCCGCGCTTGCGGATGCCGGAGGGCTGCGCCCGGCCGTCCAGAACAACGCCGAAACAGCGGGCGTTGCCGTCGTTCCAGTTCTCGGGCGTCATCTCGTCGGCCGTGGGGGTGAGCCAGGTCACCTCCTTGATGTCCATCTCGGCGTTGTAGGCGCCGCTCAGGAACCGTCCGCGCCGCAGCATGGGCTGCGACTGCCGGATGGCGATGATCTGGCGCACGAACTCGGTCAGCGCCTTGCCTTCCGGGGTGATCTTGTCCCAGTCGATCCAGCCGATCTCGTTGTCCTGGCAGTAGGCGTTGTTGTTGCCGTTCTGCGTGCGGGCGAACTCGTCGCCGGCCAGCAGCATCGGGGTGCCCTGCGAGAAGATGAGCGTAGCCAGCATGTTGCGCATCTGGCGGAAGCGAAGGTCCTTGATCTCGGCGTCGTCGGTCGGCCCCTCGACGCCATGGTTCCAGGACAGGTTGTCCGAGTGGCCGTCGCGGTTGTCCTCGCCGTTCGCCTCGTTGTGCTTCTCGTTGTACGAGACGAGATCGTTCAGCGTGAAGCCGTCATGGGCGGTGATGAAGTTCACCGAAGCCCAGGGCTTGCGGCCCCGCTTGTTGAAGAAGTCGGCCGAGCCCGTCATGCGCGCGGCGAGCTCGGGCAGCTTGCCTTCGTCGCCCTTCCAGTAGGCCCGCACGGTGTCGCGGTAGCGGTCGTTCCACTCCGCCCAGCCGGGCGAGAACCGCCCCACCTGGTAGCCGCCGGGACCGCAGTCCCACGGCTCGGCGATCAGCTTGACCTTGGCGAGCGTCGGGTCCTGCCGGCATGCGTCCAGGAACCGGCCGTCCTCTTCGAACCCGTGCGGCTCACGCCCAAGGATGGTGGCGAGGTCGAAGCGGAAGCCGTCGATGTGCATCTCCTCGGCCCAGTAGCGCAGGCTGTCGGTGACGAGCTGCAACACCCGCGAGTTGGAGAGATTGACGGTGTTTCCGGTGCCGGTGTCATTGATGTAGTAGCGCTTGTCCGGCGCGAGCCGGTAGTACGAAGCGTTGTCGATGCCCTTGAACGACAGCGTCGGCCCGAGCTCATTGCCTTCCGCCGTGTGGTTGTAGACCACGTCGAGGATCACCTCGACGCCGGCGTCATGGAAGTGCGCCACCATCTCCTTGATCTCGTTCACGAAGGGCGAAGCGAGATAGCGCGGGTGCGGCGCGAAGAAGCCGATGGAGTTGTAGCCCCAGTAGTTCCGCATGCCTTTTTCGACGAGGTAGCTGTCGTCCACGAAGGCGTGGATGGGCAGCAGCTCGACGGCGGTGACGCCCAGCCCGCGGATATATTCGATGACCTCGTGCTGCATCATACCCGAGAAGGTGCCCCGCAGGTCGTCCGGCACGGCGGGGTGGCGCATCGTGAAGCCGCGCAGATGCGCCTCGTAGATGATGGCGCGGTCCCAGGGCGACTGCGGCCGACGCTGCGATCCCCACGTGAAGGCGGGGTCGATCACCCGGCACTTCGGCATGAACTTGGCGCTGTCGCGCTCGTCGAAGGAGAGGTCCTTGTCCGGGTGGTCCAGCGTGTAGCCGAACAGAGCCGGGTTCCAGGTCAGCTCGCCGTCGATCTGCTTGGCGTAGGGGTCCAGCAAAAGCTTGTTGGGGTTGAACCGGTGGCCGGCCGTCGGCTCGTACGGGCCGTGCACCCTGAAGGCGTAGACGGTGCCGGGCCGGGCGTCCGGCAGGTAGCCGTGCCACACCTCGTCCGTGTACTCGGGCAGCTCGATGCGCTCGAGTTCGGTCTCGCCCGAGATGTCGAACAGGCAGAGCTCGACCTTGGTGGCGTTGGCCGAGAACAGGGCGAAGTTCACGCCCAGGCCATCCCAGTTCGCGCCCAGCGGGAACGGCTGCCCCTCCCTCACGCGGGACTTCTTCATCACCTGCGGCGCAGCCTGCGACTGCGCCGTCGCCGGCTTCGGGCTTTCCATGTTCATCGTGGCCTCGATCGGGGGAGGGGAAAATCGTGTCGCTCAACGCGCCAGAAGGCGAGAAGCTCCACGGCTTCGGCCACGTTTCGGCGCCCGTTTGCGCAGGCCTGTGGCCCGCCGTTTACGGCCGTGGTAGCGCTGGTGCCGCGTCGCAACCTGGCGGGCGGATTCGCCTCCGCGCCGATGGCCAAAATACAGAGACTGCTGCGCCACAATGAACCATGCATCGCCGAGACTGCCGCCGGATGTTCGGATCTACGCCGTGGGCGACATCCATGGCCGGTCCGATCTCCTGGACCTGATGCTGGCCTTCATCGACGACGACCGCCGACGCCGTCCCATCGGGCAGGCGATCGAGATCTTCCTCGGCGACTATGTGGACCGCGGGGCCGACAGCCGGGGCGTTATCGATCGCGTGATCCAAAGGGTGGTCGGCAAAGGAGCCGTCTGCCTCAAGGGCAACCACGAACAGATGATGGAAAGGGCGCTCGTCGACGCGGAAGCCTTCGCGTTCTGGCTCGGGGTCGGCGGACTCGAGACCACGAGGTCCTATGGGGCGCCCGCCGGCCGGGGCCGAGACCGCGGGCAGCGGCACTTCGCCCAGGCGGTTCCGGGCGAGCATCTCGACTTCCTGGCCTCGCTGAGGACTTCTACCTCCGTGGGCGGCTATTTCTTCGCCCATGCGGGCGTGGCGCCGGGAATACCGCTGGCGTCACAGCACAGTCGCGACCTTCTCTGGATCCGCGACACGTTTCTTTATTCGGATGAGGATTTCGGGAAGATCGTGGTCCACGGCCATTCGCCCGCGCCGGCGCCGGAGCGCCGTCGCAACCGCATCAACGTCGACACCGGCGCGTATTTCTCGAATCGGCTCTCCTGCGCCGTGCTGGAGGGCGATGGCGTCGTGTTCCGCAGCACCTGACCGGCGCTGCGTGAGGGCTCAGTACCGCGCCGAAATCACCGCTGGATAGTAATGCGGCCGGGCGACCGGCAGGGGATGGTTGTAGAGCACGCCCGCGTGGTTGATCACCGGGATCGCGACGTAGCGCGCGCGGATGCGGTAATCGGGATAGACCGGCGGCGCGGGCTCATACAGCACGAGCGCCTCATCCGGCCCGGTGACCGGCACGCGCCCATAGAAGGGGTCGCCCGCCTGGGCCGCTCCGCCAAAGGCGACGATCGCGGTCGCACAGATACCCACTCCGACACCCAACCTCATGGCGATCTCCCCTCGCAGTATCGACCAAACCTGCGTCGATCATGCGTGCGGGAACGTGAGAGCGGAATGAAAGTCTCAGCCGGGCGCCCGGCAAGCTGCCGAAGTGGTGAACGGAAACTAACGAAGCCGCATGCGCGCGGCCGCGCTCAGGCGGCGTTGCGGGTTGCGTGATCGAGCTGCGCGAAGGAGCGCAGCGAGGCGATGTCGCGCACCAGCACCTCCTTGCGGCGAATTTCGACGCCATAGTCCTTGAGTTGGACGAAGCCCTTGGCGAGGTGCTCGGGCGTGGTGCCGATATAGCTCGCGAGGAGCTGCTTGGAGATGGGCAGCTTCACCCAGCACCCGAGCCGCTCGGGCTGTGCGGTTTCGGCAAGCCATCGCGCCAGCCGTTCGGCCGCGCTGCGCAGCTTCTGATCGGCGAGTGCAGCCTGCGCCCGGCCGACCTGCCGAACGATCATGCTGGTGACTTCCCGCGCAAACGAAGGCTCGCGGTCGTAGAGCGCTCGGAGCGTATCGACCGGGATCACCAGCAGCCGCGACCTTGCACAGGTCCGGATCGCGTGCGGGGAGGGCTCGTCACCTAGCGCCGACCACAACTCGAGCAGGGAGCAAGGGCCATGCAACTCGACCGTGCTCTCGCGCTGGCCGGTCGTCACGACGGTCTCGACCCGTCCTTCCAGCACGCCATACACGAAGCGAGGCGTCGATCCCTGTTCGCTCACCACAACACCGGGCGGAAACCGCTGCGGAAACGCGCCCGCGAAGGCCGACACGGCCGCTGAGCCGGACATGGGGAAAAGGAAGTCGACCATTTCGGCCACTGACGATTCGTCGCTCAATGCTGTGGTCCCCACGAGTCGTTCGCGCACGGAAAACGATAGCAAACATATATCAAGAAACAAACAAGACTTTGATAGGCAATGATCCCTCGCCGTCGTCGGTCGCCCTGCGATCGCGCTGCTGATCAAACGGCGTAAGCCCACGGCGGATTGCAGCCGAAAGGCGGCGATAATGGGGTCCAGCAAGTCGTTTCAGCCCCGATCACCAGTAACGCGAGCCGTTCCCGCAGCCCTGAGTGGCGCTTTCGGGGCATGCTGCGTTCGATGCAGAAATGCAACAACGACTTCCAATCGCAGGGAGAAACCCGCGTTAGATTGGGTTTGGAGTTGTTGCAACCATAGGTCGTGCTACTTTCCGACTCGCTCGACCGAGAGGGGGGCTTCCTCTCTGAGCACGAACCTGGAGCGGCGCTCGGCAAGTCTAGATCTTGCCAAATGCTGGCCAAAAAAATCGAGACCTCCGCTCTGCGTGTGGTTTCGCCGATAGACCTTCGATCACGGCGTACCCGTACAGGGTGGAAGCCAAGGAGCTGAAAATGAACATCAAGACGAGGCTGCTGATGGCCACGGCGGCGGGCATCGCCACCGTGTCCGGCGCTCAGGCTGCCGATCTGCCGTCCAAGAAGGCCGCGCCGGTCGAGTACGTTCGCGTTTGCTCGACCTTCGGAGCTGGCTTCTTCTACATCCCGGGCACCGACACCTGCATTCGCATCGGTGGCCGCGCTCGCTTCGAGTACCAGTACGGCGAGCCCTTCGCCCGCAACGACGCCACGACCGGCTCGCGCACGACCGGCCGTATCTACGTCGACGCCCGCACGGCCACCGAGTACGGCCTGCTCCGCGCCTACGTTCGCTACGACATCTCGCGTCGTATCGGCCAGATCTACTCCGGTTCGGCCATCCGCGTCGGCACCGCCTTCACGGGCACGGGCGTTGATTACGCCGGCCAGGCTCAGACCCAGGTCGACCTCAACCGCGCCTTCGTTCAGTTCGGCGGCCTGACCGCTGGTCGTACGCAGTCGTTCTTCGACTTCTACGGCGGCGATCTGGAATACGTCGGCACGACCGCTGGTTCGTCGCTGACCACCAACCTCCTCGCCTACACGGCTTCGTTCGGCGGCGGCTTCTCGGCCACCCTGTCGCTCGAAGACGCGCAGGAGCGTCGCTCCGGCCTGAACGCCGGCAACTTCCTGCTCCCGGGCGGCACGGTCGTCGGCACCTACGGCTACACCGGCGACTCGATCCCGGACGTGGTTGCCAACCTTCGCCTCGACCAGGCTTGGGGCTCGGTGCAGCTCTCTGGCGCTCTGCACCAGATCCGCGTCGGCAACATCGCCACGACTGGCGCTTCTGTCGGCACCAACGCCAACTCGCCTGACTCCGAGTACGGCTTCGCGGTGAACCTCGGCACGAAGATCAACCTGCCGATGCTCGCCCCCGGCGACACCCTGTACCTGCAGGGCACGTACACCAAGGGCGCTCCGTCCTACATCCTGTCGAACCCCTTCGGTCTCGGCAAGACGGCGTGGAACTTCGGTGGCACGGGCGCGATCATTCCTGACGCGTACCTCGTCGGCACCGGCGCCATCGGCGGCGTCGCTACCTACGACATCGAGAAGCCCGCGGTTTGGGGCCTGACGGCCGCCATGCTGCACTACTGGACCCCGACCATCCGTCAGGCGTTCCTTGCTTCGTACATCAAGAGCGATGCTCCTGGCTCGGCTTTCGCCGCGTTCGGCACTGCTCCTGGCGTCGGCGCCGGCACCGCGTTCTCGAACCGCGCTCGCGACCTGACCTACTGGACCCTGGGCACCAACGTGACCTGGTCGCCGATCAAGGATCTCGACATCGGCGCCGAGGTCAACTACATCCACGCCAACGTCAGCAACGGCCTGAGCCAGACCTTCGTCGGCACGGACCCGCTGGCCCGTTCTGTGAAGAACGACTCGGTGTGGAACACCCGCCTGAAGATCCAGCGCGACTTCTGATCCGTCCTTTAGGACTGGTCTGGGACCCCGGCGTTCGCGCCGGGGTCTTTTCGTTTGGAGGAAGCGATGGGCGCGCCGCATACGAAGCGGCGGCGCCGGCCGGGCGTGTATGATCACGCCGGCTGCGGCTTTGTCGGTTGGAACGGAGCTGGTTTGGACCCGCAGGTCCGATCAGGAAGCGACGGGCTCGCTCAGCGCCAGGGCGGCGATCTCGCGCAGAAAGCGCTCCACCGATCGTTCGGCCGCGCGGTTGCGGATGCACGCCGCGATCGCGTCGTAAGAGCCTTCGAAACACAGGCGCTGGGTCGCGTCCGCGAGAGCCTCGGCGTCGACCCGCGCGGCGACCATGCCGGTGAGCCCGTCCTGCACCTGCTCGGAGAGCCCCCCGACAGGGGTCGTGACGATCGGCAATCCGGCCCCGAACGCCACGGCGGCCACGCCGGATTGGCTCGCTTCGGTATGCGACAGCATCACGGCGTCGAAGCGCGGCAGGATGGCGGCTATCTCGTCGTCGCCGAGCCAGCGGTTCACCAGTTCGCCGCCAAGCCGCCCGATGCGCTCCACCTCCGGGCCGAGCGGACCCTCGCCAAAGACGCCGAACTCCACCGCCATGCCGCGACGCCGCAGCGCCTCGATGGCGTCCAGAAAGAGCGGCAGGCCCTTGTAGGGCAGGATGCGCCCAAGAAAGAGCAGCCTGACCGGCGCGCCTGGCCGCAGTGTCCGGATCGCGGGCTCGCCCGCCAGCGTCAGGTCGGGATGAAACAGCGTCGTGATCTTGGCCGCCGGCGCCCGGCGGGCGTCGACCAGGCGTTTTGCGACGGCGTTGCTCAACGTAATGACGTGATCGGCCAGCGGCACACACAGGTTCATGATGGCGTTGGCCGCGCTGGTCGGATCGCCGGGATGCGCCTGCGCGTCATGCACCACCGTGATGTAACGCGCGCCCGCGCCACGCGCCGCCGGCATCGCGAGGGGCGACCAGACATGGGGCATCAACTCCACGACGGCGTCGATCCGCTCGCGTCGGACCAGCGCGGCGACCTGCCGGCGGATCGCGAACGCCCGCCACAGCGCCGCCGCCCCGGCGCCGCGCCTGAACGTCTCGACGGGGTGGAGCCGCGGCCCAAGCTGTTTGAAGCGTTCGAAGATTTCGTTCTGGCTGGATACGCTCACATGGACGTCGAGGACGTCGGATGTTTGCGCCGCACGCCCGAGCTCCAGGGCAAGGTTTGAGATCGGCCCGCGCCGCCCCCAGTAGGTGAACAGGACGCGCGGCGCGCTCACGCGGCGGCTCCGGCGAAATCGCGCAGGGCGCGCATGATCTCGGCGACGGTCCGCTCGGCCGAACGGCCATCCAGCGGTTCGAGGTGCTCGGCCCGCAGCGCTGCGCGCTCGGCGGCGTCACGGGCGCGGTCGGCCAGATAGGCCGTGATCGCCGCGCCGAGTTCGTCGATGCTCGTCACCTTGCGCACCCCGCGGGTCGCCATCACGGCCGCATAGTGCTCCATGTCGTAGCGCCGCGACGGCCGGTCATGGAAGGGCAGGCTCTCGTCCTCGAACGCCACCGCGATGGCGGGGGTGTCCAGCGCCGCCGCATCCAGCGAGATCGTTCCGGCCGACGACACCACGCAGGCGGCGTGCCGCACGAGATTGGCGAGGCCGGCGAGGTCGCCCATGCCGGGCTTCTCGACCACGACGTCCGGGCGCTTCTCCAGATCGCCGAAGCGCTCGGCCGCCTGCGTCTCGTTGGGGTGGCAACGGATCCAAAGCGTCACGTCGGGCCCGAACACGCCGCGCGCATTGGCGTCCGCGATCCAGCGGCACATTGCGGGCTCGTGCGGGCCGAGCCGCTCCGTGTAGGCGCCGACCAGGATGTAGCGCCGCCCGGGTGGAAGGCCGACCTGTCGCAGAAAGTCCTCGCGCCCGACATGCGCCTCCGGCCGGGCGTAGATGTCCATCTGCGGCCAGCCGACGACGACGCAGTCCTCGGCCGAAACGCCATGATGCTCAACGAGATCGCGCACGACGTTGCGGCTTTGCGCGAGCATGCGGCGGATGCCCGGAACCAGCGGGCCCTTGGTGGTGGGCTGGTCCCAACTGCCGTTCACGCCCAGGATCGGAACGCCACGCTTCAAAGCCTCGAGCACGTAAGGCGCGACGAAATGGTTCTGGCAATGCGCCAGCACCACCATGTCGGGCTTCTCCCGATCGAAGAGCTCCACGGCGCGCGGATGCCGCTGCCAGCCGGCCCAATAGAGCCGGCCGAGCCCATCCAGGAGACCGCGCGAGCGCGGGAAGGGCTTGTCCAGGAACCGCAGCACCGGCAGCCCCTCGCGCAGCGCCGGCTTGCGCATGGCCCACGACTGCGCCAGCCGGTCCTGATGTCCCTTGAACCCACGCACCGCGTTGAACCGGTGCGTGAGCACGAGATGCAGGCCGTAGCCGGCCGTCAGCAGCGCTTCGGCGGCGCGTTCGCGCCAGTTCCGCGGCGCTCTCAGAAAGCGCACCATGGGCTCATGCGTGATCTGCGGCCCCAGGGCGGCGAGCCGCGCCGCATCCGCATCGTTGCGGGTCGCCAGGATGGTGCGCAGGCCCGGCTCCTCCGCCAGCCGATGCGCCACGTCGGTCGCCACCATGTTGCGCGTGATCATGTCGAACGGCGACAGAACCAGAATGGTCGCCGTCCGGCTCATGCGCGTTCCCCGGCCAGCGTCGCGGCCGCGAGCGGGAAAACGGCCTCGGCCAGCATCAGGTCCTCGGCGGTGTCGATGTCGATCGACCGAAACTCATGCATGGGTAGCGCCCGAATGTGCGGGCCATAAAGCTCGCCGCCCAGCAGCGTCGCCGTCCGGGACAGCAGGATGGCGGGGCCGTTGCGCGCGAAGAGCCGCTCCTTCTCCTGCCGGCGGAACTTGCGCGCCTCCGGCGGAGCGCAGAACTCCAGGCGCCCGTCGGCCGTCTCCAGCATCAGCGAGGTCGGCGAGAACGGGTGCGGCACCGGCACGACGGACACCACCGTGTCAGCGCCTGTCTCGACCATCATCGCGATGGCGCGCGCGATGTCGGCGGCGGCGCGAAGCGGGGAGGTGGGCTGCAGATACGCGACCGCGTCATAGTCTGCGCCCTGCGCCGCTAGCGTCTCGATCGCGTGCACGATCACCGGCAGGGCAGGGGTGGCGTCCTCGGCCAGCGTGGCGGGCCGCATGAACGGCGTCTCGGCGCCCGCCCGTCTCCCAGCCTCGGCGATCGCGGCGTCATCGGTGGAGAGCACGGTGCGGCTCACGGCCGGGCACGACAGCGCGGCCTCTATCGTCCAGTCCAGCAACGGACGCCCGGCCAGCAGGGCCAGGTTCTTGCCCGGCAACCCCTTGGAGCCGCCGCGGGCTGGGATGAGCGCCAGAACGCGCATGGGGCTCCTCTTCGCCGGGCTCGCGCCTTAGTAGGTGATCACCTTGCTGGTGCTGATCGTCTCGGTGGCGAGCAGGTCCGCGACCTTCGGGCCGGCCGTGCCGTCGCCATAGATCGGCTCGAACGCAAAGCGCCCATGGCTGATGCGGTCGCGCACGGCGCGCAGGATCTCGTCCTTCTCATAGCCCGAATCGATCACGTTGCGCCCGCGCTCGCGGTCGGTCTGCCGCGAGCCGACATTCACGGCCGGGGTGCCGATGAACGCGCCCTCGCGAATGGCGCTCGACGAGTTGCCGACCAGGCAGGACGTGCGCGCCATGAGCGGGATGTAGACCTCCGGCGGCAGGTTCTTGACGTAGCGGAAGGGCGCGTCCGGGTTGCGCTCGCGGTATTTGCGGATGCCGCGCGACACGTCCTCCGAACCGGCGTCCGAGTTCGGCCAGAGCACCACGGCGGGCAGCCCGGTCTCGCGCACGGCCGCCAGGGTGGCGCTGATCTGCGCTTCGCCCGAACCATATTCACCGGTCACCGGATGCTGCGACACGAGCACGAAGGGCTCACGCGAGCGGATGCTGACGCCCACGCCCTCGCCGCCGAGATAGTGATCCACCTCGGGGTCCTGCTGCAGGATCTCGGCGACGATGTCCATCCGCGGACAGCCGACGTTGTGGACGATCTCGGGCCGCTCGCCGAGCTTGACGATGCGCTGGCGCGCGTCCTCGGAGGCCGGGAAGTGGATGTTCGCGAACTTGGTGATCGCGTGCCGGATATTTTCGTCGATGTTGCCCGACACCTCGCCGCCCATCGTGTGGGCGAGCGGGATGTTCATGTAGGCGGCCGCCAGCGTGGTCGCCATGGTCTCGAAGCGGTCGCCGACGGTGAGCACTACGTCAGGCTTCAGCGCCTCGAACACGGTCGGAAGCTCGATCAGGCCAAGCCCGGTCGACTTCGCCATGGTGACGGGCGTCTCGCCCTCGACCAGCATGAAGATCTTGGCCGCTGCCGTGAAGCCGTCGCGCTCCATGATGTCGACGACGGCGCCGTAGCGGTCGAGCAGCGCTGAAGCGCCCGCCACGAGCTGCAGCTCCAGGTCCGGATGAGCCTGCACGGCCCGCATCACGGCCTTGATGGAGGAGTAGTTCGCGCGCGATCCGACGACCACGCAGATTTTTCTCTTGGGCAAGGAAGCGCTCCCATGCGGCAGCCCGGCTGCGCGCGACAAGGACACGGCGGCTCAGCCGAACGGCGATCCGCAGCGAGGGCGGGAGTACCACCCCAGCGTGCGGGTGTCGAGATGAGGCGGCACTTCGTCCAGAGCTGAGTGTCCTGGACCGATCCGCCGTCATCCCCGGCGGCGCACAGCGCCGGGAAGGGGATCCAGGGGACTGGGCGCATGCTCGGGCCAGTGGCACTGGATCCCCTTCCCGACCTGCTCCGCAGGTCGCCGGGGATGACAGTGGAGAGACGGCGCGTTGATTGAGTTTGGCCGAAACAACCGTCACCTTTCCCCGAACACCGCGACCGCAGCGTATCAGCTGCACCAGGCATAGCTCCCCAAGGCTGGGGTCTGGATTGCTTCGTCGCTGCGCTAATCGCAATGACGATCGGAATGGTCAGCTTTCCAGCACCGGCTCCATGTCGTCCGGGCGCAGCAGCGAGTCGGCCGCGATCGCCCCGCGCGCCTTGCGGCCGATGACGTCGCCGAGGCGCGCCGCCGGGATGCCGTCGCCGGGCTTTTTCACCGTGACCATCTCGGCCGTGATCGTGGCGCCGGCCTGGATGTCCACCCGCGCGACGACGCTTTTCTCGAAGATCTGCTTCATCGACCGGTACGGGTCGAGGTCGTTCTTCTCCACCCGCGACGCCAGCATCTCCGAGATCGCCCGCACGCCCTTGACCAGGTCCGCGAACTGCGGCGGCTCGGCCGAATGCGGCGCGTCGGAGCCGTACATGGCGCGGCTGAAGGTGAGGTGCTTTTCCACTGCCACCGCGCCGAGCGCCACGGCGGCGAAGATCGCGTGGTTGTCGAGCGTGTGGTCCGAATAGCCCACCGGCAGGCCCCAGCGCGCCTGCATCTCGCCCAGAACGTTCAGGCCGACGCGGTCGTTGGCGGTCGGATAGGCCGAGGTGCACTGCATCGGCGTGAGCTTGTCGTGGCGCTTCAGGATGGTCTCGACGGCGCGGTCCATCTCGCGCCAGTCGCTCATGCCCGAGGAGAGCAGCACCGGCTTGCCGGTCTGCGCCACGACTTCCAGCATCGGGATGTTGGTCACCTCGCCGGACGGGATCTTGTAGCGGCTGACGCCGATGCGCTCCAGGAGCTCCACGGCCTCCACCGAGAACGGCGACGAGAGGAACTCCAGCCCGCGCTCGTCGGCCTTCGCCTTCAGCAGGCTCCACTGTTCGAGCCGAAAGCCGGTGCGCTCGAAATATTCGAAGCGCGGCTCGCCCTTGAAGTAGGGCGGCATCGGCGCGTTGCGGGTGGTCTCGGCCGCCGCGATGTGGGTCTGGAACTTGATGCAGCTCGCGCCGAGATCGGCCGCGAGGTCGATCAGCTTGCCGGCGTTGCCGAAGGACCCGTCATGCACGGAGCCCACTTCGGCGATGATGAAGACGTCGCTCACAGGCGGCTCCGGTGATGGTTGGCGGTTATTTGCGGGCCCAGACCAGGAAGGCGAGGCCCCATGGCTCGGCGCAGGTCCAGGGATCCCGCAGCGGATCGGGCGATGCGGCGTCCTTGCCGGGCCGCGCGGCCAGCAGCGCCCGCCACGTCGCCATCAGGCGCTTCTCGGCGGCCGGGCTCATGGCCGTGAACGGAAACTTCCACGAATGCGACACCAGCGGCACCGGGAACATGCCGAACGCGCCGCGGTTCTTCACCGCCAGCCGGTCGAGCACGTCGAGATAGGCCGTGCTGTCGAAAGTGTTGCGGTAGAGCTCCTGCTTGGGCGGAGCGGCCGGACGTGTCTCGCTCGACGTGTAGCGGTCCCACAGCCGAAGCGCGGCGTTGAGCGGCGCGCCGAGCGTCTGGACGCTCACGGGCCGCTCCGGCACCACATAGCCCAGGAACACGCCGCCCGGCTTCAGGATGCGGATCTGCTCCTCGAGCGGCGGCGCGATGTCCTCGAAATGTTCGAGCAGGCCGATCGAGACCGCCACGTCGAAGTGGTCGTCCGGGAACGGCGTCGCGAGCGCGTCGGCCTGATGGTAGTGCCCCGTAAGCCCATCCGCCTCGAAGTTGCGGCGCGCGCAGTCCAGCGCGGAAGCCGAGGTGTCGAGCAGGTGGGTCTCGAAGCCCGCCTTGGCGAAGAACGCCGCCATGCTGCCGCGGCCGCAGCCAAGCTCGATGGCCCGCCCGCCGCGGGTGTGGCCCATCACCTTCTGGAACACGCGCCAATGGTTCTGGAACGCGAACTGCACCTGGTGCGCGGGCTCTCCGGCGGCGAAGTGGTAACGCTCGCTGGCCGGCAGCGCCTTCCAGCTATCGTCGAAGGCGCCGACGGAGCCGAACTTGAAATCGCCTGCCTCTGCGGTCACGCGGCTGCTCCTCAGTAGGTCATGCGCTTGATCGCCGGCAGCGCGATGCTGGCGAGGATTTCGGCCATGCGCGGCCCAGCGTCGCCGCGTCCGAAGATCGGGTCGCTGTCATAACGTTTCGCCGCGATCTGCCGACGGCCGGCTTCCGCGATGGCGGCCTGCTCGTAGGGCGCGAACGTGACGTTGCGGCCATGCTCGCGGCCCATCTGGCGATCGCCGACAATCACGGCCGGAACGCCGAGATACGCGCCTTCGCGGATGAACGAGGACGAGTTGCCGATCAGGCACGCCGCATTGGCGAGCACGCGGCCGTAATCCTCCGGCGAGAAATTGCGGAAGAAATGGAAGGGCAGGGTCGGGTTCCGCTCACGGAACACCCGGATGCCCTTGGCGACATCGTCCGTGCCGGCGTCGATGTTGGGCCAGAGCACCACGGTCGGCAGGCCGATCTCGACGGCGGCCGCCAGGCTTTCGTTGATTTGTGCGAAGCCCTGGCCGTAGGAGGTCGTCACCGGGTGCTGCACCAAGAGCACGTAAGGCTTCGTCCAGTCGATGCCCGCGCCGGTGCCGCCGTAGCTGGCCATGATCTCGTTGTCGATGCGCAGGTCCTGGTTCACGAGCACGTCGACCGAAGGGCAGCCGACGTTGAACACATAGGCCGGGTCCTCGCCCATGCGGATCACGCGCTCGCGCGACTGCTCGCTGGAAGGGAAATGCAGGTCGGCAAGCTTGGTGATGGCGTGGCGCACCCGGTCATCGATGTTGCCGGAGATCTCGCCGCCCTGGATGTGCGCCAACGGAACGTTCATGTAGGTCGCCGCGATGGCGGTCGCCATGGTCTCGAAGCGGTCGGCGACGCTCACGACGATGTCGGGCTGCAGGTCGTCGAAGGCGGTCGCCAGCTCGGAGATGCCCGCGCCGGTGGACTTTGCCTGCGTGACGAGGTTCTCGCCTTCCAGGATGTAGAACAGCGAGCGGTTCGGCTTGAAGCCGTCCGCCTTGATCACGTCCACGGCCCGGCCGAAACGGTAGAGCAACGTCGAAGCCGAGACGATGAGCTGCAGCTCCAGGTCCGGCCGCTGCTGCACGGCCTTCATGAGGTACTTTACCCGGCCGTAATTGGCCCGGCTGGCGACGACCACGCAGATTTTGCGCACAGTGCTCACCTCAACGGTCGAAGTCGCCGTCCGCGAAGAAATGATCCTTCGGAACGGAGCGCGCCAGCCGCTTGCCGAGAAGGCGCTCGTAGTCGGACACCGGGATGCCGATTCCCGGCTTCTTGAAGGCCAGCGACGCCCGGTCCAGCACGGCCCCGGCCGGCAGCTCGCGCCCCGCGACCACGCTCTTGGTGAAGAGCTTGCGCAGCGGGTCCAGCGCCTGGGCCTGGTCGTCCTTGTTCACGGGGTTGCTGAGCGCGCGGTCGATGAAGGAGACCCCGCGCACAAGGTCCTGCAGCTGCTCGCGGGTCAGCGAGGCCTTCACGTCCGGGCCGTACATGTCCTTGGAGAAGCACACGTGGACCTCCAGCACGTCGGCGCCCAGCGTCACGGCCGCCAGCCCGGCGAAGATGTCGCCCGAATGGTCCGACAGGCCGACCGGCACGCCGTATCGCTCGCGCATCTCGGCCAGCACGTTGAGGCCGAGCTTTTCGGGCGGGCACGGATAGGCGGAGGTGCACTGGAGGATAGACACCGCCGCGCCGCCGCTCTTCAGCACGTCCACGGCGCGGTCGAGCTCGGCCTGCGGCGACATGCCGGACGACAGGATCACGGGCAGCCCGGTGGCGGCGGCGCGCTCCAGCAGCGGCAGGTTCGAGACCTCGCCGGACGCGATCTTCAGCGCATCCGCGCCGACGCGGGCCAGCAGGTCGACGGCCTCCTCCGAAAAGGGCGAGCTGATGAACGCGATGCCCCTGGCGTGCGTGCGCTCCACCAGCGAGCGCCACTGCGCTTCCGTGAAGGCGGTGCGCGTCCAGTAGTCGTAGCGCGTCCCGTCCTGGCCGGAGAGCGGCACCCGGAATTTCTCCTCCGGCGTGCTCTCGGCTTCGGCGATGTGCGTCTGGAACTTCACGGCGTCGCAGCCCGCATCCGCGATGAGGTCGATGAAGCTCTGGGCCGAGCCCAGGCTGCCCTCATGGGCGAGGCCCACTTCGCCGATGATGAGGCGCTTGCCTTGGCCGACAGGCCAGCGGGTGGTCACGAGGCTGCTCCTGCGTGTGTAGGGGCCACTCGGGCGCGGAATGAGAGTGGCGCATTGCTACGGGGGATCAGCGTGGGTTTCAAGCCGCCTGCCTGCAGCCCTGTCCGCCGACCTTAGCTGATGGCGGTTCCCCGGAAACGGTTGCGCACCTGCCGGGTCAGCGGCTCCACCATCAGGGCCAGCGCGAGCGACGCCAGCGTGGAGAGCGCCAGCGACAGCGCGATCATGCGCACGCTCCGTTCCGTGGTGAGATTCAGCAGCGCGATGGTGACGACGTAGTGGTTCAGGTAGACCGGGTAGGAGAGGTCGCCGAGAAACCGGTCGATCCTGCGCCAGCCCGCGCCGAGTTGAAGCCGGGCGAGGCCAGCGAGCGCGGGCGCGATGGCGACCACCAGGACGCCGCCCATCAGCGCCTCGCGTGTGCGGTCCGCGTAGCCGTAGTAGTGGTGGTAGCACAGCGCCAGCGCGACCACGGCGCCGACCAGTGCAGCCCGATCGCGCCACTGCACGGCGTGGTAGAGGCACACGCCGGCCACGAAATAGGGCGCGAAGGTCAGCGGGTAGAACCACGACACCCGCGTGTAGCGGTAGAGATAACCCGCCGCGAGCGCAGCCGCGAACACGATGACGGGCCGGCGCACGCGCTCGAGCGCCGGCGCGAATGCGACCGCGAACAGGACGTAGAACAGCCACTCCACGCTGACCGCCCACACATAGCGGACGAACGGATAGACCGGCGCGATGTGAAGCGAATCGAGCCCATACCATACGAAGACGAGGAGGAGGTTGGACGCCAGGTTCCCGGGCCCGAACAGGTTCGCGGGCAGCGTGTCGTAGTCGAAGGTCAGCACGGGGCCACGCCCGACCAAGGCGAGGTGGATCGCGACCGACAGCGCGAGGGCGGCCAGATAGGGCGGGAACAGGCGCAGGAACCGGTTCGCCAGAAACGGCCCGGTCCGGCCGGCGTAGAACCGCTCCAGCGCCTCCGCGATGATGAAGCCGGAGAGCATAAAGAAGCCCAGCACCGCGATGTTGCCGAGGCCCCAGGGCTTCAGCGCCGAGATGGCGCCCGGGCTGCCGAGGTCGCGGCTGTGGCTGACGACGACAAGCAGGGCGAGAAACAGCCGAAAGGCGCCGAACGCCCGGTAGGACGCCGGCCGCGCGGCCGCGCCCGTCGACGCGGCTTCCCGCCCGGGGCGACTGCGCGGTGCGAACAGGGAAGCGCCCAGGTCTTTGAGGGCCAGATGCGGCGACGGCATCCGTCGCCTATACACGCTAGGATTGTCAGAACGATAGGGACGCAACCAATTTAGATGTTCAAACCGGCGCCGAAGCGCTTTCTCGGGCCCCGGTCGCCCGCGTGGCGATCGCGTCGGCCAGCGTGGCCACCAGCCGGTCATACGCGATGGCCGACTTGGTCGCGAAGCGGTGGTCGTTGCTGCTAACGATCAGGTCGGGCAGGAGCCCGGCCACGAAGCGGATCATGTCGGCGCGGATCTGGTCGCGCCCGCGCCCTTCGAAGCGCGCCAGCGCGGCGCGGATATCCTCCACCGAGCCCACCTGCGCGACGCCCTCGCAGCAGCCATACCAGGCCGCGCCGAACACCAGCGCAGGCACGCCTTGCAGCAGCGCTTCCCAACCCACCGTGCCGGTGAGCGTCGCGCAGGCGCGGGCGCCGTCGATCAGCGCCTCGCTCGGCGCGTCCAGCGGCAGCAGGCGAACGTTGGGGAGGGCGGCGAGCGCCTCATAGTCGGCCGGGCCCCGGGCATGGCGGCGGTGCATGGCGGGCGGCGTCACCCCGAGCTGGCGCGGATGCTCCTTGATGGCGAGCGTCCAGCCGTCCGGCAGCGCGCGCGCCAGCAACTGGGCGACGAGAATCTGGTCGGCGAACTCCAGCCCCTCGGGCTGGCTCGTCCGCTCCGGCTGGTATTGCAGCGCGAAGTAGACATACGGTCGCCCGGGATCGAGGGGTCGCGCCAGCGCGTCGTAGCGCCGCCGCAGCGCGCGGATATCCGCCTGGAAGCGCATCTTGCGACGCCACACTTCCGCGGGGCCGAGCGCGCCTTCGCCCGCGAAGGCGTTGATGAAGCGGTCGGCGCTGTCGGGCGCGTGTCGGATGCGCTTCTTCAGCCACCAGGCCTCGTCGCGCAGCGCCTTGACGATCGCCTTGGCCGAGCGGCCGGCGCCCAGCGCATCCTTGTTCTTGGCGATGGAGAGCCGGACCCAGTCGCTGACGCCCTGGATCTGGGCCAGCAGTTCGGGCCCCAGCGCGGCCTGCGCCTCCGCCAGGGAGGGAAGGGCGGCCGGGCGCGGCGGCTCGCGGAAGTCTTCCGCCAGATACACGCGGTCCGCGATCGTGGTCCGATGCAGGCTCAGCGTGCGCCGGCCGCGCAGCCGCGCCAGATGATAGAGCACGATGTCCCAGCCATGATGCGGCGTGCTGGGGAAATACAGCGCCGTGATGTCCGGCCGTGCGGCCAGGAACCCGTCGAGCCAAGCGACCAGCTCGTGATAAAGGCGCAGGCGCTCGCCCACTGGCGTCGGCGCGAACAGGAAGCGATCGGACATCTCCAGGAAGCCGCGCTCGGCCTCGGCCAGAGCCCGGAGGGTTTCGCGGGAGGGTGGAATCGGCGTCACACCCGGGAAGGCCAGCCGCAGGTCCTCGACCCGGAAAAGCCGGCGCGCCACCACGACGGGCGGGGGCGGAGAAAGGCCCTGCAGCATTCCGGCGTCGTAGCTCGTCACGCCGGCGAGCAGGCCGAGTTCGTGGAGGCGCCGGGCGACGGCTTCCGCGAAGGGCTCGTCCACGGCGATGCAGAGGATGCTCATGGGGCGGCCCGCCAAGCGGCCACGAACATGTCGGCCATGATCTCCTCGGTGAGCGCCATGGCCTGGCGCGTGGCGCCGCCCACATGCGGCGTCAGCAGCAGGTTGCGGCGCCCCGTCAGCGCCGCAAGCCTTTGCAGGTTGTTCGCCGGATCGTTCTCGCCCCGGATCACATCCAGGGCCACGCCCGCGAACAGGTCGTGTTCCAGCCGCTCGATCAGCGCTTCTTCGTCGATCAGTTCGCCGCGCGCGATGTTGACCAGGAACTTGCCCGCCAGCGCATCCAGCCGCGCGGCGTCGAGAACCATCGGGTCGCCCGGCGCATAGGAGGCGGCCAGGATAACGATGTCCGACGATGCGATCACGGCGTCGGCGTCCGGCAGGCGGCGCGCATCGGGGCCGTCCGAGATCTGCGCGGGATCGTGCAGCGACACGCTGCAGCCGAGCGCCGAGAAGGTCTGCGCCAACCGCCTGCCAACGCGCCCGTGGCCGATCAGGCCCACGCGCTGGCCCGCCAGCATGTGGCCGCGCACGCTGTCGCGATCCCAATGGAGGTTGTCGGCCGTCACGAAGGCGCGGCCATAATTGCGCAGCAGCGCCAGCGCCAGCCCGAGCGCATGCTCGGGCGTGGACGTGATGTGCTCGATCAGGTGCGTCTTACCGGCGAGCGTCAGCACCGTCACACCCCGCGCGGCGGTCGCGTCGGTGTCGATATGGGTGACGCCGGTGGTGGGCGAGATCAGCCACCGCAGGCGGGGCGCGAGCCGCAGCAGGTCGCCATTGATGAAATGGCCGAGCCGGATGAACAGCGCGTCGGCATCGGCCAGAAACATCGCTAGCGGTTGCGGGGCCGCATAGGCCCGGACCTCGAACCCCGCCGCTTCCAGAGCGGCCCGGGCTTTCGCCGAAAACGCATCCGGCTCCAGGATGCCGACCACGGGCCGGCTCACCGGGCCCGCTCCGCCGCGACCGCCTCGGCGACCAGGAAATCCAGCCGGTCGTTGATGTTCACGGCCGAGATGCGGTCGACCTCCACATAGGTCGCCGGATCGACGATGAACCGGCCTTCGGCCATGAGGCTGTCGCGCGCCGTGAGGTAGATATTGCCGGTGCGCATGAAAAAGCGCTGCAACTTCTGGCGCGGCCCCTCGCGCTGCATGTCCGGAAAGGCGCGGCCGACGCCGCCGTCTCGGTCCCGGGTCAGCAGATAGGCCGGGTGCTGGTCCACCACCTCCGCCATGGAGCCGACGAAGCGGTATCGCCCGCTGGCGTAAAGATCGAGCGCCTCGGCCAGTTGCGCGGGCGTCGTGAAAGGGCAGGTCGGCTGCAGCAGCAGCAGCGCGTCATAGGGCACGCCGGTGCGCTGCTCCATCGCCGCGATCGCGTGCCGCGCCATCGCGACGCTGGAAGCCTGGTCGGTGGCGAGATCCGCCGGCCGCAGAAACGGAACGTCGATCCCGAGCGAGCGGCCGACCTCCGCGATGGCCGGGTCGTCGGTGGACAGGATCACGTCCTGCAGCCCCGGATGCGCCTGCGCGAGCCGCGCCGGGTAGCCGATCAGCGGCAAGCCGGCCAGCGGCATGACGTTCTTGCCCGGCAACCCCTTGGAGCCGCCCCGGGCCGGGATGACGGTGAGGATGCGTGGCGCGCGGGCCATCCCGGTCAGGCCTTGCGGGGGGTCGACAGCACGGTCCGACCATGCACGTTCACCCGCACGTCGAACCGGTCGCCGACCAGGTCGCGAAAGAACATGGCGTTGAACAGGCGAACATCGGTGGCGGCCAGCGCCACCCGTGTGCCGCGCTGAACCTCCAGCACGAAGTCGCCGCTGAACGGCGTCTCGCTCCCGATGGGCGCGGGGCCGTCGATGAACGCGAAGTCGATATGGTCGACCTGCGGGCGCTCGACATAGTGGACGGCCCGATAGCCACCGAGGTCGACTGATTTGACGGCGCTACGGATGAGCTCGAATGACGGCTTTAGGGCCGCCGGCATCGCCTGCTCGATCCGCTGCGCGTAATCCTCGGATTGCTCGAGCGAGTAGAACCGTGGCGTCGGGCCGCCCTCGCGGGCGATCTGGTCGAGGATCTCGGCGATCAGGAACGTTGAGGCGCCGCCGCCATATTCCACCACCACGCCCGGCCGGGCGTTGCGCAGCAGGCGCGACAGAATCAGGACCTTGTAGGGTCGCAGCGTCGTGCCGGATTGCTTCACGGCCGCCCGCAGCCGCTCGCCGCCATCGGGAAGGGAGCGCAACGCCGCCAGCCCGAAGCGGTTGGCGAGGCGATGCGCCAGCCACACGTCAGGTCGCCGGTAGGCGGCGCGGATGCGCGCTTCCTCGGCGAGGGCCTCGGCCTCCCGGGAGCCTAAGTCACCCATGCCCGATCAACTCCATCCTGTCCCGCCCGCCGGCCGCATCGAGGCCGCTGAAGGCGGACACAACCGCTGCGTAATCCCCCTGCGCGCGCACGCGTCCGTTGTCCAGCCAGTAGATCACGTCGCAGCTCGCAACGGCCGAAAGCCTGTGGGCGACGACGATGACGGTGGTCTCGGAGCGTAGCGCATCCAGCGACGCCAGGATGGCGGCTTCGGTGTTCACGTCGAGCGCGCTGGTGGCCTCGTCGAGGATCAGCACTTCCGGGCGATGGTAAAACGCCCGCGCGATGCCGATGCGTTGGCGCTCGCCGCCCGAGAGCCGGTCGCCGGCGTCGCCGACCTGCGCGGCGATCCCTTCGGGAAACCGGGCCAGGAGGCCTTCGAGCTGGGCGGCCTTGACGGCGCGCGCAACCGCGTCCGGGTTCAGCGGCCGGCCGAACACGATGTTGTCCTCGATGCTCCCGGCGAACACCATGGTGCTCTGCGGCACGTAGCCGACCCGCTCCAGCCACCCCGGCGCGGCGGCGGGTGGCAGGACCGCGCCGTCGACCGTCACGGCGCCGGACGAGGGCGGCAGCAGCCCTGCGATGATCTCCAGCAGCGTCGTCTTGCCTGAGCCCGAGCCGCCGATGATCCCCACCATGGCGTGGCGCGGAATGGTCATCGAGACCTGGTCGATCACCGTCGGGGCGTCCGGGTAGCTGAAGGATACGTTCTCCAGCGCGATCTGCCCTTGCAGGGTAGGGCCTTCGACATGACGCGCGGGCCCATCGGGCACGGGATAGCGCCGGTAGAGACTTTCCAGGTCCTGCACGCAGCCGATGTTGTGGAGCACGCTGGACCACGCGCTCGCCAGTCGGTTGGCGCTCGGCATCAGCCGCGCCACCGCGACGGCGAGCACCAGCATGCGGCTGGCGAACTCGGCGCGGGGCACGTCGAGCAGCAGCTGCGCCAGCACCAGCGCGAGCACGACGAACACGATGCCGGTCTCGATATAGAGCCGCGGCGTCTCGGTGAGCAGTCGCGCCCGGCGCTGCAATTCGGCTTCCTCGTCGAGGAGGCGGCTGTGACGCAGGTTGAACTCGCGGTTGAGCCCGTGGATGCGGATGTCCCGGAAGCCGCGGAAGCTGTCCAGCACGTGCTGCTGGTAGCGCACCGAGGCCTTGTTCTCGGCGATGCCGTTGCGGCGCAGCTTGCGGCCGGTGACCATCTGGACGACGCCATAGAGCGTGAACATCGCAATGCCGACCGCGGCCGTCGTGACCGGCTCCTGGAGGGCGAGGCCGATCACCACCGCGATCACCAGCGTGGCTTCCACGCCGGCCATCAGGATGGCGTTGAGCAGGTTCTTGCCGACCCGCGGCGCGACCTTCAGGAGCGTGGTCAGCACCGCGGCTGAATCGATCGTCGCATAGGCCTGATAGGGCAGGCTCATCACGCCGCGATACACGCGCCGCATCGCGGCGTGCTGGACGCTCACGATCAGGCGGGTGCGCACGTCCGAGTACAGCAGCGCGACGCCGAGCCGGACCGTGTAGGCGACCACCAGAAAAAGGATGAGGTTGATCTGCGCGTCGTAGCGGGTGCCGAAGCGGAACACATCGACGATGGGCTCCAGCTTCGCCAGAAGCCCGCTCGTGCGGTCCTGCGCGAAGGATTGCAGCAGCAGCACCACGAGCCCGATGCCGAAAAGCTCCACCACAGAGCTCACCACCGCGAGCACGAAGAAGGCCAGCACGCCGACGCGCTGGCGCGTGGTCAGGAAGCCGTAGAACCGCTTCAGGAACGCCATGGAGAACCCTGCGTCACCGCACGAAATCCGCGATCAGCTGCAAGCCGGCCGGCCCGCTCTTCTCCGGATGGAACTGCGCGCCCGAGACGTTGTCCTTGCGCACCACGGCGGCGATACGCTGGCCGCCATGGTGGGCGTCCGCCAGCCGATGGCGCCAGTCGTCCGGCATGGCCGTAAATGAGTGGACGAAATACATCGGCGTGCCGACCGGCGTGGAACGCAGGATGGTGCCCTCCCACAGCGCAGGGTCGTTCGCCTCGCGCGGCGGCTCCAGCGCGGTCCAGCCGATATGCGGGATTTTCTGGGGAGCGCCCTCGAGCGTGACGTCCGGGATGCGGCTCACCCGGCCGGGGATGACGCCGAGCCCCGCATGGCCGCCGAACTCGTCGCCATGGTCGAACAGCATCTGCATGCCGACGCAGATGCCGAGCACCGGCCGGCCGGCCGCGATCACGTCCATGACGGCCTCGCGCAGCCCACTCGCCGTGAGCGCCCGCACGCAGTCGCCGAAAGCTCCGACGCCCGGCACCACGACGCGGTCCGCCTTGCGCAACTGGTCCGGATCGCGAACCAGCGCGACCTCCGCGCCCACATGGTGGAACGCCCGGCTGGCGCTCATCAGATTGCCGATGCCGTAGTCGGCGATCGCCACGGTCGCGCTCATGCGGCGTTCTCCGCCCATTCGACGCTGCGCACCGGAATGCCCGCGCCGCGCAGGCCGGCCCGGATCTGCGGCAGCGGCATGCGGTCATAATGGAGGATGTCCGCCATCGCGATGGCGTCGGCCCGGCCCTCGCGCACAGCCGCGGCGGCGTGCTCCACCGATCCCATGCCGCCCGAGGCGATCACCGGCACGGTGGCGACGGCCGAGATCGCGGCCAGCAACGGCAGGTCGAAGCCCTTGCGGGTTCCCTCCTGGTCCACGGAGGTGACCAGGATCTCTCCGACGCCAAGGGTGAGAGCGCGCTGCGCCCATTCCACGGCGTCGAGGCCGGTGCGCTCGCGGCCGTTATCCGTGTAGGCCTCCCAGCGACCGCCGTCGCGCTTGGCCTCGATGGAGAGCACAACGCATTGCGTGCCGAACACCCGCGCCATCTCGGAGATCAGCTCGGGCCTGCGCACCGCTGCCGTGTTGACCGCAACCTTGTCGGCCCCGGCGCCCAGGGCCGCGCGGGCGTCCTCCACGGAGCGGATGCCGCCCCCGACCGTGATCGGCACGAACACGTCGCGGGTGGTGCGCTCCACGATGTCGAGCAGGCTGTTGCGCTCGTAGAGGCTCGCGACGACGTCCATGTAGAGGATCTCGTCCGCGCCGGCCTCGTAGTAGCGCTTGGCGCGCACATTGGGGTCGCCGATCTTGCGCAGCCCTTCCAGGTGCACGCCCTTGATCAGGTTGGGCGCCTTCACGTCGAGGCGCGGGATCAGCCGGATGGTGCTCATGCGGGCGTTGTTGCAACAGCCGGGCCGGTTGTCCACCCGCCCGGGATGTCGGCGGTCGCATCGCGGCCGAACACCACCGCCTTTATGCGATCCATGCTGCGCCCGTCGAGGAGGTCCGGCGTCTCGCCGTCGGTCTGCGCGGCCGCGATCCAGGCGGCGCGCTTCGCGGGATCGGCGAAGTCCTGCAGGAGGGCCGCGTAGCCGGCGCCGTCATACGCGACCCGCACGCCGGGCCGGCGGTCGAAGAGCGAGTCGCGAAACTGCAGCGTGTCGTACACGGCCGTGGGCACGCCCAGCGCCGCCGCCCAGCCGATCGTGGAGGAATAGCCGGCGGCCGTGAACAGGTCGCATGCGCCGAGCCAGGTTTCGAGCCTGTCCGGCACAATCCGCAGCCTCGGGTCCACCGCATCGAGCCAAGCGTAGCGGGCAGGGTCCATCTTGGGATGGAGCGAGGCGAACACCACGCCGCTCAGGGAAAGCAGCGCCTTCGCGACCTCCCGCATCAGCCGGTCGGACGCGGCGGCGGGCAGGAGATCGTGCTCGAAATGCTGGTGCACGGACCAGCCAACGATCGTTCCTTCGGCGCCGGCCAGTCCGAACCGCTCCAGCAGGGCGGCGCGGATCGCGCTGCGGCGCGCGTGCCCGGCCGCGAGGCCGTCTAGCTCCAGCGAGCCGACCATCCTGACGCGTTCGGCGGGCAGGCCCTCGGCCACGAACTGCCGGGCGATGTCGCGCCCCGGCGCGAGCACCACGTCGCCCCACATGCCGCCCAGCACCCACGGGTCGCCGCGCAGGACGCCGGCCTGCGCCAGCGCGGGCGTGTAGATCCGTGGATTGAAGAAGGCCAGCGGCTCGCCGCCCGGACCCTCGATCACGTGCGCCGGATGGCGGGACCGCAGGTCCGAGCCCGCGGGCACGCGAAAGCGCGCGTCGCGCATCCGCCAGTCGATCAGGCTCTGGCGAAAAGCCGGCAGCGCGGCCGGGATCACCACGATGGGCACGCCGGATTCACGCGCGCATCGCAGCAGCATGAGCCGGGCCCGCAGATCGCGGTCGGAGCCCGTCACGATGGCGGCGGGGCGCAGCCGCATCAGCACGGCCCGGCACCAGGGCTCGAGCCGGCGCAGGGCTCGCCCGGCGCTCAGGTGCCGCCAGACGGCATCCGCCTTGGTTGCGAGCTTCTCGGCCATCCGCCCTGCGCGCGGGATGCGCCTGCCGATCGCTGTGAACCGGGCGGCCAGCCACGGCGAAACGCCCTCCGCGAGCCCGGGGTCGAGCACATGCATGCCGGGTTTGCCGGCGATGCGCCCGCCGTACAGAGCCGCGTCGAGCGGCGAGGCGAACAGCACGTGCACGTCCGCGGTTTCGGCCAGCCGCTCCCCATAGGGCAGCAGCGCGTTCACCTCGGTGACGTTGCCGAGCGCCAGGATGACGCGCGGGCGCGAACCGGGCTCTGGCCCGGCCGAACCGGGCGCGGGCCCAGCGTCAGGGGGCATCCTGCCAGACCGCGCTGCGCAGGCGCCACGCGCCGTTCTCGTGCGTCCACAGATGCGGCGGCCGGAAAGTGTCGGCCAGCCGGTCGAAATAGGCGCGGTCCAGGATCGGCTGCTCGAACATCTTCGACGCGACCGGGAACTCGCTCTCCGGGATGGACAGGTAGCGGAAGATCTCCTCGGCGAAGCGCTCCGGGAATTCGCCGTCGAAGCGGCGCACCAGCGCCACGCCCTCGTCGCGCTCGATGTCGGCCGAGCGGATCTCCTGCGCGGCGTCGTAGGTGGCGCGGCCGATGCCGAACTTGATGAAGGTCGTGTAGTAGTGGAAGTCGTCGATGCGGTCGTCGATGGAGTTGTACTTGGAGTAGGTGCCCGGCGTGCGCTCCGGCGAGGCCTGGAAGCCGCCATGCTCCACGGCGTAGTAGTAGGCCGACTGCGGATGCCACTTCACATAGTAGCCGAGGTAATGCACCTCGGTGCCCGTGCTGGCGAGCTTGGCCGGGTCGGCCGGCAGATAGGGCTCGAAATCAGCCGGGCGCAGGCCGAAGTCGTTCTTCAGCTCGGTGAGCGACGTGCCGCCCAGGAAAATCTCGTCCTCTGACTGGGCCGTGAAATAGTCCCACGAACGCTTCGCGTCGCCGGTGTCCTGCTTCGGGTTGCCGTATTCGGCTTCGTTCTCGCCATAGAACACCAGCGGGATGCCGGTCATGATCGACATCTTCGCGGCGAGCTGTTTCTGGCCGAGAATGAAGGGCTGGAACGGGTGGAACAGCCGCTCCACGGCGAGGCGGGTCAGCAGCCGGTGTACGCGGCCATTGGGCGTGTGGAGGTAGTTGTCGAAGCCGGCGTGGATCCAGGCCTGGAAGTTCTTCCAGCCCCAATCCGTGTAGACATGCGGCGCCCACGTCACCGTGAGCGGGTTCATGTTGTATTTGTACTTCAGCAGATGGGCCGCGTAGAACGAGTCTTTGCCGCCCGAGCCCGGCACCACGCAGTCGTAATGGCCGGTGCGGCTGCGGTGCTTGTCCAGCAGGGCGAGCAGATTGCGCTCGCGCTCCTCCCAATCGATGTTCGCCTTTTCCTCGGCGACCCGGCAGGCGTCGCAGACGCCCTCGTGGTCGAAGTGGATCGTCGCCTTCTTGCTCGCCGCCGTGTGCTTGAACTCCACGGCGGAGTTCGGCCGCTGGTTGGAGATCACGCAGCGCTTGCAGAAGCTGACTTCCCGCGGCAGCCCGTAGCGGGTCTCGGGCGCGTTGTTCCCCGGAGCGAAGGGCAGCAGCTCGACGGGATGGGGCTTGTGCAGGAGGGTCATGCGCTGAGAGGCCTCGCGAGGGGCGCGGCGGCGGCGCGGGGCGCGGCTTACCGGCGGTCGGGCGCGATCCGGCGACGGTCGCGGACGGAGCTGCGGGTTACCATGCGGACAGCCCACCGTCCACGAACAAGTTCTGCCCGGTCACGTAGCTGGACGCGTTCGAAGCCAGATACACAACCGCGCCCGTCATCTCATGCGCCAGCGCCATGCGGCCCATGGGAACGCGCGCGCCGTACTGGCGCGAGAAACGCTCGTTCTGGCCGCTCTCGACGCCGCCGGGCGTGAGCGTGTTCACCCGCACGCCGGCCTTGCCCCAATAGGCCGCCAGATAACGCGTCAGGCCGATCACGCCGGCCTTGGAGGCCGAATAGATCGGCGGCGTGTTGATGGGCCGGCCGAGATATTCGGAGCCCTCGTAGATGCGCTGGTCGGGCCCCATCGCGCCGTAGATTGACGCGGTCTGGATGATCGACCCGCGTCCCCGCTGCGCCATGCGCGAGCCCACCGCTTGCGCGACCAGGAACATGCCGTCCAGGTTCACCGCCATGATGGCGCGCCAGGTTTCCAGATCGAACGTTTCCAGCGGCTCGAAGAAGGCGTCCAGCGACGCGCCCTTGCCGGCCGCGTTGTTGTGCAGCACGTCAATCGGCCCGAGCTCGCGCTCCACCCGGTCCGCCATCTCGACCACCGAAGCCTTGTCGCTGACGTCCACGCCGACCCCGAGCGACTGGACGCCGTAGGTCGCCGCCAGCTCGGCCGCGACGGCCTGCGCCTTGGTCTCGTCGAGGTCCGCCACCGCGACCGCTGCGCCGTGGTCGGCCAGCGCCGCCACGATCTCCTGGCCGATGATGCCGGCGCCGCCGGTCACCACCGCGACCTTGCCGGAGAGGTCGAACAATCCCCGGTATCCGCCCTTCGCCCTCATTCCGGCCGCTCCGCGGTGCGTCGTTCCATCAGCATCGTGACGATGTCCATGTCGAGCGGGCTGTCGATGTCGATCGAACGCTCCTCGGGCATCTCGTAGAGCCCCGTGTCGGGGTAGAACACCCGCGGGTCATCGACGATCGCGGATCGCCGCCACACATAGATCGACGCGTTCATGTCGAAGCAGCGCGGCGCGTCCTGCCGGCGCACCACCGCGTTCGGCAGCGGCTTGGACAAGTGCGCGTTGCCGGCCCCGTCCACCTCCACGAGATTGAAATAGGGCGAGCGCCGGGCCGGCGCGGCCGTGATCACGCAGGAGCGGCCGCCCGCCTCCAGCAGCGCCACCGCGCCCGCGATGTCGGCGGGCTCGCGCAGGGGCGAGGTGGCGTCGAGGTCCACCAGCACGTCGGCCTGCCAGCCGAGCTCCGCCTCGGCGGCAAGCAGGGCATGGCGGATCACCGGCGCTTTTGGGGCGGTGTCGGTCGCCATCTCGGCCGGCCTGCGGATCAGCACCTGCGCTCCGGCTGCCTCGGACGCTTGCAGGATGTCCTCCGAGTCGCTCGAAACCGCGATCGCGCCGAACAGGCCGGTCTGGGCCGCCTGCCAGATCGACCAGGCGATCAGCGGCCGCCCGGCGATCACCCGCAGGTTCTTGCCCGGCACGCCCTTGGAGCCGCCCCGCGCGCAGATGGTGCAGATGCGCTTCATGCCGAGATCCACACCCTGTCGTCCGCGGCGCGCTCGATCGCCGCGATCGTGTCCACCACCGCCAGTCCCTCGGCCGCGGTGCAAAGCGGGGAGGGGGCGTCGCCCAGCATGGCCCGGTGCATCGCCCGATAGGTCGCGTCCCGCTCCGCCGTGACGCTCTCGGCTTGATCGTTTTGCGTGAAGGTCCCGGCGATGAAATCCGCCGTGAGCGACCCTTCCACGGTCTCGACCACGATGCTCCTTCGCGCAGGGCGGTGCCAGTAGTCCACCCCGACGGTCGCGATCGCCCCGGACGCGAGGCGCATCAGGATGCCCCAGGCGTCGTCGGTCTCGATGGCGAGAGGGCCGATCCGGCCGCCGGCGGCGGTCAGCTCCGCCCAAGGGCCAAACAGGTGGGCTGCCAAGTCAAGTTCATGCGACAGGTCCCGCAGCACGCCGCCGCCCTGGGCGACGCTCGCCGATGACGTCGCGCGGTAGTCCGCGCCGGGCCGCCAGTCCGGCAGGTACTGCCCGCAATGGATGGAGACGGCGAGCACGCGTCGCCCGACCAGCGTCTCGCGAAGCCGGGCGACGAGGGGATGAAAGCGCAGGTTGTAGCCGACGCCGAGGCGCTTGAAGCCGTGAGGCGGCAGCGGCGTGGGTTGGGCGAGCAACGGTTTCTCGACCAGAACGCGTCCCGCGAAGCCCAGCCCGGCCAGCGTCGCCAAGGCCCCGAGATGATCGGCCGTGGGGCTCGCAACGACCACATAGTCCGGCGAAAACCGTTCCAGCCCACCCTCGATCGTCGCGACGGAGCCCTCCACCGCCCCGCTGCGGCTCACGATGCCCACGTCGAGCCCGTCCTCGCGCAGCACCCGCGCGTGCCGGGCGCCGATGGAGCCGTAGCCCACCACCATTGCGCGTCCGGCGTTCACGAGGCGTCGTCCCCCGCCGCGCGCTCCACCGCGTCGGTGCGCGCCTGGGCGAGATCCTCGTGGCGGCCCACATCGAGCCAGTATTCGCGCAGGGGAAACACGCTCGCCTCGCGCCCCTCGGCCATGAGGTCCGCGAAGAGATCCGTCATGTCGTAGAAGCGATCCCGCGGCACACGCGCCAGCGCGTCGGGCGAAAGGACGTAGATGCCGGCGTTCACGAAGAACGAGTGGACGGGCTTTTCCTGCAGCGTCTTCAGCCGATGCTGGTCCGTCTCGACCACGCCGAACGGCACCTGGATGGAGTACTCGCGCACGCACATGGTGGCGTCCGCGCCGTGCTCCTCGTGGAAGCGCAGCAGTTGGCGAAAGTCGACACTGGTCATGATGTCGCCGTTCATCACGATCACGGGCCCGGGCGGCGCCTCGCGCAGCAGCGACAGCGCCCCGGCCGTGCCCTTGCGCTCCGTCTCGTGCAGATATTCCACCTGCACGCCGAACTGCTCGCCGTCGCCGAAGTGGCGCATGATGTCCTCGGCCCGGTAGTTCACCGAGAAGAAGAAGCGCCGGAAGCCCTGCGCGGCGAAGCTTTCCACGATGGTTTGGATGATCGGCTTGCCGCCCACCGGCAGCATCGGCTTGGGCAGCGTCTCCGTATAGGGCCGCAGCCGCGTGCCCATGCCGCCCGCCATCAGGACGATCCAGGTGTCGTCGCCCGGCGCCAGCAGCAGGTCGCCGAAGAGCTCCAGCCCGACCACGCGGCCGAAGGCGTCCACCAGCGGCGCCTGCTCGACCCCCCAGGCCCGCATCTTGCCGATGATTGCGTCACGCGACGCGGTCGGGTCCACCCAGCGCGGCTTGGCGTTCATCACGGCCGTGACGGGTTCGTCCAGCTTCACGCCGCGCAACAGGCCGCGGCGCACGTCGCCATCCGTGACGGTGCCGACCAGGCGGTCGTCGGGCGTGGTGACGAGCGCAATGCCGCCGGGGCCCGAATCGATGATCCGGATGGCGTCCAGGATCTGGCTCTCGGGCGTCACCCGGGCGTCGTGCCACTTGATCGGGCGGCGGATCATGGCTGGCGCTCCCGCGCCGGAACGCCCTGCATGCGGCAGCCCGCGCGAACGTCGCGGATCACGACGGCGCCGGCCGCCAGCACCGCGCCCGCGCCGACGCGCACGCCTTGGCACACCACCGCGCCCGGCCCGACATGGGCGTCATCGCCGATTGTCACGTCGCCACAGAGCGTTGCGCCCGGCGCCACATGCACGAAGGCGCCGACGCGCGCGTGATGGTCGACGCTGCAGGCGGTGTTGAGGATCGCGGCCTCGCCGATTTGCACGCCGGTCTGCACCGCGGCGCGCATCATCACCACGGCCCCGTCGCCCAGCGTCACGCCGGAGCCCAGTGCAGCCGTAGGGTGAACGAGGGCCGGGAAGCTGAATCCCCGCATGCGGAAACGCTCCCAAACGATTCGGCGGACTCGCGAATCGCCGATGGATCCGACGCCTAGCGCGAGCGCGACGGCGTCCGCCGACACGCCGTCCAGCGCGTCGTCGCCGCCCAGCAGCGGCGCCATTGCCGAGGCCGGGCCATCCTCCGGCGCCACGCAGCCGCGCACCTCGCGGCCGAGCGCACGCAGCAAGTCGATCACCACGGCCGCGTGGCCGCCCGCGCCGAGCACGATCACCGGGAGAGGTGCGGTCACCGGGCGGCCCTCATCGGATCGCATCGTCTTCGTCAAAGGCGGCGGTCGCCTCGGTCCCGACCAGATCCCAAAGGTCGAAGGGCGACCGGCCATCCCCGGGGCGCTTGGTCGTGATCGCGTCTAGCGTCAGCCGCTCACCCTTGGCGATCGGCCGCGCCGCCACGATGGATTTTCGCGCGACCGGGATGTTCGGAACCTCGGACGGGCGGGGCGCCTTCAGGCCATCGCCGAGCGAGGCCGAGATCTCGCGCACGCCGTCCACCAGCAGCTTCAGCTCACCGGGTTCCAGCGACGCGGCGTGGTCCGGGCCAGGACGCGTCCGGTCCAGTGTGAAATGCTTCTCGATCGCCACGGCCCCGAGCGCCGCGGCGGCGAGCGAAACATTGATGCCGAGGCAGTGGTCCGAATAGCCGACCGGCAGCCCGAAGGCCGCCCGCAGCGTCGCCATGGCGGCGAGGTTGGCGTCGGCGGCGGGCGCCGGATACTGCGTCGTGCATTGCAGCAGCGTGACGTTGCGGCGAAGCGCCTCCCAGGCGGCGGCGTCCGACAACGCCCGCGCGAACGCGGCCCGGTTCGGCTCGCGGCCGAGATAGCCCACCGCCAGGGCGGCCAGCGCCATTTCGACCTCGCCCAGCGTCGCCATGCCGGTGGACAGGATCACGGGACGGCCGGTGCGTCCGACGGCTACGAGCAGCGGCGCATTGGTGACCTCGCCTGAGCCGAGCTTCAGCTGCGGCAGGCGCAGGTCGTCGGCCAGAAAGGCGAGGCTCTCCAAATCGAACGGCGTCGACAGAAAGCCGATGCCGCGCTCGGACGCGTGCTTCACCAGGCGGCGGTGCGCGTCGTGGCTCAGCTCCAGCCGGCGCAGCATGTCTCGCTGGCTCTCGCCCGCGCCGGTCGCTTCCTTCTGGTAGGCGGCCTTCTCGGCCTTGCGGCTGGCGAGCTTGTCGGCCGAGAAGGTCTGGAATTTCACCACGTCCGCGCCCGCATCCGCGGCGGCGTCAACGAGCGCAACGGCGGCGTCGAAATCGCCGTCATGGTTCACGCCGGCCTCGGCGATGATCAGCGTCTTGCGGCTCATGGCGCGTCTCCGGCCGATTTGCGCAGCAGGTCCCGCGGCCGCTCGATCGCGGCGATCACGGCGGCGATGCGAGCGGAGGAATGTCCGTCGCCATACGGGTTGAATGCCCCGCTCGCGTCCATGGCGAGCGCCTGCGCGATGGCGGCCGCGATGGCGTCGCGGGTGGGCGCGCAATGGATCACCGAAGAGGCCCGCAACCGGCCCTTCTGCCGGTCGCCGATGTCCACCGTCGGCGTGCCGAAGCTCGGGACCTCGTAAAGCCCGCTGGACGAATTGCCCACCACGACGTCGGCGGCCGCCACGGCCGAAAAATACAGCCGCGAGCCCAGCGAGCCCCGATGGACGGCGTTGGCCCGCCCGGCGCAGAACGTCGCGATGTCCCCGTCCAGCGTCGCGCCTTCCGGGTCGGCGTTGACGCCCGTGAACACGAGGCCGAACTCCGGGCCGAGCGCGCCCAGCGCCTCCAGCAGCGCGGCGAGTTCAGCTCGTGACGCGTCGGACAGCGTCACCGGATGGAAGGTCGCGACCACCAGCTTGCGCGCCGGCTCCAGCCCCAGCGCCGCGAAGGTCTCCTCCCGGGAGAGCAGGGGCGTCGTCCTGATGCGGTCGATCCCGGGGCTTCCGACCGCGTGCACGCGGCCGGCGGGCTCGCCCATGGCCCGCACCCGCGCGGCGGCGTCCTCGGTGGTGGTGAAATGCAGGCTCGCCATCTTGGTGATGGCGTGCCGGATGGCGTCGTCCATGGCGCCTTCGGTGACGTCGCCGCCCGCGATATGCGCGACCGGGATGCGCATGACAAGCGCGGCCGAGACGGCGGCCAGGATCTCGTAGCGGTCCCCGAGCACCAGCAGCAGGTCGGGCCCGAGCCGCCCGAAGCTTCCGGCCAGCCCAATCTGCAACAGCCCCATCGCCTTCGCGGCGGCCGCGCCCGTGTCGGCGGCGAGCAGGATGTCGATCGTGTCGGCAGGCTCGAAGCCGTCCTGCCGGATCGCCTCCAGCGTGTTGGCGGGGCCGAGATGCTGCCCCGTGGCGATCACCGACACGCGCAGGCCCCGATCGGCCAGCGCCCGCGCGGGGCCGGCCAGCAACCCCCAGTCGGCGCGACTCCCGGTCACGATGGCGACGTGCGACGCCATCTAGCGCAGCCCGTGCTTGGCCGAGGAGGGGATGTTGATCAGCCGCCGGCCGATGCTCTCGGCGACCGACAGGTCGTCGCGCGGGCAATCGCGGTACATGGAGAGCTTGTGCATCACGGTCCAGACCGGCCGCGTCATCAGCCCGGCATCGTTGGTGGCCTGAAGCACGCGGTCGCGCTCGCTTTCGTCGTCGGCGTCCAACAGCACGGCGTTGAGCCAGTAGTTCGACCGCGCGAAGTCCGGCTCACGGAAGAACCGCAGCCCGCGAACCCCCTCCAGCGCCTGCGCATAGCGCTCGGCCAGGTCGCGCTTGGCCGTCAGGAAGCCGGGCAGCTGTTCTAGCTGCGCCACGCCCAGCGCGGCGTTCAGGTTCGGCAAGCGGTAGTTGTAGCCGATCTCGTCATGGTCGAACGCCCACCGGTGCGGGACCTTGGCGGTCGTCGTCAGGTGCTTGGCGCGGGCTCCGAGCGCGGGATCCTGCGTCAGCACCGCCCCGCCGCCGCCCGTGGTGACGATCTTGTTGCCGTTGAAGCTGAGTGTGCCGATGGGGGCCAGCGATCCCGAGGGCCGCCCCTTGTAGAGGGTGCCCAGCGACTCGGTGGCGTCCTCGATCACCGGCAACCCGAACTGGTCGGCGACCGCGTTCAGCCAGTCCATGTCCACCGGGTGGCCGAAGGTGTGCATCGGCACGATGGCGCGGATCACCCGGCCGGTCTCGCGGTTCACCAGCGCGCCGCCCCGCCGGGTTCCGATGCGCTCCAGATGGCGGCCGAGCTTGGCCGGATCCATGCCGAGCGTCGTGATCTCGGAATCGACGAGGTGCGGAACCGCCGAGCAATACGCGACGGCATTTACGGTGGCGATGAAGGTGAGGGTGGGGACGATGATCTCGTCATCGGGCCGCACGCCGGCCAGCAGCAGCGCCATGTGCAGCGCCGCGGTGCCGTTCACCACCGCGACCGCGCGGCCGGCCCCGCAGGTTTCGGCCAGCCTGGCCTCGAAGCCATCCACATACTGGCCCACGGACGACACCCAGCCGGTGTCGATGCAGTCCTTCACCAGCTCCCACTCGCGGCCGGCGAAGCGCGGCTCATGCAACGGGATCAGCGCATCGGCGGGGCCGAGCACGCCCTTGAGGGCGTCGATGAAGCGGGAGTTGTCGACCGAGGTCATCATGCCTTCCAGGTGGCATTCGACCTGCGAGGTACCGCGCCGCTTGCGGCCGTGTCAATGAGCGCACCCCAAGGTTGATCCACCTTCCCATCTCGGCTACTGCGGGCCTGCAACCGAAAGGAGCCTCAGGTGCGGTACCAGGGTCGGCGCGTGGTCGTGACGGGCGCGGATGGGTTCATCGGGTCCCATGTCGTCGAGGCGCTCGTGGCCGACGGCGCGGATGTCACCGCATTGGCGCTCTACAACGCCTTCGACAGCCATGGCTGGCTGGACGACCTGGCCCCGGATGTACGCGCCAAGGTCAAGCTCGTGCGCGGCGACGTGCGCGACGCCGGCTTCGTGATGCGGCTTCTGGCCGGGCAGGAAGTCTGTTTCCATCTCGCGGCACTGATCGCCATCCCGTATTCCTACGACGCGCCGCAGTCCTACGTGGCCACCAACGTGCAGGGCACCCTCAACGTGCTGGAGGCCGCCCGCGCGCATGGCCTCGCCCGCGTGGTGCACACCTCCACGAGCGAGGTCTACGGCACGGCCCAGACCGAGCCGATGGACGAGAGCCATCCCCTCCAGGGCCAGTCGCCCTATTCGGCTTCCAAGATCGGCGCCGACATGATGGCCGAGGCCTATGCGCGCTCGTTTGAGCTGCCCGTCGTGACGCTGCGGCCCTTCAACACCTTCGGTCCCCGCCAGAGCGAGCGCGCCGTGATCGCCTCCACGATCCGGCAGATCCTGGATCCCGCCTGCGAGGCAATCCGCCTGGGCGACCTGTCGCCGCGCCGGGATTTCACCTTCGTGACCGACACCGCCGAGGCGTTCCTGGCGACCGGGCTCGCCGAGGGGCTGCACTACGGCTCCGCCTATAATGGCGGGACGGGGAGGGCCGTCACCATCGGCCAGCTCGTGGAGACGCTGCAGCGCGTCACCGGCTCCAACAAGCCGATCCAGAGCGAGGCCGCCCGCATGCGCCCGGCCGGCTCCGAGGTGCGGGCCTTGCTGGCCGATCACGGCCGTCTCACCGCCGCGACCGGCTGGGAGCCGCGCCTGAGCCTCGAGGAAGGCCTCGCCCGCACGGTCGCGTGGTGGCGCGCGCGCCTGTCGGCCGGCCGCGCCCGCGCGGCGACCGACTACGTCGTCTGAAGCCACAACGGAGAACGCCGATGAAGGTCCTCGTCACCGGCTCGGCCGGGTTCATCGGCTTCCACCTTGCGCGGCGTCTCATGGCGGCCGGCCACACGGTGGTGGGCGTTGACGGCATGACGGCCTATTACGACGTGCGCCTCAAGGAGCGGCGCGTCGCGCTCTTGAACCAGAGCCCAGATTTCCAGCAGCATGTCGTGATGCTGGAGGACATGGAGGGTCTCGCGAAGGTCGTGCGCGACGCCGGCCCGGACGCCATCTTCCACCTCGCCGCGCAGGCCGGCGTCCGCTACAGCCTCGAAAATCCGCGCGCCTATGTGGACGCGAACCTCGTCGGAACCTTCAACGTGCTGGAGCTCGCCCGCGAGCTCGCCGTGAAGCACCTGCTGATGGCGTCCACCAGCTCGGTCTACGGCGCCAACACCACGATGCCGTTCACCGAGGACCAGCGCGCCGACATGCCGATGACGCTCTACGCCGCCACCAAACGGGCGACCGAGCACATGGCGCACAGCTACGCGCATTTGTGGGGCATCCCCACCACGATGCTGCGCTTCTTCACCGTGTATGGTCCCTGGGGCCGGCCCGACATGGCGCTGTTCAAGTTCGCCAAGGCGATACTGGATGGCGAGCCCATCGACATCTACGGCCAGGGCGCGATGCGCCGCGATTTCACCTATGTCACCGACCTCGTGGAAGCCATGGCGCGCCTGCTGGACGTCGTGCCGTCCACCGCGGCGGACGAGGACGAGGCACGGCTCACCGGCGCGTCGCTCGCCGCCCCCTTCCGCGTCGTCAACATCGCGGGCGGCCAGCCAGTGGAACTGATGGACTACATCGCCTGCCTGGAACGGCATCTCGGCCGCACGGCGCAGCGCAACTACATGCCCATGCAGCCCGGCGACGTTCCGGCCACCTACGCCAACGCCGACCTGCTGGAGCGCCTGACTGGCTACCGCCCATCCACCACCGTGGACGATGGCGTAAAGGCCTTCGTTGACTGGTACGTCAACGAGTGGCGCGTCGGGTGACGCTCGACTCTCTCCGTCATCCCCGGCGGCGCGCAGCGCCGGGAAGGGGATCCAGAGGTGAGCGCCCATGGCCTCTGGATTCCCTTCCCGACCTGCTGCGCAGGTCGCCGGGGATAACGGCGGAGGGTCGGCGGGATGTTGTTGACACCCTCCCGTCATTGCGAGCGCCAGCGAGCAATCCAGCCTGACCACCGGGCCTTCAGGCTGGATTGCTTCGCCTCCGGCTCGCAATGACGGCAAGGAGAACCGGGGCAGCGCGCCCTAAGCTCTAGAGGCGGAACAGCTCCAGCCCCTCCGGCTTCGCATCGCGTGGCAGCGCGCCGCGGACGTCGATCACCGTGGTGGCGCCGGGCTTCAGAAGCGATCCAACGAGCGACCAGCCGTCGCGGACGAACTCCGCATGCGGCACAGCCAGGATCACGGCGTCGGCCGGCGCAAGCTGGTCCAGCGGCGTCAATGACAGGCCGTACTCATGCTCGGCGTCGCGGGGGTCGGCGAGCGGGTCGTGAACCGCGACCGCGACGCCGAAATTCTTCAGCTCCGCGATGATGTCGACCACCTTGGAGTTGCGGGTGTCCGGCACGTTCTCCTTGAAGGTCAGGCCCAGCACCGTGACCGTCGGGTTGGCCTTGCCGGCCGCCAGCATCATGCGGATGCACTCGCGCGCCACGCGCTGGCCGACGCCGTCATTGATGCGGCGTCCCGCGAGGATCACCTCGGGATGGCATCCGGCGCGCTCGGCCCGGTAGGTGAGGTAGTAGGGATCCACGCCGATGCAGTGGCCACCGACGAGGCCGGGGCTGAAAGGCAGGAAGTTCCACTTGGTGCGCGCCGCCGTCAGCACGTCCCCGGTGTCTATGCCGAGCTGCTGGAAGATCACCGACAACTCGTTCATGAACGCGATGTTGAGGTCGCGCTGGGTGTTCTCGATCACCTTGGCGGCCTCCGCCACCTTGATGGACGGCGCCTTGTGGACCCCGGCCTTCACGACGGACCCATACACCGCCGCGATGATGTCGAGGCTCTCGTCGTCCTGCCCGGACACCACCTTGGTGATCGTCTCGAAGCGATGCTCCTTGTCCCCCGGGTTGATCCGCTCGGGCGAATAACCGACCCGGAAATCCGGCCCGCAGCGCAGGCCCGAAACGCGCTCCAGCACGGGCACGCAGTCTTCCTCGGTCGCGCCGGGATAGACCGTGGATTCGTATACGACGATGCCGCCCTGTCTGAGCGCTCGGCCGACCGTTTCTGACGCCTTGAGGACGGCCCCGAGATCCGGCCGACGCGCATCGTCGATCGGGGTCGGCACGGTCACGATGAAGAAATCAGCGTCCGCAAGATCGGCAGCATCGGCTGTGAGCCGCAGGCCGCGCAGATCGGCGGCTTCGACCTCGCGCGTGCGGTCATGCCCGGCCGAGAGCTCCGCGATCCGCTTGCGGTCGATGTCGAAGCCGATCACCTGGGCTCCCGCCCGCGCGAACGACGCCGCGACCGGCAGGCCCACGTAACCGAGGCCTATAACGGCGATCCTGCGATCATGCTCCACGGCGGCGCCTTTCTGCTTGGGAGCCGTGCCTTATCGCTCCGGGACCGTCGCCGCAAGCGTGTCCGCGCCGCCGGCCGGGTGTTCTGGTTGCAGCCGGGGGAACAGCAGGGTGGTTGCCGCGACCGCCGCGATCCACCAGCCCTGCCAGGCGCCGTGGCTTTCCATCGCGATCGCCAGCACGGCCACCGCGCAGGCGGCCCGCTCCGGCAGCAATGCGTTGGGCAGGCGCGCCAGCCGCAGACCGACCAGCCCGAGCAGCACGATGCCGATCAGCGCGCCCGGAAGCCCGAGCTCCGTCCAGGCCTGCAGCAACGCATCGTGGGGATGGCCGACCGCCACCATCGCGCGGTGCCGCTCCGGAACTTCGAGCGCGACCGGATCCTTGTCGAGCTTCGGCGACGATCCAAAGCCCGTCCCGGTCGCGAGCCTGCGCATCGCCACTTCGCCGAAGGTGATCCAGATATCGACTCGCTCCCGAGCATGCGCGGAGCTCAGCGCCGACATGCCGCTTTCAGGAATCGCGCGCGACAGCGCCAGCCCGAACACCGGCTGCACCGCCATCGCGAGCACCAGCACGGGGGCGGCGAGCGCCTTGACAAGCCGCGGCGCAGCGAGCGCGCACACGAATGCGGCGGCGCCGACCAACACCGACAGCTTGGAGGTGCCGCTGGTCGATACGATGGCCCCGGCGGCTACCACGGCGAAGATCGCCAACGCCAACCCGTTGCGCCCCCGCGCGCGCAGCGCCGCCGCCAGCGGCCAGAACAGCAACGTGGCGGTCACGATCGGGCGGTTCATCACATAGTCTTCGAGCCGGCCGCCCCAGAGGCGTCGGATGGGAAAATCAAAGTGGATCTCCACCGCGACCCCCAGCGTCACCAGCGCAAGAGAGACGGCCAGCGCCGGCGTCGCCCAGCCGGGCAGGCGGCTTGGCAGCGCAGCGGCGAGCAGGGTTCCGGCCGCCAGCGGCGCGATCAGTTCGCCATAGGCCGCCAAGGAGGACCGCCGATCGACGCTCCAGAGGATCGAAACGAGCGCCCAAACCAGAAACGCCGATCCAGCCCAGGCTTCCGGCGTGCGCAGCATGGATCCCAGCGAGCCGAGGAGCGAGGGCGCGCCCGAGCGGGCCAGCGCGGCTGCAAGCGCCAGCGCCGCCGCAATTCCGAGCACGAGCGGCGACGACCTGTTCGCGAAAATCATCAGAACCGGCAACACAACCACGAGGCAGGCCGTCGCGAGATCGGCCAGCATCGACCCGGGCGCGCCGGTAGAGGCTTGTTCGGCCGTGCGGGGGAAGGAGGCAACCATGCGTCAGGGCTCCGAGCAGTCCCGCCTTATGGAGCTTGATCGCAGCCTGCGCAATTCGCGTTCATGCCTCATGAAGCGGAGCGGCCGCTCCATGTCGGCACTTTGTAGAAGCCGTCCGGATCGTCGCGGCCCGTAGCCCACGCGTCGGCGAGGCCCTGCTCGATTCGACGCGCGATCGGCAGCCGATAATGCAGGTGGTCCCAGAAGTTGGAATCGTCCCGGGTGATCGGGTTCGACAACCGAAAGTCGACCATCGTCGCGCCTCTCATGCCCGCAATCGCGGCGACCCGCGCCTTGCACTCCTCCAACCGTGCGCCCTCGCGGCTCGCCGTAGGGTAAATTCCGGCCGCATGGGCCGGCGGGAAAACCACGAGGCGGATAGCGCCGGCGGGCGTTCGCGCCAGCAGGTCGTCCAGCCATGCGAGAGCCGGAAACCGCATCACGGCGCGGTCGACGTCCGGGGCCGGAGGCGCATTCGCGGGTGCGTCGCGACTAAATCCGGTGTCGTCGTAGATGTGAACGCGCGCCCGCCCGAGATCATAGGCGCGCTCGTCGGGCGTGAAGACCTCGTAGCCGTTCAGCGGCAGGCGGGGCGCCATGAGGCCGAGGCGGTGGAGAGCCAGCCGCCACGCGATCTCGATTGAGCGCAAGTTGAACAGGTGGCGCCAGTCGTTCCAGGGGTTCGCGTCGTAGAAGCTGTCGGGGAATCCCCGCGACGTTATCCGCTTTTCGGCGCTGTCGGCATCCTCGGCGCACCAGAGCGGGTCGATCCCGAAAATCGCGATCCGCGCTTCGGCCGTCTCGCGCAGAAACAGGGCGGCGATCTGCGCCTGCTCCCAAGCGGTCGCCGAGTTCATGGCGAAGTTGGCCGTGCGCGCGCCGAATGCCGCATCGAGCTGTTTGGGATCCAGCAACCTGACCGTGGAGGTGCCGAATACGGCCCCATCAAACAGGTGCGTGCGGATCACTTGCGGGTACATGTAGCGCTGGTTGAGATCCATCAGCGCCGGTTCGCCGCTGCGTCTCAGCGGCGTGGCCCCGTAGGGGTCGAACGCCGCGAGCGCGCCGCCGAGCACGACCCCGATCAGCGCCAGCGCGGCGAAGAATCCCGCCAGCAGCTTTCGCCAGGGATGCGCCGGTCTCGATGCGCTGCTCGTCATTGTCCCTGCCGCGAAGCTCGTTGGCGAACGCGACCAGCAGCCGTCTCGACAACAAAAAAGCGTCCGACCTGAGGAGGTCGGACGCTCTAGTGGGGCAGATCGGCAGCCGGATCAAGCGCTCGCGCTCGATCCGGAGCGAGATCGTAATTTAGCGGCAGATCACCCGGCCGGACGATGCGCGCTGGCACTGGCGGCCATTCCGGTAAACGATCGGATTCTCGCTGCGGCCATAGCCGTAACCACGGCCGTATTCACGTCCGTAACCCCGGCCATAGCCGCGGTCATAACCACGCCCGTAGCCGTAGCCGCCGCCGGCCGGCCGGCACACCACCGCGCCGGACGAAGCCCGCTGGCACTGGCGACCGTTGCGATAAACGATGGGATTCTCCTGGACGGTCTGCACGAGACCATCCTCGGCGCCCGCAAGCGGCGCAACCGGGAACGGCGCGGCCTGCGCCGAAGAGGCTCCGAGCCAGGCTGCGGCGGCGGCGATGACGATTGCTGCGGTCTTTTTCAAGTTTCTACTCCCTCACGTGAACATATCTGATTGTCGAACGACGACGTTTGAAAGGCCGGGCGGTTCCACTTCGGCCTTGAGCTTGTCGGCTGAAACAATTGTGGGGGCTGCCGATTCGTCCGCCCGAGCCGCTTACGCAGGGTGCGCAGGCCACGCGCGACGGCCCGGTGGTGACGTTCCACCGTCCACCACAGCCCGATCGCAAGCAGGTTCGCGGCTGCCAAGCCCGTCCAGAACGGGAAGTACCTGAATGCGAGATGGGTCAGGTACAGCGAGTACGAGAACGCGGCCAGACCCCGCCCGGAGCGGGCGAGCCACGCGGGCGGCTGCAGCCGTTCCACAGCCAGCAGGAACGAGAACAGGCTCGCGCCGATCAGCACGTTGAGCTGGAAATCGTAGAATTGGCCCTCGACAGCATCCCAGCGCAACACGGCCAGCGCCGTGAAGGACGCCGCCAATGCGGCCCAGACAGGCGCGTTGCGCGGCATGCGGCTCCACAGCGACGCCGCCAGCGCGCCGAGCATCCACGTCAAGGCCAGGCGGCCGCTCACCGTCTGGTGGTGCCAGACGACCAAGGCGGGCAGGAACAGCGGAATAAAGGGCCAAAGGCTTTGCCGACGGCGCAGCATCAGCGCGCCGAGCCCCACATAGAACCACCACTCCACGGCGATGGACCACAGGGTCCGCCCGGGGCCGACCCGGTCAAAGGTCGGAAACCACTCCCAGCGCTCGTGCAGGGGGAAATCCTGCAGCATGAAGAGATTGGCCAGAACCGTGACGAGGTCGGTCGGGCCGTCCTTGGCGAAGGACACGCCCGCAAGCCACAGGAAGGCGAGGGCAGGCACGTAGGGTGTGAAGACCCTCGCGGCTCGGTCGATCAGGAAGTCGCCATAGTCATAGTCGCTCGGCTTGGACGCCACGCTGGCGGCGATCAGGAAGCCGGACATCACGAAGAACAGGATGACGCCGAGATCCTGCATCGTGAACGGGGAGGCGACGCCGTTCAGCGAGAGGAAGTGCCCAATCAGGACGAGTTGCGCCGCGATGCCGCGCGTCCAGTCGAGCGTCACGGTTTGCGCCGGCGACAGCGCCTTGCGTGTCGAGCCTGCTGCGATGATTCCGGGTTGCCCGGTCCGCTCTGCGGCGTTGGCCGGATAGGCGCTCATGCAGGACGCCTCCCGGTTGCGCGTGGGCCCGCGACTTGGCGTGCATCCACGTGGACTTCGATGAACGAGACGACTCCGCCGGCGGGCCGGCGGAGTCGGGGTAGGACGAATTTAGCGGCAGATGACCCGGCCGGACGAAGCCTGCTGGCAGCGTCGACCGTTCTGGTACCAGACGGGATTTTCCGAGTAGCCGCGACGATAACCGTAGCCACCCCCGTACCCGCCGCCGTATCCGCCGCCATACCCGCCACCCCAGCCGTAGCCGTAGCGCTCACGACGTAGTGGCCGGCAGATAACGCGTCCGGACGACGCCTGCTGGCATTGCTGTCCGTTGCGGTAGAAAATGGGCGTGTCAGGTTCGTCATCATAGTAATACTGCGCCTGAGCCGAAGCCGCTCCAGCCACAAGGGCGAGAGAGGCGAACGCCACCGTTGCAAACATCCTCATGGGTCTTCTCCTGGTCCGTTTGAATGCCTAGCCACGTCGACGGTTCCGCAGCTCCGGTTCCTGATCCGCCAAGCTCAGGCTGGGTGTAGCCTAGGGCGAGCGGACGGCGAATTCACGGGCGAAATATGATGAAGGTTTTCATTCGTCGCCCTATTGATCAACTGGACGCCGGAATTCGACCGCTTTCTGATGGCGATCTGCCGTCCAGCGGCAAGGCTCAGACAATCCGCCGCACCGGCGGAGCCTTGAGCATTGCAGGGCTATAACGTGTTGGCCCGCCTGAATGTTCCCCGAACGAGGCCGGACGCCTCGCGCCGCTTTCGCTGGACGAGGATCCTCAGCTCTTCGGCTTCGCCCCACGCGCGGGCCGTCCTTCGAGGACGACCGTCCATCCGCCGGACCACAGTCCCGCGGCCGCCGCTTTGGCGGCCTGTGTCTCGCGCTCGTATTTGGGCTCTGCGCCGGCCGCCGGGCGCGCCCACCCATTGGCGACCATGATCCGCGCGAGGTCGCCGTCGCGCCCTTTGCAACGGGCGCGAATGCGTCGTTTCTCAAGCCGCTCGAGGACTTCGCAACTGAGCGTTTGATCGCGCAGCTGGTTCGCGAGCGCCGCGCGGGCGCGAAGCCCGCAGGCCCAGCGCAACTTGGCGCTATCCGCGCAGACGGCTTCGGCCCCCGGCCCCGTCACTTCGTCGAGGACGATCTCGCCGTTCGGCTTGGAGGAGAACGACACCGAGTCCATCGGGTCGAACGGCCCTTCCACGCTAACCACCGCGAGAACCGCCGGCGGGGGAACCTTGGGAGCTGGCGCGGGCGCCGGAGGCGGGGCCGCAATCTCGACCGGCGGCGGTGGAGGGGCGGGAGGTTGGGACAGGCGGTCGCCCATGGTGGCGACCAATCCGATCGCGGCGGCCAGCAAGACGCCGGCGATCAATGCAACGCGCGCCAGAACGCCGGCGTCGCCCCAGATCGGCCTGTTCACGCGCGTCTCCCGCAGGCGGCAATCGCGAATCGCAAGGCGTGCCTCAACCTTTGAGAGCCGAGATGTAAAGCACAGCTTGGCGAACGGAAATGCTCGCCGAGCCTTTTGGCAACGCTCCTTTCACCACGCCGCCACGGCGACTGGCGCATCTGCCTGAGTTGCTCAAATTGAATCAATCCTTCTCAGAACCGTTGAACCGCCGCCGCGCTACCGGTTTGGGCGAAGGCGGCCCCGGCGTCGCAGCATTGACCTTAGGAGGGTGAGATGGCGGCGATGTGGGCGATCCTGGCGGTTCTGGGCGGCGGGATCGGGTTTGCGGCTGGCCTGAACTTCGGCGTCGCCGCCGCATTCGTCTCCGCTTTCGTCGGCGCCTGGACGCTGACGGGCGCCGGCGTCGCGGCCCTGCTGCTGCGCGGCTCGCGTCCGGGCGATGACGCGGATGTGAGCGCCGATGACGCCGAGGACGTGGTGGAAATCGACCTGAACGCCATGACCGACCAGATGGTGGCCGCCCTGCGAGGCGCGCTCGACGCGGCCGAGCGGCGCGACGGCGCCGTGGTTCGCATGGGCGACGACGCACGGAGCGCCTGCGCCTGAACGGTCGCCCGTAGGGTTCAGCAAAGCCGCGTTTGCGGCTCAGCAGCGACGAATGACTTTAGCCGCCGGCGCACCGCTGGCGGCTTTTTCGTTTGGGCAGGCGCCTGCAGTCGGCCTCTGGTGGCGGGCCAAGCGAAAAGCCCGCCGTGGGAGCGGCGGGCTGAACATCGGAGAAGCAAATCGGGGGAGGGGCCGTCTCAGCCGTCCACGCCGCCGCGCAGCGTCCATCTCTCGGCGGCGAGTGGGTTGAGATCCGCCGAGGCGCTGGCCACCGGCTTTTCCGCGCCGCGCCGAACCGGCAGAGCGGTCCGGGCGATCGTCGGGCGCGCTGCTCGGCTGGGCTCGAGTGACACCCAGTAGCGCGGTTGCGCCGCGGATTGGCGCTTGACCCATTTGTAGCCCGAGAGGTTCCAGGCGACGACGCGCCCGCGCAGATTGTCGAGCACGAAGTCGCCGCGGTCGGTGCGGACGGTGAGAACCAGATGATTTTCGCCCGACCCTGTCACCACCGCGGCGAGCGACAAGGCGTTGGCCGGGAACCCGCGCGCGATCAGCGCCGAACGTTTCTGCACCGCGTAGTCGTTGCAGTTGCCGTAACGCGTATCCAGCGACCACTTGAAGCCGTCCTTGCCGGCGTTCGGCGCGATGCGGGCGTTCACGGCCGCATTCACGGCGGCCATCTCGCTCCAGCGCGCGGGCGTGAGGGCGATCTCGCTCTCGCCGGCGGGCCGGCACTGGTCCGCATGGGCGTTGCAGAACTGAACGAATGCGAGGGGCGCGAGCGTCAGTTCGCCGTCGCCCAGAGCGGTCGCCTGCGGCAGGCTGCGGGCCTGGTCGCCCGGCGATGGAGTGGGGCTCGCATGCGCGACGCCGTTGCTGAAGCCAATCACGGCCGTCAACGCGGCCGCGCGGAGAACGCGGGACATCATGATCTCCCTGATCAGATGTCCCAACATTAAAGATGAAGGATTGCAGGGCGGCGCCAGATCAGCGTCGAATACTGAGGATCGTCTCAGTCAGTCTTTAACCAACTTGCGACGGTCCAGGACCGACGGCGTTCACGCCACCGGCCGACGGCGGGCTGAAAGGAGCTTGTAGGCCACGAAGATGAGGCCGAGCACGGCAGCGCCGACCAGAATGGCGGATGTGATGTTCGGCTCTACGATGAGGCCTGGCGTCTCATAGCCGAGCACGGCCGCACAAAGCAGCACGACCGCGGTGGCGCGATGGATGGGGTGCCGGAAAAAACGCAACATCGTCCGCCTCAACGCACGATTGTATCGGGCGTTCCTTGGCTGTTCAACGCCGCAGCCGGTCCCCGAGCCGTTCCACTTCGCGACGCAGCGTATCAAGTCCACGCTGCATCTCCCGAACCGCGTTGTCGGAGATGATCGGTGCAGACGTCAGCGGCGGCCCGGGCGTGGCGTCCGGGCAGTCCGGAACGCCATCGCGCTTCAACCGGGGCGAGATGCCGCCTTGGGGCGTCAGGAGATAGGCGCAACCGGTGTCGTCGCGCCAGACCACGGGTTGGTCGAGCGCGAACGCGGGGGTTGCCACGCAAGCGGCGGCCAGGAGGGAGGCGAAAGCAGGACTGCGCATGCCCACCAACGCGGCCCCCACGGATTCAGTTCAGATCGGGGCTCAAGACTTGCGGCGGACGACCGGCTCGAACGCCGGCACGGCATCCGGCAGCGGCGTCGACCGCGCCGGCTGCTCGCGCCGCTCGATCCGGTCCATCAGATGGACGAGCCGCACCAGATAGGGCGGCAGCGGTTCGTTGATGGCCGACATTAGTTCAGGGCCGGTCGGCGGAGCCGGGATCTCGTCGAAAGAGAAGGATTGGCTGGACATTCATGATATCCTTTCGAGCGAAGGCAAGCATCTCATGGTTAATAAAATCTTAACGTGAAAGTCATCGCGCAGCTTGAGCTGCGCAGTTGCGGAGTTTGACGATGGCGCGGCTGACGACTTGGGTGATCTTGTTCGCGGTCCTGAATACTGTATCGGCCTGTGGTCATTGCACCGATTTCAGGCCCTACAACCCGTTTCGGAGCTGTCAGGATGAACAGCCTCGCTAGGGAGGGCGCGACGTCGTGACCAACCGCCTGATCTTCGAAACCGAGATCGGCGACTGCGCGCTGGCCTGGACGGACCGCGGAATCTCGAGGTTGTGGTTGCCGGGCGGCGCCCTTCCGCAGGGTGATTCGGCCTCTCCGGCTGCCGGCGAGCGTGAACATGATCCGGAATGGCTGGCCGACGCCGTCGACGCGATCCAGCGCTTGCTGAAGGGGCAGAAGGTGGATCTCGGCTTCATTCCGGTCGATCTGCGCGCCGCGCCGGACTTCCATCGCAAGGTCTACGCCGTTGCGCGCTCGATCCCGCCCGGCCGCGCAATGACATATGGCGAAGTTGCCGCCGCGGTTGGCGAAGCCGGCGCGGCCAGGGCCGTCGGGCAGGCGCTCGGCCGCAATCCGGTTCCCATCGTGGTCCCATGCCATCGCGTGCTGGCGGCTGGGGGCAGAACTGGGGGCTTCTCGGCTCCGGGCGGCGCGGCGTCCAAGCTGCGCCTGCTGGCGATCGAGGGCTATGCGGGCCAGGGGCCTTCGTTGTTCGACTTCGCCGAGCCTCAGGCCACCGCCCGCAATGCCAGCGCCGACCCGTAGAGGCCCAGCGCGAACACTACATGGCCGGCGATGTTCAAGCCGCGGATCTGCATCGCGTTCGGCCGCTTGGAGGCGGCCCAGCCGGCGCCCATGCCGGGTTGCAGCAGAAACCAGCCCGCCCCGACGGTCACGAGCCCCAGCGCCAGCGCGGGCGCGAATGTCGGGGCTTGCGCCCATCCGGGTAGGATCGCGAGCAGGACGCCCGCGTAGAACACCCCGATCGCGTAATGCGCGATCCACCCGATCGCGACTTCGCGGGGGTGCGCCTCGGCCGCCGCGATGTCGTCGTGAAACACGCGCCCTGAGGGCAGGTGGCTGAACCAGCGGCCGACCAATCCCCAATTGGCGAGCGGGATCCCGAAGCTGCGGAACAGGAACAGGGCCCAGAGGTCCATCAAAGCGGTGGCTCCGGCGCCGATCACGAGTGCGCGAACGAGAAACGAAATCATGACTGCCTCGAGGGATGGCCGGAGGATGGGTCGTCAATTCAGCCCGGATCAGCCCGTCGCGCCAGCGCCAGCGCGAGCGGCGCTCAACTTGTCCCCGCTAAATCACGTCAATCCGCCGCCGATTGGCTGGCCCGCGCCCGCCACGCCGAACGGATCACCCATAGCGCCGCCGCCGCCAGCAACGCGCCGAACGCGCCACCGCACGAACTCGCAACCCAGTCGATCAATTGCGACGTCCGGCCCGGAATGAACAGCTGAACCCACTCGAGCACTGCGGCGAGGGCTGAGAAAGCCAGCGGCAAAGCCAACGTCGGCGGTCGCGCGGCCGCGATCCCGATCAGGAAGGTCGCGCCCGAATAGGCCATGAAATGTTCGAACTGCCCGGACGCCCCCGTATGCGGCCGATCGGCCCCGGGCACCACGGACAGGATCACGATGATGGCGACCAGCGCGAGCGCGGTCAGCTTTGCGGCCCTGTATGCGGTTCGGCCCGGCGGGCGCGTGAAGAATGTCGGGAGCAATGGAAATCCTCGGTCGCGTTTCGGCGGGCGCATCAGAACCGGACAAATCGGGCCGTAATGCATCCGGCTTGTGACGGCTGACACATATCGGCGGTTGCGTCCATGCCACGATGCAACAGTCGGACCAGCCCGGCGCTCGGGTCGTTTCGAAACGAACCACGGTTGTCGGCAAGCCGTTTGCAACTTCTCGGCGGGTGTCGCGGTTTCTGCGCCGGAATCTTCGGAGTTGGCTCGTGCTGAAACAATCTGTCCGTTCGGTCATGCAGCCAAAAGCCGGAGAAGAAGATCGGATCGAGCTCATGCTCGTCGATTCCCGCGAGATCATGCGCGTATGCCTTGCGGCCGCATTGGCGGAGGCCGACAAGGCCTTCTCGATCACGGCTTCCGCGGCGCTGCCGCCGGTTAGGCGCGGCCGCATGCCAAGCAGCCGCCTGCGGATTGCGTTGATCAACGGCGGCGAAGGGCGATCGGCCGCTTTGGTGGCGGACGTCACGGCCCTGCGCGGCCCGCACGGCTTTGATCATGTGATCGCGCTTTGCGCTAAAGGCGACGCCGCCTCGATGATCGGCGCTCTCGGGGCCGGCGCTGCGGCGGTGGTTCCGGGCGACGTCAGCCTCGATCTCCTGCTTCACATCGTCCGGCTCGTCATGGCCGGCGGGACCTATGCGCCGGCCTCGGCCCTGCAGGCGCTGGATCCGGGCCCGGCCGCGAAGGTCGTCAGGCCGGCCGCCGTCGCCGGCCTTCCGCCGCTCACGCCGCGCCAGGCCGCCGTGGTCGAGGCGCTGCGCCGCGGCAAGCCGAACAAGCTGATCGCCTACGAACTGAACATGTGCGAGAGCACCGTGAAGGTCCACCTGCGCACTGTCATGAAGAAGATGCGCGCGCAAAGCCGGACGCATCTGGCCACCATAATGGGCCGCCATGAGGCACTGGCGCTTTCGGCCTAAGCCTCAGTCGCGCTTATCGGATGGGCTTCGCATGAGGCCCCTGGGCAAGCGTGTCCTTGACCTTGAAGGGCAGCAATCGCCAGTTCACCGGCTTCGATACGAAAGCGGATGCGCCGAGCTGGTAAGCCTTGTCGATCGCGCTCAGATTGGTCTTTCCGGTGATCACGATAATGGGCGTCGTCGTCATTCGCGCGTCGCCGCGCACGTGCTTGATCACGCCGAACCCGTCGGTGCGCGGCATTTCGAGGTCGACGATCACGAGATCGAAATGTGCCGCGCCGAGCTTGCCGATCGCAACGGATCCATCTTCAGCGGTATCGACCTCGACAGCCTCATCCGTCAGGGCGCGTTCCGCGATCTTCCGGAATGTGGGATCGTCGTCGACAACGAGGACGCGCTTGCGTGCCTCGGGCATGGAACACCTCGCTGGTTCGCCGAAAATGCGACCACAGGTTGTAATCTTTAAGCCTGCACTGATTAAAGAAACGGTAACTCTGTCGGAAAACGTGTCTGATCCATCAACCTGATGGCAGACGTTACAACCATAGGATGCGCCAACGGAGGTGCAACTTGGTGAACACGCGCGAGAGCTTAGGGCGGCGAATCCGCGTCCTGCGCGATGCGTTGCGGCGCAGGCCCGACACTGAGCACGAGATGACGATCAATCGCGTCGTGCTGTTGTCGCTCGTGCTCGGTTACCTTTGCATCGCGGCCGCTGTAGGCCACGAGGGCGCTTCGGCGATGCTCGCCAAGTCCTGGCGCGTCTTCGCCGGGCACTACGTCGTCACGTTGCTGCTGATCTGGCACCTGATCATGCGGCCGGGCGCGTCGCCGGTGCGCCGCCTTGTCGCCATCGTGGTGGATCTCGGCAGCCTGTCCTTCGGCGCCTATGCGGGAGGGGACGCCGCCGCCGCGATCTACCCGATCTATCTCTGGGTCATTCTGGGCAACGGATTTCGCTTCGGCGTGTCCTACCTGTTCGCCGCCTCGGTCGTTTCCATTGTCGGCTTCACCACCGTAATCGCCGTGACGCCGTTCTGGCGCGACAACCTGCCTCTCTCGATCGGCCTCCTGATCGCGCTCGCGGCGCTTCCCGCGTATGTGTCGACGCTGATCCGCAAGCTGAACCAGGCCAAGGCCGAGGCCGAGGCTGCGAGCCGGGCAAAGAGCCTCTTTCTGGCCAGCGTCAGCCACGAGCTGCGCACGCCGTTGAACGCCGTGATCGGCTTCAGCGACCTGCTCGACGACGGCCGGCTGCAGGGCGACCAGTCCGAACTCAACCGGGCCATCGGGGCCGCGGGGCGGTCGCTGCTCACGCTGATCAACAAGCTTTTGGAATTGTCGCGCCGCGAGGCCCAGCAGGGCGAAGCCCCGCCGGTATCGTTCGACCTCGCGGCGGCGCTCTTCGCGGCCCGCAACATGGTCTTCGTCCAGGCGCGGCAAAAGGACCTCCAGGTCAACGTGTTCATCGGCGAGGGCGCGCCGCTGCGCCTGCGCGGGCAGGCCAGCCAGCTGGGCGAGGTGCTGGTCAATCTCGCCGGCAACGCCGTCAAGTTCACGGCGTCCGGCCATGTGGTGATCGCGGCCGGGCCGTCGGGCGCGCCCGGCCTGCTGCGCTTCGAGGTGCGTGACACCGGCATCGGCATCGCCTCGGAGGCCCGCGAGCGCATCTTCGAGCGCTTCACCCAGGCCGACGCCACCATCATCGACCGCTTCGGCGGCACCGGGCTCGGCCTCAGCATCGTCAAGGGCATCGTCGAGGCGCAGGGCGGCAGGATCGGGGTCGACAGCGAGCCGGGCCAGGGCAGCACGTTCTGGTTTGAATGGCCGTTCGAGGCCGACGCCACGACGGAACCGGCCAGCGCCGCGGTGGTCTCGCTGGTCTCGACCGACGAACGCTTCCGTCAGCGCTGGACGAATGCGCTGACCCGCCGCGGCGTCGTGATCGCGCCACTGGGCGCAACCTCCATGACCGGCCAGGTCATCGTGCTGGACGGCGCCGATTCGGGCTGGCGCGACGTCGCCGAAACCCTCGCGGCGGACCGCAAGGTCGGCGGACCCACGGTTCTGCTGGCGGCTCCGGATCGCGGCTTCGCGCTCGATCCGGCTGATGAAGCTCTGATCAACGCCGTTGCGCCCGTCGCGCCGGACGCCGACGCGCTCGCCTGGTCGCTCGCCATTGTCGACAAGGCGGGCGGCGCCCGCCAGGACGCGCCCACCATGGCTCCCGTCTCGCTCTCGGGGCTGCGCGTGTTGGTCGCGGAGGACAACCTCGTGAACCAGAAGGTTGCGAGCCTGATCCTCGGCAAGGCCGGGATCGTGGTTACGCTCGCCAACAATGGCGAGGAGGCGCTCAGGGCCCTGGAGGCGTCGGACTTCGACGTCGTCCTGATGGACGTCAACATGCCGGTGATGAACGGCATCGACGCCGCGCGGCTCTACCGCGTGGGCCGCGGCTCCGACGGCGGCGCGCCCATCCTGGCGCTCACGGCCGACGTCACGCCCGAAACGGAGGCGCGCTGCCGCGAAGCCGGCATGATCGGCTGCGTTACGAAGCCGATCAACCAGGACGTGCTTCTCGCCAAGCTCGCCGAAGTGGTCGGCGCACGCCCGGCGAGCGAGCGTCCGGCCGAGGCGCCCGGCGCCGACCTGTCCGGCAGCGAGATCGACGAAGCCGCGCGCGACGTCTTGCGCGAGCTGGGCGGCGACGCCTTCCTGGCCGAACTGACGGGCGACTTCCTCGATTCCGCCTCCGCGACCATGGCGACGCTGATCCGGGCGCGCGAGGAGCGCGACTCCGAGACCTTCCGCCAGGCCAGTCATGCGCTGAAAAGCGCCGCCGGCAATGTCGGCGCCGAGCAGGTGCGCCAGCTCTGCGCGGCCTGGTGCGACGCGACGGAGGCGAGCCTCGCCGATCCATCCACCGATACCGGCCGCCTCGCCGCCGCCATGCTGCGCTTCCAGCACCGCCTGGCCACCGGCGCAGCCGACGAGCCGATCGCCGGTGGCGAGGAAGTCAGGACGCCTCACCGCCAGCGCAACTGAGCGCCGCGCGGCAGTGCGCCCGGCTTGCGCGAACGGCCGTAAGCCACCAGATTGACCCGATGTGTGGCCGCTTCGCCCTGACCGCCTCGCCCGACCAGATCCGCGCGCTGTTCCAGTACGAGGAGCAGCCGAATTTTCCCCCGCGCACGAACGTGTCTCCCACCGAGCCCATCGCCATGGTGGCATCCGACCAGGGAAAGCGTTCGTTCCGGCTGGTCCGCTGGGGCTTCATTCCGTCCTGGGTGAAGGACACCAAGGCGTTTCCGCTGCTGATCAATGCGCGCGGCGAGACGATCGCGACCAAGCCTGCGTTCCGCAACGCCATCCGGCGACGCCGCTGCATCGTGCCCGCCGACGCCTTCTACGAGTGGCGGCGCGAAGGCGAGGGCAAGGCGGCGCGCAAGCAGCCCTACCTGATCCGCCGCCGGGACGGCCGCACCATGGGCCTCGCGGGCCTGTGGGAGACCTATGTGTCGCCGGATGGCGGCGAGATCGACACGGCCCTGATCGTCACCACGGGCGCGAACGGCGCGATGGCGGCGATCCACGATCGCATGCCCGTGATCCTGGAGCCGGAGCAGTTCGACCTCTGGCTGGACTGCGCCAACGAGGATCCCGGCCCGGCGCTGCGCCTTGTGCGGCCCTGCCCAGACGACGTGATCGAGATGGAGCCCTGCGACCCCCGACTGCCCCAGCCCGAACGCCGCGCCGCCGCCGCGCCGCGCCCCGCGCCGCCGCGTCGCGAACCCGCGCCGGCGCCCCGCAAGGCGGGGATCGGCGATGCGCAGGGCAGCCTCTTCTAGGATCGGCCCGGGTGAACGGCACGGCCTCGATCGATGCGCGCCTGATGGTCCGGGCCTACCGGCCCTCGGATCGCGCAGCCTGCGCGTCGATCTACGTCCGGGCCCGCATCGTCGCCTTTCCGTGGCGGCCGGCGACGAGCTTCGCGCTGGCCGATTTCGAACGCGATTCGCAGGACGAGACCGTTCTGGTCGCCGAGCGCGAGGGCCAGGTGGTTGGCCTGCTCTCCATCTGCCCGGATGAGCGCTTCATCCACCTGCTGTTCGTGGACCCCGATCATCACCGCACGGGCGTCGGCCGGCGTCTTCTTGCGCATGCGCTCGAGGTGCTCGGGCCCCGCGTCTGGCTGAAGTGCCAGCAGAAGAACCTGCCCGCGCTGGCGTTCTATCGCAGCCAGGGGTGGAGCGTGACGCCCGGCGGCGCCGACGAGGTCGGGCCCTGGAGCTATGTCGCGTCTCCGGCCGCCGCCGTGGCGCAGCCCTGAGGCGCACGGTCACCGCTGCCGCAGCGTCGCCCGCAGCACGAAGGTGAGCACCGCCGCGACCGCCCGATAGAGCTCCTCCGGGATCTCCTCGTCCAGCGGCACGCGCGAGAGCGCCTCGGCCAGCAGCGGGTTCTCCTCGACGGCCACGCCGTGCTCCTGCGCGGTCGCGACGATGCGATCCGCCACGGCGCCGCGCCCCTTGGCGGTGACGCGCGGCGCACGGCTCTTGCCGCGTTCATATTCGAGCGCGACCGCGACTTTCGGGGGCGAGGCTCCGCTCATGAGCGCTGGTCCAGCCGCCCGCCGGGCGGGGAAGCCGGGCGGCGTGGCGCGCCCGGGATCACGGCGATCTCGGGGTTCTCGAAGGCGGCGTCCACCAGCGAAAAGCGCAGCGCGTCCGCGCCCGCTTCGAGGCGCGCGCGTGTTTCCAGCTTCTCGGCCCACAGCGTCACGCCCAGCGCCTGCGCGCCCAGAGCCAGCCGCGCATGGACGGGGCCGCCCTCCGATGTGTCGATCGCGAACTCCAACGTCCAGAGCGGCGCCGACGCGCCCGCCGCGCCGCCGCGCGATCCCTCGTTGCGGATGCGAACTTGCGCGTTCGCGGTTTCGCGCGGTAGCAGGATCGGGATGTCGAAAACCCAGCCCTGCTGGCCCGGCGGACGCGCCTGCTGCGGGGTGCTGTCCGTCTCGTTCAGCGGCAGCGAGGCCGCCTGCGACAGGCGAATGCGATCGATGCTCGCTTCCACCTGCTCGGCGATGCGTTGCAGCGGTGCGTCCGTGACGGGTGTGTCGGCGAGCAGGGCCGGCGAAGACGGGCGTGGAGGCTGGTCGGCTCGCGGCGGCGCGTCGCGAGGATGCGACGGGGGAGCCGGGGATCCCGGCGGCGTCTCGCCGAGGTCGGCCGGGATGGGATCGCCTCCGGCCGCCAGCGTGGCCCGCAAGGCGTGCGCCAGCATGCGCGCGTCGCCGATCGGCGAAGCGGCGGCGCGCAACGCCTGCGCGAGCGGCAGAACCGTGTCCACGAGCGCGGTCGCGTCGTCGACTTGCTCGGCGGCGCTGCGCGCCGGCGCCGCGATGCTTTGGGCCGGCTTGGGCGAGCCCGCGATGTCTTTGGCGGCCAGCAGGTCAAGATCGGAGACAGGGTTGCGGCGCGGCGGCTGAAAGCCACGCTCGCCGACCGCCGCGCCTGTCTGCTCGTCGATCGGCGCTGGTTCGTCAACGGCCGGGACGGCCCCGACCAGCGCCTTTGCGAGCGTCAGCAGCAAGGACTTTGCGTCCGCGACGCGCGGCGATCGGCCGGTGGCGAGCCTGCTTTCCAGAAACAGCCCGGACGACTGCGCCATGGCCTGCAGGGTCACGGGGTCGATCGGCGCGCCGCCGTCCAGCGCCCGCCCGACAAGGGCGGTCGCGGCCGCACGGGCCGCCGTGGGCAGGGACGCCGCGACGGTGGGATCAGAAAGTGCGTTCCGGAGCAGGCTGACCAGCTGCGAGGCAGGCGCCTGCGTGGCGTCGGCGCGCACCAGAGCTGCCGCGAGCGCCGTGGCGGGCGTCGCCGACGGGAGAGGGTCCGAAGCCGGGAGCGGCGCGGGCGCGCGCTCCACCGTGGCGGCGGGCGGCAACGGACGGGCGGCCGCGGGCGACGAAGCAGGGTCGAGAACGACCTGGACGGCGGGCTGTTGCCCGGCCGAGAGCACGGCGAGCCGCACATTCGCGCCGACCTGCAGGTTCTCGGCCCCGGAGACCTGCAGCGGACCCAGCGCGGTGATCAGCGTCGCCAGCCCCTCCTGCGTGATCGCGGCCACGCGGGCGGCCACGACCGCGCCCGGTTCGAGCGTCAGCGCCTCGGCGGCTGCGGCCTGCAGGGCCGGCTTGATGGGTGTGACGCCGCCCACGGCCACGGCTGTTCTCCCGGCGCGCGAAGCGCGCGCGGGTCAAGGCTGCCGCATTCGCGTTTGCGGATCGTTAAGCAATCCACGCAAAGCCGCGATCGCTCGCGCGCGTGGGGCCCTACAGAACCTTGCCGGGATTGAGGATGCCCTTGGGATCCAGCGTCGCCTTGATGGCGCGCATCATCTCCAGCGCCACCGGGTCCTTGACCTCCGCCAGCAAATGTCGCTTCAGCCGGCCGATGCCGTGCTCGGCCGAGATCGACCCGCCATAGCGCGCCGTGAGCCCGTGGACGACGCGGTTGATGGCGTCCCACTGCGCCATGTAGGCCGCCTTCTCCATGCCGACCGGCTGGGTCACGTTGTAGTGCAAGTTGCCGTCGCCCAGATGGCCGAAGGGCAGGGGGCGGCACCCCGGCATGGCTTGCTCCAGCGCCGCGTTGGTCTCGGCGATGAACTGCGGGATCGTGGCGATCGGCAGCGCGATGTCGTGCTTGATCGAGCCGCCCTCGAAGCCCTGCGCCTCCGACAGCGTCTCGCGCAGCTTCCACAGGGCGTTGCGCTGGTCCAGCGAGGTCGCGATGGCGGCGTCCTCGACCTCGCCGGCCTCCATGGCTGCGCCCAGGATCTCCTCGAGCGCGCCGTCCAGGGCCTCGTCGCGCGCCGAGGAAAGCTCGATCAGCACGTACCAGGGATGCGCGCCGTCCAGCGGGTCGCGGCAGCCCATGTGGTTGACCGACATCTCGATCCCGAGCCGCGGCACGAGCTCGAACGTCGTCAGGCCGTTGCCGGCCGCCGCCTTGGCGCGACCGAGCAGGGCCAGCGCCGCCGCCGGCGTGGGCAGGCCGCACAGGGCCGTCACCATCTGGCGCGGGCGCGGGAAGAGTTTCAGCACCGCCGCCGTGACGACGCCGAGCGTGCCCTCTGCGCCGATGAAGAGGTTCTTCAGGTCGTAGCCCGTGTTGTCCTTGCGCAGCTTGCCGAGCCCATGCCAGACGCGGCCGTCGGCCAGCACCACCTCCAGGCCGAGCACGAGGTCGCGGGCGTTGCCATAGGCCAGCACGGCCGTGCCGCCGGCGTTGCTGCCGAGATTGCCGCCGATCGTGCAGGTGCCCTCGGACGCCAGCGACAACGGAAACAGTCGGTCGGCCGCCTGCGCGGCCTCCTGGGCGCGCAGCAGGGTGACGCCGGCCTCGACCACCATGGTGTCGGACAGCGGGTCCACCTCGCGGACGCGGTCCAGGCGGGTGAGCGACAACACGATTTCGTCGCCGGTCTCGTGCGGCACCTGCCCGCCGACGAGGCCGGTGTTGCCGCCCTGGGGGATCACCTTCCAGCCCTGAGCGTTGCACAGCGCCAGCACGCGCGAGACTTCATCGGTGGAGCCGGGCCGCACGACGCAAAGCGCCTTGCCCCGGTAAAGCCCACGCCACTCCACCAGATAGGGCGCCATCTCCTGCGGGTCCGCGAAGGCGTATTTCTCGCCCACGATGGCGGCCAGTTGCGAGACCACGGACGCGGCGGCGGGGAGCGGTGAGTCCTGCATCGTTCTATCCCAGGGTAGGGCGGGCCCGGCTGGCCCGAGGGCGCTCGAAGACGCCGACGAGTTCCACATGGGCTGAATAAAGGAACTGGTCGACCGGCGTAACACGCGTCAGCGTATAGCCGCCTCCCACCAGAATGGCGGCGTCGCGCGCGAAGGTGGACGGGCTGCACGAAACGCCCACCACGGTCGGGACGGCCGACCCGGCGATCTGCCGGACCTGCGCCTCCGCGCCGGCGCGCGGCGGATCGAACACCACGGCGTCGTAGCCCTTCAGCTCCAGCGTCACGAGCGGCCGCCGGAAGAGGTCGCGGGTCTCCACCGTGACGGGCCGCAGGCCCTGCGTGCGCCGCACGGCGGCCTGCAAAGCCTGAAGGGCGAAGGCCTCGCCCTCGACGGCGTGAACGGCCGCGCGCTCGGCGATGCGCAGCGCGAACGGCCCAACGCCGGCGAAGAGATCGGCGACCTTCTTGGCCTTTGGCATCGCCTCCAGCACCAGCGAGGCGAGAGCCTCCTCGCCGGCGGCGGTGGCCTGGAGAAACCCTCCCGGCGGCGGCTCCACCTGGGCGCGGCCGATCTGGATGGCGGGCGGCCGGAGCGCGATGATCAGGTCGCCATGCATGGTCAGGCGGGCGAGGCCGAGCCGTTCTGCAAGCTGGACGAGATCGGTCCGCAGCCGCGGCGAGGCGGGGCCATGGCCGCGCAGGTCGACGTCGAGCCCGCCCAGCGTCGCCGTGACCTGGATGTCGAGCGGCTTGGCGCTCTTGGCGCAGGCTTCCGCAAGCGCGAGCGCCACTTCGGGCGCGCGGCCGAGTTCCGGCACGAGCAGCGGGCAGAACGCGATCGGGATAAGGTCGTGCGAACGCGCCGCCATGAAGCCCACCGCCATTCGGCTGCGGCCTTCGCTCTCCACCCGGCGCGCATGAAACACCACGCGGCGCCGCCCTGCGCCGTGCGCATGAACCATGGGCCGGATTTCGGTCTCGACGCCCGCCTGCCGCAAGGTCGCGGCGATCTGGCCAGATTTCCAGGCCAGGTAATCCGGCGCGCCCATGTGCTGGGCCGCGCAACCGCCGCAGGTCCCAAACAGCGGGCAGGGGGCGGCGACCCGGCTCGGGGCCGCGGTTTCCAGTACGACGAGCCGACCGCGGTCTCCCGCCACCTCGGCCAGAACGGTTTCGCCCGGCAGCGCATAAGGCACGTAAACGGGCCCTCGATCCGTCAGAGCGACGCCGTCGCCCCTCTGGCCGAGCCGTTCGATGGTGAGCCGCTCAGCCATGGTTATCCGTTGCCGCGCCGCGTCGGGCGCCAATGAGGAATTCGAGATTGCCGTCGCCGCCCGGCACGGGCGATGCGATCACGCCGTCCGGTCGCCAGCCGAGGCGGCGCACGAGCTTCTCGATGTCGTCGCAAACCGCGACATGGATCGCCGGGTCCTTGACGATGCCCTTGCGTACATTCGCCCGGCCTGCCTCGAACTGCGGCTTGATCAGCGCCACCATGGCGGCGTCCGGCGCCGCGAGCGGGAGCACGTGCGGCAGCACGAGCCGCAGCGAGATGAAGCTGAGGTCGAAGGTGACGAGCGACGGCGCCTCGGCGAGGTCCGCGGCCTCGATCGAGCGCGCGTCCCGCCCTTCGAGCGAGATGACGCGCGGGTCGGCCGCCACCGTGCGATGCAGCTGGCCGTGACCGACGTCCACGGCCGTGACCGCCCGCGCGCCGAGGGTCAGCAGCACATGCGTGAAGCCGCCCGTGGAGGCGCCTACGTCCAGGCAAGCGCCGCCTGAAGGGTCGTAGCCGAACCGCGCCAGCGCGGCCGCGAGCTTCAAGCCCCCGCGCGATACCCACGGATAGGGCTGCTCCGCCCGCACGGTGGCGCCGGCCGCGACTGTCTCGGAAGGCTTGCGCACGATGACGCCGTTGACCGTGACGAGGCCGGCCGCGATGGCCTCCTGCGCCTTGGCGCGGCTCTCGAAAAAGCCGCGCTCCACGAGCGACAGATCCGCGCGGCTCGCAGCGCGAGCTCCGCCCGCGGGTCGTTGATCGTCGTGCGAGGGGCGGCTCATCGGCGAAATCGCGACATCAGGTTGCGGGCGAGGCCCTTTGGTTGGAATGGCCGGTCCTATAGCATGCCCCGGCCGGGGGCGAAGCCTTTCGGCGGCAATGACCATAAAGGGAGATCTCGATGCAGCGCCTCGTTCTTGCCGTTCTCGCCAGCCTGCCCCTGGCGACCGGGTTCGTCGCCGGAGCGGCCGCCCAGGAAACGGCTCAGGCCGAAATGGTCGACAACAAGGGCGCGTCCATCGGCGCGATCCAGCTGCGCGGCTCGGCGGCGGGCGTGGTGATCAGGGTCGTTCTCAAGGCCGGCGCCCTGTCGCCCGGCTGGCACGGCTCGCACCTGCACGCGGTCGGCGATTGCAGCGACACCGAGAAGTTCATGAACTCCAAGGCGCATGTGAACCACGACAACAAGAAGCACGGCCTGCTGAACGCCGAGGGGCCCGACAATGGCGACGCGCCGAACCTCTTCGCGGCGGCGGATGGATCGGTGAACGCCGAGTTCTTCACGCCTTTCGTGAAGCTGACCGGCGCAAACGGCCTCAAGGACGCCGACGGCTCGGCCTTCGTCATCCACGCCAGCGAGGACGACCACGCTTCGCAGCCGATCGGCAATTCCGGCGCAAGGCTGGCCTGCGCGGTCATCAAGTAAGGGCGCGCCTGTTCTGGCCGGTGGTACGCATTTGAAGTAACGCCGGCCGAAACGATTCATTTTTTTTCGTTAGGTTATTTTTGGTTCTGCGGACTGGGAGTTTCTTTCATGCAGTTGATCAAGTTGACCCTGGCGCTCGCGACTGCCTTTTCGGCAGGCTCCGCGAGCGCCGCCCCGCCTGCCTGGAGCCTTCAGCATCTCGGCGACGGCGTCTTGCAAGCCGGGCTCAAGCCGTCGCCAGAACTTGGCGACATGGAATTTCTCGTGATGTGCAAGCCGGGCGTTCACGTGGCCGAGATCGAGTTTCGCAGCACCAACGACCATGGCGGCCTGCCGGCCTCCGTGAAGCCGCGTGACTCGATGCTCACGATCGAGGTCAACGGCAAGGCGCACGGCCCCGTATCGGCCGATCTCGTCTACGATGAGCCTGATGCAGCGTGGCACTTCAGGGTCCCGGTTCCGACCACCGGGTGGGTGTGGCGCGAGCTCGCGTCCGCCCGCACCATCGTGGTGCAGTCGCCCGATCGCACGGTCGAGATCCCGATGGCCGAAGCCGCGGCCGCCCTGGCCACCATGAACCGGGCCTGCTCCTGACGCGAACGGGGTGCTTAGGCGATGAGGCTCGCCGCCTTGGCGGCGGCGCTCTCGTCGCGCCCCAAAGCTTCTAGCGCTTTGGCGACGATCCCGCGCGCGTCCAGGCCGGCCTGGGCGTACATGCGCTCGGGCTTGTCGTGGTCGAGCCAGACATCGGGCAGGACCAGGCTGCGCACGCGCAGGCCCTTGTCCAGCGCGCCGACTTCGGCGAGGTGGTGCAGCACGAACGAGCCGAAGCCGCCGATCGAGCCCTCTTCCACGGTGATCAGCACCTCGTGCTCGCGGGCGAGAAGCTCCACCAGCGCGGCGTCGAGCGGCTTGGCGAAGCGCGCATCCGCCACCGTGGTCGATAGGCCCATGGCGGCGAGATCGTCGGCCGCCTTGAGGCACTCTGCCAGCCGCGTGCCGAGCGACAGCAGGGCGATGCGCGAGCCCTCGCGGATGATGCGGCCCTTGCCGATCTCCAGCACGGTCCCGACCTCGGGCAGGTCCAGCCCGACGCCTTCCCCGCGCGGATAGCGGAACGCGATCGGGCCCCCGTCATACGCCACCGCGGTCGCGGTCATGTGGACCAGCTCGACCTCGTCGGCGGCCGCCATCACGACCATGTCGGGCAGGCAGCCCAGATAGGCGACGTCGAACGACCCCGCATGCGTCGCCCCATCAGCGCCCACCAGCCCGGCGCGATCGATTGCGAAGCGCACCGGAAGGCGCTGGATCGCGACGTCATGGACCACCTGGTCGTAAGCGCGCTGCAGGAAGGTCGAGTAGATTGCGCAGAACGGCTTGTAGCCTTCGGTCGCGAGCCCGGCCGCGAACGTGACCGCATGCTGCTCGGCGATGCCGACATCGAAGGTGCGGGTCGGAAATTCCTTTCCGAACAGGTCGAGGCCCGTGCCGGACGGCATGGCGGCCGTGACGGCCACGATCCTGTCGTCCGCGCGCGCGGCCTTGATCAGGCTGTCGGCGAAGACGCGCGTGTAGGACGGCGCGTTCGCCTTGGGCTTGGCCTGCGCGCCCGTCACCACGTCGAAGGTGTTGACGCCATGGTACTTGTCGGCGCTCGCCTCGGCGGGCGCGTAGCCCTTGCCCTTTTGCGTCACGACGTGGATCAGCACCGGCCCGGCCTGCCCGTCGCGCACATTCTTCAGAACCGGCAACAGGTGCTCGAGGTTGTGCCCGTCGATTGGCCCCACATAGGTGAAGCCGAGCTCCTCGAACAGCGTGCCGCCGGTGAGGAACCCGCGCGCATGCTCCACCGCGCGCGTGATGGTGCGATCGAGCCGCTTCGGGAGATGCCCGGTCACCTGCTTGCCGATGTCGCGCAGCGTCAGGTAGGTGCGCCCGGACAAGAGGCGCGAGAGATAGGCCGACATCGCCCCGACCGGCGGGGCGATCGACATGTCGTTGTCGTTGAGGATCACGATCAGCCGCGAATCCATCGCGCCGGCGTTGTTCATCGCCTCATAGGCCATGCCGGCCGACATGGCGCCGTCACCGATAACAGCCACGACGTTGTTCTTGCGGCCATCCAGATCGCGGGCCACCGCCATGCCGAGGCCGGCCGAGATCGAAGTCGACGAATGCGCCGCCCCGAAGGGGTCGTACTCGCTTTCGGTCCGCTTGGTGAAACCGGAGAGCCCGCCCGCCTGCCGCAGCGTCCGGATGCGGTCGCGCCGGCCGGTCAGGATCTTGTGCGGGTAAGCCTGGTGGCCGACGTCCCAGATGATCCGGTCATCCGGCGTGTTGAACACGTAGTGCAGCGCGACCGTGAGCTCCACCACGCCGAGCCCCGCGCCCAGATGGCCGCCCGTCACCGACACGGCGTCGATGGTCTCGCTGCGCAGCTCGTCGGCGAGTTGCCGCAACTGCGTGGGCTCGAGCCGCCGCAACGCGTGCGGGTCGACGACTTGGTCCAGCAGGGGTGTCTTGGACGATGAAGGGAAGGTGTGATTCACAATCGGAGCCTGTTGGGGAGCGGTCCCCATCCTCTGCGACGGTTTACACGAAAACGAGGCGCAGAAACAAACGCCCGTCGTCGCCTTCGCTAGCGGTCGACATCCAGCGGTTCGACCCCGCGTGGACGCCCGTCGGCCGAGAGCGTGATTTTCTCAACGCGCGCCTCCGCCTTCCGCAGCAGGGTCTCGCAATGTTTTTTCAGCGCCTCGCCGCGCTCGTAGATCGCGATCGAGTCCTCGAGCGCGACGTTTCCGCGCTCCAGTCGGCCGACGATTTCCTCGAGCTCGGCGAGCGCGGCCTCGAACGGCATGGCGGCGATGTCGGCCCCGGCGGCGGCTGCGCTCGGCTGTGCGGCGTCGGTCACGAGAAAACTCCCCTGCGGTGCGGGCTGTATATCGACCGGCGCGTGCACGGTTGCAAGCCTTGCGGCTCCGACAGCGAAGGCCGCGCTTGCGTCAGATCGGCAGCGCCGTGGTGCGTTTCACGGTGCGCAGCGCCAGGGTCGACTGCACGCGCACGACGCCCGGAAGGGTGGTGAGCACGCTGCGGTGGATGCGCTCGAAATCCGCCGTGTCGGCGAAAACCACCCGGATCAGGTAGTCGGCCGTGCCAGCCAGCAGATAGCATTCCAGGATCTCGGGGTGGCGCGCCACCGCGGCTTCGAAAACGTCGAGGCTCTGGCGGCCCTGCTGGTCCAGCGTGACGAACACGAAGGCCGCGCCCGGCAGTCCCGCGGCCGCCTCGTCGAGCAGCATCACGGTGCCTTTCACCAGCCCGGATTCCTCCAGGATCTTCACCCGCCGCAAGCAGGCGGACGGAGACAGGTGCACCTTCTCGGCGAGATCCGCATTGGTGATGCGGCCATCCTGCTGCAGCAGCTTCAGGATCGCACGATCGCGCGCATCCAGTTCCTGTAGTCGCATCGTGGCCGCCCCCGAGCCGAATTTGCGCAAGCTTATGCGAAGAACCAGCCCGGAGGGAAGCAGCACCGCTCAAGGCGGCGTCGGCTCGGGCTCAGGGTCGCCGGCGGCCGGCGCGCTCGGCGCCGGCGGCCGGCCGAAGATCCACTTCTGGTACACGAGCCCGATGCCGACCAGGACCGCGCCGAGCCCGATGAAGGACAGCGCCCGCAACGGGCCGGTGAGGCCGGACATGTCGAACAGAAACGCCTTGCCGACAGCCAGCAGAATATAGGCCGCCGAAGCGAGCCGCGCCGTGCGCGACTGGCGCAGCACCCCATAGGCGAGCAGGGCGAGGCCGACGAGCAGGAATGCGGCCGAGTAGGTGTAGAGCTCGGCGTCGCTCGTGGGCCGGAACATGCGGATGCTCGGGCCCTGGAAGATCCGCCGGATCTCCAGAACGATCCACAGCAGGTTCAGCCCGGCCCCCACCGCCCAGGCGGCGCCCACGAACCACGCCGCCCGGCGTCCGCGCGCGATGCGGGCCAGCGCGAAGGCGGCGAGCGAGGGCAGGAGGTAGGCGAGGAGCAGCGAGTTGAACACCGCTCCGCCGACCACCGGGCGTCCCTCAAACAAGGGGTTCTCAAAGATCGTGAGGCCCAGCAATGCGCCCCCGAGCCCGAGCCCGCCGAAGAGGTAGCTCGCCAGCCGCAGCACCATGCTGCGGCGGAATGCTTCCAGGCTGACGGTGAGGATCGCGAACAGCAGCGACGCCAACACCTGAAGGCCGACTTCGAGGTGGTCGGTGCGCGGCGAATCGAGCCGGCCCGTGAGCGCATGCCGCAACTCGAAGAAGACCAGCAGCGCCGAGAAGGCGAGCGTCAGCGCCTGCGTGAGCGCCACCACCTGGTCGTCCCGCTGGCGACGCAGCAGCCGCGTCGCGAGCCCAAAGGCGAGCGCCGGAACGCCATAGGCCCACAGCAGCCAGTTGAAGACCGGCGGGCCGATGTCTCCGCGCAGCAGCACGGTGTTCCAGCCGAGCCGCAGCGCTACCGCGACGCCGAGCGCGCCCACGCCGTAGCGCAACAGGCCAAGCGGCTCACGGGTCGTCACCCAGGCCGCGCCCAGCGCCGCCAGCGCCAGCGCCACGGTGAGCGAGCCCTTGTCGAACACCATCGTGAGCCCGAGCGCCAGCGCGCCGAGAGCGCCGGCCGCGAAGGCCTCATAGCCCACCAGCGCGGCCCAGCCGCTCTCGTCGCGCCGCTCCTTCAGGAGCCGGGCCGCAAGCGTGAAGGCGGCGCCCAGCGCGCCGGCCGCCAGCGCGAACGGGATGGAGCGGTCGAAATCCGAAACGCTCCACCATGCGAGCGTCATCAACAGTAGCGGCCCCACCGTGCCGGCTGCCGCATAGAACCCCGACGCGAGCCGAGGCAGGGCCACGCCGCGCATGAGACGCGCCCATGTGAGTGCGCCGAGCGCAGCGCCGCTTAGCGCTCCGCAGACCAGGAACAGCCAGAGCGCTTCGGGCATCGGCGGCCGCGACGGGCCGCCCGGCAGCACGGTCGGGCTCTCGGCGAGAGACTCGGCGATCACCGGCCAGCCCCACAGCATCGCGCCCGCAACGCCGGCCGCGAACAGCGCCGCCCCGGCCGCGGGAGCGACCATCAGCGCCGCGCCGAGCTCGATCGCGAACACTGCCCCGCCCAGCACCGGCCTCAGGGCCCCGAGGCCCGATTGCTGCAGGCCGAAGCCGGCCAGCACCGCAAAGCCGCCCAGCACCGCCAACGCGAGCCGGTCCGGCGCCGCATCGTCGTCGGCCGCCTCGCGATAGGGCTCGATCACCAGCATGAAGGCTGCCAGCGCGGTCTGGATGATGATGTGCGCCACCATGGCGGAGCGCTCGTCGACGCTCACCGTCATGAAGGCGAGACCCCACAGGCCCGCCCCGATCGCGACCGCGCGGGCGAGCCATCGCCAGCGGCGCATCCGGGCCTGGGCGTAGCCCGCCGCCGCCACCACGATCAGGTAGAGCACGACCGGCCAGGGCTGGGGATTGCTCGAATCCACCAGCAGCGGGACCGCAAAGGCGCCCACGAGACCGAGGCTCGCGAGGGCAGGGCCGTGCAGCGCGGAGGCTGCCAAAGCTGCGAGGGCCACAACGGCCATCAGCACGAAGCCGAGCGCGGGACCGACCATCCCGTACAGGGCGTGCGCTGCGTACACGGTCGCGAAGGCCGTCATCGCGCCAGCCGCGGTGACCACGCTGGGCGCGTGAGCGGACGGGATCACGAAAGCCCCGGCGCCCAGCGCCCGCTCGGACCGCCGCAGCCGCTCGCCGACGGCCACCAGAGCTGCCGCGAACAGCGCGCCGGCGACGATCCGGGCGCCGGGCCCAAAGAACCCCTGTTCGATGGAATAGCGCACCAGAAACAGCCCACCGAGCGCCAGCGCGAGCCCGCCGAGCCACACGGCCCAGCGCGTTCCGATGGTTTCCTCCAGCGATCGCGCCGGGGCGGGGGTGGCCTGCGTTGGAACCGGCTCCGGCGCCGTGGCGGCTTCGAAGGCCACCGGCTCCGTGACGGCAAGCGGCTCGAGCTCCTCGGCCGGCTGGATCAGGGCCGCGGCGGCCACCTCAGGCGTTTCCGGCGCGGTCTCGGCGACCGCCTCCGTGGCGGCCGCGGCGGGCGCCGGGCCCAGGGCGAGGCGCCGCTCCGCTTCGGCCAGGCGTCCTTCCAGCAGCAGCACGCGGTTGGCGAGAGACAGCGTCCGGAAGAACGCCACCAGGCCGAGCACCGGGATCGCGAGCGCGATCAACGCGAGAAGAACGAATTCCATGACGCCATCCGGAGCGAGTTGAAATCAGGTGCGGCCAAGCTCCAGCCTAGCCGAGGAGGCCCATCGCTGCCATGGCGGGCATCAGGACGCGGTGTGCTTGCGCACCCGCCAGCCGCGGATCGCAAGGCGGAGCTTCGCGAGCGCCTGTTCCCACCAGGGCTTCGGGGTCGGGAGGTCCTCGTCCTCCTCGGTCGCCTCCAGGATCAGGCCGGCGAGGCGCACCTTCTCGTGCACCACGTCATGCGCGATGAGGCTCGCGGCGCCGAGGTCGATGCGGTCATTCTCCTGCGGCGCGTCGTCGAGCCGCTGCGCGAAGAGCTCGGCTACCGTCATCGCCCGTTCGTCCGAGCCGACGTCGAGCCCGTAGAGGTCCGCGATGGCCCCGATGCTGAGGCTGCCGTCGAACGGGAACTCGGCCATGGCCTCGGCCGCGGGCGCCAGCCCGTCCACGGCGAAGAAGCGGTCGAGGCGCGCCAGCCGCGAGGTCGGTGCGAGGAAGTACCCGTAATCGCGCGTCTGCAGGGCGCCGGCTTCCGCCGGCTCGAGGATCTTGCCGTCGCGCACCACCAGCACGGGCTTCACCCAGGCGGGGAGGGCGCGGTGGCGCGCCGCCGGGCTCTGCTCCAGCAGCGGGTAGCCGACGAGCTCGGCGTCGAGCTGGCCGGGCAGGTCGATCTCGATGCGCTGCACCTCCGGGGCGGGATCGCGCAAGGCGACGCCCAGCCGGCGTCCCGCATAGCCGATGGTCCAGCCCTGGACGATCAGCGACACCACGACCACCACGAAGGCGACGTTGAAATAGATCTCGGCCCCCGGCATCCCGGCCAGCGTCGGGATCGTGGCGAGAAAGATCGAGACGCCTCCGCGCAGGCCGACCCAGGAGATGAAGGTCATCTCGCGTCGCGAGAACCTGAACGGCGCGAGGCACAGGAACACCGCCAGCGGTCGCGCGACGATGATCAGCACCACGGCCAGGGCGAGCGCCGGCGCGAGCACCGGCAGGATCAACTTCGGCGAAACAAGCAGGCCCAGCAGGGTGAACAGCGCGATCTGGCAAAGCCACGTCGCGGTGTCGTGGAAGCTCGCGATGGACGCGTAGGCCCGCACCGGCCGGTTTCCGACGATCAGCCCCGCCACGTAGGCGGCCAGAAACCCGCTCGCGCCGATGATCTGCGCCAACGCGAACACGACGAGCGCCGCCGTCACCACGAAGGCCGGGTGCAGCCCGGCCGGAAGGCTCAGCCGGTTCAGCACGAAAACGAGCCCGAACCCGCCGAGCCCGCCGATAAACACGCCCAGCGAGGCTTCGCGGATCACCGCCATGATCACGTGCGCGGCATCGACGCCGGGCCCGCCGGCCGCGATCTCGACCAGCACCACGGTCAGCAGCACCGCGAAGGGGTCGTTGGTGCCGGATTCCACCTCCAGCGTCGCGCCCACCCGCCGCTTCAGTTGCAGGCCGCCGGTGCGCAGGAGGAAGAACACCACGGCTGCATCCGTGGAGGCCACGATGGCGCCGATCAGCAGCGCCGGCGTCCACTCCAGGCCGAGCAGCGCCTTGGCCACCGCGCCCGTGATGCCGGCCGTGAGCAGGACGCCCACGGACGCGAGCACCCCGGCCGGCCCCAGCACGGAGCGGATGGTCCCGGCGCGGGTCCGCAAGCCGCCGTCGAACAGGATGATCGCGATCGCGGCCGAGCCGATCAAATAGGTGAGGCCGTAATCGCTGAACGCGACGCCGCCGGGCCCACTGTCGCCGGCCAGCATGCCGACCCCGAGAAATACGAGCAGGATCGGAACGCCGAAACGCGACGCCGCCAGGCTGGACAAAATACCGATCAATGCCGCCGCGGAGGCGAAGAGAAGCGTCGCGTGGGCGTGAAAAAGAGCTTGCATGCCAGCACTATCGGGGGTGGTTCCGACCGGAACAAGCCTCACGGGATCGAATTCCGGCATTTCGGCCCGATCTCGTCGCGGCGCCGTGGCTGCGCCAAATCTCCGGCCCGGCTTGCCCGCCCATCGCCCGCGCGATAAGGCTTGCGCATGTCAGCGATCCGCGCGCCCCGCACGGCCTTTTACGCCGGCTCGTTCGATCCCATCACGAACGGCCATCTCGACGTCGTCCGCCACGCCTGCCGGCTGGCCGAGACGCTCGTGGTCGCCATCGGGGTGCATCCGGGCAAGGCGCCGTTGTTCTCGGTCGAGGCCCGCCGGGAGATGATCGAGGCGGAGTTCCAGTCTCTGGCGACCGAGACCGGCGCGGCGATGCGCGTCGTCACCTTCGGCGACCTCGCCATCGACGCGGCCCGCCGCGAGGGCGCCACGCTTCTGATCCGCGGCCTGCGCGACGGCACGGACCTCGACTACGAAATGCAGATGGCGGGCATGAACAGCGCCATGGCGCCAGACATCGCGACGGTGTTTCTGCCCGCCTCGCCGATGGTCCGCCCCATCACGGCCACGCTCGTGCGCCAGATCGCCTCCATGGGGGGCGATGTATCCCGCTTCGTGCCCGCCGGCGTCGCCGCCCGCCTTCGCGCCAAGTTCCCCGCGAAAGCCTGACGGGCCGGCGCCAACACTTCTCTGGAGGATCCATGAACAGACGTCACGTGGTCGCCCTTGCCTTCGCCGCCGCGCTGGCTGCCGCCGCGCCCGCTTCGGCGCAGACCGCCGACCCGCAGAACACGCTGGTGCTCACCACCAAGGACGGCAAGGTGACGATCCGCCTGCGGCCGGACCTGGCGCCCAAGCATGTCGAGCAGGTGAAGGCGCTGGCCAAGCGCGGCTTTTACGACGGCATCGTGTTTCACCGCGTGATCGACGGCTTCATGGCCCAGACCGGCGACCCCACCGGCACCGGCACGGGCGGCTCCGACCTGCCGAACCTGCCGGCCGAGTTCTCGCGCGAGCCGTTCAAGCGCGGCACGCTCGGCATGGCGCGTTCGAATTCGCCGAACTCGGCCAATAGCCAGTTCTTTATCTGCTTCGGCGACGCCAGCTTCCTGAACGGCCAGTACACGGTGTTCGGCGAAGTCACCTCCGGCATGGACGTGGTGGACAAGATCAAGAAGGGCGACCCCAACGCCAACGGCCTCGTGAAGAGCCCGGACAAGATCGTCAGCCTGAAGCTCGCGGCCGACGCCAAGTAGACCAACGCCTCAACGAACGCCGAAACCCCCGAACGGGCGAAAGGAGCCACGCATGGCCGATCCCGCAAACACCCTCATTCTCGAAACCACCCAGGGCCGCGTCGTCATCGAGATGCGCCCCGACCTGGCCCCCGGCCATGTCGCCCGCATCGCCGAGCTCGCCCGCTCGGGCTTCTATGACGGCGTGCCGTTCCACCGCGTGATCGAGGGCTTCATGGCCCAGACCGGCGATCCGACCGGCACCGGCATGGGCGGCTCCGGCCAGAAGCTCAAGGCCGAGTTCAACGCCGAGCCGCACAAGCGCGGCGTCTGCTCCATGGCCCGCGCGCAGGATCCGAACTCCGGCGACAGCCAGTTCTTCATCGTCTTTGACGACGCCGGCTTCCTGGACCGCCAGTACACGGTCTGGGGCAAGGTGACCGAGGGCATGGAGAACGTCGACAAGATCAAGCGCGGCGAGCCCGTGAAGGATCCGGACAAGATCGTCACCGCCCGCATGGGCGACCAGGCGGCCTGAGGCTGCCCGACTCGTCAGCGCAGCCAGCGTTCCGGGTCGCGCATTCCATGAACGACTGCGACGACGGTAATCCCGTCGTCGCGTGGCTCATAAAAGGGCGATATAGCGTCCTTCGATCAGGATGCGGGCCGTCGCGCTCAGGGCAGGTATGGGCGCGCCCATGAGCGGGTTGTCGGCCGCAAGCTGCATTTTGCTCAAGAGGTTCTGGATCAGCCGCTCAGCCGCCGTCGTGTTGTCTAGCGCGATGGACTTCCAAATCCCGAAGAGATCATCGTCTGCACGCGGTGTGAGATAAACGTCACCCACCTCAGCGGGCTCGGGCCTTGAACTCCGAAACCAAGTTAGTCGGGTCGATCTTCCGAGCCGGACCACTCGCCAAGCCCTCGTCGTAGGCTTGTTTCAGGCGGCGCTCTTCGCTGTCGAGAACATCCTGCCGTTCTTCCCAGAGCCGCAAAGCCTCTTCGAGCACCTCGCCCTCGGAGCCATAGCCGCCATCGTGCACGGCCGTTCTGATGCGACGGTCGAGTTCAGGCGAGAGCGGGATTTTGAGGGTCGGCATTTCCATACTCCAGCGTCGATGATGGAGGCGCGGCTTGACGTACGCAAGGGGCCCGGGACAGACCTGATGCCTCCACCTCAAGAGAACTCATGAAAGTCGACCTCTTCGATTTCGACCTCCCCGAAGCCTCGATCGCCCTGCGCCCCGCGCAGCCGCGCGACGCCGCGCGGATGCTTGTAGTGCGCCCCGGCGCGGCGCTGGAGGACCGTGTCGTCCGCGACCTGCCCGATCTGCTGCAGCCTGGCGACCGGCTGGTGGTCAACGACACGCGCGTGATCCCGGCGCGGCTGGACGGCGTGCGGGTGCGCGGCGAGGCGGTCGCGCACATCCAGGCGACGCTGCATTTGCGCGAGGGGCCGGACCTTTGGCGCGCCTTCGTGCGGCCGGCCAAGCGGCTCGCGGTGGGCGAGCGCGTCCGCTTCGGTGAGGCGAGCGAGAGCATGGCCTGCCTGCTGGCGAGCCTCGACGCCGAGGTGGTGGAGAAAGGCGAGGGCGGCGAGGTGCTGCTGCGCTTCGCCTTCACGGGCCCGGCCCTGGACGAGGCCATCGCGCGCGTCGGCCACATTCCGCTGCCGCCCTATATCGCTGCCAAGCGCGGCGAGGACGAGCGCGACCTCAGCGACTACCAGACGCTGTTCGCCGAGCACGAGGGCGCGGTGGCGGCGCCCACGGCCGGCCTTCATTTCACGCCGGAACTCACTGAGCGCCTCGCGGCCCGCGGTGTGGGGCTGACCCGGCTGACCCTCCATGTCGGCGCCGGCACTTTCCTGCCCGTGAAGGCGGACGACACCGCCGACCACAAGATGCACGCCGAATGGGGCATGATCAGCCCGGAAGCCGCCGACGCTCTGAACGCCACGCGCGCCGCAGGCGGCCGGATCATCTCCGTCGGCACCACCTCGCTGCGCCTGCTGGAAAGCGCCGCCTCCGAGGACGGCCAATTCGAGCCCTGGCAGGGCCAGACCTCGATCTTCATCACCCCCGGCTACCGCTTCCGGGCCGTGGACGCGCTGATGACCAATTTCCACCTGCCGCGCTCGACGCTGTTCATGCTCGTGAGCGCCTTCAGCGGCCTCGAGACCATGCGCGCCGCCTACGCGCACGCCATCGCGAGCGGCTATCGCTTCTATTCCTACGGGGACGCCAGCCTGCTGTTCCCGGCCGCGCCGGAGAACCGCTCATGAGCCTCGTCGACACCCCCGTCGAGGACTTTTCTTTCACGCTGACGGCGACGGACGGCAAGGCCCGCACGGGCGAAATCCGCATGCCGCGCGGCGTTATCCGCACGCCGGCCTTCATGCCGGTAGGCACGGCCGGAACCGTGAAGGCGATGTATCCCGAGCAGGTGAAGGCGCTGGGCGCCGACGTGGTGCTCGGCAACACCTACCACCTCATGCTGCGCCCCGGCGCGGAGCGCGTCGCGCGACTCGGCGGCCTTCACAAGATGATGAACTGGCCGTACCCGATCCTGACGGATTCGGGCGGCTTCCAAGTCATGTCGCTAGCGCAGTTGCGCAAGCTCGACGAGAACGGCGTCACCTTCCGCTCGCATGTAGACGGCGCCAAGCACGTGCTCACGCCCGAGCGCTCGGTCGAGATCCAGGGCCTGCTCGGCTCCGACATCCAGATGCAGCTCGACGAATGCGTGAAGCTCCCCTGCTCGGACGCCGAGGCCGAGCGCGCCATGGAGCTCAGCCTGCGCTGGGCCGAGCGCTCCCGCGCGGCCTTCGGCCACCAACCCGGCAAGGCGCTCTACGGCATCGTGCAGGGCGGGGCGGTTCCGGATCTGCGCGTCCGCAGCGCCAAGGCGCTCGCCGCCATGGGCTTCAAGGGCTATTCCATCGGCGGCCTTGCGGTGGGCGAGCCGCAGGACGTCATGCTGGCCATGATCGAGACCGTGGAGCCGCATCTGCCGCGCGAGAAGCCGCGCTATCTCATGGGCGTCGGCACGCCCGACGACCTCATCGAAGCCGTGCGCCGCGGCGTCGACATGTTCGACTGCGTGATGCCGACCCGCGCCGGCCGGCACGGGCAGGTCTTCTCGCGCATGGGCAAGATCAACCTGCGCAACGCCCGCCACGCCGACGATCCGCGCCCTATTGACGAGCAGTCGAGCTGCCCGGCCGCGCGCGACTACAGCCGCGCCTACCTGCACCACCTCGTGAAGGCCGGCGAGATCCTCGGCATGATGCTGCTCACCTGGGTGAACCTCGCCTACTACCAGGACCTCACCGCCGGCATGCGCAAGGCCATCGCGGACGGCCGCTACGACGACTTCGCGGCTGAAACCAAGGACGGTTGGGCGCGCGGCGATCTGGAGCCCTGGGCCGGGTAGGGGACGAGCGCAAACGCGCCCCCTCTCCCCGGCACGGGGAGAGGGCTGGGGTGAGGGTGTTCGTCATCCCCTCATCCGACCTCGCTTCGCTCGGCCACCTTCTCCCCGTGCCGGGGAGAAGGGAGAGCCCGCGGCGCCGTGCGCCATGACAGGCGCGGGCTGCGCCGCTATACAGGCCGCAACCACCACGGAGCCTCGCCATGACCGGCACCACCCGCACCAGCGCCGATCTCGACCCGCGTCGCCGCAAGGTGCTGTTTCGCTCCTGGCACCGCGGAATGCGCGAGATGGACCTCATCATGGGCCAGTTCGCGGATGCGCAAATCGACCAATTGACCGACGCCGAGCTCGACATCTACGAGCACCTCATCGAGGCCCCGGATCGCGACATCCTGATGTGGCTCACCGGCGAGGCGCCGACGCCGGCGAACTACGACACGCCGGTGTTTCGCCGCATCAAGGCGTTCCACACCCATCTGGGGCCGATCAACGTCTGACGCGGCCCACGCCGCACGAGGGGGATAGCGCATGATCGGCCGGCTCAACCACGTTGCGATCGCCGTGAAGGACATCGAGGCCGCTTCGCGCCTCTATCGCGACACGCTCGGCGCCGACGTGTCGCCCGCGACCGACCAGCCCGAGCACGGCGTCACGGTGGTGTTCGTCAACCTGCCCAACACGAAGATCGAGTTTCTCCAGCCGCTGGGCGAAGCCTCTCCCATCGCCAAGTTCCTGGAAAAGAACCCCGACGGCGGCATCCACCACGTCTGCTACGAGGTGGACGACATCCTGGCCGCCCGAGACCGCCTCAAGGCGACCGGCGCGCGCGTGCTGGGCGACGGAACGCCGCGCATCGGCGCCCACGGTAAGCCGGTGCTGTTTCTGCATCCCAAGGATTTCAACGGCACGCTGGTCGAACTCGAGCAGGCCTGAGCCGCGCCCGCCAGCCGCCGCAACCACGAGCACCACATGAGCATCACGGGCGGCCTGGCGCTGTACTTCATCATCTGGTGGCTGACGCTGTTTGCGGTGCTGCCGATCGGCGTGCGCAGCCAGCACGAGGATGGAACGGTGTCGGACGGCACCGAGCCCGGCGCCCCCATGCTGCCGCGCATGGGCTTCAAGCTGCTGCTCACCACGCTGCTGGCTCTGCCGGTGTTCGGCCTCGCCTGGTACGTGATTGTGGTGGTGGATTGGTGAGCGCGCGACCGCGCCACAAAATCAGGCGTCGGCGCCACATTTGAAGGCGCCGTGATGCGGCCCGAACGGCGCGCCGCGCGAAGTCATGCAATGGCCCCGCACTTCGCAACGCCCTTTGGACTGTACTTCGAGCGTGACACGGTAAGCCGCGCGAACCGGTAAATTTCGACTGCCCCTCTTCGCCGCAACGACGCCCGACCGCAAAGTCGGGTCCAGCCTAGGGGAAGCTCAGGCCCAAGATCTGCTTGGCAGTTGAACGGCATAGCCCAGCCACAAAAGAAAAAAGGCAAGACTTGCGTCTTGCCTTTTTGGTAGTTTTTCTTGTTTTGAACCCCAGATCTCGTCAGCCGTTACGGCGCCGGTCAATCCGAATGCTCACTGCCCTTCTCGAGCTTTTGGTCGTCTTCCTCCCAAGACTTGGACCACGAACCCTTCCCCGTTGGTTCGGGGTGGGCCTGTTGTTGTGTAGAAGACTCATAGCGTAGCAAAAACGGTCTGTCATCTCTTTGTGCAACCGCCGACGCGAAAAGATGCAGCGTCTCGCGCTTTGGTTCGTTCGCCGCCTTTCCGCCGCCGGATTCGGTCGCTTGTGTTTTGGGCGGCGATGGTTTTGATGGTGCGGCGGCCCGCCCAGCGCGTCCGCGCGATTCATGCTGCTCGCACCACGCTTTTGGAACGCCATGCGCCTTTCCCGCTACTTCCTGCCCATTCTCCGCGAGCCTCCCCGCGAGGCCGAGATCGTGTCGCACCGCCTCATGCTGCGGGCCGGCATGATTCGTCAGGAAGCCGCCGGCATCTACGCCTGGCTGCCGATGGGCCTGCGCGTGCTGAACAAGATCAGCGCCATCGTGCGCGAGGAGCAGAACCGCGCCGGCGCGATCGAACTCCTGATGCCCACCATCCAGTCGGCCGACCTGTGGCGCGAGAGCGGCCGCTACGAGGCCTACGGCAAGGAGATGCTGCGCATCGAGGACAGGCACGAGCGCGAGATGCTGTTCGGCCCCACCAACGAGGAGATGATCACCGAGATCTTCCGCGGCTCGGTGCGCTCCTATCGCGATCTGCCGCTCAACCTCTACCACATCCAATGGAAGTTCCGGGACGAGGTCCGCCCCCGCTTCGGGGTGATGCGCTCGCGCGAGTTCCTGATGAAGGACGCTTATTCGTTCGACATCGACAAGGAGGGCGCGGTCCACTCCTACAACCGGATGTTCGCCGCCTATCTGCGCACCTTCCAGCGGCTCGGCCTCACCGCCATCCCGATGCGCGCCGACACAGGCCCCATCGGCGGCGACCTTAGCCACGAATTCATCATCCTGGCCTCCACGGGCGAGAGCGAAGTGTTCTGCGACAAGGCGATTCTGGACCTGCCGGTCCCGGGCGCCGACACGGACTTCGACGACGCAGCGGGCCTGCAGTCGATCTTCGACGCCTACACGACGCCCTATGCGGCCACGAGCGAGATGCACGACGCCGCCGCCTTCGCGCAGGTGCCGGCCGAGCGGCAGGTCTCGGCGCGCGGCATCGAGGTCGGCCACATCTTCTATTTCGGCACGAAATACTCCGACCCGATGGGCGCCAAGGTTACGGGCCCGGACGGGCAGGAGCGCCCCGTGCACATGGGCTCCTACGGCATCGGTCCGTCGCGGCTGGTGGCGGCGCTGATCGAGGCCTTCCACGACGACAACGGCATCGTCTGGCCCGATTCCATCGCGCCCTTCAACGTCGCGCTGCTGAACCTGAAGGTCGGCGACAGCGCCACGGACGCGGCCTGCGACACGCTCTACCGCGCGCTTGGCGCCCGCGGGCTCGACGTGCTCTATGACGACCGCGACGAGCGGCCGGGCGCGAAATTCGCGGCCGCCGACCTCATCGGCGCGCCCTGGCAGGTGGTGGTCGGCCCCAAGAGCCTCGCGGACGGCAAGGTGGAGTTGAAGCGCCGCGCGACGGGCGAGCGCACGCTCGCGTCGATCGAGGACGCCGTCGCCCGGCTGACGGCCTGAGACGGGCCGCATGAAAGACGCTGACGCCCTGCGCGGCACGCGCCCCTTCGCGGGCTTCGAGTGGATGGTGGCCCTGCGCTACCTCCGCGCGCGCCGCAAAGAGGGCTTCATCTCGGTGATCGCCGGCTTCTCCTTCGCGGGCATCATGCTGGGCGTGGCGACGCTCATCATCGTCCTCTCGGTGATGAACGGCTTCCGGTCCGAGCTCCTCAACAAGATCGTCGGCATCAACGGCCACGTCTTCATCGCCGGCGTCGACCAGCCGATGACCGACTTCGTCGACGTCACCAACCAGGCCAACGGCACGCCGGGCGTGAAGTTCGCCTTCCCGATGGTGGAAGGGCAGGCGCTCGCGTCATCGCCGAGCGGGGCCAATGGCGTCCTCGTGCGTGGCGTGCGCCAACAGGACATCACGAAGATCCCGGCCATCGGCGGCACGGTGCGGCAAGGCCAGCTCGAGAATTTCGACACGGCCGGCGGCGTCGCGATCGGCCGGCGCCTGGCCGAGTCGCTCTTCATCCGCGTCGGCGACACGCTCACGCTCACGGCGCCGAAGGGCGCCGAGACCCCCTTCGGCGTTGCGCCCCGCATCAAGAGCTACCCGGTGGTGGCGGTGTTCGAGGTCGGCATGTCCGAGTTCGACGCCGGCTTCGTCTACATGCCGCTCGCGGAGGCGCAGGCCTATTTCAACCGCGACAACGACGTCACCGCCATCGAGGTCTTCCTTCAGGTTCCCGACCGCATCGACGAGGTGAAGGCCGCGCTGGAGAAGTCCATCAGCCGCCCGATGATCCTGTCCGACTGGCGCCAGCGCAACAAGACGTTCTTCGGCGTGCTGGAGGTCGAGCGCAACGTCATGTTCCTGATCCTGATGCTGATCGTGCTGGTCGCCGCGCTCAACATCATCTCGGGCCTGATCATGCTCGTGAAGGACAAGAGCCAGGACATCGCCATTCTGCGCACCATGGGGGCCACGCGCGGCGCCATCATGCGCATCTTCCTGCTGACGGGCGCGGCCATCGGCGTGGTCGGCACCTTCGCGGGCTTCCTGCTCGGCCTGCTGGTGAGCATGAATGTGGAGACCATCCGGGGCTTCATCTCGCGGATGACCAACACCAATCTGTTCCCGGCCGAGTTCTACTTCCTCAGTCGCCTGCCGTCCGAGGTCGACCCGCGCGAGGTCGTCACCATCGTGTCGCTGGCGCTGGTGCTGTCGTTGATCGCCACGCTCTATCCCTCCTGGCGCGCCGCCCGGCTCGATCCGGTCGAGGCGCTGCGCTACGAATGACCGCATGAGCAACGGCGCCGCCCCGGACGACTATCCCGCGCTGTACCTCTACGGCGTGCAGCGCCGTTTCATGCAGGGCGAGGGCGCGCTCGAGATCCTGCGCGGCGCTGATCTCGCCGTCTGGGCCGGCCAGTCCGTCGCCCTGATCGCGCCGTCCGGCACCGGCAAGTCCACGCTGCTGCAGATCGCCGGCCTGCTCGAGAAGCCCGACGGCGGCGAGGTCTATGTGGACAAGGTCCCGACCGTGACGCTCGCCGACGACCAGCGCACCGCGCTGCGCCGCAACGCAATCGGCTTCGTCTACCAGTCGCACCACCTCCTGCCGGAGTTCTCGGCGCTCGAGAATGTGATGCTGCCGCAACTCATCCGTGGCTTGCCGAAGCGGGACGCCGCCGAGCGCGCCGCCAACCTGCTGAGCTATCTCGGCCTCGGCGAGCGGCTGAAGCACCGCCCGTCCGAACTCTCGGGCGGCGAGCAGCAGCGCGTCGCGCTCGCCCGTTCGGTCGCCAACGCGCCGCGCGTGCTGCTGGCCGACGAGCCCACCGGCAATCTCGACCCCAAGACTTCGCGATACGTCTTCGACATCCTCACCCGGCTGGTGAAGGAAACCGGGCTCGCGGCCATCATCGCGACCCACAACCTCGATCTCGCCGCCCAGATGGACCGGCGCGTCACCATCCGTGACGGCGTCGTGGTGGAACTCGCCTAGAGGCGCAGGCCGCCCAGAAACTCGCCGAAAAGCACCAGCCCCTCCGGCCAGAGCCCCAGATCGGCCTCCGAGCCGATATGGCCGCGCGCGCCTATCTCGATCAGCCGCGAGCCCCACGCCTGCGCAAACACGCGCGCCCGCTCGATCGACACATACTCGTCGTCGTCGCTCGCCACCACGGTGGACGGGAAGGGGAACGGCTTCAGGATCATGGGTCCGAAGCCCACCGGGCCGCCCGGGATCCCGTCGCGCATGTCGCGATCGGTCGGCGCAACCAGGAACGCGCCTGCGATCTTGGCGACGAGATCCGGCGCGCCGTCGCGCAGACTGAACAGCATGGTCAGCGACGTTCCGAGGCTGTGCCCCACCAGAACCACCGGGCGCTCGGCCCGCGCCACGGCCGCCCGCAAAGGCGGCAGCCAGTCCGAATAGACGGGCTGCTCCCAGTCCGCCTGCTGGACCCGGCGCATGGCCGGAAAAGCCCGCTCCCAATGGTTCTGCCAGTGGGTTGGCCCGGAGCCGTGCCAGCCGGGCAGCACCAGAACCTCGTATGCGTCCAGCGCGCCCGCCATGCCGTTCATTCCTTCCAGGCCGGCGGTTAACCCTGCCGCCGGCTTTCAGTTTGCGACGGCGTGGAGGCAGCCACAAGGCGCTTGCAACAGGAACAAATAAAGAACATGCTTGGTGCATTCGATGAACAGGGAGTTCCGCCATGGTTCGCACGATCATCTCCGACATCGCCGAAATCGCCGCGCTCGGCTCCTTCGCGACGGCCGTGCTGGTGTTCTCCAAGCTCGCCGGCGCCTGAGCTGCGCCTGTCCGGTCCGTCGTCCCCAGCCGCGTCGGCGTGGCGGCTGGACCCGGGCAGCCGCGAAGCCGATGATGCCGGCCTGTTCGGGGAGAGCTTCGCGTGAGTCGCATTCTGGGTGACGTCGGATTCGTGCACCTGCACGTGCATTCGTCCTTTTCGCTGCTGGAAGGGGCGCTGCGCATCGACGACCTGAAGAAGCTCGCGCTGAAGGACGCCATGCCGGCGCTGGCCCTGACGGACAGCAACAACCTCTTCGGCGCGCTGGAATTCTCCGAAAAGCTCTCCGGCGCCGGCGTGCAGCCGATCACCGGCATCGAGCTCTCGGTCGAGTTCGGCGACGAGAAGCCGAACCGCAACGCCACCCAGCCCGTGCGCCCGAGCCTCGTGTTGCTCGCCGCCGACGCGAAGGGCTACGAGAACCTGATGCTGCTGGGGTCTCGCGCCTATATGGGCCCGGCGCCGGGCGAGCCGCCGCATGTCCAACTCGATGAGCTGTTGCGCCTCAGCGACGGGCTTATCCTGCTGACCGGCGGACCGGACGGCCCGATCGACAAGGCCATCGCGGCCGGCCAGCTCGACCTCGCCGGTTCGCGCCTCGATGCGCTGGCGGCGGCCTTCGGTGACCGGGTCTATGTCGAGATCCAGCGGCACGGCACGGAGGACGAGGCCGCCGTCGAGGGCGAACTGATCGAGCTCGCCTACAACAAGCGCCTGCCTCTGGTTGGAACCAACGAACCCTATTTTCCCAAGTCCGACGACTACGAGGCGCATGACGCCCTGCTGGCCATCGCGGAGGGCCGGCTCGTCTCCGACCCCGATCGCCGCCGGCTCTCCCCGGACCACGGCTTCAAGACCCGCGCCGAGATGGTGCAGATCTTCAAGGACCTGCCGGAAGCCGCCGCCAATACGGTGGAAATCGCCATGCGCTGCAGCTTCCGGCCGCGCACCGGCAAGCCGATCCTGCCGCGCTTCACCACCGGCGACCACGAGGATCCGGACCTCGTCGTCGCCGAGGAGGCCGCAGAGTTGCGCCGTCAGGCGCATGAGGGCCTCGCCCGTCGTATCGCCGCGCATGGGATCGCGCCCGGCATGACGGAGGACGAGTATCGCGAGCGGCTCGACTTCGAGCTCTCGGTGATCGAGCGCATGAAATATCCCGGCTACTTCCTGATCGTGGCCGACTTCATCACCTGGGCGAAGTCGCAGGACATCCCGGTCGGCCCGGGCCGCGGCTCGGGCGCGGGCTCGCTTGTCGCCTATGCGACCACCATCACGGACCTCGATCCGCTGCGCTTCGGGCTCCTGTTCGAGCGCTTCCTGAACCCCGAACGCGTGTCGATGCCCGACTTCGACGTCGACTTCTGCCAGGACCGGCGCGAGGAGGTCATCCGCTACGTCCAGAAGCGCTACGGCCAGGATCGCGTCGCCCAGATCATTACGTTCGGCACCCTGCTGGCCCGCGGCGTCATGCGCGACGTCGGCCGCGTGATGTCGATGTCCTACGGCCAGGTCGACAAGCTCACCAAGCTGGTGCCGCAAAATCCCGCCAACCCGGTGACGCTCGCGCAGGCCATCGAGGGCGAGCCCAAGCTGCAGGCCGCCGCCGCCGAGGACCCCGTGGTTCAGCGCATGCTCACCGTTGCGCAGAAGCTGGAGGGCCTCTACCGCCACGCTTCCACGCACGCGGCCGGCATCGTAATCGGCGACCGCCCGCTCGAGCAGATCGTGCCGCTCTACCGCGATCCGAAGTCGGACATGCCGGTCACCCAGTTCAACATGAAATGGGTGGAGCCGGCCGGCCTGGTGAAGTTCGACTTTCTCGGCCTGAAGACCCTCACGGTGCTCAAGACCGCCGTGAACCTCCTGAAGCAGCGCAACATCACGATCGACCTCTCGGCGATCCCGATCGACGACAAGAAGACCTTCGAGATGCTGGGCCGGGGCGAGACCGTCGCGGTGTTCCAGGTGGAATCGGCCGGCATGCGCAAGGCGCTGGTCGAGATGCGAGCCGACCGCTTCGAGGACATCATCGCGCTCGTGGCGCTCTACCGGCCGGGCCCGATGGCGAACATCCCGGTTTATTGCGCCCGCAAGCACGGCGAGGAGGAGCCGGACTTCATCCATCCGCTGCTGGAGCCGGTGCTCAAGGAGACGCAAGGCGTCATCATCTACCAGGAACAGGTGATGCAGGCCGCGCAGATCCTGTCCGGCTACTCGCTCGGCGAAGCCGACCTCCTGCGCCGCGCCATGGGCAAGAAGATCAAGGCCGAGATGGACGCGCAGCGCGTGCGCTTTGTGTCTGGCGCCGTGAAGCAGGGCGTGCCGCAGCAGAAGGCCGACGAGGTCTTCGACATCCTGGCGAAGTTCGCCGACTACGGCTTCAACAAGTCCCACGCCGCCGCCTACGCGCTGGTCGCCTACCAGACCGCCTTCCTGAAGGCGAACTACCCGGTCGAGTTCCTGGCCGCGTCCATGACGCTCGACATGTCCAACACCGACAAGCTGTCGGAATTCCGCCGCGAGGCGCAGCGCCTCGGCATCCTGGTGGAGCCGCCCAACGTCAACCGCTCGGGCGTCACCTTCGAGGTTCACCCGGACGGGAAGGGGGCCTTCGCGATCCGCTACGCGCTCGCGGCCGTGAAGGGCGTCGGCGTGCAGGCCGTGGAGAGCATCGTGGCGGCCCGGCGGGAGGGCGGCCCCTTCCGCGACCTCTCGGACCTCGCCCGGCGCCTCAACCCGCGAATCGTGAACAAGCGCACGCTGGAGAGCCTGATCGCGGCCGGCGCGCTGGACGACATCGAGCGCGACCGCGCCCGCTGCGTCGCCGCGCTGGACGCCATCATGGCGCAGGCCAACCGCGCCCAGGAGGAGGCGACAGCCGGCCAGGCCAATTTCTTCGGCGGCGACGGCCACGTGGAGCCCATCCGCGTCGCCCACTACGAGCCGTGGCTGCCGTCCGAGCGCCTGCAGCGCGAATACGACGCCATCGGCTTCTTTCTCACCGGCCACCCGCTGGATGAGTACGCGCATGTGCTGGAGCGCCTGCGCGTCCAGCGCTGGGCCGATTTCGCCCGCGCGGTGCGGGGAGGGGCCTCCATGGGCCGCGTCGCCGCCACCGTGCTCGACAGGAGCGAGCGACGCACCAAGTCCGGCTCCAAGATGGGCATCTTCTCGCTGTCGGACCAGAGCGGCCACTTCGAGGCGATCATCTTCTCGGAGGGCCTCAACCAGTACCGCGACCTGCTGGAGCCCGGCCGCGCCGTGGTGCTCACCCTGCAGGCGTCCGCCGAGGGCGAGGAGGTGAGGGCGCGCATCGGCACGGCCGAACCGCTGGATGTCGCGGCCGAGAAGCTGAAGAGCTCGATGCGGGTCTTCCTGCGCGACGACAAGCCCGTGCGCAGCATCCAGGAGCGCCTGCGCGAACGCGGCGACGGCGAGATCGCGCTGGTGCTGATGCTGGACGACGGCCAGCGCGAGGTGGAGGTGAAGCTGCCTGGCCGCTACAAGGCCACGCCGCAGATCGCCGGCGCGCTGAAGGCCGTCCCCGGCGTCGTCGCGGTGGAGTTCGCTTAAAGGCGGGCGCCGCCTGGACGCGCGAGCCTCCGGCTCGCCACGCTGGCGCAGATTCATGCGGGCCGGAGGCTCGCTGTCCATACGCGACGCCGTTTCCGGTGGACGCCCACACGCGGAGGATTCACAGACTCACGCCGATCCGCTAAACCCGGCGCATGAACCGACCCTTTCTCGGCGTCGAGCGCTCGGCCACCGGCCGGCGCTGGCGTGATCGGCTCGATGACGCCGGACAGGCGCGCGCGCTCGCCATCGTGCAGGAGCATGGCCTCGACGACGTGCTCGCCCGCGTCCTCGCCGGCCGCGGCGTCGTATCCGCCGACGCTCCCGGCTTCCTGGAGCCGCGCCTTCGCCACCTCCTGCCGGATCCGTCCTCGCTGATCGACATGGACGCCGCCGCGGCCCGCATCGCCGACGCGGTGACGCGGCGCGAGAAGGTCGCGATCTTTGGCGACTACGACGTCGACGGCGCGGCCTCGGCGGCCCTGCTGGGCTCCTATTTGGAGAGCTGCGGCCTTGAGACCATCATCCACATTCCTGACCGCCTGATCGAGGGCTACGGCCCGAACGTGGACGCCATCGCCAAGCTCGCGGCCGCCGGCGCCGGCCTGCTCGTGACGGTAGATTGCGGCACAACCAGCCACGAGCCGTTGGCCGAAGCGCGGCGGCTCGGCCTCGACGCCGTGGTGATTGACCACCATCAGGCGCCCGAGCAGCTGCCGGTCGCGACCGCGATCGTCAATCCCAACCGCCTCGACGACCTTTCCGGCCTCGGCGCCCTCTGCGCCGCCGGCGTCGTCTTCGTCACGCTCGTCGCTCTAAATCGCGAACTCCGCCGCCGCGGCTTCTGGAACGGCCGGCGCGAGCCGGACCTGATGGAGATGCTCGATCTCGTGGCGCTCGGCACAGTCGCGGACGTCGTGCCGCTGGTCGGCCTCAACCGCGCCTTCGTGCGCCAGGGTCTCGCCATCATGAAGGCGCGCGGCCGCGTCGGCCTGCGCACCCTGTGCGACGTCGCCCGGCTGGACGGCCCGCCGCGGCCCTACCATCTTGGCTACCTGCTCGGCCCGCGCATCAACGCCGGCGGCCGCATCGGCGATGCCGCGCTCGGCGCCCGCCTCCTGATGACCGTCGACGAGATGGAGGCCCAGTCCATCTCGGCCACGCTGGACCGTCTCAACGGCGAGCGCCAAGTTATCGAGCAGGCCATGGTGGCCGAGGGCGTCGGCCTCGCGCTCGGCCAGGTCGGCATGGAGGAGGACGGCGCAGCCTTCGTGGCCGTCGGCTCGCCCGAGTGGCACCCCGGCGTCGTCGGCCTCGTCGCCTCGCGCCTGAAGGAGCGCTTTGGCCGGCCGGCCTTCGCGTTTGCATTCGGGGAGAACGGCCTCGGCACCGGCTCGGCCCGCTCCATCCCGGGCGTCGATGTCGGCCGCGCCGTGCGCGCCGCCGTGGAGGCGGGCCTCGCCGTCAAGGGCGGCGGCCACGCCATGGCGGCGGGCGCCACCATCGCGCGCGAGCGCCTGCCCGACCTCGCGGCCTTTCTGGAAGACAGGCTCGGCTCTGCGATCGCGACCGCGCGGGCCGACCGGGGCCTCGCGATCGACGCCGCCATCATGGCGGGCGGCGCGCGCACCGACCTGATCACCCGCATCGAGACGGCGGGCCCGTTCGGCTCCGGCCACCCGGAGCCCATGTTCGCCCTGCCGTCCCACCGCCTCGTGGAGGCGACCGAGGTCGGCCGCGGCCATGTGCGCGTGCGCCTCAAGGCCGGCGACGGCTCCACGCTGGACGGCATCGCGTTCGGAGCGGCCGAGCAGCCGCTCGGCAAGGCGCTGTTCGAGGCGCGGGGCAGCACGATCCACGCGGCCGGCCAACTGGCCGTCGACCGCTGGCAGGGCGCCGAACGCGTCCAGCTCCGCCTCACCGACATGGGACGCCCCGAAGGCCGGGCCTGACGCGTTAGCTCGAAGTCCGCCCGGCCCGCGCCAGCTTCTGCTCGCGCATGAAGATGTAAAAGCCCGCCGCCACGATCACGGCCGAGCCCACGAAAACGGCGGCCTCCGGCACGTCGCCGAACACGAGCCAGCCCAGCAGCACCGCCCAGGCGATCTGCGTGTACTGGTAGGGCACCACGACGGCCGCCGAGGCCAGCTTCAGCGACTTGTTCACGCAAATATGCGCAACCGTCGCGACGACGCCCAGCATGCCCAGCAGCGCAAAGTCGCGCGGCGTCGGCGTGACCCAATGAAAGGGCGCCAGCACGGCCCCGAAGACCAGCGCGCCGACGACCTGCCAGGTCACCAGCACGGTGCCGCTCGTGTCGCGCAGCTTGCGTGTGGTGATCATCAGGAGCGCGAAGAGCAGGCTCCCGGAAACCGCCACGAGCGCCGGCAGGCCGAAGGCGGCTTCGGACGGCCGCATCGCGATCACGACGCCGAGGAAGCCCACCAGCACCGCCGTCCAGCGCCGCCAGCCCACTTTCTCACCCAGCAGCGGGCCTGCCAGCGCGGTCACCCAGATCGGCCCCGACAGGTAGAAGGTGACCACGTCGGCGAGCGGCAGATAGGCCACGGCCCAGTAGAAGGCCGCGACCTCGAGCGTGGAAAACAGAATGCGCAGCAGCTGCAGGCCGGGGCGGGCAGGGCGGATGATCGGCCCGAGCCCCTCGCGCATGATCATCGGCGCCAGCAGCACCAGCGCGAACAGGCTGCGGATCAGCAGCACTTGCCCGACCGTGTAGGTCGACACCAGCCACTTGCCCATCACGTCATTGCAGACGAACAGGAAGATGCCGACCAGCATCATCAGGATGCCGAGGCCCGCCGAGCCGCTTGCCGGCTCCGAAGCCGGTGAGGCGGTCGCGGCCGATTCGGGCGCGGCTCCCGGTCCGGTCGGAGCGAGCCGATGATCCACGCCCGCCGCAGCGTTGTCCGCCGCGGCCCCGGCGCCCGCGCGCCCACCGTCCTGCTCCACCGTTTCCTCGCCCTGGCTCGTTTTCAGCAAGGTTCTCTAGCGGTTTCCACCGCCCATGAGGAGGGGCCACGACAGCCTATCCAAAGATCGCCAGACGGGCTTGTGGCCCGCCGCGATCCCGCCTATAAGCCCCCTCGCGCTGCGCCCATCGTCTAGCGGTCTAGGACGTCGCCCTTTCACGGCGAAAACACGGGTTCGAGTCCCGTTGGGCGCGCCAGCGCATTCTCGGCAACTTAGCCGTCTCTTTTCTGGCCATCCGCAGCGCGATCATAGCGACGTGAGCTTGGCGCTGAGCCAACTCGTCGAATGCGGCCCAGCCCTGCCCGGATTCAAGCGGGGCGGGCGCGATGCCCGCCCCCCCCTCTCTCGGCTTAGTTCAGGACTTCGATGATCTTGCGGGTCCTGTTGTCCACGATCACGGTCCGGTTATTGACCACCGCGTAGTGCCAGCCGGTGCGCTGTTTCGTGGTGGTCACGACGGTGTCGGGCACTTCGTAGGTTTCGACGGTCTGGGGGAGGGCGCTTCCGACCGCAACCTCCTGATCGTAGACGACCGAGGGACGGCGTTGCTGGACGACGTATTCCTGAACCCGGGGGCGATCGGCGGTGTCGAGCGTGCCGCCGACGATTGCGCCGGCGACGCCGCCCACGACCGCTCCGACGGGCCCTCCAACGATCGCGCCGCCGACGGCGCCGGTGGTTGCGCCAGCGGCGACGCCGCTATTTTGGGCAAGGGCGACGCCGGGCATGATGAAGACGCAAAGTGCCGCTGCGGACAGAATAGCTTTCATGAATTCCTCCAAAAAGCACTGATGTGCTGGAGGCTGAACTGCCACGTCTCCGGTTCGTTGCGTTCAAGAGCCAATTGAATTGGCGAGTTCACGCTGGCAAGGCGAAGGTTCATTGATTGGCTCCGGCAGGCTTTGTTGAACGCGCCCGCTCTCGCCACGTGATTTCTTGTGGTCTCCTTGATTGAAACTGTCAGGCCGAAAGGACCCAACCGACTGGTGTGAGCGTTGCCCGTCCGATCCTTGGGGGTCAGATGGCGGCCAGATCACACATCTTCGGGTCTCTGGGGCTTGCTCCTTCCACGTGGGCGGCGCTGGCGGTCGCGTCCGCGCTGCTGGCGACCTTCGTGGTCGCCGCTCCCGACCAGATCGAGACCGCGCAAGTTCGTTCTGACCCATCCGTGGCCGGCGACGCCGTGGATCTCGGCAGCGTTGTCGCTCCCTTGGCCGAGGTCTGGATTCAAGAGAGCGAACCCTTGGCCTGGAGGCCGGGGGACCAGGTCCGGTCCCAAAGCCTGGTGGACGAACACACGAGCTTCGTATTCGCCAGCCCAGCGGTTCCCGAAACCTGGCGGATCATTGCGCAACTCGAAACGGGCGAATTGGCTGAGGCGAGCGCCTCGACGACCTCGGCCTCCGAAGACAGCGGCGCGAGACCGTCGTCAGGCCTCAGCCGCAACAAGGGCTCGGCGGCGCCACTATCGTGGCGGGCGTTGCGGCCGGTCGCCCGCAAATCGCGCCGCGCTGGTTCGGAGGCTTCTACGCCAGAACCGGTTGTCGCCGGCCCGCCACCGAACGTACCGCGGGACCAGTGCTTCACCCTCTGGAGCAAGGGTTGCTCCCGGGATGGATGCCCGATCAGCCCCGGCAAGGTCGACTGCTAGCCCGGTTGCGATCTGTGAGAGCGGACCGGGCCTGTAATCGATCGCCCTGCCGGGGCGTGTCTTTCCCAGGCGTTGAAAACGTCTTTCGCAGAGTGGTAGAATTCGAGGCGCACGTTCAGAAAATTCTTAGGCTCTCAAGTTTTTCTCGAAAGTGGTTGCAAGTCTTTATAGGACCCGCTATACAGCTTCATCGACTTTGGCCGGACAATCGGGCCGTTGCCCTTGGCATAGCCGGGCGCACGTTCAGACATTCTCCAAAATTCGACTATATGCGGCGGCGCTGACGCGCTTCTCGTCGTCGCGGACATTTGCGCAAAGGACTACTTCTATGACGAACGGCACCGTGAAGTTCTACAACGACCAGAAGGGCTTCGGCTTCATCACCCCGGACGACGGCGGCAAGGACGTGTTCGTTCACGCCACCGCTCTCGAGCGCGCTGGCATGCGTGCGCTGGTTGAGGGTCAGAAGGTTTCCTTCGACACCGAGGCCGACCGCCGCAGCGGCAAGATCGCCGTCGGCAACATCGCCGCGGCCTGAGCTTTCAGGCGCCGCCCGGCTGGCGAGCATGGCTCGCCGGCTCGGTTTGACCCCGCGTGGGCCAGGCTGCCGCGGCGGCGCTTGCTAACATCGCCGAGCCGTTCGTCCGACCATGGATGTACCGGCGCACAAACAGTTCGGTGAAGCGGATCGCCGCCTCGGGGCAACCCTTGGCGGCTTTTTCGTGCGTGTGATCACGCCGTCGCGCCCCTACGCGGCGGCAGCCCAAACAGGCGAGCCATCGCGGCGGCCGCGCCAAGCTGCGCGACCGCCGCGGGCTGGCTAGGCGAGCCCCGCGTCGCTCATCCGGTAATACGCCACCACGGCCGCCACATAGGCGCGGTTGAGCCCGTGGAACGGGATGGTCTTCACGGGCGTGACCGGGAAGGGCAGGGATTTGCGGTCTCCGGTCGCCAGATAGGCGGCCAACGCCTTGCCCATGGTGGATTCGAGCCCGACGCCGCGTCCCTGGCAGCCGATGTTCACGATCATGCCGGGCTCCGGCTCGTGCAGGTGGGGCAGGAAGTCCCGCGTCACGGCCACGCGTCCGCACCAGCGGAACTGGATCGGCGTGTCCTTCACGGCCGGGTATAGGCGGGCGATCACGCGCTCCAGATGCGCCCAGTCGCTCTTGTCGGTCGGTTCGCGGAACGGCCCGCGCCCGCCCATCAGCAGGCGGCCCTCGTGGTCGAGCCGGAAATAGAGCAGCAGCTGGCGCGTGTCGGAGGTCACCTGGCCGTAGGGCAGGATGCTCTTGCGCAGGTTGTCGGACAGGGGCTCGGTCGCGACCTGGTAGGAGTTCGGCGCGATCACGGTCTGGGCCAGCTTCGGGTAGTAGTCGCCCGTGTAGCCGTTGGTGCACAGCGCCACCTTGCCGGCCGTCACCGTCGCGCCCTGGGCGGTCTTCACCTTCCACTTGCCGCCCTCGCGGGCGAGGCCCTGGACCGGGCTCTGCCCGTGCACGACCGCGCCGGCCTTTTGCGCCGCGCGGCACAGCTCGCGCGCATAGCTGAGCGGCTGAACCGCGCCGCCGCGCTTGTCGATCCAGCCGGCGAGGTAGACATCCGTGCCGAGGTGGTCGGTGGTCCGCGCCTTGTCGAGGAATTCGGTCGGCGCGCCCAGGCGGGCCCATTCGGCCGAGCGCTTCTTGGCGGTCTCCACCATGGACGCCATGTGCGCGCCCTGGATCCAGCCGTTGCGCACATGCGGCACGTTCATGCCGTGCTTGGCGATGAGCTCGAACACGGTGTCGGCCGTGGAGCCCGCGAAAGCCGTCAGGGCCTTGCCGGCCTCCTCGCCGAACTTCGCGATCAGTTCGTTGGGGTCGTATTTCAGGCCCGGAATGACCTGCCCGCCATTGCGGCCGGAGCCGCCCCAGCCGGGTTCGCGCGCCTCCAGCACCACGCAGCTCACGCCGCGCTCGGCGAGGTGGAGGGCGGTGGACAGGCCCGCATAGCCGCCGCCCACGATGGCGACGTCCACGGTGACGTCCTTGTCGAGCGGCGGGCAGTCCGGCGCCGGGACGGCGGTCGCGTGCCAGAGGGAGGGGTCGAGCGGGAAGGGTTGGGCGCTCATCGCTACCTCAGATCGGGTTCAGGACGCGGCGCAGGAAGTCCTGCGTGCGCGGGTGTTGGGGGGAGGTGAGGAGATCGCGGGCAGGGCCCTGCTCGACGATCACGCCGCCGTCAATGAAGAGAACGCGGTCCGCGACCTCGCGGGCGAAGGCCATCTCGTGCGTCACAACCACCATGGTCATGCCCTCTTCGGCGAGGGCGCGCATCACCGAGAGAACTTCTCCGACGAGCTCGGGGTCCAGCGCCGAGGTCGGCTCGTCGAAAAGAATGGCGTGCGGCCGCATCGCCAGCGCGCGCGCGATCGCGACGCGCTGCTGCTGGCCGCCGGAGAGCTGCGGCGGGTGCGCGTTCTCCTTCTCGGCCAGCCCAACGCGGGCCAGGAGCTCGCGTCCATGCGCGATCGCGGCGTCGCGCGGCTCCTTCTTCACGAAGATCGGGCCCTCGATGACGTTCTCGAGCGCGGTGCGGTGCGGAAAGAGGTTGAACCGCTGGAACACCATCGAGACCCGCGTGCGGATGTCCACGATGGAACGCTGCGCGCGGTCGACCCGGATGCCCTCAACCAGGATGTCGCCCCGGTCATAGGTCTCCAGCCCGTTGATGCAGCGCAGGATGGTGGACTTGCCGGAGCCGGACGGGCCGATGATGCAGACGACCTCGCCCTTCTTCACCTCCGCCGACATGCCGCGGATGACGTGGTTGGGGCCGAAGCTCTTGTGGACGTCGCGCAGCTCGATCATCGCCGCGTCCCCATGTTCTTCTCCAGCCGGGCGACCAGCAGGATCAGCGGGATGCTCATCACGAGGTAGAGCACGGCGACCAGCGTGAACACGGTGGAGTTCTTGAAGGTCGAGGAAGCGATCAGCTTGCCCTGCAGGGCGAGCTCCGCGACCGTGATGGTGGACGCCTGTGAGCTGTCCTTCAGCATCATGATCATGATGTTTCCATAGGGCGGCAGCACGATCTTCACCGCCTGCGGCAGGATCACCCGGCGCATGGTCATGAACCACCCCATGCCGAGCGACTGCGCGGCCTCAACCTGGCCGTGGTCCACGGCCTCGATGCCGGCGCGGAAGTTCTCCGCCTGGTACGCCGAATACGCGATGCCGAGCCCGATGATGGCGGCGCTCACGGCCGACAGCGCGATGCCGAAGTCAGGCAGCACGAAGTAGATGTAGAATAGCTGCACGATGATCGGGATGCCGCGGATCACGTTGATCACGGTCTTGGACGTGCGATCCAGCGCCTTCACGCCGGACACGCGCATCATCGCCCAGAGCAGGCCCAGCACGCTGGACAGCAGCAGCGACCCGAACGTGACCAGCAGCGTGTATTTCACGCCCAGCAGGAGGATGGGCAGGAACTCGATCGAGTCCTGGATAAAGCGTTGCATCTTTGACTCGGCTGAGGCGAAACGGCGCGTCCCGGACGCCGCCGCGCCCGGGACAAAGGGTGAAAGAGCGCCTTATTCCTGGCCCCACTTGGCGAGGATCTTCTTGACCGTGCCGTCGGCCTGGAGCTTCGCCAGCGCGGCGTCGATCTTCTTCAGCAACTCGCCGTCGCCCTTGCGCACGCCGATGCCGACCGAGCCCACGATGGTGGACTTGTAGTTCTTGGCGAGGCGCACCTCGGGGAAGTTTCCGAGCTGGAGGTTGTAGGCCACGATCGGCAGGTCGGCGAAGCCGGCCTTGATGCGGCCCGCGTTCACGTCGCGCATGATGTCCGGGATGGTGTCGTAGATTTTCACGTCCGCGAAGAGGCCGCTCTTCTTCAGCGGCTCCACATAGGCGGTGCCGACCTGCGCGCCCACGGTCTCGCCCTTCAGGTCCTCGAGCTTCGTGTAGTCCTTCGCATCGGTGCGGGCCACCATCAGGCCCTCGCCATAGGTGTAGACCGGCGCGGAGAAGTCGACGGCCTCCTTGCGGGCCGGCGTGATGTACATCGCGGCCGCGATGATATCGATCTTGTTGGCCTGCACGCCGGCGATCAACGTCGAAAACTGCATCGGCTCGATCGTCACCCCGAAGCCGGCTTCCTTGCCGACTGCCGTGATCAGGTCGACCATGATGCCCTGGATGGTGTTGGTCTTGGTGTCCAGGAAGGTGAACGGCACGCCCGTCGGCGTGGAGCCGACCTTCAGCGTCTGCTGCGCCGAGGCGGGCAGGGCGCCCAGCAGAAGTGCGGCGGCCGCGAGGCCGGTGACGAAACGCTTGATGCTCATGAACAACGCCCCCTGAGTTGTGCGACGTTCGGGTCGCTTCCGATTGGTTGAATTCACGATACACAAAATGTCGCACGTCGGGAGCGGCGGCAAAACCGAAAAGCTCAGTTTTCCGCGTAGTTTATGCATTGCCGAACCGGAGCCGCTCGGCCGCCACGATGGCGAGCGCCGCCGCCAGCAGCCGCTGCGTCGCCTCGCGCGTCTTGTAGGCCGCGTGCGCGGTCAGCGTGACGTTCGGCAGCGTCGTGAAGGGATGGCCGGCGGGCGGCGGCTCGGCGTCGAACACGTCCAGCCCGGCATGGCGCAGATGACCGGACTGCAGCGCTGCCACGAGCGCGGCCTCGTCCACCAGCCCGCCGCGCGCCGTGTTGACTAGGACGGAGCCCGGCTTCATGCGCGCCAGCCGCCCGGCGTCGAGGAAGCCGCGCGTCTCCGGCGTCAACGCCAGGTGCAGCGACACGACGTCCGACGCCGCGAGAAGCTCGTCCAGCCCGGGCGCCGCGCAGGGTAGCGCCGGGTCTACGCCGCCGCGGCTCCACGCGACGACGTTCATCCCGAACCCTGCCGCGATGCGGACCATCTCGCGCCCGACGCCGCCGAGCCCGATCACGCCCAGCGTCTTTCCGCCAAGCTCCACGCCCTCGGCGGCCGACCACAGGCCGGCCCGCACCTGCCGGTCCATCGCGGCCACGTCCCGGGCGGCCGCCATCACGAGCGCGAACGCGTGCTCCGCGATGGCGCGGTCGCCGTAGTTGACGATGCGATGCACCGCGACGCCGGCCCGCTCGGCCGCCTGCATGTCGATGTAGCTGCTCGGCCCGCTACCCAGGAACACGATCGAGCGCAGCCGAGGCGCCCCGGCGAGGATCTCGGCGTCCATCGTGGTGTGCCCGTTGATCGCCACCTCGGCGTCGGCCAGCATGGCGGCGAGCTGCGCCCGGTCGGGATCGCCGACGAACACGTCGATCTGCGCCGCGGCCTCGGGATGAGCGGCGAGCAGTTCCTGCATCAGCGCCGTGCAATCGATGTAGCGGACGGTGGTCACGGCCGGCTCCTCACAACGCCCGGCATAGCCGCATGGCGTCGAGCACGGCCGTCTGCACGTTGCGGCTCGCCACCGCGTCGCCGATGCGGTGCAGCTCGATGCGGGCCTCCGGGCGCAAATCAAGCGGCTGCGGCCGCAGCGCCAGCAAGGCGTCGATGTCCGTGACGCCGTCATTACGCGAGTGCGGCTTCAGCGCGTGGTAGAGATCGTCGGCCGGGCGCGTTCCGTGCTCCACCAGGATCTGGTCGGCCTCGCGCTCCATGAGCTGCTCCGAAGCGAGGTTGCGGAACGTCGCCGCGATGCGATTGCCGCGCCGCTCGACCTTGACGATCTCGTGGTCGAACGTCATGGGCACGCCGAGCTCGTAGATCCGCTTTTTCCAGATCACGCGCTCCGCATAGGTGAGCTCCTGCGAGATCTGGGCGTCGATGGATACGAACTGGACCTTGCGCCCCTCCTGCGCGGCGAGCTCCGCCGCCTGAGGCCCGGGGTGGCGGCCCGTGCCGTCATACACCACCACCTCGGCGCCCAGCCGCGTCGCGCCGCCGATCACGTCCCACACGCTGGTGCAGTGCTCGGCCCCGTCGATCCAGTCGATGTCCGGCACGCCGCCGGTCGCCACGATCACGGCGTCCGGGTCCTCGGCGAGCACGTCCTCGACCTCGGCGTAGCGATTGAGCTCCACCCGCACGCCAAGGCGCCGGATCTCCTCCGCCCGCCAGCCGACAATGCCGATGAGGTCGCGCCGCCAGCTGGCGCGCTCGCCCAGCAGCAACTGTCCGCCCAGCTTGGCGCCGGCTTCCAGCAGCACGACCTCGTGCCCGCGTTCGGCCGACACTCGCGCTGCCTCCAGGCCGGCCGGTCCGCCGCCGACCACTAGGACCTTGCGGCCGGCCCGGTCCGAGCGCGCGATGGCGTGCGGCAGGTCCTTCTCGCGGCCGGAGGATGGGTTGTGCAAGCAGTGCGGCCGGAACGGCGACTGGCAATGCGTCGCCCCTACGCAGGGGCGGATGCGGTCTTCCTCGCCGGCCTCGATCTTGCGCACGATGTGCGGGTCGGCGATGTGCGCCCGCGTCATCGCCACCATGTCGAGCAGGCCTTCGCGGATGGCGTGCCGCGCCGTCGCGATGTCGGAGATGCGGGCGGCGTGGAAAACCGGCAGCCCGACCTCGCGCTTGAACGCGCCGACCTGCTGCAGCCACGGCGCGATTGGCGACGCCATGCCGGGCATGTTGGCCACCGCCAGCGCCCGCTCGGTGTCCATGCGGCCATAGATGGCGTTGTAGAAATCGAGCATGCCGGTGCGCTCGAAGATGTGCGCCACCTTGATGGCGTCCGACATCTGCAGGCCGGTCTCGCCCTCGTCGATGACGTAGCGCATGCCGACGATATAGTCGTCGCCCACCTCCCGGCGGATCGCCTCGAACACTTCGAGGCCGAAGCGGCAGCGGTTCTCCAGCGAGCCGCCATATTTGTCGGTGCGGTGGTTGGTCGAGGGCGACAGGAACTGGCCGATCAGGTGGCCGCCCGCCAGCGTCTCGACGCCGTCCAACCCGCCCTCCTTGCAGCGGCGCACCGCGGCCGCATAGGCCTTCACGACGCGCCTGATGTCGTGCTCGTCCATCTCCTTGGGGAAGCTGCGGTGCAGCGTCTCGCGCATGGCGGTGGGCGCGATAGTCGGAAGCCACTTGTCCGCGTAGGGCTCGCCGCGCCGGCCCAGATGCGTGATCTGCACCATCAGGGCCGCCCCGTGCGTGTGCATGCGGTCGGAGAATTCCTGCAGCCACGGAATTATCTCGTCCGTGCCGACATTGAGCTGGCGGAAGATGTTGGGGCTGTCCGGCGCCACGTTGGACGAGCCGCCGAACATGCTCAGCGCGATGCCGCCCTTGGCCTTTTCCTCGTGGTAGAGCTGGTAGCGCTCCTTGGGCATGCCGCCTTCCTCCATCCCGGAGGCGTGGCTGGTGCTCATCACGCGGTTCTTCAGCACCAGGTTCTTGATGCGAAGAGGTTGCAGCAAGGGGTCGCGCGCGGCGGCGGCCGGCGCGGGATTCGCTTGGGCGAACGACATCGATGCGCTCCGAATGGTTGAAGGCGGTTCAGCCCGGGACGGGGGTCTCCGGCGCTGCCGTGTTGGATCGTCCTCGTGGTGGAATGCCGAGAAGCTGGGCTTCCCGCTGGAACGTGGCGTCGACGACGCGCGCGCACAGCGCGGGCCCGTCGGCGTCGAGAGCTTCGATCGCGGCCTCCGTCGTGCCGCCCGGCGTCGCCGTCCGGCGCACGACGTCCTCAAAGCTGGCCCCTTCGTCGAGCAGCGCCGCAAGCGCGCCGACGGATTCGGCCATCATGGCCCGCAGCGCCGCCGGATTGAGCGCCCGGGAGCGCGCCGCGTTCGCGTCGAGGAAAGACGTGCAGAACGCCGCCAGGATCGCGGGCGCGCAGCCGGCGAGATTGGACGCGATCCGGCTGTCGGCGGGATCGGTCAGCGCCGGCCGGCAGAACCGCGCCAGCAGAGCCCGCATGCGCTCGACCTGGTCGGCCGTGGCCCGTGGCCCCGGGGTCAGCAGGCACACGCCGCGGCCGGCCGCATGGGCGGGCGAGGGGATGATCTTGATCACCGGATTGGCGCACCAGCGCCCGAGATCCTCCAGCGTGACCGCGTTGGTCACGCTCACCAGGATGGCGTCGGCCCGCATCGCCGTCGCGTGCGCGTCGATCCACGCATGATAGCCTTGGGGCTGCAGGCACAGCACCACGATGTCTGCCTTCGAGGCGAGCTCCTCAGCGTCGACCGCCCGGGCCATCGGCCAATCCCTCACGGCGGCCGCGACCCTTCCGGCGTCCCGTCCGGTCGCCAGAACGGCGACGTCCGGGGCGAACCGGCCGAGCGCCATCAGCAGCACCGTTCCGATCCGCCCGAGGCCGACGAGCCCGACCGTGAGGGTCGCGCGAGAGGATGAAGCATCCGCCATCGTTCAGGCCTTCATGGCGGCTGGCGCGTGGACGGGCGCGGCGGCTGCGGCCGGGACCGGGTTGAAGCACGCGTAGGCATGCGTGGGCTCAAGCAAGCGCGGGCGCTCCACGAGGCATTGCGGCAGCCGACGCGCGCAGCGCGGCGCGTAGTGGCAGGCCTTGGCGGGATCAGGGATCACGAGCCCGGCCTCGTCGGCGTCGCTGGCGACGGGCGCCCGGTCGTGCTGGCGCGCCCGCAGCAGGCTTAACGTGTAGGGATGCTTCGGCTCCTCGAAGATGGCCTCGGTCGGCCCTTCCTCGACGATCCGGCCGAAATACATCACGGCGATCCGGTCGCAGAGGAAGCGCGCCACGCCGAGATCGTGCGTGATGAACACGAGGCCGACGCCTGTCTCGCGGTTCATGCGCTTCAGCAGGTTGAGCACCTGCGCACGCACCGAGACGTCAAGCTTCGACACCGCCTCGTCGGCGACGATGAAGCGTGGCCGGACGCTGATCGCGCGCGCAATCGCGACGCGCTGCAACTGCCCGCCCGAGAGCTCGTGCGGATAGCGCTTGGCGTGGTCCGGCGTCAGGCCCACCCGGGTGAGCAGCGACGCCACCTCGTCGGCGATCTGCGCCTTCGGCACGACCTTGTGCAGCGCCAGTGGCAGCGCCAGCGAGCTGCCCAGCGTGAAGCGTGGGTTGAAGGACGAGAGCGGGTCCTGGAACACCATCTGCAGGTCGCGCCGGAACGGCTTCCAGGCGCTCGGCGCCGCCGCCGCGAGGTCGGTCCCGCGATAGTGGATGGCGCCGGAGGTTGGGCGATGCACGCCCAGCATGGTCTTGCCGAGCGTGGTCTTGCCGCTGCCCGACTCGCCGACGAGGCCGACGATCTGCCCCGGCGCGATGTCGAGGCTGACGCCGTCCAGCGCCCGGAACACCTTGTCCTGCCCGAAGCCCGAGCGCGTGCGGAAATCCAGCACGATGTCGCGCAGCTGCATGGTCGGCCCGGCCTGGCCGGGGAGGGCGCTCGGCTCAGTCGCCATGGAGAAGGCACCTTGCCTGGTGGTCCGGGCCGACGGCCCGCATGTCGGGGTGAATGGTCCGGCACTGCGGCATGACCTTGGGGCAGCGGCCCGCAAAGGCGCAGCCCTCGTCCGGGATCTTGCCGCCGGGCTCGCCCGCGAGCTCGAACAGGTATTCCTGCCGCTGCTCCAGCGAGATCGAGGTTTGCAGCAGGCAGGCCGCATAGGGATGCTGCGGATTGCGCAACACGGCGTCGGCCGGGCCGATCTCGACAATCTCGCCGGCGTACATCACGGCGATCCGGTCGCAGATGTCCTCCGCGATAGCGAGGTCATGCGTGACGAACAGCACGGACGCCTTGAGCCGGCGCTGGTGCACCCGGATCAGCTCCAGGATCTGGCGTTCGACGAGATTGTCGAGGTTGGTGGTCGGCTCGTCCGCGATGATCAGCGCCGGCCGCAGCGCGATCACCATCGCGATCAGGGCCCGTTGCAGCATGCCGCCGCTGAGCTGGTGCGGATAGGACGACAGCACGCGCTCGGGCGCCCGGATGCCGACATCCTGCAGCAGGCTCTCGGCCTCGGCGCGCCAGGCTTTCCCGTCCGTCTCCGAGCGGCGCAGGATGGCGTGATCGAGGTGCCAGCCGATGGTCTTGGCCGGGTTGAACGAGCCCACCGGGTCCTGGAAGATCATCGCCAGTTGCACGCCGCGCAGCTTGCGGAAGGCCTCCTCGTCGAGCGCCGTCAGTTCGTCGCCGCGGAACCGAATGGCGTCCGCCTCGATCGCGGCGTGGTCCGGCAGCAGCCGCAGCAGCGACATGCCGGTCACGGTCTTGCCCGAGCCCGACTCGCCGATGAGGCCGAGGACCTCCTCGTCGCCGATCGTGAAGCTGACGCCGCGCACGGCCTTCACGCGGCGCTGGCCGACCGCGAACGAGGTGCGGAGGTTCATGACCTCCAGCAGGGGCGGGGACGCGTTCACAGGCGGGCCCTCAGCTTGGGATCCATGAGATCGCGCACGCCGTCGCTGAGCAGGTTGAGGCCGAGCAGCGCGACCGAGATGGCCACACCCGACAGGGTAAGCACCCAGGGCGCCCGGCTGAAATATTCGCGGCCGTCCGCCATGATGGAGCCGAGCGAGGGGTTGGGCGGCTGCACGCCGAGACCCAGGAAGCTCAGGCCCGCCTCGATCACGATGCCGAACGCAACCGCGAGCGCCACCTGCACGAACACGGGCGCGGCGATGTTGGGCAGGATCTCGCGCGTGATGATGCTCCAGGTCGACTGGCCCATCAGCGCGGCGGCCTGCACCCAGGGTTCGTCCTTCACCAGCACGGCCATGTTGCGGGAGAGCCGCGCGAAGATGGGCGCATAGATCAGCGCGATCGCGACCGCGATGTTCACCACCCCGAAGCCGAGCACCACCATCAGGAACAGCGCCAGCACGAAGCTCGGGAACGAGAACAGCAGGTCCGATACCCGCATCAGGATGGCCTGCCACCAACCGCCGAAATAGGCCGCCACGAGGCCGGCCGTGGTGCCGATCAGCGCGCCCGCCAGCACGCCGCTGATGCTAACCGTGAGCGACACGCGCGCGCCGTACAGGATGCGGGTGAGCACGTCGCGGCCGAACGAGTCGGTGCCAAACGGATGCGACCCGCTGGGCGGATCCAGCAGCGCCATGAAGTCGGCGTCCGTGGGCGAATAGGGCGACAGCCACGGCCCGACGATCACGCCCACGAGCACGATGGCGGTGATGATGGCCCCCACGAGGGCGAGGCGGTTGGCGATGATGGCTTTCATGGCGTCCCCCTCAGTTCTGCCGCGGATTCAGCGCGGCGCAGATGAGGTCCACGACAAAGTTCACCAGCAGCACGCTGAGCAGGAAGGTGAGCGCGCAGGCCTGCACGAGCGGGTAATCCCGCCCGAAGGCGGCGTCGACCATCAGCGCCCCGACGCCCGGGATGCCGAAGATGCGCTCCACCACCACGGTGCCGCCGAGCAGGTAGCGGATCTGCAGGCCGATCACCGTGACGTAGGGGATCAGCGCGTTGCGCAGCACGAAGTGGATGAACACGAAGGCGTCGCGGTAGCCCAGCGAGCGGGCCACCCGCACATGGTCGCGGTAGAGCGTCTCCAGCAGCGCCGTGCGCAGGATGCGCGTGAAGGCCGCCGCCATCGGGGCCGCGATCGCGAGCGCCGGCAGGAAGCCGCTGTAGAGCGCGCCCGTGAGGGACTGCGTCGGCGGTGTGAAGCCGTAGGACGGAAACACGCCGAGCCCCAGCGCCAACCCGTAGACGAGCACGTAGGAGAGCCAGAAATCCGGCATCGAGATGCCGAGCACCGCGATCGAGGTGGCGGCCGTGTCGGTGAACTTGCCGTGCCGCAGCGCCGAGATCGTGCCGGCGAACAGCGACACGCTCACGGCGATCACCAGCGCATAGGCGCCGATGAACAGCGTGTTGGGCAGCCGCGAGCCGATCAGCCCCATGATGGGCGTGCCGCCCGCCACCGTCATCGACAGGCCGAAATCGCCCAGCATGGCGCTGGACAGCCACCGCCAGAACTGGATGACCAAGGGGTCATCCAGCATCCATTTCTTGTGGAAGGCCGCAATGGCCTCCGGCGTCGCCTGGTCGCCCAGCACCGAGATGGCCGGGTCGCCCTGGCCGGCGCGCATCACGAAAAACACCGTCGCGGAGCCGAGCAGGGCCAGCAGGGCGACCCCGCCGAGCCTGCTCGAAACCCGGCCGATGCTGATCGCGCGCGCCATCGGGTCAGCCCACCGTCATCTTCGCGAACTGGTCCGCGAAGTTGGAGTAGGGAAGCTGCGAGAAGCCCTTCACGTTCGGGCGCACGAGGTTGTGCACGTTCGAGCAGAAGCAGGGCAGCACCGGCATGTCCTCGACGGCCAGCATGTCGGCTTCGCGATAGACCTGCCGACGCTTCAGCGGATCCATCTCGCCGCGGGCCTTCTCGAGCAGCGCGTCCATCTTCGGGCTGCTGTAGCCCTGGATGTTACGGAAGCCCTTGGAGCCCAGGATCTCGCCCAGGTACTCGTCGGCGTCGACCAGGCCGAGCCAGCCGAACACCAGCGCGTCGTAGTCGCCCGCCTTGGCCTTCGCGAAGGCGGCGTTGAACTCCATGGCCTGGAGCTGGAACTTGGTGCCCAGCGTCTGGTTGACCATGCCGACCATGATCTCGCCGGTGCGGCGCCACCAGTTGGATCCCCAAATGATCACGGTCGCTTCCGTGCCGGCGCCGTATTTCGACTTGGCCATCTCTTCCTTGGCCTTGGCGGGGTTGAACGTCGTGTATTCGGACGTGAACCCCTTGCCCTCGGGCCACAGCGACGGCGGCAGCACGCCCGGGATGGCGACGCCCTCGCCGAAGATCGCGGCCTTCACGAGCACGTTGCGGTCGAACGCCATCGAGACCGCGCGGCGGAAGTGGACGTCGTCGAACGGCGCCTTCTTCACGTTCAGGGCGAAGTAGCGGGTGTTGAGGCCGGGCTGCTTCAGCACGGTGACTTCGGCGGTGCGCTTCTCCAGCCCGGGCACGTCCGCGAAGGGGGCCGTGCTGGTGAGGTCGACCTGGTTGCCCAGGATCGCCGTCATGCCGCTCGACTCCTCGGCGATGATCGGGATCTTCACGCTGCGGATGGCCGGCTTGCCGCCGAAATAGCCGTCGAACGCCACCATCTCGACGCTCTCGTTGGACTTCCAGTCCTTCACCATGAAGGCGCCGGTGCCCACCGGCTTGCGGCCGAAGCCTTCCGCGCCGGCCGCCTCGACTGCCTTCTTGGAGACGATCTGCGTGCCCGTGCGGGTGTTGGTGAGGTAGTTCAGGAGCGGCGCATAGGGCGCCTTGGTGGCGATGCGGACCGTGTAGGGGTCCACCACCGTGATGGCCGAGATGGCCGTCACCTTGCCGCGGTTGGGCGAGGCGAGCTTCTCGTCCATGAGGCGCTCGATCGAGAACTTCACGTCCTCGGCTGTCATCTCGCCGCCGTCGTGAAACTTCACGCCCTTGCGCAGCTTGAACTCGGTCGTGGTCGGGTCGACCACCGTGTAGCTCTCGGCGAGATCGGGGACGATCTCCATCTTCTCGTTGAACTTCAGCAGGCCGTTGAAGGCGCCGTAGATCACCAGGAACTCCGGCACGAGGCTGGCCTTGGCGGGGTCGAGCGTGTTGATCACGTTGAAACCCGCGATGCCGGCGCGCAGCTCGTCCGCCGCGAAGGCGCTGGAATTCATCCACGGCAGGCCCGCCAGCGCGGCCGCGCCGGCCCCGATCTTCAACGCCGCCCGGCGGCTCAGCTTGTGCTCGTCCATCAGTCCCTCCTCCAGAAGCGCCCGGCTTTCACGCCGCCGGCGCCTTGCTCCACGCGTCGATCGCCCGGGTTCCCGGCCGGAAGATCGCCTCGACTTCGTCCCGGTAGGCGGCGATCTCGCGCCGCGTCCGGTCTTCATCCCATCCCAGCAGGGAGCCGGCCTCCGTCGCCGCCCTGGCGATCAGCGCGTCGTCGAACGGCCCGCTCCAGGCCTCGCCCGTGCGCCGGAACAGCACGTCCGCCAGGGTCTCGGCATGGGCCAGGCGATCGCCCGACCGGTGGGTCGCAGCATCGGCTCGCCCTGCCGCTCGCCCAGGTTGCAACTTGTGCGCCACCGCGGCAACGACCTCGCGGCCGGCCGAGCGATGCGTCATCACCGGTCCGGCCGTCATCGCGAAGGCGTTCGGCATTCCATCCTGGCTGAGGTCGTGCAGCACCCGCGAGCGATTGCCGAACGGAACCGCCTCGTCATAGGTGAGCGGGCGAACGCCCGCCCAGGTGAAGCGCACATCCCCGCGTGTGAGCCCGAGCGCAGGAAGCAACCGGTTGGCCTCGGCCAGCAGGAAGTCGCACTCGGCGTCATCCACGAACACCCGGTCCGGGTCGTCTCGGTACTCGGTCTCGGTTGGGCCGAAATAGTGCAGATGCTTCCAAGGGATGCAGTAGAACGGCTCGCCCCGGCTGTTGAGCGTCGCCACGCCAAGGCCCCGACACTCCTCCGGGAGTTGCACGACGATGTGGCAGCCTTTCGTGCCGAAGATTTTGCGCCCGGCCTGCGGCGCGGCGCCCTTCAGCAGCCCGTCCATCCAGACGCCCGCCATTACGACGACCGACTTCGCCCGCACGCTGACGGGCGCGGCCTGCTCGCGCATGTCGGTAAGCTCCACCGTCCATGCGCCATCGGGGCCCGGCCGGGACAGCGCCGCGCTTGTATGGTTGCGCGCCGTCGCGCCGGCCCGCTCGGCGTCCAGCACGGCGTCCACGCAGACGCGCTCGGGCCAGTCGAACTGGTACTCACGAAACCGCGCCACGCCGGCGAGCTTGTCCTGGTCTCGCAGCCCACGGATCAGCGGCGCTTTGGCGACTTCGGCGGGGCCGAGGCGCTCATACTCGAGCGGCAGGTCCTTGGGGCCGAGCGCCGCGAGGAGCCGGAACGCGGCGTCGACCTGCCAGCCCTTGTAGGGCCCGTCCCGGTAGATCGGGAAATGGAGGTTCATCGCCACGGCCCGGTCCGGGCTGGCCTTCACGAACTCGCTGCGCGCCTCCATAGCGAGCTTGGCCATGCGCAGGGCGACGCGGAACCGGCCAGGATGGCGGACGAAGTCGAGGATCGAGCGACCGGGCGCCAGATACCGCAGCCCGCAATGCAGCAGCCGGCTGGATCGGGAGGACGCGCCGGAACCGAAGTCGCCCTTGTCGACCACCAGCACCGAATAGCCGGCTGCGGACAACTCTCGCGCCGCGCTCGCGCCGTTGACGCCGCCGCCGACCACGACGACGTCGTAGTCGGTTCCATCCAGGGCTGCGAGCGGCGGGCGAGCCATCTCGTCAGGCCTGTTTTCGGCAGTGTTGGAGGAGGCGGGCAGAACGCACGAGGCTGCAACTCCGGGATGAGACCCCCGCAGTGTGACCGCTTTGTGTATGCCGTCAAATGCGTACAGCTACGTCGTGTATGCGTTTTCGTTATACCGGTCCGCGGCCAAGCATCCGCTCCACTTCGGCGACCGTCTCGCGGCGGCGCTGACGCAGCAGCCCGGCGAAATCCCGTGCGATGCGCGACATGGGGCGGTGGGTAGGGTGCAGCATGCCGATGCGCATTTCCACGCTGGGCTCGAAGCGAACCGGCGCGATCCGGCCATCCGCAAAGTCCAGCGCCGTGAACGGATCGATGAAGCCCACGCCAAGCCCGTAGGACACGAAGGTGGCCACGCCGGCGACGACCTGCGTGTCGAGTACGAGCTCGCGCTGCACGCCCTCCTTGTCGAACAGGCGGTCCATCAGGATGCGCCCGACCGTGTTGCGGGTCTGCGATATGAACCGCTCGCCCTCCAGGTCGCGCGGCCCCACCACGGCGCGCCCGGCGAGCCGGTGCCCGACCGGAACGGCCAGCAGGTAGCTGAACCGGGCGAATTCCTCCACCTCGATGCCGGTCCGCTCGAACTTGCCCGGCTCGATCGGGTATTCGGCGAAGCCGAGGTCGATCTGCTGGGCCGCCGCCCATTCCTCCACCTTCGGGGACATCTGCACGTTCAGCGAGATGCGCGTGCGCGGATGGGATTCGTTGAACGCCCGGATGGCCTTGGGAAGGAAGCCGAGCGCCATGAGGGGAAACGACGCCAGGTTCAGGCTGCCCGCCTCGGCCGATTTGATCTCGCGCGCCAGCTCGCGAATCTTGTCCACCGACACGAAGGTGCGCTCTACCTCCTCGTGCAGCAGCAGAGCCTCGGGCGTCGGCGCCAGGCGGCCGGACGAGCGATCGAACAGGGTGAGCTCCAGCGACGCCTCGAGCTGGACGATGAGCCGGCTCACCGCCGGCTGCGATACGTCCAGCAGCTCCGCAGCGCCTGTGGTGGAGCGGGCGATCATCACGGCCCGAAAGGCTTCGAGTTGTCGGATATTCACAGCGTTCGCTCGACCCCGCGTTCCGCGCCGAAGCCGTATCTATACGACGCGTCGCGGCGTGGCGATGCGCGTTCAGGCTGTTCTGGCGTGGGCCTCGCGGTTGTGCTGGCGCAGGCCTTGCAATTGACGGGATCGGGTCGGACCGGGCAGGTTGCGCCCCGGAGGGCGTTGCATGCGTGTCGCGATGGTGTCGGGAGCCAACCGGGGGATCGGCCTCGCGGTCGCCCGTGAACTCGGCCGCGCGGGCTTCGCGCTGTCGCTGGGCGTCCGGCGGCCGGAGACCGTTCCGGCCGATCTCGCCGAGGGCCCGGACGTGCTCGTCTGCGGCTACGACGCCCGCGATCGTGCGTCCGCAAAGGCCTGGGCGGACGCAACGGCGGCGCGTTTCGGCGGCGTCGACGTGCTGGTCAACAACGCGGGAATCGCCCCCTTCGTCGGCCTGGAGGACGGGACCGACGACGCGCTCGACCAGCTCTTCGACGTCAACGTCAAAGGGCCGTTTCGCGTCATCCAGGCCGCGTTGCCGCATTTGAAGGCGTCCGGTCAGGGCAGGGTGGTGAATGTCGCGTCCCTGTCCGGCAAGCGCGTCATGGGGCTGAATGTCGGCTACCAGATGTCCAAGCACGCCGTCGTTGCGCTGACCCACGCGGTGCGACGCCTCGGCTGGGAGCACGGCATCCGCGCCACCGCGCTCTGCCCCGGCTTCGTCGACACCGATCTCGTGGCCAGCGTCACCGACGTTCCGCACGAGGCCATGACCAGGCCCGAGGACCTCGCCCGAATCGTCGCGCTCGTGGTGCAACTGCCGAACTCGGCCTCGGTCGCCGAGCTCCTCGTGAACTGCCGCTATGAGCACATGATCTGAAATGACCGAACCCGCCGCCGATGCGCCCCTGTTCCATCGCCTCGCCTCCCGGGCAGGGCCGCCGCTGTCCTTCACGATCGACGGCGCGCCCGCGACCGCGCAGGCCGGCGACCTGCTGATGACCGCGATCCTGCTGAACCGGCCGGCGCTGCGCCGCTTCGAGTTCAGCGAGGCGCACAGGGCCGGCTTCTGCTTCATGGCGGCGTGCCAGGATTGCTGGGTGACGCTCGCCGATGGCGGCCGGGTCCGCGCCTGCACGACGCTCGTGCAGAACGGCATGGCGGTGGTGATCGACGGAGATGCGCGTGTCTGATCCCGTGATCGCCATCGTGGGCGCGGGCCCGGCGGGCCTCCGCGCCGCCGAGACGCTGGCGCTGGCCGGCGTGCGGCCAGTCCTGTTCGACGAGGCCGAGCGTCCCGGCGGCCAGATCTACCGCCAGCCGCCGCCCGGCGCCGAGCGGCCCTGCGCCGCCATCTACGGCCTGGAGGCGGGCAAGGCGCAGGCCGTCCACGCCATCCTGCCCACCCTGGGCGAGCGCATCGACCACCGCGCCGGCACGCTCGTGTGGAACGTCTTCGAGGGGCGGCTCGACACGCTGCGGGCCGGCGCCTTCGCGCATCAGCCTTTCGACCGGCTGATCCTCGCCACCGGCGCGATGGACCGGGTGATTCCCTTTCCGGGCTGGACCACCCCCGGCGTGTTCACGCTCGGCGGCGCCCAGATCGCCCTCAAGGCGCAGGGCGTCTCGATCGGCCGCCGCGTCGCCTTCGTGGGCGCCGGCCCGCTGCTGCCCCTGATCGCGCATCAATACGCCAGGGCCGGCGCGCAGGTGGTCGCCGTGCTCGACGTGACGCCCTTCTCGGCCAAGCTCCGTTCCGCCGCCGGCATGCTGGCGCAGCCCGCCACCCTGGCGAAAGGCCTCTATTACGTGGCCCGCAACGCCCTCGGCGACGCCCGGCGCGCCAGCGGCGTGCGCGCCATCCGGGTCGAGGGCGAGGGCCGCGTCGCCGCGCTCTGCTGGACCGACCAAAAAGGCGCCGAGCATCGCGTCGCCTGCGACGCCGTCGGTGCCTCGTTCGGCCTGCGCAGCGAGAGCCAGCTCGCCGATCTCGCCGGCTGCGCCTTCGCGTTCGACCCGTTGACCCGCCAATGGGCCCCGGTGCGCGCGCCGGACGGCCGCTCCAGCCGTGCGGAGGTCTATCTCGCCGGCGACGGCGCGGGGATCGGCGGGGCCGACGTCGCCGAAATGCAGGGCCGCCGCGTGGCGCTCACGGTGCTGCAGGATCTTGGCCGCGCCGTGGACGCCGCCGAGATCGCTCGCCTCGATGCGGCGCTCGCCCGGCAGGCCCGGTTCCGCGCCGCGCTGGAAGCCGCCTATCCGTATCCCGATCACCTCGTCGCCGCTGTGGCGGACGACGAGATCCTGTGCCGCTGCGAGGGCGTCACGGCCGGCGCCTTGCGCGACGTCGTGCGCCACAAGGGCGCGACCGAGGTCAACCGGGTGAAAGCCTTCACGCGCATCGGCATGGGCCGCTGCCAGGGCCGCGTCTGCGGCCACGCGGCGGCCGAGCTGGTCGCGCGGGAGCGCGGCTGCCCGGTGGAGGACGCCGGACGCCTGAGGGGCCAGCCGCCCGTGAAGCCCATCCCGGTGCTCGGAGGCTTCTCGTGAGCGCGCGCCTCGCCGTGGACGTCTGCATCATCGGCGGCGGCATCGCGGGCTGCGCCGCCGCGGTGGCGTTGCGCAAGGCCGGCCTGACGGCGGCGGTGCTGGACCGCGGCCTCTGCGGGGCAGGGGCCAGCGGCGTCAATTTCGGGGGCGTGCGCCAGCAGGGCCGCAACCTGCACGAGCTCCCGCTCGCCCGCCGCTCGCGCCGGATCTGGGATGGCCTCGCCGCCATGCTGGAGCAGGACGTCGAGTTCGACGTCTCCGGCCACATCAAGCTTGCGCGCTCGGAAGCCGACCTCGCCGAACTCGAGACCTACGCCCGCAACGCCCGCGACTACGGCCTCGACCTGCAGATGCTGGGCGCCAACCGCGTGCGCAGCGAGATCCCATGGCTGGGCGACAAGGTTGTCGGCGCCTCGCTGTCGCCCGAGGACGGGCAGGCCAACCCGCGCGTCGTCGGCCCGGCCTTCGCGCGTCTCGCCCGGAGGCTCGGGGCCGAGATCCACGAGCACCGGCGCGTCACGGAGGCGCGGCGCACCGAGACCGGCTTCGAGGTTGAGGCCGGCGACCTCACGGTCGCGAGCGCCTGGCTGGTCAACACCGCGGGCGTCTTCGGCGGCACGGTCGCGTCATGGTTCGGCGAGCACGCGCCCGTCGAGGCGCTGATGCCCAACATGCTGGTCACCGAGCCGCTGCCCTATTTCGTCAGCCGCTCCATCGGAGTCTGCGGCGGCGACGTCTACCTGCGCCAGACCGGGCGCGGCAACGTCATCTTCGGCGGCGGCCGCGGCTGGGGCGACGCCGAGATCGCGCGATCCCGCCCGCTCGCGGACGAATCGCTCGGCGGCATGAGCCGCACGCTGGATCTCGTGCCCGCCCTCACCAACGCGCAGGTGATCCGCACCTGGACGGGCATCGACGGCCAGACGCCGGACCGCATCCCGGTGATCGGCCATTCCTCCACCACGCCCCAGCTGGTGCATGCGTTCGGGTTCTCCGGGCACGGCTTCCAGCTCGGGCCCGCCATGGGCGAGATCATCGCCGAACTCGTCACCCAGGGCCGCACGCCGACCCCGATCGAGCCTTTCGCGATCGAGCGTTTCACGACAGGCGGCGTCGCCTCCACCATCGAGGAGCACACGCATACCGAGCATTGATGCGAACTGGCCGCGTCGGCACTAGCCGCCAATGCCGGAACGCGCGTACGATCTCGCGCACAAGAGTTGACCGGCTCGATCCGGCAAGCCCGCAAACAGGCGCCACGCCTGCGAACGGGCTCAGTAAAACAGGGGAACTCGACGATGAAGTTGCATCTGATCGCCGCCGCGACCGCGTTCGCGCTGCTGGCCTCCACGGCTCCGGGCGCCTACGCCCAGACGCTGAACATCGGCATGGCCGCCGCCGACGTCGGCCAGCTCGATCCGCATCGCGCCACCACCACGCAGGACAAGCCCGTGGTGTCGTGGATCTTCAACGGCCTCGTGCGCTTCAAGCCGGGCTCCGCCAGCCTCGAGACGCTGGAGCCGGATCTGGCCGAGAAGTGGGAGTCCTCGCCCGACAAGCTCACCTGGACCTTCACGCTGCGCAAGGGCGTCAAGTTCCACGGCGACTACGGCGAGATGACCTCCGAGGACGTCGTGTATTCGCTGAAGCGCGCCGCCGATTCCAAGACCTCGTCCTTCGCGGCCGACTACGGCGCGATCGACAGCATCGAGGCGGTGGACCCGTCCACGGTCCGCATCAAGCTGAAGCAGGCGATCCCGTCGCTGCTGGGCCTCGTCACCAACTACCATGGCGGCAACATCGTCTCGAAAAAGGCCGTCGAGGCGCTGGGCGCCGACTTCCGCCTGAAGCCGATCGGCACCGGCCCGTTCGCGTTCCAGGAGTACAAGCCCAACGAGAGCCTGACGCTGGTCGCCAACAAGAGCTACTTCCGCGGCGCGCCCAAGCTCGAGAAGATCGTCTACCGGTTCATCCCGGCCGACAGCGCCCGCGACCTCGCCTTCACGTCCGGCGAGCTCGACATCGTGTATGGCCGCCAGGACCAGAAATGGGCCGAGCGCTTCAAGAAGGAAAAGGATGTCGTCGTCGACGTGCTGCGTCCGGCCGAGCTCTCGGTGATTCACCTGAACATGGCCATGAAGCCGCTGGACGACAAGCGCGTCCGCCAGGCCGTCGCCTATGCGATCAACCGCGCCCAGATGGTGCAGTTCAAGGGCGAGCTCGTCGCCGAGGAGCCCACCTCGGTGGTGCCGAACGGCTATCTCGGCACCGTGAAGGCGCCGCTGTTCCCGCATGACGTCGCCAAGGCCAAGGCGCTGCTCAAGGAGGCGGGCTTCGAGAACGGCGTGCAGCTGAAGTCGGTGCAGACCAGCCTGCCCACCATGCTGAATTCCATGCAGATCGTGCAGAACCAGCTCAAGCAGGCCGGCATCGACCTGCAGCTCGAGGTGGTCGACCACCAGACCTACCACGCCAACATCCGCAAGGACCTCAGCGGCGTGTCCTACTACTCGGCCGCCCGCTTCCCGGTCGCGGACGTGTACCTGACGCAGTTCTACTCCTCGAAGTCGATCGTCGGCACGCCGACGGCCGTCACCAACTTCTCCCACTGCGCGGTGGCCGACAAGGAGATCGACGCCGCCCGCAGCGAGCCGGACCTCAACAAGCAGAAGGAGCTCTGGGCCGAGGCGCAGAAGAAGATCGTCGAGGAGGTGTGCTCCGTGCCGCTGTTCGAGCAGCTGCAGGTCTGGGCGCACAAGACCAACGTCAGCTTCGGCTACGACCTCAAGGACGCCATCCATCTCGGCCCGGTGATCACCGAAGCGACCACCAAGAAGTAAGCCTCGATGCTGCGCTTCGTCGCCAAGCGCCTGGCCCTCGCGGTCCCGACGCTCTGGGCCGTGCTGACGCTCGTGTTCGTGCTGGTGCGGATCGTCCCTGGCGATCCCACCATCGTGATCCTGGGCGACCAGGCGAGCCCGGCCGCGCGCGCGGCGTTGCGCGAGCGGCTGGGCCTCGACCAGCCGCTCTGGTCCCAATACTGGGACTTCATGGTCCAGATCCTCCACGGGGACCTGGGCCGCTCGCTCGTCACCAACCGGCCGATCATCACGGATGTCGGCGCCGTGCTGCCCTTCACGATCGAGCTCACGCTGGCGGCGCTCGCCATCGGGGTCGCGATCGGGGTGCCGCTCGGCGTCATGGCGGCGCGCAAGCGCGACGGCTTCGCCGACTGGTTCGCCCGCATCTTCTCGCTGGCCGGCCTCTCCTTCCCGGCCTTCGTGTCGGGCATTCTGCTCCTGATCGCCTTCGCCGTGCAGTTGCGCTGGTTCCCGGTGATCTCCACCGCCAACGCCTCGGACCCGCTGGAGCGCCTGCGCGCGCTGGTGCTGCCGGCCTTCAATCTCGGGCTGATCATGGTCGCCTACGTCACCCGCGTGACCCGCTCGGGCATGCTGAAGGCGCTGGGCGAGGATTACATCCGCACCGCCCGCGCCAAGGGCCTGCCGCAGCGGATCGTGGTCTGGCGCCACGCCCTGCGCAACGTGCTGATCCCCATCGTGACGGTGATCGGGCTTTACCTCGGCGTCCTGATCGGCAACGCCGTCGTGACCGAGATCGTGTTCAACCGCCCGGGCCTCGGCAAGCTCATCGTCACGGCGCTGAACCAGCGAGACTACGCGCTGCTGCAGGGGCTCATGGTGGTGTCGGCCTTCGCGATCGTGGTCGCCAACATCCTCACCGACCTGACCTACGGCCTCGTCGATCCCCGGGTGAAAACCGCATGAGCGACGTCGCCGCCCCCGCGCCCGTTTCGCTGGCCGCGCCCTCCGCCTGGCGCCGCGCCACCCGCTCGGGCGGGCTCGCGCTCGGCCTCGTGATGGTGGTCGCGCTGATCCTGGTCGCCGCCCTGGCCAAATGGGTCGCTCCCTATGATCCCGACGCACAGGACGTCATGATGGTGCTGGAGGGCCCCGCCGCCGCGCACTGGTTCGGCACGGACGCGTTCGGCCGCGACGTGCTCTCGCGCGTCATCTGGGGCGCGCGCATCTCGCTCTTCGTCGGCTTCGTGGCGACGCTGGCGGGCGTGGTGTTCGGCACCGTGGTGGGCGTCATCTCGGGCTACTACGGCGGCAAGATCGACAAGGCCATCACGGCCGCCACCGACGTGCTGCTGAGCTTCCCGCAGCTCATCATGGGCCTGATGCTGGTCGCCGTGCTCGGGCCCAGCCTGCGCAACCTCATCCTGGCGATCGCCATCACCGCCATCCCGGCGTTTATCCGCGTGGCGCGCGGCTCCACGCTGGCCATGAAGGAGCGCGACTTCGTCGACGCCTGCCGGGCGCTCGGCTATGGCGACCTGCGCATCATGTTCCTCCACATCCTGCCCAACATCATGGACGAGGTGGTGGTGATGGCCTCGCTCTGGCTCGCCACCGCGATCCGCACCGAATCGACGCTGGCCTTCATCGGCCTCGGCGTGCCGCCGCCCACCGCCACCTGGGGCGGCATCGTGCGCGAGGGCTTTGACAACCTGCTGGACGGCTGGTGGCTCTCGGTGTTTCCGAGCCTCGCCATTCTGCTTGTCATGATCGCCCTCAATCTCATCGGCGACGGCCTGCGCGACGCCACGGACCCGAGGGCCCCGCAATGACGCTCGCGCTCGATGCTGCCGCGCCCGGCGCGGACGCCCCGCCCGCCAACGCCCTCACGGTGGAAGGCCTCACCACATCCATCCGCATCGCCGGGCGCTGGTTCGACGCCGTGCGCGACGTCTCCTTCACGGTCGGCCCGCGCGAGACGCTGGCGCTGGTCGGCGAGTCCGGCTGCGGCAAGAGCCTCACGGCGCTCTCCATCATGGGCCTCTTGCCGGGGAACGTGGGCCGCGTCTCGGCCGGCCGCATCGTGGTGGACGGCGTCGACATGACGGCCGCCGACGAGCCCGCCCGCGAGGCCATGCGCGGCGACCGCATCGGCATGATCTTCCAGGAGCCGATGACGTCGCTGAACCCGGTGCTGCCCATCGGCTTCCAGATCGCCGAATCGCTGATCGAGCATCGCGGCATGTCCAAGCGGGACGCCCGCAAGCGCGTGGTCGAGCTCATGGAGCTCGTCCGCATCCCGGCCGCCGAGGAGCGGCTGGACGCCTATCCGCACCAGTTTTCCGGCGGCATGCGCCAGCGCGTCATGATCGCGATGGCGCTGGCCTGTTCGCCACGCGTGCTGATCGCCGACGAGCCCACCACGGCGCTGGACGTCACCATCCAGGCGCAGGTGCTGGCGCTGCTGGCGGACCTGCAGAAGCAGGTCGGCCTCGCCGTGCTGCTGATCACCCACAATCTCGGCGTGGTCGCCTCCGTGGCCGACCGCGTGATGGTGATGTATGGCGGCGACGTCGTCGAAAGCGCGCCCATGCGCAGCTTCTTCAAGGCCCCGACGCACCCCTACAGCGAGGCGCTGCTGAACGCGATGCCGCGTGTCGACCGCGCCACCGCGCTGGCGCCCATCCCCGGCCAGGTCCCCACCTTGCCGGACATGCCGGCCGGGTGCCGCTTCCAGTCGCGCTGCCCGCTGCGAATCGAAAAATGCGTCGAGCGGCCGCCGCTGGTCCCCATGGCGGGCGATCCCGCCCACGAGGTGCGCTGCTGGGTGAGGGCGGGCGCATGACCGGCGAACCGCTGCTCCAGATCCGCGACCTGTCCAAGACCTTCGTCTCGCGCAAGGGCTGGCCGGTGCCCAAGACCGTCGCGGTGCGCGCCGTCGACAAGGTGTCGTTCGAGGTCGGCAAGGGCGAGGCGCTCGGCGTCGTCGGCGAGTCCGGCTGCGGCAAGTCCACGGTCGCCCGGCTGGCGCTGCGCCTGATCGACGCCGACAGCGGCGACGTGCGGTTCGACGGCGTCGACGTGCTCGGCGCCGCCAAGGGGGACCTGCGCGCCCTGCGCCGGCGCATGCAGATCGTGTTTCAGGATCCAGCCTCCGCGCTCGATCCGCGCCAGCGTATCGGCGAGGCGCTGGGCGAGGCGCTGCGGGTGCACGGCCTCGCCCGCGGCCGGGACGTGCGCACCGTGGTGGAGCGCCTGCTGGACGAAGTCGGCATGCCCAAGGTGGCGGCCGATCGCTTTCCGCACGAGTTCTCGGGCGGGCAGCGCCAGCGCCTCGGCATCGCCCGCGCGCTGGCGCTCGGGCCGGACCTCGTCTTCGCCGACGAGCCCGTTTCGGCGCTCGACGTCAGCGTTCAGGCGCAGATCCTTGTGCTGATGGAGCGCCTGAAGGCCGAGCGAAACCTCGCCTTCGTGTTCATCTCGCACGACCTCGGCGTCGTCCGGCACTTCTGCAAGCGCGTCGTGGTGCTCTATCTCGGCCGGGTGGTGGAGAGCGGCCCGGTGCCGGCCATCTTCGACGAGCCGCTGCACCCCTACGCGCAGCTGCTCAAGGCCTCCTCACCGTCGCCGGATCCCGACCACGCCGTCGCGATGAATTTCCAGGAAGGCGAGCCGCCGTCGCCCGTCAACCCACCATCCGGCTGCCACTTCCACCCGCGCTGCCCCTTTGCGATGGACATCTGCAAAACGGTCTCGCCCGCCCTGCGGACGGCAGCGCCGGGCCGCGAGGTCGCCTGCCATCTCTATCCGGAGTAGGCCGATGGCCGGCCGCACGGTCGACGTTGCGATCGTGGGCGGCGGCATCGCGGGGTGCTGCGCGGCCTTTCACCTCGCGTCGCGCGGCGTGTCGGTGGCGCTGTTCGAGAAGCGCGCCTTTGGGGCCGGTGCGAGCGGCGTCAATTTCGGCGGCGTCCGCAGCCAGGGCCGCCACATGGCCGAGATGCCGCTCTCCCGCCGCGCCCGCGCGCTGTGGGACCAGTTGCCCGAGCTGGTCGGGACCGATGGCGAGTTCACGCCCTCCGGCCACCTCAAGCTCGCCTACTCGGCAGCCGACATGGACTTCCTGGAGGGCTACGCCGTCGAGGCCCGCGAGCACGGCCTCGCGCTGGAGCTGATGGGCGCCAACGCGGTGCGCGAGCGCCACCCGTGGCTCGGTCCCGAGGTCGTCGGCGCGTCGCTGTGCGCCGACGACGGCCACGCCAACCCGCGCCTTGTCGCGCCTGCCTTCGCGCAGGCTGCGCGCCGGCTCGGCGCCGACATGCGCGAGCACGCCGCCGTGACCGCCATCGCGCGGGACGGGGACGATTTCCTGGTCACGGCCGGGGAGGGCGGCCCGGTGAGGGCGCGCTGGCTGGTGAACGCCGCCGGCGCCTGGGGCGCGGCCGTTGCGGCGCAGTTCGGCGAGGCCGTTCCGCTGGAGCCGATCGCCCCCACCGCGATGGTGACGGAGCCGCTGCCCGCCTTCATGGACCGCGCCATCGGCATTTGCGGCGGCGGCGTCGCGCTGCGGCAGACGCGGCAAGGCTCGGTGGTGATTGGCGGCGGGGAGTCCATCGTCGACATGGAGGCCGGCCGGGCCCGCCCTCTGGCCGAGGTCTGCGCCGCCGTGCTGGCCCGCGCGGTGCGGGTCGCGCCCCGTCTCGCCAACGCGCAGGTTCTGCGCGCCTGGGCGGGCGTGGAGGGCGACATGCCCGACCATCTGCCCTGCCTGGGGCCGAGCCTCACGACGCCGGGCCTGATCCACGCCTTCGGCTTCTCGCAGCACGGCTTCCAGCTCGGGCCGGCCGTGGGCGAGGCCGTAGCCGACATCGTCACGGCAGGCGCGCCCCGCGTCGACATCGGCCGCCTCTCGATCGGGCGGTTCGCCGAAACGAGAAGCCCGTCAAAAGGATCCCCCAATCCTGAGGAGCCTGGCCGGACAGTCGTTGAAACACCCTCGATACCCTCATCCTGAGGAGCAGGCCCACTTGGGCCTGCGTCTCGAAGGACGAGGGTTCCAGAGCGTACGACCACTCAGCTTGCTGGAGTCCCTCGTCCTTCGAGACACATCGCCAAGGGGCGATGTTCCTCAGGATGAGGGGCGTTGAGCGATGGACTGGCCGAGCTTTCAGGATTGGGGATTGTCGTTTTCCCGATTGGCCTCATTCGCCCTTGTTCAGCGAGATCGGCTTCAGCGCGTTGTCCTGCAGGCCGTACTTGGCCAGCAGCGCGTCATAGGTCCCGTCCGCCTGCAGCTTCTCCAGCGCGACCTTCACGGAATCGCGCAAGGCGCTCTCGGCCTTGGTGAAAGGGATGCCGACCAGCGACAGCGTGAAGGCCTTGCCGAGCGGCACATAGGTGTTCGGCTCCAGCTTCTGGAACCACGGCAGCGTCTCGTTGCCCTGCACGGCGGCCTGAAGGCGCTGCGTCTTCAGCTGCGTGCGGGCGTCCACCGAGCCCTCGGTGCCCACCACGTTGATGGCCGGCTTGCCCTTGCCCTCGCAATTGGCCTTGCTCCAGTCGGCGATCTGCTGCGGCCAGTTGGTGGAGCGGCTCGCCCCCACGGTCTTGCCGCACAGGTCCTCGGGCGTCTTGATCTCGCCGGCCAGCGCCGTGATCGTGTGGAACTGCGCGCCCGACCCCATGTAGTCGACGAAATCCGCCACCTCGCGGCGGGTCGGCAGGTCGCTCATGCCGGCCATCACCATGTCGACGCGGCCCGTCTGCAGCGACGGCAGCATCTGCGCGAAGGCGATCTCCTGCCACTCGGCCTTGACGCCCAGCGTCTTGGCGATCGCCTCGCCGAGGTCGATGTCGAAGCCCGTCAGCGTGTTGGTGGCCGGGTCCTTGTAGGTGATCGGCGCGTAGTTCGGGAACGTCGCGATGATCAGCTTCCCGGCCTCCTTGATGCGCGGCGGCGCGGTCTGGGCGCTGGCGGGCGCGGCCGGCAGAAGCGCCGTGGCGGCCGCCAAGGCGGCGGCCAACGAGAGGGTGGCGATCGGTTTCATGCGGTGTCTCCGGTTCGGGATGGTGGTTGGGATCAGGGAAGCACGGCGGCGATGAACTCGCGCGTCCGGGCGTGCGTGGGGGTGGACAGCAGCGTTGCGGGCGGGCCCTGCTCGACGACCTTGCCGTTGTCCATGAACACGACGCGGTTCGCCACCTCGCGGGCGAAGCCGAGCTCGTGCGTCACCACGATCATCGTCATGCCGCCCTTGGCGAGGTCGCGCATCACCGCCAGCACGTCGCCGACGAGCTCCGGGTCCAGCGCCGAGGTGGGCTCGTCGAACAAGAGCAGCTCCGGCTTCATCGCCAGCGCGCGCGCGATCGCGATGCGCTGCTGCTGGCCGCCGGAGAGCTCGGCCGGGTAGCTGTCGCGCTTGTCGGACAGGCCCACCTTGTCGAGCAGCGCCATCGCGTCCGCGACGGCTTCCGCCTTGGGCCGGCGCAGCACCGTGACGGGGCCCTCGATGATGTTCTGCAGCACCGTCATGTGCCCGAACAGGTTGAACCGCTGAAACACCATGCCGCTCGCCAGCCGCTGGCGCGCGATCTCGCGGTCGGCGAGGGGGTGGAGGCGGTCGCCCTCGCGGCGATAGCCGATGAGTTCGCCGTTCACCCAGATCGCGCCGCCGTCGATGCGCTCCAGCTGGTTGAGGCAGCGCAGGAAGGTGCTCTTGCCCGAGCCGGACGGCCCGATGATGCACACCACCTCGCCGCGGGCGACCTCCAGCGACACGCCGTCGAGAGCCTTCAGCGGCCCGAAATGCTTGCTCACGTCGAGCGCGACCACCATCGGCGTCATGCTGCGGCGCTCCGGTTGCTCGCCGGCCGGGCGCGGGTGAGGCCCCCGCGCGCATAGCGGCGCTCCAGGAAGAACTGCCCGATGCTCAGCACCGTGACGACCGCCAGGTACCAGATGGCGGCCACGATCAGGAGCTCGATCACCCGCGCATTGGCGAAGTAGATCGTCTGCGCGTTGCGCAGGATCTCGGCGTACTGGATCACGCTCGCCACCGAGGTCAGCTTCACCATGCTGATCACCTCGTTGCCGATCGGCGGGATGATCACCCGCATGGCCTGCGGCAGCACGATGCGCCGCAGCGTCGTCAGCCGCGTCATCCCGATCGTCTTGGCGGCTTCCGTCTGGCCGGGGTCCACCGACAGGATGCCGCCGCGCACGACCTCGGCCGTGTAGGCGCCCTGGTTGATGCCGAGCCCCAGCAGCGTCGCCACGAAGGGCGTCATCACGTCCACGGTGCGCCAGTCCAGCAGGCCCGGAATGCCGATGCGCGGAAACACCAGCGCGAGGTTGAACCACAGCAGCAGTTGCAGCAGCAGCGGCGTGCCGCGGAAGAACCAGATGTAGAACTGCGCCAGGCCGCGCAGCACCGGGTTGGGCGACATCACCATCACGGCGAACAGCACGCCCAGCGCGATGCCGAGCGCCATGGCCCACACGGTCATCGCGATCGTGTTTACGAGCCCGCTCAGGATCGCGGGCGCGGTGAGAAACTGCCCCACCACAGGCCAGGCGATCTGCCCCTGCGCGAAGGCCCGGAGAATGGCCGCGAAGGCGACCAGCACCACCGCGGCCGCCAGCCAGCGACCATAGTGCTTCGGCCGCACATGCGTGAGATGCGCGATCTCGTATGGGTTGGCGGCGGGGGCGCCGGAAAGCGCGGGGGCCGTCATGGCGCCTCGCGCGGATCGAGATAGCGCGGCCCCGCATAGGCCGTGCTCCAGGCGCGCTGCTCGTCGAGCCGCGTCCGCAGTCGAGCGAGCTGTTCGCGCACCCGCTCCGGCGACGTGCCGCCCGGTCCGGAGCGCGCCGCCACGGCGGCTTCCGGGGTAAGGACGTCCATGAGCGAAGGCTCAAGCCGCGCGTCCACGGCCGCGAAGTCCGCGGCCGAGAGGTCCTGCAGCCCCACGCTCTTGTGTTCGCAAAACTGCACCAGCGCGCCCGTGATCTCGTGCGCCTCCGCGAAGGGCACGCCCCGGCGCGACAGCCAGTCTGCGACCTCGGTCGCGAGCGTGAAGCCATCCGTGGACTGGGCCGCGAGCCGGTCCGTCCGCACCGTCATGGTGGCGACCAGCCCCGCCAGTGCGGGCAACACTGCCAGCAGCGAATCCAGCGCGTCGAAGGCGGCGCGCTTGTCCTCCACGAGGTCGCGGTTATACGCGAAGGGCAGGCCCTTGAGCATGGTCAGCGTGGTCGCGAGATCGCCGATCAGCCGCGCCGCCCGGCCGCGCGTCAGCTCGGCGATGTCGGCGTTCTTCTTCTGCGGCATGATCGACGAGCCGGTGGCGTAGGAATCGTGCAGCTCGACCCAGCCGAACTGCCGCGACGACCACAGGAAAATCTCCTCCGCCAGCCGCGACAAGTGTACGTTGGCCATCGCGGCAACGAACACGAACTCGGCCACGTGGTCGCGGCTGCCCACCGCGTCGATGGAGTTCTCACAGGGCGCGTCATAGCCAAGCTCAACCGCCGAGAGATCCGCCCGCAGCGCGATGGCCGAGCCGGCCAGCGCGGCCGCGCCCAGCGGCGAGGTGGCGTGCCGCCGGTCCCAGTCGCGCAGGCGGTCCACGTCGCGCAGGATCGTCTGGGCGTGCGCCAGCAACTGGTGCGCGAACGTCACCGGCTGCGCCGGCTGCAGATGCGTGAACCCGGGCGCCACCGTCTCCACGTGCCGCTCGGCCTGCCCGACAAGGGCGTCCTGCAGGCCCAGCAGCGCCGCCGCCAAATGCCGCGCGCCATCCCGCAGATACAACTTCAGGTCGTTGGCGGCCTGGTCGTTGCGCGAGCGCCCGGCCCGGAGCTTGCCCCCGAGCGCGCCGAGCCGCGCCACGAGCTCGCGCTCCACGAAGGTGTGCACGTCCTCGTCGGTCGGCGCGGGCGACAGCGCGCCCGCATGGAAATCGCGCGCGATGGCGCCCAGCGCGTCCACGATGGCGGCGCACTCGGCGCCCGTCAGCAGGCCGGCGCGCTCCAGCTCGCGCGCATGCGCCCGCGACGCCTCGACATCGTAAGCCGTCAGCCGGAAGAAGCTGGAATCGGCGCGCGACAGGCGCATCAGGTCCGGGGATGGCGGGCTGCGGAACCGGCCGCCCCACAGCATCGTCGGCTTGGTCATCGGGAACTCTCCTGCGCGTGCAGGCTACAACCTCGCTCGCGCGTCACAACGGAAATGATGGACAAGGCCCTGCGCCTTTGGGAATAACCCCGCCATGAGCAGGAATGGGCCGGGCGGATCGGGCCGCCGCCGCAAGTTCAAGGTGCGCATGCCGGACGACGGAGGCGCCGCGCCGGACGAAGCGCGCCCGAAAGCGCGCGCCCTCGCGCCGGACGACGCCGACGACGAGGAGCGCGCCGAGAACTACCTCGCGGAAGAGGCGCAGCGGCCGTTCGTGCCAGAAGTTTTCCTGATCAAGAAGCGGCCCTGAGCGGCCGGCGAGGGCAGGGCGCGAGGCCGGCAGGCCCAGCGCCCGTGCGGCTCACTTCACCGAGACGTCGTAGCCGAAATACTTCTGGCTGAGCTTCTCGATCGTGCCGTCCTGGTTGGCCGCTATGATGGCCTTGTCGAGCTTGGCTTTCAGCGCCTCGTCGCCCTTGCGCAGCCCGATGGAGCTGCCGCGCCCGAGCACGCCGCCCTGGAAACGCGGGCCCGTGATGGCCATGTCCTCGTTGCCCTGCTTGGAAGCCGCCGTGGTGAGATACGCCATGGACGCCATGATCAGGTCGACGCGCCCGGCCGCGAGGTCGAGGTCGTGCTGCTCGGTGGTCTTGTACTCGCGCACGTCCACCACGCCCTTCAGGTATTTGTCCACGAAGGAGGCCGCGATGGAGGCGGTCTGCACGCCCATCACCTTGCCCTTCAGGATGGGCTTCAGCTTGTCGATCTCGGCCTGCGCGGCCGTCTCGTTGGCGGGCGTCGACAGCGGGAAGAGCTGGCCCGTGTCGGGCAGCTCCTTCATGGAGCCGGTCTTCGACACCGCGAAGCTCTGCCCGGTGGAGCCGTAGGGAATCGTGAACAGCACGACTTCCTCGCGCTTGGGCGTCGCCGACATGCCCGAGATGATGGCGTCGTACTTGCCGGCGTTCAGCGCCGGGATCGCCCCCTCGAAGGCCTGCGACTGGATGGTGCAGTCGAGTTCGGCGCGCTTGCACAGGTCCTTGTAGAGGTCGATCTCGAAGCCCGCGAGCGAGCCGTCCGCCTCCGTCCAGTTCCACGGCCGGAACGCGCCCTCGGTGGCGAAGCGCACCTTCTGTTGCTGCGCGGCGGCCGGCCCCGCGATGGCGGCGCCCACGAGCGCCAAGGCGGCGATGATCTTCAGTTGCATGACCCTGTTCCCTGTTCTTGTGATTGGCCCGATCAGCCCGCCAGGAACTGGCGGAAGCGCTCGGATGTGGAGTGGGTGAAGACGTCCGCGGGCGCGCCCTGCGCCTCCACGACGCCCTTGTGCAGAAACACGACCTTGTTGGAGACGTCGCGGGCGAAGCCCATCTCGTGCGTCACCACCAGCATGGTGCGGCCTTCCTCGGCCAGCGCCCGCATCACGCGCAGCACCTCGCCGACGAGCTCCGGGTCCAGCGCCGAGGTCGGCTCGTCAAACAGCATTACCTTCGGCCGCTGCGCCAGCGCCCGCGCGATGGCGGCGCGCTGCTGCTGCCCGCCCGAGAGATGCGCCGGGTAGTGGTTGCGCTTGTCCGCGATGCCCACCTTGGCGAGGATCGCCTCGGCCTCGGCCACCACCTCGGCGCGCGGCCGCTTCTGCACGTGGATGGGCGCCTCGATGACGTTCTCCAGCACGGTCATGTGCGACCAGAGATTGAAGCTCTGGAACACCATGCCGATCTGCGAGCGCATCCGGTCCACCTGCAGCCGGTCTGCCGGCTTCATGCCGTGGCGGGTCTGCTTCAAGCCGATCACCTCGCCGGCGATCGCGACCTCGCCGCCGTCAGGCGTCTCCAGCATGTTGATGCAGCGGAGCATGGTGGACTTGCCGGACCCGGATGAGCCCAGGATCGACACCACGTCGCCCTCGTGCGCTTCAAGCGAGACGCCCTTCAGCACCTCGAGCGGGCCGAAGCTCTTGCGCAGGTCTGTGAGCCGGACGGCCGGGATAGCGGTCACGCCGCGCCTCCATCATTGAGGATCGCGACCGGGGCAGGGCGCAGATGCGGCGTCAGCCGGCGCTCGGCTGCCAGCACGAGCCGGGTCACGACGAAATTGAGAACGAGATAGATCGAGCCCGCCACGATGAAGACCTCGATCGCCCGATAGGTCTCGGCGATCAGCTTGGCGGCGAGGCCCGTCACCTCCATCAGGGTGATGATGGAGGCCAGCGCAGTGGCCTTGATCATCAGGATCAGCTCGCTGCCATAGGCCGGCAGCGCCTGCCGGATCGCGACGGGCAGCACGATGCGGCGAAACAGCAGGCCCCGGCTCATGCCGGCCGCCCGCGCGGCCTCCACCTGGCCGTGCGGCACGGCCAAAAGCCCGCCCCGGAAGATCTCGCTCGCATAGGCGGCGGTGTTCAGCGTCAGCGCCAGCACGGCGCACCAATAGGGCTCGCGCAGAAAGGGCCAGAGCCAGCTCGTGCGCACCTCGCGAAACTGTCCGAGCCCGTAATAGATCAGGAAGATCTGCACCAGGAGCGGCGTCGAGCGAAACAGGAACACATAGACCCGCGCAGGCCAGTCCAGCGCGCGAACGCCCGACAGGCGCATCATTGCGAGCCCCAGCGCCAGCACGGCCCCGAGCGCCACGGCCGAGAAAGCGAGCTTCAACGTCAGCGGCACGCCAGGCAGCAGCGTCAACAGCGTCTCGTACAGGAAGGCGAAGTCCATCACGCCCTCCTGAGGCCGCGGGTGAAATGCGCCTCGGCGCGCGACAGCCCCCAGCCGGATGCGGTGGAGATCACGAGGTAGAGCACGGCCGCCGCCATGAAGAAGGTGAAGGGCTGGCGCGTCGAGCCTGCCGCAATCTGCGACTGGCGCAGGATCTCGACCAAGCCCGTCACCGAGATCAGCGCGGATTCCTTCAACACCTGCTGCCACACATTGCCCAGCCCCGGCAGCGCGAAGCGCAGCGTCAGCGGCGCGACGATGCGGCGAAACCGCAGCAGCCGCGTCATGCCGGTGGCGGTGGCGGCCTCCAGCTCGCCGCGCGAGACGGTGTTGTAGGCGCCCCGGAACACCTCGGTGAAATAGGCGCCCGACACCACCCCGATCGCCAGCGCCCCGGCTAGGAAGCCGGGCAGCGACACGAACCCCTCCGCCCCGAAGAAGCGCCCGATCGGCGTCAGCACCGCGCTGGAGCCGAAGTAGAACAGGTAGATCACCAGCAGGTCCGGGATGCCGCGCAGCACGGTCGTGTAGGCGTCCGCGACGCCGCGCGCCACGGCTCCGCCGCCGATCTTGGCCCAGGCGCCCAGCGTGCCGATCAGCGCGCCGAACACGAATCCCGTCAGCGCCACCGCGATCGTTATCGCGGCGGCCCTCAGCATGGCTGGGCCCCATCCTCCGGGGCCAAAGCCAAGCAGATCCATCGTGCCGACAGGGTTCATGCGCAGCGCGTCAGGGCGTCGGCGTCAGGTCGATCTTGCTCCACTTCGTGGAGATCGTCTTGATCGTGCCGTCCGCGGCGGCGCCCTGGATGGCCTTGTCGAAGATCGCCCGCAGGTCGCCGTCGTCCTTCCGCACCCCCATCGCGACCTCGGTCGCGAGCGGCGGGCCCTTCAGCAGGGGCCCGGCGATGCGGATGTCCTCGTTGCCGGGCTTGTCGTGCAGCGTCGCCGCGTAGACGGCGCTGTCGAAGCCGATGTCGATCCGGCCGGCCTTGAGATCCAAGTCGCGGTCCTGCGAGGTCTTGTAGGTCCGCACCGTGACGTCGTCGCCGAAATTGGCCCGGATCAGCTGCTCGTGGCTGGTGGACTGCACCACCCCGACGGTCTTGCCCTTCAGGAGCTTGCGCATCTCGGCCATCACGGGCTCGGCCTTCGCCTTGTCGTTCAGGTCGAGGCGCTGGCCGTCCATCGGCAGCGACGCGATCGAGCCGTCCTTCGACAGCGTGAACGCCGCCGCCCCACTGGCGTACGGGACCGTGAAGTCGATGATCTTCTTGCGCGCCTCGTTGATGCCGATCGACATCACCATGTCGAACTTGCCGGCCTGCAGGCTCGGCACGATGCTGGTCCACTCGTTGGCGATCAGCTCGCACTGCACGTTGGCGCGCTTGCACAGGTCCGCCAGCAGGTCGACGTCGAGGCCGACGAGCTTGCCGTCCGCCGTGGTGGCGTTCCAGGGCGGAAACGCGCCCTCGATCCCGATCCGCACCTTGGACCAGTCCTTGGCGAACGCCGGGGCTGCGCCGGCGAGCAGCGTGGCCGCGAGGGCGGCCGCGATCGTGGTCCTGAGCGTCATTGGGGGGCTCCACTCTGTGAAAGGGCTCGGGTCAGCGTCTCGGTGGCCTGCGCGAGAGCATGAAGGGCGCGGTTACGCGCCGCGCGGGCCTCGACCTCGCGGAAGCGCCGCTCGTCCGAGCCGGCCGGCGCGCCGGCGAGGTCGCGCAACGGCTGCAGGGATGGCCAGGGCGGCTGCGGCATGGCGGGGTCGTGCCGGAAACGCTCGCCGCTGGTGTAGTTCAGCGGAACCAGCGCGCGCGACGTCCGCATCAGGGCGGCGTCCAGCCGGCGGGCGGCTGCGTCGTCGGCCTGCGTGGCTGCCTCGTTGACGGCCGCCGCCGCGGCCCGGAGCGCCGCCGTCGCCTGTCGCAGCGCCTCCATGTCGAAGCCCTTGGCGCCCGCCGCGATTGCGTCGAGCTCCCGAGTCAGCGCGTCGGCGACTTGCGTGTAGTCCAGCGGCAGAACCGGGTCGGCCTGTAGCCGCCACAGGCAGCGCAGCGCGATGCGGGTGTCGCGCACGAGGTGGTCCGGGTCGATCTTGTCGGCCAGGTCCTCCGGCGTGTGCCACCACCAGCCGAGCGCCACCAGCATCTTCACCGGCCCGGGCGGCTGGTGGCTGAGGCTGCCGAACATCGAAGGCACGCCCACGCCCCAGAACGACTGGTCGGCGGCCCGGCCCTGGCGGCGGCCCTTGTGGACCTGCCCGGTCTCGGCCGCGATCGCCTCGCCGGCCAGCCCCTTCAGCTCGTCGATCACGCCTGCGTCCGTCAACACCGTCGCGCCGATCGCGCCCGTGGAATCGACGTTCACATGCGCCGCGCAGGAGCGCTCCAGCTCCATCCAGCGCTCGTCCGCGTACCAGGCCGAGCCCGAATAGCGGCCATGCGAATGGCCGGACCAGAAGCACACCCGCAACCCGCGCCGCCACTGCGCGCGATGCTCGGCCAGCACGCGCGCGGCCTCCAGCATGGTGGCGTTGGCCGTGCCATTGTCCATCACGCCGTAGTGCCAGGTGTCGTGGTGGCCGGAGAACAGCACGAAAGGCGCCTGCGCGCCGGCCGGCCCATCCATGTCGCACACCAGCAGCGGCGTCTTGCGCCAGCCGGTGTCGACCTCGCTCGTGATGGTGGCCACCACCTCCTCGCCCGCCAGGCAGCGCTGGCGCAAAGCCGCGCCGTCGTCGCGCGATACGGTGACGACCGCGGTCTTCGGCAGGTTGGCGCGCGTCAGGTGCGAGGGGCTGCCCCACACGGGCGAGATGCACATTTCATAGGTCTGCTCGGTGGGCGAGATATGAATCTCGCCGATCGCCCCGGCCTTGGAGGCGTAGCGCGCCACGTCCTCCACCGCGATGCCGTCCACCAGCACGATCTTGCCGGCGACGTCGCGCGCCGCGATCTCGGCCTCCGAGCCTTCGCCCACATGCACCACCGCGGCCGTGCGGCCGCCCGGGCCCGTGGGGTCCGACATCGAATGCGTGATGCAGCGGATCGCGCGCCCGTCCACGACGAGCGACGCAGCGCCCGGCAGGCTGATATAGGCGTCGTGCGACAGCAGCTCCGTGCGAAAGCCGTAGCCCCGCATCGTCGCTTCCAGATAGCGGAAGCTCTCCAGCTCCTCGGGCGTGCCCGAGAGCTTCACCCGCCTGGCGAACTCGGCCACGTGCGCCATCAGCCGGTCGCGATCGACCTCGGCCGCGACGGCGTCGAGCAGGCTGCTCACCCGCCCGCTCACTTGGCCGCCATGTCGAGCGGCGGCTCGACGTCGGGCGTGATCGGGTTGTCGAACGGGTTCTCGCGCCGGAACGCCTCGAACTCGTCCCGCGCCGCCCGCAGCAGCGCCGGATCGGTGAACACGTCGACCGCCACGCCCGCCATCGCCTTGGCGGCGAGCGCCAGGCCCTTGTGGGCGGCCGGCGCCCGGCCCTGCGCGACGAGCTGCCAGGAATGCCCGGGCGTGCCTACCGCATAGCAGGCCGCGCGGCACTGCACGGTCGGCGTCACCCAGCTCACGGTGCCGACATCGGTCGATCCGACGAAGAGGTCGGCCGTGAAATCGAGCGGGTAGATCTCCTCGCTCAGCGCCTCGCCGTCGCGCGGCTTCAGCCCGAAGCGCCCATAGGAGGAGCGGATGTCGTCCTTGGAGAAGGTCTTCTGGATCTCTGCCGCGAAACGCCGGTCGGCGTCGTCGAAGCCGGGGCCGCCGAGCCGCGTCAGGTTGCGGTGCATGCACTCCTCGAGCGGCCGGTTGCCGACGAGGTTGGCGTCGCCCGAGAGCTGCTTCGCCAACACCCGCGTTTCGCTCATCAACGCAGCCCCTTGGGCGATGTCCTTGACTCGACGCACGAGGTCCCACATCTCGGCCAGCGTGCGCGCGCGGATAAGGTGGCGCACGGTGGCGCGGGCCTGCACGACATTAGGCGCAATGCCGCCGCCGTCGATCATGGCGTAGTGCACGCGCGCCGAGGACGGCATATGCTCGCGCATGTAGTTCACGCCGATGTTCATCAGCTCCACTGCGTCCAGCGCGCTGCGGCCGAGATGCGGCGTCGCGGCGGCGTGCGAGGCCCGGCCGTGGAACGTGAACTCGATCTCCACGCAGGCGAGCGAAATCGGCTTGTTGACGCCCGTGAACGCCGCCGGATGCCAGCAGATCGCCACGTCGACGTCGTCGAACAGTCCGGCCCGCACCATGAAGCCCTTGGAGGACCCGCCTTCCTCGGCAGGGCAGCCATAATAGCGCACGCGGCCCTTCAGGCCGTTCTTGGCGAGGTAGTCCTTCACGGCCGTGGCGGCCAGCAGCGAGGCGGACCCCAGCATGTTGTGGCCGCAGCCATGGCCGGCGCCGCCGTCCTCGATCGGCTTCTCCACCGCAACGCCCGCTTCCTGGCTCAGGCCCGGCAGCGCGTCGTACTCGCCAAGAATCGCGATCACGGGCCCGCCTTCGCCCGCTTCACCCACCAGCGCGGTCGGGATGCCGGCGACGGCCTTCTCGACGCGGAAGCCCTCCTGCTCCAGCATGCGGGCATGCTCGGCGGCGCTCTGCACCTCCTGGTAGTTCAGCTCCGGCGTGCCCCAGATGCGGTCGCTCATGGCGAAAAAGGCCGGGCTCTTGGCGTCCGCCAGACGCCAGATCTCGTCGTCGTTCCGCATCGTCGTCTCCGCTCGTCGCCGCTCTTGGGCGCGGTCTTGGTCGCTGCGTCACTTCTGGCACGGTCGTTTCGGCCGAACAATCGCGGGTTGTGCACGCCCTTCATGCATTGTCGGCGCGGTCGGCCGCGTCCATCCGCGCCCCGTGGCCCGCCTTATGCCCTTCGGCCTAGCCCAAGAGCGATCGGAACATTTGGCCTCCGTAGCGGCTTCCATTCCAGTCCCCACCTGGAGAAAAGCCGTGATCAGGGCCGCCAGCGCTACCATTCTGTGCGCGATGAGCTTCGCGGGTGGCGAGGCCGCCGCCGCCGAAGGAATGATCGGGCGCGGCGTCGCCGCCTGGTACCAAAGCGGCCACCGCACGGCCACCGGCGAGCGCTTCAATCCGGACGGCTACACGGCGGCCCACCGCACCCTGCCGCTCGGCTCGAAGGTGCGCGTCGTCAACGCCCGCAGCAACCGGTCCGTGGTGGTGCGCATCAACGATCGCGGACCCTTCGGCGGGCGCCGCATCATCGACCTGTCGCGCGGCGCCGCGCGCGCCATCGGGCTCGACGGCGTCGGCATGGTGGAGCTGCACGCCGCCAACTGAGCCTCAGCGTGCGAAAGCCGCCGCCGTCGCCTCGTCGGCCGGCCAGAACGCCTCGATGGCGAGCTCCGCCACCGTGACGTCGCGCGGCGTCCCGAACACCATGGAGGTGCTCAGGAAGCTCAGCACGCCGCCCTCGGTGGCGATTCGGAACGGGATCGCGACCTCCGTCAGCTCCGTTGCGGCGTGCCGCCGGTCGCTCGCGGGCGCCGGATATCCCATGAGCTCCGCCATGAGGGCCGACAACGCCGGGTCGCCGCTATGCGCAGCCTGCCGGCGCAGCCGCTCCAGCAGATGCTCGCGCCATTCCGGCAAGTTCACGATGCGCCCGCTCAGACCCTCCGGGTGCAGGCTCAGCCGCAACACGTTCACGGGCGGCTCCATCAGCGCCGGCGCGCAGCCGGCCAGAAGCGGAGCGAGGGCCGCGTTCGCGGCGACCAGCGTCCAGTGCCGGTCGATCGCCAGCGCGGGCAGCGGCTCGTGTCCCTTCAGCACCCGCTCCACGAGGTCGCGCACGGGGCCGAGCAGCGGGTCGCCCAGCGGCCGCTCGGGATAAACCGGCGCATAGCCGGCCGCCAGCAGCAAGGCGTTGCGGTCGCGCAGCGGCAGGTCGAGCTGCTCGGCGAGCCGCAGCACCATCTCGCGGCTCGGCCGCGCCCGCCCGGTCTCCAGAAAGCTCAGGTGCCGGGACGAGATCTCGGCGTCGAGCGAAAGATCGAGCTGGCTGACGCGCCGCCGCTGGCGCCAGGTGCGCAGCAGCCCGCCAAAACTGTGGGTGTCGGCCTCGGCCGTGTGCATTGTCATCGGACGACCTTAGCGGCGGCCCGGCGCGGCTTCCATGACCTGCGGGGTAATCGACGCGCCGCTGCGTCGGCGAGAGGGTGGGGCCGTCACCAACACGGGAGACCCACCGATGACCGACCCCAACACCCTCGCGGCCCGCTACATCGAAGCCTGGAACGAGCGCGACCCTTCCCGCCGGCGAGCCCTCGTGGAGGCGCTCTGGAGCCCCGACGGCAGCTATGTCGACCCCCTCGGCAACGCGCTGGGCCATGCCGAAATCGACGGACTGATCGGAGCCATCCAGAGCCGCTTTCCCGGCATGGCGTTCAGGCCGGCCGGCAAGCCCGACGGCTACGCCAACCAGATCCGCTTCTCATGGACGCTCGGTCCGGACGGCGCCGACCCCCTCGCGGGCGGCACCGACTTCGCCACCGTGGCGGAGGGCCGGCTCGCGGCCGTGACGGGCTTCCTGGATTTCGCGCCCGCTTCGGCGTGACGAGCCGCGTCGGCAAAAGGGGAGGGTGCCCGGCGCGGCGCTCTCCCTCAGCTTGCGAATACTAGCGATTGGCTACATTAGAACTGTTATATACTTTCGATTGACGCTTGCCGTCTGGATGAAGCCTCTGTATTGACCAGCCTAACGGCGCCGGTCGAGATTGGAACTACTCAAAACAAGGCGCCGAAACTGGTCGCGCAGCGCGACGCTTTGCTTTGAGGTTGAAGTCGATGATCGATGCGCCGTCCGACGGGTCTGTGAAGAACCCTCCGCCAGACGCGGGCCAAGCCGTGCGAGAACTCGACGCCGCCTCGCTGCTGGGCGACGCGCGCCAGATCGTCATCGTCCACCGGGGCGAGCGTTACTCGCTGCGCATCACCGCGAAGGACAAGCTCATCCTGACGAAGTGAGCAGCGGCGGCTCGGCCATGGCGTCGAGCGCGCCATTCGCGCTCAGGTCTGCCAGGGCGGTCGCCTCCAGCGAGCGAAAAAACGCCCGGTGGGCCGAGAAGATCAGCTTGGAGATCCGGGCGTCGACCTCCGAGGCGGCCAGGAAGTTCGCCGGGCAATCCTTGGGCTCGAAGGCCCGCGCGATCTCTCCCACCGAGATCGACTGCGCCGGCCGGGCGAGCCGCATGCCCCCGTAAGGACCGCGCGCGGCTTCCACCAGGCCCACCTGCGCGAGGATGTTGGCGGTCTTCTGCACATTCAGGGGCGTAATCGCCGTGATCTCGGCGAGGCGCCCGGCCTTCACGATCGCGGGCGCGGCCTCCGCGAGGGCGGCCATGATCCGGATCGCATCTACGGTGCGCTGGTTCAACCACATGCGACCCTCTTAGCCCAATCCCGCGCCCAAGGGCAGTCACAGTGCGGCGGCTTGGCGGCGGATGCGGCGTCGGAGGGAACCCGCCGCATCCGCCTACCCGGCGCGGCCGCAGCCTTCGGCGCGCCGGGGTCTCGTGGGGCGCCGGTCAGCCCAGCAGCTCCGGCCCCGCATCCTCGAGCGATGCGATCCCGCACAGCGCCATCGCGACCGCGAGCTCTTCCACCAAGAGCTTCACGGCGTGCGCCACCCCGAGCGCCCCGGCGGCGGCGAGCGCCATCGCGGCGGGCCGGCCGACCAGCACGGCGTCGGCGCCGAGCGCCCGGGCCTTGAGGATGTCGGTTCCGCGCCGGACGCCGCCGTCCAGCAGCACCGCCGCTCGTCCGTTCACCGCCTTCGCGATCGCCGGGAGGACGTCGATGCTGGCGGGTGTCCCGTCCAGCGTCCGCCCGCCATGGTTCGAGACGATCACGCCGGCGCAGCCCAGCGCCACGGCCTCGGCGGCGTCGTCGGCGTGGAGCACGCCCTTGATCAGCACCGGCAGCGGCTGCGCGCCGACGAGCCACGCCACATCCGCCCAGCGCGGGGCTGCCGCCATGACGCCGTCGAACACCGGATGGCCGGCCGTGGGCTGCGGCGCCGGCATTCGCGCACCCGGCAGGTTCGCCGCGCCGACCCCATCCGGCAGCCGGAAGCCCGCGCGCTGGAGGTCGTTGCGGAAAGCCGTCACGGGCGAATCGACCGTCAGCACGATCGCCTCGCAGCCGGCCCGCCGGGCCCGCTCGCACAGGGCCAGCGTGGCGCCCCGGTCTCCCTGCCAGTAGAGCTGGAACCAGCGCGGGCCAAACCCGCCGGCCTCCGCGATCGCTTCCAGCGTTTCGCTCGCCAGCGTGCTCACCACCATGATGGCGTCCATGGCCTCCGCCGCCAGGGCGGTGGCGCGCTCGCCCTCCGGGTGGAACAGCCGCTGATACGCCAACGGAGCGAGCAGCACGGGATGCGGCATCCGCCGCCCGAGCAGGGAGACTGCCGTCGAGCCGCCCCGCAGGTCGCGCAGGATGCGCGGCCGCAGCGCCAGCCGGTCGAACGCCTCGCGGTTGCGCCGGGCGGTGACGCCGTCCGCGGCCGCGCCGGCAAGGTGCGTCCAGGCCTGGTCGTCCAGCCGCTCGCGCGCCAGCGGCTGGTAATCGGCGAGGCAGCTCAGCGTGGGCGGGATGCGATCCAGCGGAGGCGGGCGGACCGCGCTCATTTCAGCCGGTACCGGATCGGCACGAGCAGCGTCGCCGAGGACGCCGCGACCCTCGCGGGCAGCGCCGGCAAAGGCTCGGCCCGGCGCAGCATCTCGATCGCCTCGCGGTCCAGCGCAGCGTGGCCGGAGCCTTCCAAAACGCTCGCATCTGCGACCTTGCCGCCGTGATCCACGCGGAAGCTCACCACCACCTCGCCCTCCAAGCGACGTGAGCGGGCGTCCGCCGGGTAACGCTTGTGGCGGCCAAGATGCGCCAGCACGGCCCGCTGCCAGGATTCCGGCGCGGCGACGGCCTCCGCCACGCTGCCCTCTGCCGGGGCCGTGATGGCCTCGGCGGCGACCGGCGTCATCTGCGATGCGGCGGCGGCCCGCTGGGCGGCGGCGCTGGGCGCCGGCTCGGGCCGGGCCTCCTGCGCTTCGGTGGTCTGGCCGCGCTCGGCTTCCTCCTGCTTGTCGCGGGTCTGCTCCTGCACGGCCTGCAGGTCGGGCGTGGTCTCGGTCGGGGAGGCGGCCGCCGTCGGCAGGTCGGCTTCGGTCTTGGCCGAGAGCTTCTGGTCCACCTCGGGCGTCGGCGCCGCCTCGGCGGTTTCGGCCGCGGACGCGGCTTCGGGCTCGGCCTCCTCGGGCGCGGCCGGCGCCTCGGCGAACTCGATCGCGAGTGGCGCGCCGACGTCCTCCACGGACTCATCCGGCGGCGCCGCGCCCACCAGCGCGAGCACGGCGGCGCCGGCATGGAGGCTCAGCGCCAACAGGGCCGCCACGGCCCAACGCAGCCGCTGGGCGAAGGAGCGCGCGATCATGGCGTCGCTCCCCCGGCGGCCGGCGCCGGAGCGCCTTCCAGCGCCACCAGCGCCACCTTCAGGTAGCCCGCCCCACGAAGGCGGTTCATCAGCTGCGTCAGCTCGCCATAGGGCACGGCCTGGTCGGCGCGCACGAAGATGCGCTGCTCGCGATCCACCCGAGTTGCGCTGTCCAGCGCCCAGGCGAGCCCGGAGCCGTCCACCTTCTCCTCGCCGACCAGTAGCGAGAGGTCGGCTTTCAGCGTCACATAGACGGGCTTGTCCGGCCGCGGCTGCGGCCTGGCGGTGGACACCGGCAGGTCCACGGGCGCGTCCACGGTGGAGAGCGGCGCCGCCACCATGAAGATGATCAGCAGCACCAGGATCACGTCGATAAACGGCGTAACGTTGATGTCGCTGGTTTCGGGCAGGTCGTCGTCCGAGGACGTGTTGAGCGAGATCCCCATGGGGTCACTTCCCGTGCTGGGCGGTGGACACCGCCCGCAGCCCCGGCCCGCGATCGAGGTCGCGCGAGACGAGCCGCATCACGGCCGCGGCGGCGTCGCCGACCAGCACCCGGTAGGCGCCGATGGAGCGGCTGAAATGGTTGTAGATCACCACGGCCGGGATCGCGGCCACGAGCCCGATGGCGGTCGCCAGCAAGGCTTCGGCGATGCCGGGCGCGACCACCGCGAGGTTGGTGGTCTGCGCTTTCGAGATGCCGATGAAGCTGTTCATGATGCCCCACACGGTGCCGAACAGCCCGACGAAGGGCGCCACCGACCCGATGGTGGCCAGCAGCCCCGTTCCGCGCAGCATCTCGCGGCCGGCCGCGATCTCGAGCCGCTGCACCCGCGAGGCGACCCGCTCCTTGATCCCGTCCCGGTCCGGCGCCCGGGTCGACTGCCGCAGTTCCTGCGCGGCGGCTTCCACCAGCGCCCGGCCGATGCTGTCGCGCCAGCCCAGCGCCTGCGTGGCTTCGGCCAAGGTCTCGTGGTCGGTCAGTTGCGTGACGGTGCGGCGGAGCCGGGCCCTTGCGGCGCCAAGCTCGAATGACTTTGCGATCCAGATCGTCCAGGTCGCCACCGACGCGAGGGCGAGGCCGATCATGACGGCTTTCACCACGACGTCGGCGGCGAGGAACATCGCCCAAGGGGAAAGGTCGTGCGGCATATCAGGTCTCCGCCCAGTGCCGGATGAGGTTGTGGTAGACGCCGGTCAGCCGCACGCTCGCAGGGTCGTCCAGCCCGCGCTCGCCCTGCAATTCCTGGATTGTCTGGTCGAGCTCGAACAGCATGGAGCGCGGGCTCTCGTCGCGGATCATGCTCTGGATCCAGAAGAACGAGGCGACCCGCGCGCCGCTCGTCACAGGCTGCACGCAATGGAGGCTGGTGGACGGATAGAGCACCGCGTGGCCGGCCGGCAGCTTCACCTCGTTGGCCCCATAGGCGGTCTCGATGGTGAGCTCGCCGCCCTCGTATTCGTCCGGCTCGGAGAGAAACAGCGTGCAGGACAGGTCCGTCCGGATGCGCGTCGCGCTGCCAGGAACGTTGCGGATGGCGTTGTCCACATGGACGCCGAAGGTCTGGCCGACGCCGTAGCGGTTGAACATGGGCGGCAGGATGCGCAGCGGCAGCGCGGCCGACAGAAACAGCGCGTTGCGGCCGAGCGCGTCGAGCACGATGTCGCCGAGCGCGGCGGCTTCCGGCGACTGGGCCGGAAGCTGCAGGTTGTTCTTCACCGAGGCAGATTGCGGACCCGCCGTCATGCGGCCGTCCTGCCATTGCGCCTGGTCCATTACCTGGCGGCAATAGCGGACCTGCTCGGGGCCGAGCACGTCGGGAATGCAGATGAGCATGCGGTTCTCCTCGGATCGCGAGGGGAGCCCGCCGGGCGCGCCGGCGGGCGCCCGTTCAGTATTTGAAGTTCAGGCTGAAATAGGCCGCCCGCCCCGGCGCGAGATACACGTAGGGCACGTTGCTGCGGTAGAACGCGTCGTAGATCGTCGCGTCCGTCACGTTGAGCACGTTCAGCCGGGCCGAGACGTGGTCGGTGAACTTGTATTCGGCGAGCAGGTCCAGCCGCCATCCGCCCGGCAGCACGTTGGTGTTGGCCGCGAAGGTGCCGCCCAGGATCCGGCCGATATAGGTCGCCTGCGCCCCCACAGAGAGCTTGTCGGTGATCGCGTATTTCGAGAGCAGGCTGAAGCTCTCATGCGCGATGTTGGCGAGCTGCAGGCCCCGGTTGGCCGCGATGGCCGACCTGGTGACTTCGGAGTCCATGAACACAGCGCCGCCGAACAGGCTCCACCGGTCCGTGACGTTGCCGCCGACCCCCACCTCGACGCCGCGCACCCGGTACTCGCCGGTCGGCGACACGATCGCCCCGATGGTCTCGCGGGCCCGGGTCTTCTCGTTCTGGAACAGCGCCGCCGTCACCAGCAGGCGCCGGTCGAACAGCTCCCACTTCGTGCCCACCTCGTAGGAGCGATTCTTTTCCGGCCCCAGCGCGGCGTTGCTGGCCGTGAGCGCCCCATAGTCGCTGCCGCCGCCGTCCAGCTCGGAGCCGACCGGGTTCGAGGATGTGCCATAGGCGGCGTAGACGGCCGCATAGGGCAGGGGCTTGTAGGTCGCGCCGATGTTCCAGTTGAACATCGTGTCGTCCCGCTCCAGCGTCGTCCGGACGCCGGTCGCGGCCGTGGAGGCGGCCTTCACGCCGTAGTCGTCCACCCGCACGCCGCCGGTGAGGAATAGGCGGTCGTTCCAGTTGATCGTGTCCAGCAGGTAGGCGCTGCGGGTGTCGACGCCGATCTCGGTGGGGCGGCCCGTCTTGGCGAAGGTCCCGGTGAACGGAATCAGCCCGCCGCCCGGGTCCCACAGGTTCAGGCTCGCGCCCGGGATCGCGCCGGCGCCGAAGCTCTCGGTGGAGAGCGCCAGGTAGCTGTCGCGTGACACGTTTTCGCGGCTGATCTCGACGCCGGCCACGGCCGTGTGCAACAGGCCGAAGCTCGCGAACTTCGCGGTCAGTTCGGTCTGGTTGGCGATGACCTCGTTTTCCTGGTAGCGGCTCTTGGCGCCGCTGTTCACGGTCCAGCGCGACGGGTCCGGGTTGGTCGTGTTCACGCTGCCGGGCGCGGAGGCCACATAGTCCAGCACCGAGAAGCCGTAGCGGAACTTGTTGGAGAGCGTCGCCCAGTCGGCGAGTTCGTAGCGCATGGACGCTGTGGCGATGTCCTGCCGGGCTTTCTGGAAGTCGCGGTTGGGCAGGCCGTAATAGTTGTTGCGGTTGAGGCCGCTCTCGGTGAACGGCCGCCGCTTGCGGGCGTCGAAGGGCACGCCCCAGTCGGGCAGCTGGTCGAGATCGACGTGGAAATAGTCCACCGTCATCTGGAAGCGCTCGTTCGGCTTCCAGGTCGCCGCGATGGCGCCGCCCCAGCGGTTGTCGAATGCCTCGTTGCGGCCCGCCACATTGGCGCCCTGCGCCATGCCGTTGGCCCGCACGGCGAATTCCGGCGAGACCACGTGGTTGACGTCGAACGTCATCCGCCTGGTGGCGTCCGTGCCGCCCGTCACGCCCGCTTCGTAGAAGCTCACGAAGGACGGCTTCTTGGTGACCACGTTAACGGCGCCGCCGGAGGTGCCGCGCCCGCCCACCGTGGAGGAGGGGCCCTTCAGCACCTCCACCTGCTCGGTGGCGAAGTTCTCGCGGATGTTGACGCCGGGGTCGCGCACGCCGTCCACATAGATGTCGTTGCGGGCGTCGAAGCCGCGGATGAACACGCGGTCGCCAAAGGCGTTGCCGCCTTCGCCCGAGCCCAGCGTGAGGCCGGGCGTGGTGCGCACCAGCTCGCGGAAGGAGGTCGCCTGCTTATCCTCGATCACCTCCTTGGGGATCGCCGTCACGGTGCGCGGCGTGTTCAGGAGCGGCTCGGTGAGCTTGGAGGAGGCGGAGCGGTCCACCTTGAAGGGCGCGGCCGGGTCCGCATAAGGGTTGGCGCCGGGCGCGGACTGTGCGGCGGGAGCGCCGGCGCCGCCGGGTCCGGCTGCGGCCTGAGCGGGCGCGGCGACGGCCGGCC